>DATGEY010000058.1:0-84386 GCA_035309625.1 Candidatus Acidiferrum sp.
CCGCAGCGAGGATGGCCGTCAAGGACGCGCGTTTCGTGCGCGCCGCGAAGCGGTCGAAGCGCAGCGGAGATCCTTGACGACCACCGCAGCGAAGGGTACGGCCACTGGGCGGGAGCGACCCTTTTATGATGGGTCGCTCCATCCCCGCAAACAGGAAAAGGCTCTGTTTGCGAAGTGTTTCGTCCGCGTCCAGTTAAGAAAAAGAAACGAAGAGGAGGAAAACAACGATCCTTAATATCCTTGGGAAATTCATTCCACCGGACGAACGAATTCTCCTCATCGAAGACGCATCCGAAATTCAGATGGACCAGGACAACCTTGTCCGCTTTGAAGCCAGGCAGCCGCAAAACGGCCTCCCGGCCGTAAGCATCCGTGACCTCTTGAAAGCAGCTCTCTGCCATCGGCCGGACCGAATCATCCTCGGTGAGATACGTGGAGGTGAGGCATTCGATCTTTTGCAGCTCCTTAATACGGGCCATTCAGGAAGTCTCTCAACAGTGCACGCGACATCAGCTAGGCAGGCCCTCGCACGATTCACCAGCTGCGTTCTCCAAAGCGGAGTTGACTTGCCATACCGAGCGATCAAGACCAACACCGCTGATTCGCTTGGCGTTGTCGTGCACCTGGAGGGCCGCCCGGGCCGGCGCTTCGTCTCCGAAGTCGTGGAAATCCAGGGTTACGATCCCGACCGCGATGACCACGCTACCGTTGCATTTTCGACGGCCATAAGGAGGTTCCATGAATCCCGTGGAGTACGCGCCCTCTTTGGGGCCGGCTGCTTCGGAATATATCCTCGACAATTTCGAGCCGACCGATCGCATTGCCATGCTCATGTTGAACCGCGATTTTGCCGAAACCATTGAGTGAAATGAGAGAGCCGGTAAGAACGGCGCAACAGGTCCTCGGGCATGCCTCCGCACAGACGACGCTGGCGTACTACATCCAGTCGGTGGAGCAGTCCCAGCGTAGTGCGGTCACGCGGTTAGAGGAGAGCATGATGCCTCCAGCCGACTGATTTCTATTTCCAGTTGTTCCCAAGTTGTTCCCATCTGGCGGGAATGACCGAGTACAGCCCGAGCTAAATGATTGAAAAGATTGGCTGGGAGGCCTGGACTCGAACCAGGATAGCCAGATCCAGAGTCTGGAGTCCTACCAATTGGACGACCTCCCAGCGGTTGAAACGCGGGGACTCACATCATACCGTGACCGCTTCTCATGGGGCAAATGGCAGGATTTTCGCGACTGAAAAAAACCGGGCGGACAGGCAACACAAATCCTTGTTCAAACAAAGCCCAGATTTTCCCTCACGAAGCGCTCGACGGGGCGACGCACTGGAAGAGGCTTACTTTGCTTTCGCGGACGAAACCGGACTTTGCTCTGCGGCACCGCATACCAGGCAATTTAGTTCCTGGCCCAAATGCGCCAGTCTGCCCTGTGGCGTGGTAACCCAATGCCGTACCGTCCACGGTGGATTATGGCGCACATGCTGCCGATGTCCGCACTCCAGTTCCGCCACCCAATCCAGATTCTCGTCCAGGTGAAAATCGACAATTCTTCGCATCTTCCCCGTTAGCTTGGTAGCCCCTGGCTTCATGGCCTGCTTTCCGCCTTGGGAACGGGCATCCTCGATACCGCCACCACCTGCTGAGTCGCTTGACAAAATAAGATGTACTCTCCCGGTTCCTTGGCGGCCACCCGTTGGATTTGTTCGTGGGCGGATTCCAGGTCGGGTGCAGACGCCATCCACACCATTCCGCTATCGGGTAATTTTCTGAAAATATCGAAACCGTCGCACATGCGAAAATCTCGAATCCATGGGGCAATAACGCGGAGAGTGAGAGGATGCGTTAATCCGGACGTACGCCTGGATCCGGTGCGGGTCAAGACCTATTCACCAGTGTTAAAGGTAGGGTATCAAACAAAAACGCTCCAATGGGCCACTCCGCGTCGGCCAGAGCTGTTGACGCCCGCTCCGCCCATTATTTTTCTCGCGCCGCCTCCCGGCGCGCCGCTCCTGCCCCTCGCCCGGCATCGGCCGGCACGAGCTGTCCCTGCCGCATGATGTAGTCTTCCCCGCCCCAGTGGATACGGTTCGACCCAAAGCTGGCCAGCCATACCGCGAAATAGATGGCATCGCGAAGCGGCGCCAGCCACAGCTTGCGTCTCACCACCTCGTCGCCCACACCCCACACGCCCACCGTCCACGCCATCGTCAAACGCAATACGAGATAGCCCAGCAAATACGCCGCGGCAACCCACGGCGTTGGAACGATCAGCGCGGCAAGCACCGCCCACGGCAAACCATGCGTGAAAATCAGTCCCACAAAGGACCACGGCCGGCACAGTCGCACCGTCCGTGCCCAGCGCACCTGGTGCTGCCAGAAGCCCCGCGCGGTCTGCGCCGGATACATCGTCGCCACCACTTCCCGTGAAAGCAACATCTTGCCGCCCGCTTTCGCGATGCGGTGCCCCAGCTCGTAATCGTCTGAATGCATGTCCGCGATCGCCGCGAATCCGCCGATTTTTTCCACCCACTCCTTGGTGGTCACAATCGAAGCGCCCAACCCAAAAGTCAGTCCTTCCATCCAATTCGCCATTAATACCCCGGCGAAGAAATCGCTGGCCGCGCCAATCGCCTCCAGCTCCGCGCCCAGATTTTTTTCCGCGATACTCCGGTAAAACGAAGTCACCGCTCCGACGGTCTTATCCGCAAACGGCGCCACCACCTCCCGTAAATAGTTGGGCCCGACGCGGATATCGCCGTCGGTCAACGCCAGGATTTCGTGGCGTGCCTCGCGCTCCAGCCTGGCCTGCATGTTGACCTTGCGATTCGCCCCGATTCTCTCCGCGCCAATAAAAAGGGCGATTCGCCGCCGTGGGAATTCTTCGATCAAACGTTGAATCACCGGCACCGCGGGATCCGCGGCCTCTCCCACTCCAAAAAGAATTTCGTATTCCGGATAGTCCTGCCGGCAAAAACTCGCGAAATTCTCGTACGAACCAGAATCAACGCCGCGCACCGGCTTCAGCAAACTAACCGCCGGGGTAAAGGCCGGAATTTCTCGCGATCGTTCTCGAAGGAAAAACCTCCGCGCCGCCAGCGTGGCGGCGATGTAATAAGCCAGCGGTGCCGCGGCCGCCATCAGCACAAGATAACGCCAGCCCATCCATATCAGGGCAAAAAACGGGAAAAGCTCCGCGCTCACTTGACTTCCCGGGCGCTCTGCGGCAAACCCCCGTTCTGGGCGTCCTCCACCGGTTCCAGCAGCCGGTTCCTTACGTGATATTCCAGTCCGCGCCATTGAATCCGGTCGGTCAAAAAACCGGCCAACCAGATCCCCGCGCTCACTGCGTCGCGCACCGGCGCCAGCCACAACTTTCCCGCGATATTGTGATCGCGCAGTCCCCACACTCCTGATGTATAGGCCATGCCGATCCTCAAAATCAGGTAGGCGAAAATATAGGCCAGCGCGATCCCCATCCATCCCGAAGCCGAGGCAGCCAGCGCGGCCAAAATCGTCCAGGGCAAACCCAGCGTAAAAATCAATCCGGCATACCCGGTGGGCCGCACGTTTCGCAGTCCGATGGCCCAGCGCAACTCGTGTCGCAAAAAATCGCCCATGCTTTGCTTAGGAAAGACCATCCACACCGGCTCGCGCATCAATTCCACGCGATGTCCCTGGCTGGCGATCCGGTTGCCCAGCTCGAAATCGTCGGAGTGATGATTGGCCAGCGCTTCCCACCCCCCGATCTCCGCCAATCGCTTCTTGGTCGTGGCCATGGTCCAGCCGTAGGCAAACTTCACTTTGCCCTCCAGCTTCCGCGCCACCAGCGCACTCGGAGCCGAATCCATGCACATGCCCAGCATGTCCAGGTCAGCCGCGATGCTGCCTCCGCCCACGCAGCGGTAAAAGGAGGTAACCGCGCCTACTCCGCTGTCCGCAAACGGCGCAGCGACATCTCGCAAGTAATTCGGCTCGACGCGCACGTCGCTGTCCGTCATCACCAGCAAATCGTAGCGCGCCTCCTGAACCAGCCGGCACAGACTGTTCACTTTGTTGTTTTCGCCCACACGCGCCACGTCGTTCACAAACCGAATCGATCGGCCCGGGAAATCCCGCTGCAACTTCTCGATGACCGGAATCACCGGATCGTGCGGATCGGCCATCGCAAACACCAACTCATATTCCGGATAATCCAGCCGGCAATAACTGGCGAAATTTTCATAAGCGTCGTGATCCACCCCGCGCACCGGTTTCAGCACGCTGATGGGCGGCGTGAAGGAATGAGTGAGGGGAGGTAGCCGGCGGCGGGAACGAAAGTATTCCACCGTGCAATACAGCGACAGCAGGTAATACACCAGCGGGACGCCGGCAATCACCAGCACGGCCAAGCGAAGCATCGATACCACCGTTTCGGTCATGACGCCTATTGCCAAGCGGCCACGGCAATGGCCCGGACATGCATACTATAATCTCCGCCAATTGTTATAGCGTCTACATCAGAAAGCAACCGCCGGCCGGAATTCGCCAAATGCTCCACCCGCTCGCGAATAAGAGTTCGCGCTCGCGAGAACTTCAGCCTGCGGCAACCAGCGCGACGCCCGCGCACACCAGCACCACCCCCACCCAGCGCGCCGCGCTTACTTCCTCGCGCAAGATATATTTCGCGCCCAGCGTGCCCACCACGTAGCTCAATGCCGAGGCCGGAATCACCAAACTGATCGGCTGCCAGGACAACAGCACAAGTAACGAATAAAACGACAGCGCCATCAGCGGAACGCCGGCCCAGAACCAGGCATTGCGCAGGGCCCGCGCCAGAAAGGCCAGAATCTCGCGGGGCCGCAGCCGGGCCGGCTCCCCCGTGGCCTTCATTCCGTAGGTAATCGCGATTTCCCCGCCGGTGCTGCCCAGTATCAGCACGCCCAGCAATAATGCCACCCGCATCACGCGGCCACCTTGCGCACCGGACGGTTCGCACCGCCATCGCGCAGTCCCTTTGCCATCATGCCGCGGCCACCTCGCGCACTGCGGCCTCGGTAGTGCGCGGACGCGTTTGTCCCACCAGCAGGACGCCGACGCAAATCAGCACAACGCCAGCCCAGCGCCGCGGCGAAACGCTTTCGTGTAGCAACACCACCGCCAGTAAGGTCAGTAAGGCGTAGCCAAACGCGCCCGCCGGCATGACGTAGCTATAATCGGCCCAACTCAGCACGGTCATGTAGCTGGTCATAAATCCCACCAGGAATACGATGCCGATCCAGATGGTGCCGTTGGTTACCGTGGAGACGAAGGCATGGCGCAATCCGGAGGCGGAAATCTGGACCGCGCCGATTTGGGTCATACCGCGTTTCAGCAGCAGATCGCCGGCGTTAGCACACACCACCATCGCCAGGATCATGACCAGGGTCTTGATCCGAATCCGCAACTCGCGCCTCATATGATGAAACTTAATCGTTCCCGGAAGCGGACGGAGGAGCCGGAACGGCAATCATTGGCTTTTGGACCTCGCCGCCTTCGCGGACCCATTTCCAACGCTCCGAGCGAAGCTTCAAGAATTCCGTCGCTTCGTGGTAGAGGCGCTTGCGCTCGTGGGCATCCCACAGGGCTTCACGCACGATGCGCCAGACCACTTTAGGCCGAAAATAATATTCGTCGTAAAAGCGGTTCACGCCGGCCATCATTTCCGGTTTGGACAGATGCGGATACTCGATGTGCGGCAATTGGTGTCCGCCGGAATCCGCCAGCGCTTCGACTTTCAAGAAGCCTTGCTTGGACATCGATTCGTGCAATTCGGTGCCGGGCATGGCATGCGCCAGGGAGACCTGGATCGTTTCGCAATCGAGTTCTTTCGCAAAATCGATGGTCTTTTGAATGGTCTCGCGCGTCTCTCCGGGCAATCCAATAATGAAATCGCCGTGCACGCGAATGCCGACCTTGCGGCAATTCTTCATGAAGGTGCGAGCCATCTCGACGGTCGCGCCCTTCTTGATGTTCTTCAAGATTTGCGCATCGCCGGACTCAAATCCGACAATGAACAGCCGCGCCCCGCCATCGGCCATTCCCTTCAGCGTCTCGTAGTCGCTGTGTACGCGGGCGGTGGAGGACCAGCGAAACTTCAGGGGCTTGAACTTGCCGCACAGGTCGAGCACGCGATCCTTGCGAATGTTGAAGGTATCGTCGTCGAAGAAGATTTCCTTCATCTGCGGAAAATATTCGATGGCTTGCTTCACTTCGCGAGCCACGTTTTCGGTGGAACGGGTGCGCCAAGCGTGTCCGGAAATGGTTTGCGGCCACATGCAGAAGGTGCACAGCGCGGGGCAGCCCCGAGTGGTGTAAAAGGACACGAAGGGATGCAGCAAGAAGGGCACGTTGTAGTTTTCGATCTTCAGGTCGCGCTTGTAAATGTCGGTGGCAAAAGGCAACGCATCCAGTTCCGCGGTGTGCAGCTGCGGGCGTTCGGTGTTGTGCACGATCTTGCCGTCTTTACGGTAGCTGACGCCTAGAATCTCGCTGAGCGGCTTGCCATGCGCAAACTCCACAACCGAATGATCGAACTCGCCGCGGGTCACAAAATCTATGTCCTGGCTGGCGTTCAAGGTGGCATCGGGCTTGATGTGTCCGTGAGGACCAACGAACGCGATTTTAAGATTAGGGTTGGATTCTTTAATTTTGCGGATCAGCTTGACGTCGCTGTCAAAACCGACGGTAGAGGTGAACAACACCAGGAATTCGTAATCTTTGCAGATCTCGACGGTTTGCTGCCAATTCACTTTCGCGGGGCAAGCGTCCAGCAAGCGGCTGCCGGGAATCATACCGGCTGGATAGGTGAGCCAAACGGGATACCAATAGGATTCAATCTCGCGGGTCGCGGGCCACCGCGAACTCGCTCCGCCGTCAAAATTCTCAAAGCTGGGCGGATTCAACAGCAACGTCTTCATTACATCCGGCATTCATCACCCTCAGATACAAAACTTAAGATCGCGGCGAACAAGCCGCCCGCGCGGACTACGGCTTGCCCGAAATGCAAGCCCAAAAAGGTCAATGCCTAGTCTACCGGAGTTAGCGATATGGCTCCAAACCTTTCTGCGAATGGCGTTCCTGTGCATTGAATGGCAATTAGCAGCATTAAACGGCGATGGGTCATTTAAATCATTTTCGGTTACAGCGTTTGTTTCGTCGATGGTATGAGCAAGATTATGCGGTGGAAACGCACCCCCTCCCCCCGGTATTTCTGTAAGTGCGGATTCTAAAGCAGTTGCACGACAAAGTGGGCATAAGTGCGCATTCCAAAGGACTTAGCGAATAAGCCAGAGAGGTGCTGATTCGTCGCGCGAAGTAGATGAACGGCCTCCACCCCCGGTGTTTTACAAAAAGAGGGTGGAAGAAACTGATTTTAGGAGAGTTGACTGTTTTTGGAAAAAGAAAGAGGGGCCAACCGCAAGGAGATAAAAGGGTTAGCCGGCTCGCGGAAGATCGATGGACGGTTATCTGCTGAGCTAACATGAATCATGTTATCACGGTAGTATATAGAAGTCAAGGACCATTTTGGGATCTTTCAGGGAATTCGACGGCGGGTTATTCGCGACCGTCCTGGTTGGCGGATCCACTGCCCTCTCCGAGAGGGTCAGAAACCGGGCCCTTAGAAAAATCAAATGGTGCGGAGACCCGGATTGCTTTGCGCTTGCACATGTGTAACTGACAGCTCGTCCGTGGCTTTGGAGAGGATTTGCCAGAGGAAGTCGATCCAGTCGAGGTGCTCCGGCTTCATTAGGACGGAGCGGAGGCAGGTTAGGGTTGGGCGATCGCGAAGAACACCGGAATCCAGCGCGGTGAAGAAACTGACCGGCAGGTCGGCGACGGCGAGGTGCAAGCCGCGTGCTGCCACGACCGTGAATATGGCGCGAGACTTTGCTGACATTGCGCTCACTGAGGCGGCACGGGGAGCGAAGACGACGATGTCCAGTTCCGGCGGAAATGCTGGAATGAAGCGGGAGTCCGCTTTAATTTTTTCATGCAGGGCGAGCGCTGCTTGCCTGCTGCGCTGGAGGAGTTGAGCGAATTCGCCGCGCTTGGCGAGCGGAAGTAATTTTTGGGTGGCCCAGAGAGCGGCGGCGGCGGCGCCGGGGCGCGAGCACTCCAGACTGATTTCGCCCAAATGCAATTCCGTGGAGCTGAAATAGGTATACGGAGAATCGTGTTGGTACAGACGGCCGACGCTGGGATCGCGGAAGAGGACACAGCCACAGCCGTAAGGTTGCAAGCCGTGCTTGTGGGGGTCGATGACGACGGAATCGACTTCGGCGATGCGGGCGAAGGCGGATTGGGCGCGATCGGCAAGATTCTCGACCAGCGCGAAATATCCGCCATATGCGGCATCAGCATGGACACGAAAGCCATACTTTTCGCGCAGGGCGAGAATGTCCGGCAAGGGATCGACAGAACCGGTGGCGGTGGTGCCCATGGTTGCGACGACGGTGCCGACATCGCCGCGTGCGGCCAGATCCTGCAATGCGTTCAGATCCATCCGCGCGTGGGAATCCACGGGAATGGACTCGAAGGGAAGCTGCAAGACGCTGCTGATGCGATGGTGAGTATAGTGGGCTTGCGCGCTGGCCAGGATTTTTTTTCCGGGGCGGAGCTGGCCAGATACCCAGAGGGCTTCGAGATTGGCCATGGTGCCGCCGCCGCAGAGGTGTCCGAGAAAATTTCGCCATCCGAACATGGAGGCGATCTCGGCGACGGCTTCCTTTTCCATGGCACTGGTGGCCCGGCCGCCGTCCAGTGCGTGGTTGTTGGGATTGATCCACATGGCCAGGGCGTAGGCGAGCCTGGCGATGGGGTGAGGAGGCTTGAGCATCTGCCCGGCGTAAAGGGGATGGAAGTAAGGGTAGTTATCCTGCAACCGTTGGGCGGTGGAAAGCAGCACGTCCAGGAGGCGTGTTTCGTCGTGAGGACTGGGTGAAAACTCCGGCAGGGCAGCGAAGCCGGCGTCCAGTTCCTTCAGCGCCGCCAGGAAGGCATTCAAGCTTTTTTGTTCCAGCTGCAAGAAGCACCGGTCCGTTCGGCAAATCGAGAAGGCTGCCAGCCAAAGACGTGGAGCGCACTGGCGACAGCTACTGCCAGACTTTATCAAGCTGGCCTGCAGTTTGCAGCAGGTCGAGCTGGGCTTGCTGGCGCTGGAAATTGGCGTCCAGATAGTCCATCCAGCGGTCGTTTTCCTCGAGCCGGGCCTTTTCGACTTCACGCAGATTGACGCGCCCCTCACCGAATTGCGATTGGAGCACGGTGAGATTTTGCTGGGCCAGCTGCAGCTCGAGGCGAGCGACTTCCTTGGCGGCGTCGCGCTCGCGGAGGCGGCGAGTCTTGACGCGAACGGCGGCGCTGACTTCCGTCTTCTTGTTGGCGAGCGCGGCCTTGGCCACGTCCAGGTTGATCTGGGCCAGGGCGATATTGGCCTTGGTCTGGGCGCTGAAGATGGGCACCTGGACTTGAATGCCGGCGTTGAAATTATTGCGCTCGAAAGTCTTGAAGAATTGATCGTAGTTGTTGAATTTGGCGAGCAGACTGTACACGCTGACCAATTCGAGAGTGGGGTAATAGCCGCGTTTTTCTCCGATGAGGCGAAATTCCCGGGCGCGCACATCGGATTCTGCGACCCGCAGGGCGACGTTATCTTGTAGGGCCATGGCGACCAGGTTGGCGCCCTCCTGCTCGGCGACCCCGGGCAAATCCTCGGGAGTGACGTCGAGAAGAGTGTTTTCGGGCAGTCCGGTTTGAGAGCGCAGGACAACCTCGAGCTCGTCCTGGCGACCTTCCAGTTGCAAGATGCGCTGGACTACGCGAGCGCGAGTGAGCTGATCCTTGGTGACCGCGACGGGTAGCTCGAAATTTTCTTTTTCGCGCTGCTGCGTGACAGAAAGAATTTTGTCGGCGCTTTCCTGTTCCTTACGCAGCAAATCGAGGGAGTGGCGAACCATGACCAGCTCGAGATAGGTGGAGGCGGTGCGGACGATGACGCCGTTCCTGGCGTCGGCCAGAAGAATCTTTTGGGATTTGGCCTGCTCCTGCTGTTCTTTTCCCTGTCCGCGCAGCGGCTCGTTGAAGACCTGCTCGGTATAGGTCACATCAAAAAGGGCGGGAGCGCGGCCGCCGGGAGTTTCCGGAATTCCGAAGGTGTACCCGGCACCGGAGCCGGCGTAGAGATTGGGCATGAATTGCGATTTGGTGATCATGGCGGAGCGGTCGGCGAGGCTGGCCTGCAGTTTGGCGACTTGAATGTCTTTGCTGTTCTGGAGGGCTAATTCGATAGCGCGCTTGAGCGTGAGGGACACCGCGGAGGAATCGCTCGAGGGGGGCGCATCCTGGGCGCGGAGGCTCAAGGAGACAAGGAAAAACAAGGCTCCGAGCATGGCGCCACGAAGAGATTTGCGAATGGAGCGGGCGAAACATTTTCTAATCATGCTAGCGTCCTCTTTGCGTCATCAGCCGTAACAGGGGCGGCCCAAATCCGCCGGGCCCGCCAGAAATTATTCATAACGCAACGACTCGATGGGCTGCAAACTCGCGGCATTGTTGGCCGGGAGATAGCCGAAAAACAGACCGGTGGAGCAAGAAACGCCAAAGGCGATCAGCACGCTTAGCGGTGAGATGGGAACACGGAGATTGCCGGGCAGCAGCGGCTGAACGAGAACGGGAATAGCGAGGCCGATGAGGATGCCGAGGACGGCGCCCCCGCCGCTGATCAAAAAGGCTTCGATGAGAAATTGGTAGAGGATTTCGCGGTGAGCGGCGCCGATGGCCTTGCGGATGCCGATTTCGCGGGTGCGCTCGGTGACGGTGACCAGCATGATGTTCATGATGCCTATGCCGCTGATGAGCAAGGCAATGAAGGCGATCACCAGCAGGACGATGGTGAGCGCGAGAGAAATATTTTGCGCGGCGCTGAGAATGGCGGCGAGCGTTTGCACGTCGTATTCGGCTTCGATGGGATGGCGGCTTTGCAGCAGGCGAGCCATCTGGCGCTCGACGGCGGGGACTTCGTCGGGACGCATGGCTTGGGCGTAGAGCAGGCGCAAGACGTCGACGCCGGTGTAATACTTCATCAAAGTCAGAGGAATGATGACGGATTCCTTTTGAATTTCGGCCAGACCGAAGGTGGCGACGCGTTCGCGGAAAACACCGATGACGGTGAAGGTAAGCTCACCCATGCGGATGGTGCCGCCGATGGGATTCTCGAGGCCAAAGACGCGGTCGGACAATTCCTTGGTGATGAGGCAAACCTTGCTGCGAGTTTCCATGTCCGCGGAATCGAAATATCTTCCGCGGATGATGACCAGGCGGCGAATGCTTTGGAAGCCTTCTGTTACGCCGATGAGGTTCACCGGGCGCTCGGTGCCTTCGACGATAATCGACATGGGCAGCTCGCGAGTGCCGGCGACTTCCACCACGCCGGGGACGGAGCTTTTGACGGCGTTCATATCGGCAAGAGTGAGTTCGTAACTGAGTGGCTGGCCCCTGCTGCCGGCGTGAACCAGCTCAGCCCAAATCAAATTGGAACCGGTGGCCTCGATCTGGCTGAGCACGAATTTACGGCTGGTGAGAGCAACGGTGACAACCAGGACGATGGACGCGCTGCCGATGATGACACCGAGGGAGGTCAAAATGGCGCGGAGTTTGTTGGCGCGCAGGGCCTCGATAGCCACCGACAAGGTTTCCCGCAGGTCCATCATGGCGCGAGTCTCCGACGCATTCTATGATCAACCCTTTTTGAGGCGCTTCAAAGCCTCGCGGGCAAACTTGTCCTTAGGTTCCAGTTGCAACGTTGTTTCATATTCCAGAATGGCGGCTTGCGATTTTTCCTGGTTCTCATAGAGGCGGCCGAGCCACTCATGCACGCGCCAGGGAGGAGGAAAACCGGAGCGCAGGGGGGCCTGCTGGAGATATTGCCGGAGGAGGCGCTCGGAATCGAGGGGACTATCGTTCTTGATGATGAAGGCTACCGCGCGATAAAACTTCGCGCGCGGATCGGAGGGAGCGACGGCACGACCCTGCTCGGCGACGACGGCCAGGGTCTGGGGTTGGCCCTGCTTCATGGCGTAATCGCCGATATCGTAAATGAGCTCGGCGGATTTCGGATGGAGCTCCAGGGCTTGTGCGAATTCGGAGTCGGCGGCGGCAAAGTTTTTTTTCTGGCGATGGCAATTGCCGGCGGCGTAGTGACCTTCGGCAGGATCAAGGGCGGCCAGCCGGGCAATTTCCGGCCGGGCCTTGTCTTCACCGCCGCCGGCGATGCCCGGAGCGGTGCAATCGAATTCGATGAGGGCTTGGTGCGCGGCAAAATTATTGGCGTCGAGGTCGACCGCTTTCTCGAATTCCTTGCGGGCTTTCCTGGCGAGGGACAGGGCGGAGAACATTGCGGCATGGTCGGCTTTTTCGCCGTAAACCTTGCCTAACCACTCGTGATAGAGGGAACTTTGGGGAGCAAGGGCGACGGCTCTTTCCGCGCTGGCGATGGCGGCGTCGTGCTGGTGGGATTCGTAGTACGTCTTGGCCAGGAGCAAATGAATTTCAGGATTGCCGGGGTGCTCTTGCGCGGCGATCTGGAGTAGCTCAAGAGCTTTGGGGTAATCACTGGCATTGTACGCTTTGTGAGCGGCGGCGAAGCTTTCATCAGGGTGCGGGCCGGCGGCAGGCGCAGGGGAATTCTGGAAAAAGAGCGACAGGAAGAACGCGGCTCTAAGAGCGAGCTTAATTGGAATCACTTCGGCCACGGATGTAGCTCGCATCGGTATTGACGATTTTTACGGGCATGCCGTCCTTCAGATCCACATCGCCGGGCAAGGCCACCATCTCGCCTTCGCGCAAGCCGCCAACGACTTCGTAATTGGTGGCATCGGCGATGCCGACGTGAATTTCGCGCTTTTCCAAAGTGGCTTTGCTGGCGGCGATTGCGTTGCGCAGGACAACAAAGACGAAACGCTGGCCGCCTTCGGCTTCCACAGCGCCGCGAGGCACCGTCAGGACATTGATGCGCTCGTGGGAATTTATGCGCACGTTAACGTTGATATTGGGGAGCAGCTCCAATTTGTCGTTATTGACCTCGCAAAGGAGTTCGCCAACACTGCGGGCGCCGCGAGCGACAACTTGCTTGGGGATAACTTGGGTCTTGCCCATCCAGGTGCGATTGGGAAGCGCATCCCACGTGATTTTGACAGGCTCGCCTGGCTCAAGACCGCCGAGTTCGGGCTCATCGATGAAGGCGCGAACGCGAACTTTGTGAAGATCGGCCATTTCGGCGAGCAGGTCGCCGACTTTTACGTAGTCGCCGGCTTTGACCGGAAGGGAGTAGAGGGTGCCGTCAGCGGAAGCGACGATGCGAGCGTCGTGAACCTTTTCTTCCAGGACGGCGGCTTCGCTGCGAAGTTGCTGCACCTGGAGAGAGGTGCGACTGGAATCGAGCTTGACGCCATGCTCGAACTCCTGTTTGGCGGCGGTGAGCTGCTTGACCTGAGCGTCGGCCTTGGCGAGATCGAGGTCGTTGGCGGCGAGCTCGTCTTTGGTGGCGGCTTGCTGGGCAATCAGGCGCTCGAGCGAATCGTGATTGCGCTGGAGGCGGTCGCGCTGAGCAATGGCGGCCGCTAACTGGCCCTCGGTCTTTGCAGCTTCGTCGGGCCGGCCGCCGGAATTGGCGGCGCGCAGGTCATCTTCGGCGCGGAGAAGCTTGGAGCGGGTCTCGGCCAACTGGGCGGCGGCGTCTCTGACGTTCAATTGGAGGAGAAGCTGGCCCTTTTTTACGGCTTGGCCTTCGACGGCGCTGATTTTTTCGATGAAAGTATCCAGTTGGGCGCGCACAACAAAGGGAGCGATGGGCTCAACTTTGCCGTTGCTGGAGATGGAAGAGATAACATTTTCGCGAATCGGCAAAACGGCGGAGATTTTGGCGACGGGCTGACGCCCGCTGAGGCGGACCAGGGCGAAAGCCACCAGGCCAGCCAGGACGAGAAAAATCAGTATGCGATTTCGCAGCCTGCGGTCCATTGCTCCCTATTTCGGTCGGCGTGCCGCCCTGCCCGCGAAAGAAGCCGCGGGCACACTGGCACGAAGTGACTGCCGTCAAAAATGTGCGGCTTGCTATCCCCCGTCCGGGGTAAACCAGAGTGCTTGATTGTAACAATAGGAGCGGAGCTTCCCCTAGCAATGATGTCAAAACGCCATGTTTCTCTGAGATGGATGCGCTTAGATGGGGCGGGGATGCCGGAGGCCGCGCGCGTTCGTTAAGGAGAACAGCTGAGCCGGCGGGCGGACGAAATAGAGGAGGATGGGGCACGGAGCACGCAGAGCTTCAGGGAGGGAAAGAGCGTCCATAGCGATTGGATGTTTGCAGACCGGCTGGGTCACAGGGAGCGTGGGCAGGGCCGCGCAAAGCGAAATATTGGGGCGACCGGGGCGTAGTAGACTCAGCACGGGTGTGGGAACGGCCGGAAGGACCGGCGCGAGGGTCTTGAATGATTGAAGCGCGTAGCCTGTCGAAGCGATTCCATGACAAGAAGCGTGGGGCGATCCGCGCGGTCGAGAACGTAAGTTTTCGATGCGCGCCGGGGCAGATTTATGGGCTACTGGGGGCGAACGGCGCGGGGAAGACGACGACGCTGCGGATCCTGGCGACGATTCTGGAGCCGAGCGATGGGACGGCATTGGTATGCGGACATGACGTGGTCGAGGAGCCGGAGAAAGTGCGGGGCAAGGTGGGATTTTTGTCGACCGCGACTGCGCTTTATCCACGGCTGACCGCGCAGGAGATGGTGGAATATTTCGGACGGCTGAACGGGCTGGACGAGCCGACATTGAAGAAACGGGTGGACGATATATTCGAGCGCCTGGACATGAACGAATTTCGGGAGCGGCGCTGCGACAAGCTGTCCACGGGCATGAAGCAGAAGACATCGATCGCGCGGACGCTGGTGCATGATCCGCCGGTGATGATCTTCGACGAGCCGACGCTGGGGCTGGATATCATGACCGCACGGACGATTACGACATTCATTCGCAAGTGCCGTAACAACGGGAAGACGGTGATTTTCTCGACGCACATCATGAGTGAAGTGGAGAAACTGTGTGACACCATCGGGATCATTCATGACGGCAAGCTTTTGGCGGAAGGGACGCTCGGGCAATTGCGGGAGCGCCATGGAGAACAGGACCTGGAAGAGATCTTCGTGAAAGTAGTGAACGCGCTGCAAAGCAAGGCGGAGGCGTAGAAGGCCATGAACTTGAAGGCCGTGGGGATTGTGTATCGCAAGGAGTTCACGGAATGGGTGCGCGACCGGCGCACGCTGATTTCCACGGTGCTGGTGCCGCTGTTCCTGTTTCCGGTCATTATGCTGGGGTTCACCGCGCTGGCGGTGGAACTGGTGGGCAAAGCGAAACAGGAGATTCCCAAAATCATGGTGCTGGGCGGGGAAGATTCCCCGGATGTGCTGGCCAGCCTGCGCAAACTGGACAATTTCCAGATCGTTCCGTATGACCAGAACTATAGGGAGCAGATATCGGACAAGCAGATTCGCGCAGCAGTGCAAATACCGGCGGGCTTTCAAAGCGCGCTGCAAAACGGAAGCACGAAGACGGTTGAAATTTATTACTACGAGGGGGAGTTGAAGTCTTCCTTCGGCGCGGACCGCATCGAGAAATTTCTGAAGGATTACCGCGAACAGGTAGTGAAAGACCGGCTGGCGGCGAAGAATGTGCCGGCTTCAGTGCTTACGCCATTCGAAATCAAACAAGAAAACGTGGCGCCGCCGGAAAAGGTGAGCGGCTCGTCCGTGGGGGGATTTATCGGGTACCTGGTGGTGCTGCTGTGCATGACCGGAGCGATGTACCCGGCGATTGACCTAACGGCCGGGGAAAAAGAACGCGGCACCATGGAGACCATTCTTTCCAGTCCAATTTCAAGGATGGATCTGGTGCTGGGCAAGTTTTTCCTGGTGCTGAACGCTTCGCTGGCGACAGCCGCGCTGTCGGTGCTGTCCATGGGTATTTCGTTTTCGGCGCTGCGGCGTTTCAACTCATCTGCAAGCAGCGGACGCGGCGAGGCAGCGGCTTTGCTGCTGCACCTGGGGCTCAAAACGGTGATTTCCATTTTTGTAATGGCCCTGCCCCTGGCGGTATTTTTCTCGGCCGTGCTCATGACCATTGCGCTGTTTGCGAAGAGCTATAAAGAGGCGCAGAGCTATCTGACTCCCATGACGTTTCTGGTGATCATTCCGGCGATTGCTTCCATGCTGCCCGGCGTGGAATTGACCCCGAAACTGGCTTTTGTACCGATCCTGAGCACCAGCCTGGTGTGCAAGGAAATCATGTCGGGAACTTATCATTGGAACTCGATGGCCATTATTTTTGGGTCGACCTGCGTGTACGCGGGTGTGGCGCTATTTCTGGCATTCAAGACATTCCAACGGGAATCCGTACTGTTCCGCTCGTGAGCGGTTGGGAACCTAACGGGGGAATTTTCGCGTACCTTGTAGGGAACGCGGCGCCCGATACGCATCTTGCTAATTATTCCGCTGTTCCCGCCGACTCTGGCAGCGGGTGATGGAATTTCTCGGACGTACGCAGCAAATTAGGCCGCGACGCACCGTCAGTGGGCGGAGCTACTGCGCCGGATGCTGGCGGGTTTCGCATTCCTGGCTGAGGCGGCGCACCGTCTCGCGGAGACGAACGGCAAGAGCGGCGATGGTTTCCAAACGTTGCTGGCCGCCCTGCGGCAAGCGGCCGTCATTCTTGCGGCGGACTTCCGCGAGCAAGAGTTCGGCGTTGCCCAGAATTCCGGTAAGGGGATTATTCATCTCGTGGCGGATGATTTCACCGAAGGCTTCTCCATTGTTGTCCGCACCGGCAAACCGCTGGGCATCGGAGGAGATCTCCTGGGCCTGGCGTAACCTGCGGTCGACCATCTCCAGCGCAAGCGGAAGGCAATCTCCGGCACGCTCCACGAAATCGGCGGCCCCGGCGGCCACCAATTTGGCCAGCTCGGATTGCTGATCGTGCGCGCCAATCACCACCACCGGCGCATGCACGGCAAGGGCGGAAACCACGGACGTCAGCCGCGGGACTTCCCCTGCCGGGCTCTCGCTTTCCGGTCCTGCGGCGGTTTCCTCCAGGAGGATGACCGTGGGCGCAGCATCCTGAAGGATTCGGCGGGCGGCGTCCACGGTGCGTACCGCGGCAACGCGCAAGCCTCCTTCTCGAGCTTCCAAATCGAGGCGCGCGGCGGCGCAGAGTTCGGCGTTGTCGCTGACCAGCAAGATGCTACGTTCTACAGTAGGTGCCATTTTTTTATTTCCTCGCTGCATTTTTCTTCGCCGTTGGGGCCTGAGAAGGCTCGCGCGGCGAACTGGATTCGAGAACGATGCGTATTTTTTCGGTGAGTTCCTCGACGCGAAACGGTTTGGCCACATGCGGCAGATGATTGCGTTCCAGGAAGTCGCGAGTATGAGCGGCGAGAACGTCGCCGGTAACAAACAGGAAACGGGCGTGGAGAGGATTGCCGGCGTGGGCCAGTGCCTGGTAGAAGTGTTCCCCATTGACCTCCGGCATCTTCATGTCGCACACGACCAGTGCGTACTCGACTTGGGCAGCGCGGTCGAGAGCTTCGCGGGCATCGAGCAGAACGTCCACGCGCAACCCTTCGTCCTCCAGCACATCGGCAATGAGCCTCGCAACGGTAGGTTCGTCTTCCAGCACGAGAACGCGAGCGCCCGCCCAGGGACCCAAGAGAGCACGCATTTGCGTGGCTTTAATCGGTTGCGGAGCAGGCCAGGATTCGAGCCGGTGCCGGCCAGGGCGGGAGCCGCCGGTGCCGGGCAGCGGCACTTCGAGAACGGCGGCGGCCGGCAACTCGATGGAAAAGACGGTGCCTCGCCCGATCGTGCTGGTCAAATGCACAGTACCCCCGTGCTCGCGTACGATGGCGAGCACGATGGGCAGTCCCAATCCGGTTCCTACACCGGCCGGCTTGGTGGTAAAGAAGGGATCGAATATTCGGGCCTGAATGGATTGCGGAATCCCCGGACCGTCGTCGCTGACTTCCAGAAGCACCCGCTTTTCGGCAATACGCAGGGTCTTCACCCGTATCGTGCCGGCCCGGCCTTGCTCCTCGATAGCCTGCCGCGCATTGGACATCAGGTTCACCAGCACCTGCTGGAGTTGCCCGGCATCGCCCAGGATGGAGGGGAGCACCGGATCAAGGTCGAGTTGGACGCTTACATTCCCAGCGGCGAGGGTGAGGCGCTGCAATTCGAGCGTGCGCGAAACAATCTGGTTAAGCGCGACACGGCGGCGCTCGGGACCGGATTCTCGCGCGGACAACAGCAGCTGGCGCAGGATCGCGCTGGCCCGCTCCGCTTCTTGAAAAATCTGACGCGCCTCCGCAGATTCGCCGGCGCGGTCGCGTCGCAGGAGCAGTCGCTGTGCGTATCCCAGGATGCTGGTCAGCGGATTACTGAGTTCGTGCGCGATGTTGGTGACCATCTGGCCGAGTTCGGCGAGCTTCTCGGTCTGCAGCAACTTGGATTGCAAGACGCGCTGGGCCGTGAGGTCACGGTAGATTTCGACGCGGCCCAGCAGCGCGCCTTTTGGATCGAGGATGGGCCGCGTGAAACGCTCTAGCAGACGGGGGACCGGGCGCACCAGGTGGAGCTCTTCGCGCGTGGCGCTTTCGACGCGGGGATGCCAGTCCGTCCCATTTACGGCGAATTTACCGCCATCAGTGCGGGCAACGAGCGCGGCGGCGAGATCGTCGAGCGTCTTCATGCTCTCCAGTTCTTTGGGCGACAAACCGAGCATTTGGCCGAAACGGACGTTCCATGCGCGAATTTCCCGATTGGCGCCGAAAAGCACCACGCCCTCTTCCAGCCATTCGATCAGGTTCAGGATTTCGGCGGCTCCATGTTCGGCCTGCGCCTTTTGGTTTTCTTCTGGCAAGGGCTCCAGCACGATACCGGCATCGCCCTTCTTTGTGGCATACACGGCCTGCAGCCGAACACGGGTTCCGTTGTGCAGGTGCGCTTCCGGGAGAATTTGCTGGGCGGCAAGAAAGCCCTGGCCAGCAGAGGCCTGCGCCGTCCGCAGCCAGGCTTGGACCCGGGGGACATCAAGCGTGGAGAACAGATGGGAAAAATCTTGTGATGAGTTGGGCTCCGCCGGGTGAGCGCCCAGGATCGCACGTGCGCCATCGCTGAATTGCTCGATGCTTCCATCGGAGCGAACCTCCAGGAAGGCGGCGCCCACGGCCGCGAGCACAGCGCTTTGCCGCAGCTCCTGCTCAGCGCCTTCCTCATTGCGCTTTAGCTGCCGCAGCGTGCATGCGGCGAGCGCGGCGCTAAGCTCAAACCGTTCCAGCACCGCCAGCGATGCACTGCCTGGACAAAGGCCCGCGACCAGCACGCCGAGGCTTTCACCGCCGGCTTGCAGCGGCCAGGCTACCACCCGCGTGACCCCGCCAGAGGAGCAAGCGTTGGCAGATTGCGTTCCGGCGACTTGTCGGGAGTCAAGAGCGCGGCGCCAAACGCCGCTTATCGCTTCCGTCTCAAGGCTGCGGCGCCAGGCCGGAGCGCCAGACTGCCAGAGGAAGCTAACGGTTCTTGCCGCCAGCGGAGTTGGGCCTTTGTCCGCGTCGGGCGGCGCATACATCAGACGTCCGATGGCGGCGAAAACCGCGGAGGCGCGGTCCTGCGGGCCGCCCGGTTGGGTACATGCGTTCACGATACCGTCGAGAATGGCGCCGGGCGATTGAGAGCTGCCCAGAGCGTCGAGGACTTGGCGGGAATCCTGGAGACGCTCGCGTCCCAGACGCCGCTCCTCTTCGAGCTCCAGAGTTAAAGCCAGTTCGGCCGCAACCGACTCCAATAGCGCCTGCGGGAAGCGCGCTTGCTTTTCCCGCTGGCCGGCGAATACGATGCCGCGAAGTTGCCCCTGCGTTTTTACCGGAACCCACATGGCACGCCGCATTTCAATGAGCGCGCCGATCATCGGCTGGCCGGTGGAATTCTCCAGTTCCTGCTCCACCGTCCGCAAACCGACCAACAATTCCGCGGGTAACGGGGATTCTGGCGCTAACCTGGACCATTCCGGAGGAGTCGAATCTCCTTGCTTTTCGGAAACGACGCCCCGGAAGCTGACGTTGACCTCGCCGACGGCAAGGGAGCTAGCCGGATCTTCCAGCCAAACACCAAAGCGATCAGCTTGGCGGCTGGCGAGGAGCGTTCCTACGGCCGCGCCCAGCAAATCCTCGCGCGGTTTGCCTTCCACGGCGGCGCGTGCCACGGTGGTCGCGTCCGTAGCCATCCCTTGCGCTTTCCCCCAGACCCACATGAACCGGCCTCAATCCGCTTGTTTTTGCGCGCGACCGCAGAAGCGGGAACAAATAGCTTCAGAGAAACGCTTTGCACTGAGAGGCCCACCACGATTCCAGCTATCTTGTTTATAATTAAGGCTTTACGCCGCAGAAGCGGGTAGCCAATCCTCCCATGTCGAGACTCCGCAATGGATTCGGTTCCGAAGTGAAAAAGCAGCCAGCAGACTCCGGGGAATTGTTCTTCGCCTGATGTACTGGTAGGAAACCCCCAGGGTCGCTGAACTGCACATAATTCACGTTGGGGGGCTTGCCGGAGGTGTGGGCCGGTCCCTAGCTGTTGCCGGCTTCCTCTTCCATATGGTACTGCTTCAGCTTGCGATACAGGGTGGTCTTGCCAATCCCAAGAATGCGCGCGGCGGCCAGTTTGTCGCCCGCCGTTTCGCGCAAGGTGCGTAGGATGGCCCGACGTTCCAGTTCCTCCAGCGGCAGAAGCTCGTTTTTCTCCGGCAGGCGCTCGGTGGTCGGGTACTGCAAGTTGCTGGGCAAGTCCGCCACGTGAAGAATGGGACCGGAGCCCAGCGCTACCGAGCGCTCAATGGCGTTTTCCAGCTCACGGACATTGCCCGGCCAGTCGTAGGCGATTAACTGGCGCATG
Source organism: Candidatus Acidiferrum sp. (assembly GCA_035309625.1). Taxonomy (GTDB): domain Bacteria; phylum Acidobacteriota; class Terriglobia; order Acidiferrales; family UBA7541; genus Acidiferrum. Next base: position 21,008 of record DATGEY010000058.1, read on the forward strand.
GCTTCTTCGGAAATCTCCCGCGAGGTCTGCTGCGAAAGGGAAAACTTCTCCAGGAAAGAAAAGACCAACAACGGAATGTCGCTCTTGCGCTCCCGCAGCGGCGGCAATTTGACTTGCACCACGTTCAGCCGAAAATATAGATCCTGGCGGAAAGTTCCGGTCTTGATGGCCGCATCGAGGTCCCGATTGGTGGCAGCGATGATGCGCACATCGATGCGGCGACGCTCCGTAGAACCCACCGGCTTCACTTCGCGCTCTTGCAGCACACGCAGCAATTTGGCTTGCAGGTCTACGGGCATATCGCCAATTTCGTCGAGAAACAGGGTTCCGCCATTGGCCGCCTCCAGCAAGCCCTGCTTGCCGTGCAGCGCCCCGGTAAAAGCGCCCTTTACGTATCCGAACAGTTCCGATTCGATGAGGGTGGCTACCAGCGAGGAGCAATCGACCGGGACAAAAGGCCGGTCCTTTCGGGGCCCGGAAAAATGCACGCTTTTGGCGACCAGCTCCTTCCCGGTACCGCTCTCCCCCAGGATAAGCACCGGATATTCGTGCAGACTTACCTTCTGGATGATCTTGTAAACGCGCTGCATGCGTTCGGAAACGCCGATGAGGCCGCCGAAGCCCGGACGGGTGCGCAACTGCTCGCGCAAAACATGATTTTCCTGCTGCAGTTCTACGGCGTGCGCGGCGCGTTCGAGGCGCGAGCGCAGTTCGTCGATTCGAAAGGGCTTGGTGACGTAATCGACGGCGCCGAGGCGCGTAGCGGCCACGGCGGAGTCAATCGTCCCATATTGAGTCAGCACGATCACCGGGAGCATGGGGCTAGTGTCGTGAACGCGCTTAAGTAAATCCAATCCGCTGGTTTGCTGCAGCATCAGATCGGTCAAAACGATATCTACCGCGGAGTTTTCCAGCACGTCCAAAGCTTCTTCCGCGCTAGCTACGGAGATGGTCTTCATGCCTGCTTGCCGCGCCACCTCGGCGCAGGTATCTCGAATGGACGGTTCGTCGTCGACGATCAGGATGCTCATCGGCGCAGTTTCGCGGAAGACGGCCGGTTGCTCGCTCAGGCGTGAACCAACGGATTCCATGGCTTAGTAGGTAAGCATTCTTGGTTCCAATTCAGGAAACAGCGATTTACCAGCACCCGGCAGTATATTCTAAAATATATAAGTCAATGAAGTATCATTTCGGGATATTCGGGATGGGTGAGCCACTCCCGGGTCCCAAATTGGAACGGGGGTTTTTCGCGATTAAGCCGTCAGTGCGGCTAACAAAAGAAAATGGGCCCGTTGAGGCTTGCTCAAGGAGCCCATCACGCCATTTTGCTACCGCAAGCCGCAGTGCCGCGCGGCCCGCGTCTTGCTCAGTTAGTTAGAACGTCGCGCCTTCAGGAACGAAGACGGCCTCAATGCGCCGGTTTTCCTTCTCGGATCCCTTTTCGGCGGAGGCTTGACCGGTGCGGGTGGTGATACGAGAGGCGTCGATGCCCTTTTCGCCAAGGAACTGTTTGGCGAGTTCCGCGCGTCTGGCGGCCAACACGGAGGCCTTAGGCTCCTTCGGATCTGCGTAACCTACGATCACGAGTTTAGCGTCGGGCTCATTCTTCAAGCGCAGGGAAACATCATCCAGAATGCGTTTGCACGCATTGTCAACGCGGGACACGCCGGCGGTGGTGTAGCCACAATCGCCGACCTTGGTGGCTTGCGGAGGCGGCGGGGGCTGCTGGACATCGACGCTGGCGGAGGCCTCGGCTTTGTCGCCGCGAGAATCGGTTACTTCGCATTTCACGGCGATGGCCCCCGGCTGGACGCCGGTGGAATCAAGCTGGGCCTGCGGCCCGTTACCGCTAATTTGGCCGCTGGAGGTGGAGTAGCTGTAGGTCAGGGGCAGATTATCCGGGCTCGTTCCGGTGCAGGAAATGGTGGAACGGTCACCGGCCATGATGGTGGTTGGGTTGGCGGTGCAGGAAACGGTGGGGGGATGATGCGGCTTCTCTTCGACGCGGATGTCTGCCGCACACGCCGCGGTGCCGCCCTTGCCGTCGTCGATTTTTGCGTTAACCGTATACGAACCGGCGCTGACGCCGGAGGAATTCCAGCGCGCGTCGGGACCGTTGCCGTCCACGGCGCCACCGGAGGCGGTGTAGCTATACGTCAGCGGGAGATTATCGGGACTGTTGGCGGTGACATGGATGGTTGCCGTGTCATTGGAACCGGCGAACACGGAAGCTGGCGTCGCCAAGCAAGACGCGGTAGGCGGGCCCTTCGGGGCCGGTGGGGGCGGCGGACTGGGCAGCCCAAAGCGCAGGACAATACCGGTGCCCAGGCGCAGGTTATCCTGACGAGCATTCCCTCCGACACTGGATCCGGAGAAATTGGTCATGAGGTAGTCGATCTGCGCAAATCGCCAGGCGACATGCTTGGAAAGTACCACGTCGACGCCACCGCCGGCCGCCACAGCGAACGCGCTTTGCGAGTTGGCGCCGGTGATTTGCGTACTTCCATGAGAACCTCCGACCAGAAATTCCGCGAAGGGTACGAAGTAATCAAACTTTCGGAGGTTCAGGCGCGGGCCGAAGAGCCAAGTGTTCCAGCTCCCCCGCACATCGGCACCGGCGGTATTGCGGTCAAAGTTGTAACCGGCGAACTCGGCCACCAGGCCCAAATAGCGCGAAGCGTTGTAGGCGAAAGAGCCGGTGCCGCCGTGGTTGTTAAAGGATGCAAAGGGGCTACCGGGATTGAAGTTCACGTAGCTATAGCCTCCGGATACTTCGTAGCGGGGGACCAGGCGGCCAGGCGGTTCACTGGCGCTACCGGTAGAGGCGGGAAACGGAGTGGAGCGAGGACGTGGAGCGTCCGGTAACCCCCGGGCGCCATTACGCGGGCGCGGGGTAGCCCAAAGGCTGGTTGCCTCGACGTTACTTTTAACCACCGCGTCGGAGTTTGTCGCGCTATCGCTCACGTCGTTGTTCTTCTCCTGAGCCACCAGCGGTAGTGACAGGAGAACTGCCGCCGCCAGAATAGAACCGCATATCCGTTTCATCACTGCCTCCCAAGAGCCGCTCACCGAAGGTAGACAACTTTCCGCCCGATTAGGAAGTCATAGAAATAATCCCTGGACGGGTTGTTTCTACCAGAAGGCTAAAGGGGCGAACGCCGCTTAGCGTATGCGAGAACTCCCCTGTTTCGCAAGTCCCACGGGGCCGGGTCCGGCAGCGGTGCGGGAACACCCGCAGCGACCGGTTCGCAATCCGTTGCGATGCGAGCCAAATAGCTATCGGTGGTGATTGGTGTGGATCGGGCTATTGCGCGGAGCCCGGATTTTGCGCCGCTGTGCCTTGACCAGTGTCGGCGGAGAAAATAGTCACTTCCACGCGGCGGTTTTTCTGCCGGTCGTCCCGAGTTTTCTCGTCGTTCACCGGCTTGTCTTTGCCGAGTCCCACGATCTGAATGCGATAAACCGGCATATTATGTTGAGAGATTAGATAGCTCTGGACCGCTTCGGCGCGACGGCGGCTAAGCTCGAGGTTGTACTCGGGCGTTCCGGTTTTGTCGGTAAAGCCCTGAATAGCCACGAAGTAGCGCTTCATACTGCCGACTTTGCCGGTGCCGAGCTGGTCGAGTTGCTGCTTGGCTTCGTCGGTGAGTTTTGCGGAATTGAATTTGAACAGCACGGTGGCATCCCCGGCGGCCTTGTAATCGTCGATGTTCGCGATGCGTTCATTCAACTCGCTGTGAAATTGATTGGTCAGATCGGACTTGACCTGATCGGTTTTCTTGGAGGCTGCGTCCGCACGCCCCAGAGCGTCACCCGCACGGGCGTCGGCCGAATCCGCTTTTTCGGCAGCCGCACTGATCTTGGGCTCATCGCTTTCCAACTGTTTCTGAGTGTTCTGTGCCTGCTTTTCCACATCGGCAACCTTGGCGCTGATGGGGTCGGTCTGCTTGGCGACATACTTCTTCGTCGCGCAGCCTCCCAACAGCAGTACCACGCTGGCCACGATCGTTATTTGAATGACCCGCTTCATGGGGTATTCCTCCATTCGAATTTGAGCTGGATTCCTGTTGGTATACGTTCGCGTACTCGGGACCGGGCAGAAGCGGGCTGGACACTTCGCGGATTACCTGGCGCGGCAGCAGGGCCACCGGAACCATTGGATGAGATATTACTGTAAACGCGCGCAACTTACCACTGCCGTTCTGCCGAAAAGGACCGGATTCCCTGCAGCCATAGGGTACCGCAAAGTAGGGTATCCTACGCTATTTTGTACAGCTTTTTATTGACAACCATTTTTCGGCGCTTACACTGGATTTTCCAGCCCGCGTCCTGCCCCAGCCAAATCTCAAATATTATTCCCAAAAAAGGGGTGATCATGAAGTTGTTTCGCCATCGTGTGGTTTTAAGCGTGTTCTTATTTTTATTTTTCGCGGGCTTTCTGAAACTCGTCAGCCAAGCGGCCCAGAACGAAACGGAAGCGGCCCGGGAATCGGTAGTCTCTTTGCAAGTTTCCGTCAACGATGAGATCGCCGCCGAAGACGCGGCCGGTCATCACGTGCACCTCACCCCGCTGCGCTCGCGCGCCAGCGCGCATTTGCGCTTCGAGGATCCCGAAATCAGCCGTAGCAATCCGCATCCGCAATCGAGCGCCCCGGCAGTCCAATCTTCAGAGCCGGAGACTTCGTTTTCGGTTCCCACCGTTCCCGGCGTTCCTGCACCCGGCTTCTATCCCGCCGATCTCAGCGATCCCAACCACGGGAAAGTCCTGCCTTCGGCTGTCTCCAACAGTGTGTATGTAAATTGCCCGGCGAGCTGCTGGGGAACTCCCGCGGCGTTCCTGGCGCGGTTCAACTACAGCAACTTCATGCATATCACCGACGAATACGTCGGCTCGACGGCCAACCATCGCTACCCCCAGGGCGCCGCGACCTCCATTAACACCACGTTACCCGCAAAGCTCACCGCCACGAATATCCTGCAGCTTGTGCATGCGGCGGCGCATGTACACGGGTCCGGTTATGGCCACATCTATCACATCTTTTTGCGCAGCGGCGTGGACGTGTGCACCTCTACAAACGTGTGCTATTCCCCAGATAATTTTTCCACTTTCGTTTTCTGCGCGTATCACGGCGGCGTGGACTTCAAGGATATCGGCCATGTGCTCTATACCGTTGAGCCTTATCAAAACGTGCAGGGCTGCTCGGTTGCACAACCAAGCCCCAATGGTCCGCTAGTGGACTCCACCAGCAGCACGCTGTCTCATGAACTGATAGAGATCGTCACCGATCCCGACGGCGACGCGTGGTTTGCGCAGAATTCGCTGATTGAGTATGGTGCGGAGATCGGCGACATCTGCGAAAATCCGTTCGGCCAGTACGGCGCTTTCTCGATCGATGGAAAGCTGTACGCGATTCAGCCCGAGTATTCCAACAAGTTCCACGCCTGCGCGACGACACCTTAGAGGTACAGGTAAACAGCTTCAAACGGAGGGGTGGCGACGCTGCACCATTGAGGATCGCCGCCCTTCCGTCACTACTTTTGGGTTCGATTATTTGCTTCAGCGCTATCGTTTTGGCGCCAGTTAAGCTCTCCCACGAGGCCGTGCCGTCTGCTTCCTGCCAGTGATAAGTCGAGCACGGGGCCAAATTCCAGTGCTGTTCCAAAATCGGACAGGCGCTACGCTTTCCCTGAGGAACTCCACCGTGGAAGAACTCATCGCGGAACCCGCTGCTCGTAAGGCGGAACAGCGCCGAGGCAGCCGTTTTCCAGTAATTATCCCGGTACAAGCGAAGTGGTCAGACGCCAGCGGCAGCATTGTGGTGGAGACAGCGCAAGCCCGCGAAGTGAACGTACGGGGCGGCCTGCTGGATATGAAGAGGTTTCCCAGTGTGGGCAGCCAGTTGGAATTGACCAATCTGCTGTCTGGGGAAACCTATCGCGCCCGCGTGGTTGCCATTCGCCGCAAAGAAGGTCAGGTATTGGGCGTGGCCGTGGAACTTCTGGTCCCGAGCGAATCGTTTTGGGGTGTTAATTTTCAATTGAAGAAAACCAGCGCGGAACTGCTGCAGCTGGAGCACGCTATCCGCACCGGTGGCATCGATCAACGCATCCTGATGGATTTTCGCGATGCCGTGGATCATGTGCGCAAGACCGCCTGGGCGGTGCAGGAATGGCAAGAGCGCCAGATCACGCATCACGATCCACACACCGTGCTTCCGCTGTTGACCAGCGAGCGCATACGGCGGGCCGCGCAATTGGGCAACGCCATTGTTTCAGACTTGGCCAGCCACGAGGTCACTCGGGAAACGCCGGGTGTCGATCAACTCTTTATCGCCGTTCAACGGATGCACCAGTTGCTCAGCGACCTTCTACGGGCCGAGTAGGGAATCCGGCGCCGCCGGCCAGGCCCTTTAGGCCGTCGCCACTGCACTCCTATTCGGTCTTTCGGTCCGCAGCTTTTTGCGTCCCGAGCGACTTGAGGAAGCTGACCAGTTGCCACCGGCGCGGTTCAGGCAGTTTCGACCACACCGGCATGCCGCGGCGCACCACGCCATTCGTCAAAATCCAGAAGATCGCTCCGGGGGCAGCGGCCTGGACCTCGGCTGCCCGCAAACTGGGAGCCTTGCTGGTGCCGTCCGCAGTGATGCCATGACATTCCGAGCAGTGCTGCTCGAATAAATAGCGGCCGGCAGCCACCGCGTCCGGGTCGCTCTCGAGGGGATTGCGCTTGGTCCTGGCTTTGTCGGGAGCCTTAGCCAGTTCCTCATACACATTGGCGTCTGCTTTATAACCGGGGGAAGCCTGTTTCTCGCGCTGGGCCAGGGCGCAAGACGCGGCGACAAGAACAGCGGCGACACCCAACGCCACGGCAGTTTGCTTCACCGGCTACCTCGGAACAGGTTACGAAACATAGAGCCAAACCCGGCGATTTCCCGGGAAACGCCCCAGCGCATTAGGAACGCGTGACTGTTGCCGTTCAGGCCAAACCCGGCGGAGAGCCGCAAAGTCCAATCGGAAGGTAAAGTCCAAGCGACCACCGGAGCAAGATAGTGCGAAGTATCGTGCAGGCCGAAGGAATGACGATCTCCCAGTCCCCCATACATCTCCGCGCCCGCACTGAAATTCTGCCGGCAAAAAGAGCAACGCGTCGCCGAAGCTTTCAAGGCTAAAGGACGGCTGGCGGCGAAAGCATAGCCAAATTCCCAGGGCTCATTGGATAGATTCTTAGCCGCAATGGTATTTTCCGCGAAATTCCATCCCTTCACGGTGCTGGATAGGATTAGCTTCAACTCGAGTTCCTGTTTGTGGTCTTTGCGGGCTTCGCCGTTCGGCGCCAGGAAATCGGATGCAACGTCGTGGCCCTCGACTTCCTTCAGGACCTTATCCGCGGCGCTGATCTCCTCGTATTCCACATAGAGAATCGGATTAAGGAGATGCTCGCGTTTGAGCGGGCGAAAGCGGTTCTCGAACCTCCATCCGGTGAATAAAGTACTGTCCTGTAATGTGGTTTGCCCTTCCAGGTAAAGCTCGGTGGTCCACCAGGCCGTGGCTCCGTACTCGAATTCGGTCCAGAAGGAATTAAAATTATTGCCATCACGCTGCGTGCCGAACGTCGAAAATAATTCGACTTCCAGATTGCCCGGCTCCTCCAGGTAGTGATCGTAGGTAACGAAGTACGGACTTTCCTGCGCGCGAGTGGAATCGGAAAACAGCGCAAGGGCCGCGAAGAACCCGAAAGCGGTGATCATAGGGATAAAGGGATGGAGACGCATTCTTCGCTCTTGCAACTAAGTTGCAACTGGAAATAAGACTAACTTAGTCCTATTTGTCTTTCAAGCGGGAAAGATGAGTTCACCAGCGAAGTGTTCCGCTCCTGGAGGAAAAACACAGGCGGCTGCGGCAGGCATGCCGCCGGATATACCGCTTGATCAGGACGAAGAGGCTTTATTGGCGTGCGGGGTGGGAGTTTCCGTAGTTGAGGTTGGCACCGGCGCTTGCGGCGGCGTCTGGGGGTCCAGCAAGCCTTGAACACACTCGAGCAGCTTGCTCATTCCATCCGCCTTGGATACCACTCCTTTAGCGTGCACTGCGGAGGCGAGCGATAACCCCAACAATTCGCTATACATTGTGTATAGTACGACCGGCAGTTCGGGCATGGATGTAGCCAGCACAGAAGCCACTTCCACGCCATTCAGCATGGGCATGGCAATGTCCAGCAGGATCAGGTCCGGCTTCAGCTGCTGGGCCTTTTCGACCGCTTCCACACCGTTTGCCGCTTCGCCGCAAATCTCGTAACCTGTGCGGGCCTCAATGATGGCGCGCACCACTTGACGAACCTCTTGCCCATCATCCGCGATCAGGATGCGCTTGCCCACGCTGAGCCCCGTTTCTAATAACCGAGGAACGGTATCATTGAACGTAACCCGGTGAGAATAGGGCGCTTTTTGTAGGGTAAACAACGGAGAACGAGATTGCCGAAATCGAGTACAATGCACGGCCTAATTCCAACCTCTGGATGGATTGCGTTGAATCATGCGAAATAATCGTCCCCAACCCTGTAAATGCGGCCATCCGAAAAGCATTCACGCGCACATGTACCTGCCACTCAAGACCGGCAAATCGGCCAGAGAGTGCAACTTCCCCGGATGCAAATGCGCCAGTTATCGAGCGGCACCAGCAGCCGCCGAAGCTAAATGAAGAGGCTAGCGTATCGCCGCCAAGCGAGGAAGCACGAGGTTCAAAAGCGGCTGCGGGCCCGATGGTGAGTGAGGTATGATAGAGTCTGGAAATCTCTCATAGGATGATGATGGGGACAAATAACGGAAAGATTTTGCTGAGAGTGCGGCCGCGCGGCTTCTGCGCCGGGGTGGTACGCGCGGTGGACATCGTGGAGCTCGCGCTGGAAGCCTACGGCGCGCCGGTTTATGTGCACCACGAAATCGTACATAACACGTACGTTGTGGAGCAGTTGCGCCGGCGGGGCGCGATTTTTGTGGAGTCCATCGATGACGTTCCGCATGGCGGGGTGCTGGTGTTTAGCGCGCACGGCGTTCCTCCCACGGTGCGCCAGGAGGCCAAAGATCGCTCCTTGAGGGTCATTGACGCGACTTGCCCGCTGGTCACCAAGGTACACCTGGAAGCGCTCAAATTCGCGCGCGAAAAACGCACCATCATTTTAATCGGACATCGCGACCATCAAGAAATCATTGGCACCTCTGGCGAGGCTCCAGACCGCACCATTGTGGTGGACTCGGTTGCGGCCGTGGACGCGCTGGAAGTCGCGGAACCGGAAAAGCTGTCGTTCTTGACCCAAACCACATTGAGCTTATACGACACCCAGGAAATCGTGGCTCGTCTGCGCCAGAAATTTCCGGCCATCAAAGGCCCGGCCAGCGACGATATCTGCTACGCCACGCAAAATCGCCAGGAGGCGGTCGAGCAGGTGGCCAAGGACGTCGACCTGATATTGGTAGTCGGTTCGCCCAATAGTTCCAATTCGAACCGGCTGGTGGAGGTCGCGCAGCGCAGCGGCGTGCCCGCGCAGCTGATCGATTCCGCGCAGGATATCGATGTGAAATGGCTGGAAAACGTCAAGCGCGTAGGGCTGACCGCGGGAGCGTCTGCGCCGGAAGTGCTTGTCGAGCAGGTCAGCGAACGTCTGGCTCAGTTTGGGTTTACCGACCAGCGCGATCTGGATTTGATCCGGGAAGACGTGCGGTTTACGCTGCCGCCGGAGCTGGCGACGATCGCCGCTGCACCTCGCCGCTGACGACTTTAAAGACAGGACCGGCGGGAAGCCGGTACAACCCAGCATCGTGGACGGAACTTAAAACAAGGAGCGCAGACCTTGGCGGTCAAAATTGTCCGTCAGCCGAAGAAGATTGCTCTGATCGGCGCGCCCTCAAGCGCGGCGGCGTTTTCGCCGGGAACCGAAAAGGCGCCCGGTGCCCTGCGCGCTGCTGGTCTGGTCGAACGCCTGCAAAATGCTGGATTCGAAGTGATCGATCACGGCGATTGCTCGCCCAGCCACTTTGCGGACGACGACGAACACCGCCGGGCGCGTAATCTTACGAAAATTGTAGCCGGCCTGAACGATCTGAAGGCCCGTGCGGAAATTGCGGTGAAGAGCGGGGCTTTGGTCCTGGTTTTGGGCGGGGACTGCGCACAGGTCATTGGGCTTTTGACCGGGGCTAGACGCTACCACAAGCACATCAACCTGCTATGGTTCGATCGCGATGCCGATCTCAACACCCCGGCCACCACGCCGTCGGGCAGGATTGACGGCATGGTGCTCGCGCACATCATCGGCAAAGGTGCACCAGAGCTAGTCCGCTTCTGGGGCGAACCGCCGCTGGTGCGGGAGCCGGATGTTACGCTCTTTGGCCTGGCGCGGCTGGATCCACCCGAGCAAGAGTTGCTTGCCCGCGGGCCGCTGCGTCACGTGCAGGCCAGCGATATACAGGCACGAGGCGCAACCGCGGCGGCGGCCGACACGCTGCAGCATTTACATGCGGACACCCGAGAATTTGTCCTGCATTTCGATGTGGATGTCATTGCCCAGGAGGAATTTCCGGCCGTAGCGGTGCCGGGAAGCGGCGGCTTGGGCCTGGAGGACGTGCGCGCCGCGCTCCGCGAGTTTCTCCGTCATAAAAATTTATTGGCGCTGGATGTCGCGCAATTTAATCCCGATAAGGATGCCGGCGGCGATTGTGCCAAAAAGCTTGTAGAACTGTTGGTCGAGGCGCTCTCCGGGCGTATAGAGTCGGCATCGGCCGCGAGCAGCGAGGCTGCCGCACAACCGCAAGAGTCTTCAGCGGAAACTTCTGCTTAGTGGTCCTGGTCTGTAAACCCAATTTCAGCGCGTCACGGTGGTCTCAAAAGAGGTTTGTGCCTCGCTTCACGCCGCCTCTGGAAAAGACTGGGAGGAATCATCGCCCAGCTTGTGGGCAAGCTGTTGACGCGAATTGTTCGTTCAGACAGCCGAGGCTTCCGCGCGTTTGCGGAGATAACGGGCGAGTCCCAGGAACGATAAATCAAGCCCGGCGGTGAACGCATGGTGGTCGGCTTCCTCCGCGCCCAAGTGCTCTTGCATCTGGGCTTGTGCGCGCGCTACAAAGGCCGCTTTGGCCTCCGCTTCACTGGAAGCCGAACGCAAAACATCGGCGGCCAACTCTGCCCAATGATGAAGGTGGCGCCGAAAATCATCGATGTGCTCCGCAGGTTTTGTGGCATAACCGAAATGGGTCAAGAAGAGACGTTCCGGCCGGCGAGCTAGAATGGCCGCGAAGGAGTTCTCCCAGATCTCCAGGTTGATATCGGGCGGGGGCGTGGCCGGGAGTATGTACGGCCCGTTGTCGATGCGAATGCCAGTCGTGTCGCCAACGAATGCAACTCCTTCTGCGGCGTCAAAATAGCTGATGTGATGCGAAGCGTGGCCGGGAGTGTAAGCGACTTCCAGTTTGCGTGCGCCCAGCGTAAGGATCTCGCCGCCCTCCAGGATGCGCAGATTTTCCTTGGGCACCGGCAAAGTCTCGCCAAAAAGTTGGTGTAGATTGTCGGGCCAAAGCCGCGCCGCGCTGGCTAACAAGCGCGAGGGGTCCAACATGTGGGAGGCGCCCAGAGTATGTACGTAAACCGTCAGGCGGGGATTGTCCCGCACCAGCGAGCCAGAAGCTCCGGCATGATCCAGATGAATGTGGGTCAGAAGGACGGCATTGAGTTGGTCGACCGAGAGTCCGCGCGAGTGCAGTATTTCGCGCAGCGTCGCATACGTCGACTCCGGCCCGGGATCGATGATGGCTCGATGATCGCCTGATTCCAGAAGTGCCGCCGCTATGGAATGGGAGCGCCCCACCCAGTTGGTGTCGAGGATCGTAATATCGTTCATAGCCGCGACCAGTATAGCGTGAGTGCCAAAGTGGCCTGCTAGTGTATCTCGCTGGTGGAGATGCAGGCTTTATGCGTCCGCAAATTCACGGGAGAATGCTCGCATGTCCAAACCGATGATCATGGCGCCGGTGGTTCTGCAAGGGCGGCATGTGCGCCTGGAGCCCCTTACCCTCGAACACATCGAGAGACTGGCCGAGGTTGGACTTGATCCTGATCTTTGGAAGTGGATCCCAACTCCGGTTCGCTCTTTGGCCGAAATGGGCGACTATGTTCAGACAGCGCTTAAGGAGCAGGCGGCCGGATCGGCGATTCCCTTTGCACTATTGGAGCAAGCTGGCGGGCGCGTGGTGGGCAGCACGCGCTACGCCAACATTGAGCGCGAGCACCGTCGCCTCGAAATCGGTTGGACCTGGGTCGCCGGCCCTTGGCAGCGCACCGCGATCAATACCGAAGCAAAATATCTTCTTTTGCGTCATGCCTTTGAAACCCTTGGATGCATGCGCGTGGAACTAAAGACCGATTCGCTCAATGACCGATCCCGCGCGGCAATTCTGCGCACGGGAGCGCGCCAGGAGGGCATTTTTCGCAACCACATGATTACCGCAAGCGGCCGCATTCGCCACACCGTATATTTCAGCGTTATCGAATCGGAGTGGCCGGAAGTCAAAGCCGGACTCGAAGCCAAACTCCGCTAGTAACGGAATAGCACGGACCACTGGACGTCCGGCCGCTCCAATTCCCTGTGCGCGGTATAGTGACTAGAGTTTCTCTCTCTGAGATCAAAGTGACCGCCCCAAATCCACCAAATCAGCGTCGTAGCGAGCGCGTGATGCTGCAAGTAGCCGTCGTCGTGCAGGCCAGAACCGGCGACGGCGAAGAAATACGCGAAGACACGCAGACAGTTGTGGTCAATGCGCACGGCGGGTTGCTGAAGTTGCGCATGGAGATCAAGGCTGGTCAGCCAATTGTACTGATCAACGCAAAAACGCAAGCCCAACAGGGCTGCCGCGTCGTTCGCGTGGAAACTTCGGAGGCCGGATACTCGGCAGTTGCCTTCGAGTTCGACCAGCCAGCTCCACAATTTTGGCCCATTGTGTTTCCCCCGGCCGACTGGGGCCCCCGTAGCTGATCGATCGTCCCCGCAACTATTTCTCTCCTCCCGGGTTAAAATCAGGGGAATTCTATTTGCCGATATTTTGAAAAGGAGTGGCAGATGCCATTTCAGAAGCTTGCCTGGGCCAAAGTTCCCTTTTACGCCGCCAGTGCGCTGGCCTGCGTTTTCTTGCTCGCGGGTTGCGATGAATATGTGCACATCACGCGAGACCGGGACGCTCACATCGCCCGCCACGCTACCTGGGCATGGCGGCCCGCTGCCGAGCAGCGTAGCCGTCGCGGATCGCGTCCGGTGATCTCGCGCGATGTGATTACTCGGGGGGAAACAGAAACCGTAACTCCTGAAAACAACGCAGACAACGATATGCTGCGCGGCAGGGTCAAGTCCGCCATCGAAGGGGACCTCAATCAGAAAGGCCTAAAGGAAGTTGACGACCCACAAGCGGCAGACTTGCTGGTCGATTTCCATATCGCGGTGCGGCGTCGCAACGCCACCGTCGAGCGCGTTTACCCCGGCGGCTATCCGGGGTTGATGTGCGGCCCATTTGGTTGCTATGGAGGCTGGGGCTGGGGACCCGGAATTGTAGGCTATGAAAATATTCACTTCCGGGAAGGCACTATCGTCGTGGACGCTTTTCAGAATCCGTCCAATCACGTGATCTATCGCGCGGTGGGACAAAAGCCGGTCCGCCGGGATACTTTCTCTTTCTCCCAGGATGAAGTTAATAGGCTCGTGCAGAAGCTGCTGAAGGATTTAAAGCCGTCCGAAAAATGAGCGCCGGCAATTTCGCTCATAGTAAGCCGAACACCGCCAGGCTGTTCGGCGTACCTACCAACACCTTGCCGTTCGCAATCACCGGAACGATGAACTTGTTCCCAGAGAACTGATCCCGGGCTCCACTGGCCTGGTTGGAATTGTAAAATTCCGTGGCCAGATTCGATGCGTCGTAAGCATGCAGGACCGCGGGGTTGCCGTTCTGAACCGCCCACACGATCCCGTTGCCGGTTCCATTGGCGGAGATGGTCGGCGTCGCTCCGGGAAATGTAAATAGCGTCGCGGTTTTAGACGAAGGGGTGGTCGCCAACTTGCCGCCGGAGATCGGAAACGCCTTGATCGAATCGCCCACCGCGCCGTAGTAAACCGTTCCATTGAAGTACGACGGCTTGGCGAATTCCCCGCCGGCAAGCTGTCCCGAAATCAACTGGTAAATATTGTCCTGCACCGCGCTGAATTTCCCCATGCTGTCGCGATCCAACACATAAATGTTGGCGTCCTTGCCGGAACCTACCGCCAAATGCCGTACCTTTCCAGACCCGTCGATAACGTCCGGCAGCAACAACGGTCCGCCCGAGCCAAAATCCACATCACCACCCGATTCCGTGACCGTATTCAAGGGCGTAAAAAGATCGAGAAGTGTCAGCGGCAGCGTGGAGGAAACCCTAACGTAGCAGTTTCCGCAGTCTCCCTGGGACGGCAACCCATTCGCGTTGAGAACGGTGTCGAACGTACCGTTGCCGATAATGAAGTAAATACTTCCGGCGGCGTCGGCAGCGGGCGCTCCACCAGACATCCAAATGCCGCCATCGCTTCCGTTGGGCACTAGGTTGAGCACGCTGGTCTGCTTAAGCGTATCGGCACTGTACGCCATCATCCAAGAGGTATAGGGGCCCGCATCGCAGTGCGATCCCCACGTCGTGTAGATCGTTCCGTTCAACTCCAGCAGCCCCGGCCTCTCATTGTATTCGCGTGGATCAAAAGTGATGACTCCGCTCACGCTGCCGGCGCCGCTGCCCGGAAATGTGGCCGTCACGGTTGTGGGTCCACCGAAGAGTTCTTTGCCGCTGGTGAGGTCGAGTGCGTGAATGCGATGAACATAATTTCCCGTCGCGCTATTTTTCGACACCGAAACCACATAGATCGCTCCGCGGGTGCGGTCGATGACCGGCGTCGAAGTAATTCCAATCTCCGGGGTCACCTGTCCACAGCCGCGATCATCGCTGGGTACTTCCCCGGTCTGCAGCGTAGAGCTCTTCCATAAAGGCACGGCTGCGGTTCCGCTGACATTATCGGCATCGAATGCGAAAACGCTGCCGTGCTCGGTGGCTACGTACAGGACGTTCTTCGTTCCACCAGAAATGGACAGGTTGGACAAATACAGCGGCTGTGCGTCGACCTTGCCGTCAACCATCAATTCCCCGAGTTTGCCGAACTTCGTTTGGTTTACGTTGGCGGTGGTGAGCGTCGTTTCGTTTATGTTCTCTCCGGTGCGGAAATTATCGTAGTGATAGGTGGTAACGTCGATGGAGGACGCTGACGGAGTGGGCGTCGGCGTGGGTGTGCCTCCTGGATTGGTGCTGGTGCTCATCGAACCGCCGCAGGCCGCGAGCGAAACCGCCGCCATCACGACCAGCACCGCGGGGAAATGCAGTACCGAAGAATTTCGACTCACCGTTACACCTCGAGATTTATCACCTATGGCAATAAGATGCCCTAAACGGTTTTAGGTTGTCGCAAGTTCCCTGTCGCGTAGCTTTTTCGCGGCCTCGCGGCATGCTCCGTTCGAGAGCCCTTGCCTCGCTTCACTCTTCCCTCTA
This sequence comes from Candidatus Acidiferrum sp., assembly GCA_035309625.1. GTDB lineage: Bacteria > Acidobacteriota > Terriglobia > Acidiferrales > UBA7541 > Acidiferrum. Next base: position 36,605 of record DATGEY010000058.1, read on the forward strand.
TTCTCCTGTTCCTATGCTCCTGAAGGATCAAGTCGCACTCATCACGGGATCGGGCCGCGGCATCGGCCGGGCCATCGCCGAGCTCTTTGCGCGCGAAGGCGCGTCCGTTTTTCTGACTGCGCGCACGCAGTCCGAACTCGCTTCCGCTGCGAGCGAAATTCGCAGCTTCGGCCAAGTCGCCTTCCTCGCCGCCGACCTCACCAAAGAATCGGATTGCGCCCGCATTGTCGCCTCGGCCCGCGAGCAATTCGGCCGCGTCGATATCCTGGTGAACAATGCAGGGCACTACGGTCCGGTGGTTCCGGTCGAAGACTATCCGGTGGCAGATTTCGACGCGGTGATTTCCGTGCATCTGCGCGCTGCCTTTCTGCTCAGTAAGCTGGTTCTGCGGGAGATGTACGCTCGCGGCTCCGGCGTCATTCTTCATATCTCCAGCTTGTCGGCAAAGTCGGCATTCGCTTGGGGTTCAGCATACGCCGCCGCAAAAGCGGGAATGTTGGGCCTGACCCGAGTCACTGCTGCCGAAGCAGCCCGCAAAGGCGTGCGCGTCAACGCCCTTTGCCCCGGCCCGGTAACGGAAACAAAGATGTCCCGGGAGCTTGGCGAAACTTTGGCCAAAAAGATGGGCGTCACCCCGAAAGAGCAGCTGGAGGGATTCCTCAACTCACTGCTCCAGGGCCGGGCGCAAACTGCCGAAGAAGTCGCCCGTGCCGCGCTGTTCTTGTGTTCGCTCCAATCGAGCGCCATCACCGGGCAATCCATTAACGTCGACGGTGGCGCGGCATTCTTCTAATCCGCCGATCATCGAAGTCCCGCTCGAAGACTAAAACTACAATGGGATTCAACGCGCGCTGACCGCGCAGGCCTGAACTACAACCTAGTAAATTTCGTTTTTGTAGACCGACCCGCCCTTCATCACAAATTTCACGTGCTCCAGTTCCGTGATGTCCTTCAGCGGATCGCCGCTAACCGCCACCAGGTCCGCCCACTTCCCCGCTTCAATCGTGCCCATTTTGTCGCTCCATCCCAACAGCTCGGCGGGCACTACGGTCCCGGCGCGAATCGCCTGCATCGGCGTCATCCCGTAATTCACGTAATACCCAAATTCCTTCGCCTGGTTGATGTCTTTCCAATCGAAGCCCCCCGCATCCGTACCCAGCGCGATTTTCACATTTTTCTTTAACGCTTTTTGAAACGCCGCCTTTTCCAGATCCACCATCCGGGTCCAGTTCCCGCCGCGCCCCGGCGCCACATATGCGCCCACTGTAATCGTGGGCACCCAGTAGACCCCTTTCCGGGCCATTTCGTCGATTAGCGCATCGGTTAGACCGTCGCCATGCTCAACCGTGTCCACACCGGCTCGCAACGCCGCCGCAATCCCATCGCTTCCGATCGCGTGCGCTGCCGCCTTCTTTCCCAGCCGGTGCGTTTCGTCCACGATCGCTTTTGCTTCCTCGTCGGTGAAATTCACCATGCTGTGCAGCACATCGTCCGCTTCAAAGTGATAACGCCGGTCCGAATAGTATTTGATCCAGTCCGCGCCATACATCACCTGTTCGCGTACTGCCTTGCGCGCGCCATCCACTCCGTCGACATATTGCACGCCTTTCGGCACCTGCAATTCCCACGAATACCCCAGCAGCGGGTACATCCCCGTGGGCGTCATCGCCCGCGTCGCCACCTGCATCCGCGGCCCCGGCACTTCTCCATTCGCGATGGCATTCTTGATGTCCACGTCGGCATACATCGCGCCTTCCGTCTCCAAATCGCGCATGGTCGTAAATCCATGCTCCAAGGCAATCCGCGCGTTTCGCGCGCTCAATATCGCCCGGTACGGAATCGATTGCTTCAACAACTGCACATCGTAATCCTCCGCCGTAATGTCTCCGTTCAACAGCAGGTGCGTGTGGGTGTCGGCAAATCCAGGCAGCACCGTGGCTTTCGACAAATCGATGACTTCCACGCCGGCTGGCGCCGCTCCTCCCGCCACCACCGAAACGATCTTGTCCCCTTCCACCAAAATCAGCGCGTTCTCCAGCGGCTTGTCGCTTTTCCCATCGATTAACCGCCCCGCTCGAATGGCGGTCCTTTTGGCCGGCGCCCTCTCTTTTGCCGGAACCTGCCCCAATCCCCTTGCGCTCCACAAAAGCACCACCACCAGAACCGCTACCACCACTGTCCCTCGCATCAGTGCCACCTCACGCGACGCAGAGAGTAGCACAAAAAGAAAAAGGGCCAACCGATCTCAAGTTCGGTTGGCCCTGCGTGCTCTGGCCGAAGCCAGAAACTTTCGTTAGAAAACCTTCTACACCGTGCGGGGTGCGGCAGAGCCCGGGCGCCGCAGCGGTCTGCGCACCATATCCTCCACGGTCGATGCGCCGCGCCGCGCGAAATTCACTATTGGATGGTTGCTATCCGCCACTCGTCCGACCGCCACTTCCCAACCCTTTTGCAGCATGTACAAGCTGATGATCACAGAAGCGATGGCTGCAAACCCCACCGCAAACAGCGCAAAAACAGCCAGCAACTCGCGCACAAAGTACAACTGCAGCGCGACGATCACTGCCAGGAACCACCACATCCATTTGCGTCCGTTGTCCTTGTTCTTCATTCTGTCCTCTGTCCCGGTCCCGCCCGTTTTCTTACCTGTCCGGCCTTTCCTTAGATGCTTGACCCTGACCTTAGGGTCCACTCCCCGGTTACCTGTACCATTTGACAGCAAATGGGGTCCCAAAGGCGATGGTACACAAGGCACATTTTGGACCTTAAACCAAGCTCCTAGTACCGCCCCGAAATCCTGTGACCGTCGTAAGTCATGTGAATACAGTCGTTTATGTGAATTAGTTTGAACCGCTACCCTTCGCCCTGCGTTCACCTGACCCTCCTGTGGAAAACCTGACCCTGCGTACAGGCGTTTTGAGGTGGCTCCCCCAGCGTGCTTCCCCCGGTTGGCACCGTTTTCCACCCGTCTCCGGGAAGCCCGGTAGTGCCATTCCGCCTAATATATTCGCTTTTTATTCGCTATGTCAAGGGCTGGCCAACAACTAGCGTGGGCGACAACCTTTCTGACAGGCACCTGGCAAGAACCCAAAAATCTGCGTCTCTGATCGCGAACTGGCCTCAATTCCCTTTCAGCAAAAACATTGCTGCGATTGTGCTTAACCGTTCGCCGAGGCTCGCCGTAACCATCCAGCGCGGCCTGTCCTTAAGGCCAGTAGTTGCTCGCGCGCCGCCCAAGTTAACTTGATGGAGGCATCTACTTTCATCGGTTCCTTCTATACGGGTGTCTGCTAATGAACCGCTTCCCAGCGCGCGTTGTTCTCCTGGTGCTTCCCGCGTTAGTCGGGATCCCAGCCGGCGCGCAAAACACCACCCCGCACCTGCAAGTGGCCAAGGCTCGCAAGGCCGGCTCCCCCGCCCGGGTTGCGTCCATCGGACGCCAGCAGCTCTTTGGCAGCATTCCGGTGTCCACCCGCTCACCCGAAGCCCGCAAGCTCATCGAACTCTCTTTCGACAACTATGAAAATCACGTCGTGGACGGCGCGCTCGCCAATGCCCGCAAAGCCATCAAGAAAGATCCGCAGTTCGCCCTGGGCTACGCGGCCCTTTCGCTAGCTTCCCTGGGTACGATTCCGGATTCCGCCGCGCTCGCCCGCGCCAAATCTCTTCTCCCTCACGCCACCGCCGATGAGCAACTGCTCATCCGCTGGATGACCAGTATTAGCGACCGCGACGTTCTTCCCGCCATCGGTGCTATGAATGATCTTCTGAAGCGCTATCCCGAAAACAAGCACATCCTCTACATCCTGGCCGACTGGCTCTATTCTCAGCAGGACTACGATCGCGCGCGCCAGATGCTCGAAACTGTGCGCCGTATCGATCCCGATTACCCTCCCGCGCTAAACCTTCTTGGCTATGCCTACGTCCAGACCGGCAGCCCGGATCCGGAAAAGGCCATCGCCTCGCTCCAGCGCTATGCCGCAGTTCTGCCAAATTCCCCCAACCCCCAGGACTCTCTCGGCGAAGTCCTCCGCGTTACGGGCGACGATCCGGGCTCGCTCGACCACTATGCCGCCGCTCTGAAAATTGATCCCGACTACATCTCCTCGCACTATGGCCTCGGCGATACTTCCGCCCTGATGGGAAATTTTGTCCGCGCCAGCGCCGAATACGACGAGGCCATCAACGTCGCCAATAATCCGCGCGACCGCTCGCATTGCGAGTTTCAGAAAGCGCTGCTTTATTTTTGGGAGGGCCGTCCAATCGAGGGACGTCAAGCGCTAGATGCTCTCAACGAGAAAGTCCGCCAGCAACGCGAGCCTTATTCGCAATTTGAGGTCGCTTTCGGCCGCGCGATGCTCGCCGCCGGCCCTTCCCTGGAGCTGGAGCAACTGCGCTGGCTGGAAACTTGGCTGCAGGATCCCATCGACGGTCTGAGCGAAGCCGGCCGCGACAATTTCCGCGCTCAGGTTCTGCGCGAGCGAGCCCGCGTTTCCGCGCGCCGCGGCGAATTCCCCCTCGCGGAAGCCACCGTCCGCAAGCTGGAACAACTTGCCGAGCAGTCCCGCGATCTCCTGGTGGAAAACAGCTTCGAGTCCGCGAGCGGCTATTTGCTCGCCGCCAAGGGCGACCTCGCCGGCGCCGTCGACGCACTAGCTGCTGATCCTCGCTCGCTCTTCGCCCTCGAACAACTCGCCGCCGCCCAGGAGAAACTCGGCGACTCCACAGCCGCGCAAGTCACCCGCACCCGCATGAAGTATCTGCGCGCCCCCACTGTCGAGTGGTATTTACTGACGCCTTCATCCGCCGCAAACTAATATACTGTCTCACCAGCTGGAGATCCCGTTGCTAAGCATCGACTCGTTCACTGGCCCGAGGGTGCAAATACGCCGCGAATTCGATCCGGACAAGGACTAAACTCTGCAAGGAACCACGAGGCCCAGCGAACGGTGAAACCAATCTCATCCATCTTCATACTGTTCTGCACCACGCTTCTGTCTCAGCAACTCTTCTCGCACCCTTCCGCTAAACCCCAACGCATCGTCATCGCCGCCAACACTATCCTCGACGGCCGGGGACACGCACTCCACAACACTCGCATCGTCGTCGAAGGCGCAAACATTGTCGCCATCGGCCCCAGCGCCACGCCCATCGCCTACGATCTCCGCGGCCTCACCGTTCTCCCCGGCTGGATTGACGCCCACGTCCATATCACCTGGAGCTTCGGCAAAGATGGAAAGAACGCTGGTCCCAATGGAGGAAACACTCCCGACGACGCCTACAATTCGGCCTCCAACGCTTGGCTCACGCTGATGGCCGGTTTCACCACCGTGCAAAGCGTCGGTTCACCGAACGACGTTCCTTTGCGCGACGCTATCAGCAAAGGCCTCCTGCCTGGTCCTCGCCTCCTTACCGCCGTCGAGCCCCTGCAAGGCCGCGGTGAGCAGACCGGCACGCCTGCGGAAATCCGCGCCTTCGTGCGTAAGCAAAAAGAAGCCGGCGCGGACCTGATCAAAATCTTCGCTTCGCAATCCATCCGCCAGGGCGGCGGCATGACCCTTTCCCAGGAGCAGCTGAACGCCGCCTGCGATGAAGCCCGCCGGCAGGACTTGCGCACCCTCGTTCACGCCTACAAGGACGCCGTACGCGCAGCAACCCTCGCTGGCTGCACGGAAATCGAACACGGTACTCTGGCCACCGACGCCGACTTGAAGCTGATGGCCGAGAAAGGTGTTTATCTCGACCCTCAGGCCGGCCTGGTCATCGAAAACTATCAGTTGAACAAGGAAAAATATCTCGGAACGCCCGGCTACACCGAAGAAGGTTTCGCCGCCATGGACAAGATTCTGCCCATGAACCACGAATTGCTGCAGCGCGCCGTGAAAATTCCCGGGCTGAAAATAGTTTTCGGCACCGATGCCGTAGCTGGCTCTCACGGCCGCAACGCTGAGGAATTCATCGACCGCGTGCGCGACGGCGGACAGCATCCCATGCAAGCCATGATTTCCGCCAATGCCATCGGCGCGGAGGCAATGCGCCTCTCCGATCGGATCGGCTCTATCGCCCCCAACCTCCAGGCCGACATCATCGCCCTCGACGGCGATCCCTTGACCGATATCACTGCCGTGCGCCGGGTCGTCTTCGTCATGAAAGCCGGCATCGTCTACAAAAATGCCAGCCGCGCGGCAATCCCCATTTTCGCCGGCGTCCAACCTTGAGCCCCGAGGAACGCCATTCTCCTGAAATGGCGTTTCGCCGCTCGCCAACCCGGAGTTCTTTACGCTTGACGTAACGCGTACAACTGCTATGATGAACTCGTGATCGTCAGCTACCGCGACCAGCGGACTTCGGACTTTGCCGGCGGTAAATGGGTCAAATCATTCTCTGGGTTTGAACGCTCCGCGCGCCTCAAGCTCGACCGTTTGGAGTCGGCCACGTCCTTACGTGACCTGGCCGCATTGCCCGGCAACCGTTTTGAAGCATTAGCGGGTGACCGCAAGGGACAATACAGCATTCGCATCAATGATCAGTGGCGGATTTGCTTTAGTTGGGATAGTGGGTCGTCCGGCCCGGCGAACGTGGAGATTGTTGACTATCACTAGGAGAATCACATGTCACTCACTGCTATTCATCCAGGCGAGCACCTGGCGGAGGAACTGTCGTCACTCAATATGAGCGCGGCTGAACTCGCCCGCAAGATCGCTGTACCGACCAACCGCGTCACCCAAATCTTGAACGGAACCCGCGCAATCACCGGCGACACCGCCCTGCGCCTCGCTCACTTCTTTGGAACCAGCCCCCAGTTTTGGCTAAATCTGCAGACGCTGCATGACTTGCGCCTCGCTCAGGAGAAGGCCGGAAAATCCATCAAGGCGCTCCCTAGGCTGAAACGCCGCGAGCTTGCCCCAGCATAACGCTTCCTCTTCTACCTCGGGCTCCCCGCCTTGCGAATATAGATCTGCCCCTGGAAATTCCGGAACTGAATCTCCGGCCCTCCCCCATTGATCGTCCCATGCACCGTCTTATCTACCTTCACCCGGTACTTGCCGCCATGTCCGCGGCCATCTTCCACCACCGGCTGCGCTGCCGCTGCTTTGAGCTGCACATCAAAGTCGCTGAACACATCGCCCTGATCCGACCGTATGCTCACATCCGCTTTCAGATCCGCCGGGAAAGTCACGTCAATGTTCCCGTTGAGCGAGCTGAACGCCATCGCCTTCTGCCCATCCACCCGCGCAAACGTAGCGGTCAGGTGGCCATTCAAGGCATGCGCCACCGCGCTCCCCGCAATATTGTTCAGCGTAACGGACCCGTTCACGTCGTCCACGTCCAGGTCGCCATTCACACCGGTAACCACGATGTCCCCGTCATTCACCGCCCGCAGCTTCAGCGAGGTGTGCACCGGCACCGAAACCGTCACATCGATAGGATGCATATACGAATCCGTGTTGATGTTCACCTCGTTGTTTTCTTCCTCCACGGAAAGTCCGGTCGTCGAAATCGCAATCCGCTTCGGCCCGCCCTCATTGCGTGCATTCTCGCGATTGCGGACCCGCGCCTCGACCACCACCTCCTTGCCGTCGTAGGCCTTCACCGTGATTCCGCCGTTCACCATGCTCACTTTCACGTGCGCTGGCCGCGAGGGATCGCTCAACGTCACCGGGATGCGGTCGCCGCCCGCTTGCCCCATCATCTTCGCCGCGCCCGCTCCCAACGCCAGCGTCGCCAGCGCCAGCCGTCCTGCATTGGATAGGAACTTCATCTGTTTATTCATGGTTTTCAAGAATGCGAATGTCTCCATTTAAATTTTCGACCTTGATCTGCGGACCACCCGCATTAATCCGTGCTCCCGTGTAACGGTCCGCTCGAAAAACCACCTTGGCGCCGTGATGCTCTTCCTGCATCCCCTGCACCGGCAGCGCCGTAACCGGAAAATCGCTGTAGATTCCGCCGTTGAACGTCTTGAATCGAAAATCAGCCGCAAGATCCCGCTCGAAGGCCAGCTCAATGCTTCCGTTCACCGTCTGGAAATCGGAAGCCTCCCTTGGATTCTGCCGGAACGACACTTTGACCGGCCCGTTTACCGTGCGCGCCGTTCCCGACCCCGCGATATTGAGAATCTCAATGTCCCCGTTCACGTTGCGCACCACAAAACTGCCGTTAATGTCGCGCACAGAGACTCGCCCCTCGTTCACCGTCTTTATCTTGATGTCGATGTCCCGCGGCACCTGCACCTGAAAATCCATCTTCACCACGTACCCGTCATCGTCCCGCGAACGCCCGCAGTCATGGCAGTTGCACCGGAACGGCCCGTTGACGTACAGCTTCAGCGCTTCCACCTGCTGCGTGACGTCCAGCGTCACTTCTTTGCGCGCCTGTTCGATTTTCGCCTTCGATTCCGCCGAGATACTTTTGTTCACCGTCACCTGTGCCTGATCCGACGCCGTTCCGACTACCTCGATCGAACCCCACACATTGTCGATCTCCAGCGTCCGCCGCCCTGCCGCTGCTGGCATCGCAAATGTCTTTTCAATCTTTTCTTGCTCATGCTCCGCAAATCCCCCGTCCTCGTCGTCAATCTCAACCTGTTCCATATCCTCGTGACCGGAATCCGCCTCCATCTCCGGTTCGTCTCGATCAACATTGATGTCCGCCTGCGGCTCATCCACATCGACGTCCATATCCATCTCTATATCTGCAACATCCCTGTCTTGTGCATACCGATCGGGGTCTGCGTCCAAGGGCTCGCGCTGCACTTCCTTTTGCGCTGTGGATTGCTGCGCTTGTCTTTCCGGCGTATTGCCCTTCGTTTGTCCCGGCACCAGGAGCAATGCCATTCCCGCCGCCAGCATCGCCATACAATTTGTTCCGTTCATGCTTCACTCCTCAATTCAGCTTGCTGATGGCCCAGTCTGCTCGCTGCCGCACCGTCGGATTCAGGTGCGGCTCCTGCCGTAGCTTCTCGATCCCTGCAGCAGCATCCGCATCGCGCCATTCCACCAATTGATCGATCAAGGCAACCTGCACCAGCGGAGATTGCTGCTCCTGCAGCGCGTCCACCACCGTTCTCTTCACCTGCGGCTGCCCGGCGTGACGGCTCAGCGCGTCCAGCGCCGCCAGCCGCACATCCACGCTCGGGTCGTACCGCAGTGTACGCATCAGTGCCGCCAGCACCTGCGGATCAAGCTGCTCCTCCCGCCGCGTCCACGTCACTCCCTCCAGCCGCTGGCTTGCCGACTGCTGCTGCAACATCGAGAGCGCCACCATCTGCCGCATGTTCGTCAGTTCCGTGTGCATCGCCGCCAGGTCCTGCAAGTTCGTTTTCGTGCTTCCAGCCTGCATCCCCAAAAACACTCCCAGCGCCACCAGCGCGACGCTCCACGCCACCGCACCGGCCGGTGACCGCAGCCATCGCCATCCGCTCCACAGCGAAGTTCTATCCGGCGAGCCCCGCCTCGCGCCTTCGTCTCCCCGGCCCGTCTGGTATGCCTGCAACATGGCTTCGAATCGCGCACGCCCCTCCGCGCTCGGCTCCTCCTCCGGAATCAGCGCCAGCTTCTTCCACAGACCGGCCACCTCGCTGCACTCCGCGCAGTTCGCCAGGTGCCGCTCCACGATGTTTTTCTTCTCGCCCTGCAAGCCCTCTTGCAGGTAATCCGGCAAAAGCTCCCCGATCTCTTCACACTTCATGTCCCATCCTCCGCGGCCGCAACTCCCGTTGTGCATTTCGATTGGCCGGCGCCGCTTGCAACTGATGAAACGCTTCCCGCAACTCCTGCAGTGCGCGGTGGATGCGCACCTTCACCGTCGCCACCCCGCAACCCACCAGCCGCGCGACTTCCTCATAGGGCAGCTCTTGAAACCGGCAAAGCACCAGCAACTCCCGTTTCTCCTCAGGCAATTCCATCAGTGCCCGGTGCAACAGTTCCGATTCTTGCCGCTGTTGCGCCGGATCGGCGGGCAGCACCGCCGGCGCCATCTCCGGTTCGAACGGCACTTGCGGCCGGTTCTTTCGAAAATGATCGATCCGTGCATTTCTCGCGATCTGGTAAATCCACGCCCGAAACGGAGTGCCGTCCCGAAACGTCTGCCGGTGCCGCAAAATTCGCAGAAACACTTCCTGCACCAGGTCCTCGCTCAGCGTCCGGTCCCCGGTGAGCTTGGTATAAAAATGGAACAGCGGCGCGTGGTACCGGTCGAACAACACTCCTAGCGTTTCCCCCGCACCGTCACGCACCTGCAGCATCAATTCCTCGTCGGTTTCCGACTGCATTCTCGGATCGTTTTCTCGGAGCCTGGCGTCTTGCCCCTGCACACAGGAATACCGTCAATCGCGGAAAAGGTTACATCCGCAAAGTGTCAACGGGAAGGTCGAGCTTTCGTGCTTTGAGCTTTGGAGTGCCGTGGCTTGCTGCGGCTTTTTCGGCGGCCCTACATAGAGGCTTCAACTGGAACAACAGCGCGGGTCTTTGCGTTCGCACTAACTTCCACCACGTCATTCATCGAGTTCGAAAGGGCGTGCCCTTTCGCGGAACAAAAATCTTTCCCGGCGGCAAAATATTAAATTTTCTAGAGTAGCTGCCCTGGTTGACCGCAATGCCAACTCGCCCGCGCGAATCGATATATAAAAGCGACTCTCCCACCGGAACATCCATAAACGTCTTGCCATAGGGCAGTTCGACCGCCTTCTTGTTGATCTGCACCAACACGGTATCCCCAATGTTGTAACCCAATGCCGTGAAATCATCCTCCGCGATGTCCGTCACCAGCGAACCGAAGGGGTCATCCAGACCGATAATATCTCCGTCTATGCCCTTCTCCGTCTTCACCGCCGTCTTCGGCGTGAGCCGAACCAATTGCTGTACCTTCGGCCCCACCAGATTAAATTCCCAGCCGGCCGCCAGGTGCGCTGCCGCCGGAGAGAAAATATCTCGCCCGTGAAAAGTGGAAGAAAGCGGCGCCTGGATCATCCAGTGCTGATTGGTGATTTCCCGCGCCTCCGCCAGCCCGTCGCGGTCCAGTACCGGCGTGATCAATCCATTGTCCGGCAAAATAAAGTACTGCCCCTTCTTCGACCTCACCGCGATCGCCTTCCGCGATGTCCCCACGCCGGGATCCACCACCACCAGAAACACGGTCCCCGCAGGATAGTAGGGCGTCACTCCGTACAGAAAACGCGCAGCCTCTTCGATCGAAAATGGCGTCACCTGGTGCGTGATGTCCGTGATTCGTACGTCGGGTGTAATCCCGTAGATCACCGCCCGGCAGATCGCCACCGCATCGTTCGCCGTGCCGAAATCGGTCATGAACACAATCGCCGGATGCGCCGGGGTAGCTTGCGCGGACGCTGGAGCGACCGGTTGCCGCGAACATCCGGCCAGCGCCGCAGAAATCAGCAAGCCCAGCAATCCCAAAACGCGCAGCCGGCGAAAATGCATCATCCCTCCTTGGGGCAAAAAGTATAACCGAAGCGACCGAAGTCCCGCCTTCCCCAGGCCGCACGATAATGCGGCTTGCGGGATCCGTTCACCGTTTGGTTTTTGGCGTTAGTTTTTGGCGTTCGTTTTTGCCGTTGGCCGTTGTGTTGGCCGTTGCCCTCGGCTCCGCTGCCCCCGCGGTTTTCGGCCTGAGCGGCTGCCTTCTTTTAGGACTGGTCCCGCATCCAATATCCGCTTAGCGCAGACCCAGCCACGGCCCGGCCAGCGTCCTGCCTAGGAAAGCGAAAAGGAGAAAGAAAGTGCATCGAAGTGCGAATTTGATTGCGTGGTTGTGTGTCCTGGCGGCGCTGTCTTGTATTTTCGTTGCGGCCGCGAACGCGGATCAGGTGACTTTGAAAAATGGCGACCGCATCACTGGAACCATAGTGAAATCGGATGGCAAGACGCTGCTGCTGAAAACCGATTCGGCCGGCGAAGTAACGCTGAAATGGGATGCGGTGAGCGCCATTGTTTCCTCGCAGCCGCTCAGTCTGCAATTGCAGAATGGCCAGATCGTCTCCGGCAATGTCACCACCGAGGACGGCAAGTTCGAGGTGGCTACGCCCGACCGCAGCGCCGTGGCCGCCCCGCGCGATAGCGTGGTCGCCATCCGCAATGCGGAAGAGGAGAGCACCTACGACCGCTTGCAGCATCCGCGGCTCACCGATTTCTGGAGCGGCCTGCTGGACACCGGGCTGAGCGAAACGCGGGGCAATTCCGCGCTAACCGCGTTCAACCTGGCCGGCAAAGCGGCGCGCGTGACCACTCGCGACAAGATCAGCCTGTACAGCACGGTGGTCTACGCCACGGACAACACCACGCCACCCAAACGGACTACCGCCAACTCCATCCAGGGCGGCGCGCGTTACGACTACAATCTGACGCCGCGCCTGTTCGCCTTTGGGATCGCCGATTTTGCTTACGACGAATTTCAGCACCTCGATTTGCGCAGCGTGCTCGGCGGCGGTCTCGGCCTGCACGTCATCAAAACCGAAAACACCGCTTTCGACGTGTTCGCCGGCGGCGACTACGACCGGGAGAAATTTTCGGCGAACCCGCCCCTGGTGCTAACCAGCAGCACCCGCAACGTTGCGGAAGTCGATCTTGGCGAAGAGTTGAGCTGGAAGCTGAATAATCGCGTTTCACTGAACGAACGTTTTTCCGCGTTCCCCAACCTGAGTGACTTCGGTCAGTATCGCTTCCAATTCGATGCCACTGCCGCCACCAAACTTAAAAACTGGCTCAGTTGGCAAGTCACCGTCAGCGATCGCTATCTCAGCGACCCACTTCTCGGTCTCAAGGGCAACGATGAGCTTCTTTCCACCGGTCTCCGCCTGACCTTCGGCAAAGGCGCCCTCTAGCTCGGCGCAAAATAAGAACTCGTACTTTTTGAGGGCGTCAAGAAAACATTTCTGAAACAGACAGTCATATAAACCTCATCCGATTTGGTGTGTACGGACGGCTTTCACCTGGTTGGTCGCGATGTTTCCAAGCAGTGCGAGGAACCGCTTCATGTGGGGAAGCTGGGCGTGCGCGTCAAGCGCGGCATCGTCCTGCCAGATGGAATGGATAAAGAAGGTGCCGGAGCCGCTTTTTTCCTCGTAGAGATGGATGTCCAGGCAACCAGACTCGGCTCGAGTTGGCGGCAGGATCGCGAGCAACTCCTCGCGGAGCTGGTCGAGCAGGCCAGATTTGGCGTCAAAGCGAACGAAAATGTAGAGGGACACGCATCTCTTCCTATCGTTAGGTTAGGCCTTGGCTTCGCTGCTGGCGGTGCTGACCATGGCCAGGACGGCGCGATAGAAGGGCTTCAGGAACTCGGCGGCGGCCATGGGGCTTTTGTTGGCTTGTTCGCCGAGAAGTCCTTGCAAATGACCGTCTTTGAGGAAAATCGTTTGTACCAGGATTGCGGCGGCGGCTTCGTTGCCTGCGTCCATGTTCGGTGCTCCTTGTTGCTGGCCTATCCAGATTGCTGGAAGGGAGTGTAGCATTTCGAGCCACCTCCGGCGGCGGGAGTGCGCAGTTACCAGAAATTCACTTTGAGCGGAGGTAGCCGGAGTACAATATGGTGTATGAAGCCGATGCAATCGCCGCCCGGAGGGACCCCTCGCAAGATCGTCGGCTTTCACATGGATCAAAACCGCGACTGGGTGGCCGAACTTGAATGCGGGCATCAGAAACACGTGCGTAACGACCCGCCGTATACCGGGCATCATTGGGTGACCACTGCCCAAGGCCGAACGGGGCACATGGGCCAGGAACTAAGCTGTTCGGCGTGCCGCCCTAGGCGTTGACTTCCCCTGAAGCTGAAATCCTGTTTGGTGCTGGACACATACCCACCCCGGGTGTTTTGCAAAAAGAGGCTGCAAGCTATTGAAAACAAACGGTGGAGGTGCGGAAAAAAAGGGCAAGAGAGTTCAAGAGGCGGCAAGCTATTGAAGCGGAAAGGGTTAGCGTTAGACGGGCGGGAGGGTAGGGCGAGGCTTGTTTGCGATAACACGGGAAAGCATACTACGCTTTTGATGTTTTGTCAATAGTAAACTTATAAGGCGTTTATGATCAGCGGGATAGGGCGCGATTCCCATTTTGGTATAGGCTGGAGAACGTTCCGGGAGGGGATTATGTCGAAAGTGGTGTATGTGTCGAAATCAACGTTGGAGCGGAAGCAGGGGCCGTTGCGGGTGGCGCATTTGCCTGGGGAGGCGCGGGAGGTCGTGTATAGCGTGCGCGGAGGGATTGCCGAGCATTACAAGGTGGACCCGGCGAAGCTGGGGGAGTCGCACGCGGCGACCATTGATTACGTGATTTCGGCGACGGCGGGTTGAATGCTGGGGACCTTTGGAGGTGCGCTGGAAGCGCGCCAAATCGATGCCAGCAACGGGAAGCTGACGGCGGAAGTTACCGGCGAGGTGGAGACGGAGAACAATGTGCTGGTGATCCGGCGGGTCCATGTGGCGATGCGGCTGGTGGCTGGGGAGGAGTTGAAGGAGAAGATTGAGCGGGTGCATGGGATGTATGCCATGAACTGTCCGCTTTACCGGACTTTGCATAAGGCTATTGAGCTCACTTCGTCATGTGAGGTTGTGCCTCTTAGACGACAAGCAAGCGATGAAACCTGTTCCTCTGGCCGATAATCTCGACGATGTCGAACATTAGGTTTCCCAACTGATTCGCTGGCTTAAATTCCCGCTGTGCTTGCTCACGATCAAGAAAACGCTCAATTAAAGTTTCCTCAGGCGCTTCCGTTGATGTGAGGAAATCCTCATAAGAGGCGAGAAGGTCCCTAACTTTGGAGTGCGCGCGTGAGCAGTGGCCTTGTCCAAGGACCCACTCGATTCGCCGAGTCGGAGTTAATCGTGTCATTTCAACGGCATCACCCGGGCTTACCGTTGTTTTCTCAGAGAATACCGCGAGAAGGTACACCAGGATCGAATAGCAAGTTAGCAGTCGGCTATGTTTCAGTTTGTAGTTCTTCAGCTTGCGCTTGGCCTTTTGTCTTGCTGGCTCTCTCGAGGTCCTCGCTTCGTAATTCACACAGAAAGTCCTCCATAGCCGAAGAATATCGTTCGCCAGAAACGCTGGCACGAATTCGTTCTCGCGTCCCTCATAGTCTCGCCAGTAAGCACCAATCACCTCATCGATAACCCGCTCGTACACCTCGGCGTTGAGAAGAGAACGGCTTTCTAAAAGTAACAGTAGGCGGGCCGTGAAGGTGTTTTTAGCATCATCCTCGGGCGTCCCCAGCGTTTTTACGAGCTGGCTTATAGAATAGTGCTGTAAATATTCTCCGTCTCCGGAGAAATCTGTTATTCCTAGCCTTCGGGTTGCCTTGATTAGCTCAGCCTTTAGCAATATCTCGTCAAGTCTCGTCAGGAGCGGCTGTCCTTCATTATCTTTGCCGCCGATGAATACGTCTAGGTCACTGTAGTTGCTTGCCTCGCCCCTTCCGAATGAGCCGGTCATGTATACGCAGGCTTTATCGGTCGCAAGCTTCTCGGCGTCCTGAAGCTCTTTCTCAAGTTGTTGGATGCGCGTGTCAATTTCCGATCTTCGCCGGTTAAGCAGTTCGCCCACGGCCGCCCTTCCACTCAAACACGTTGGCAAAGATTTCCGCTTGTTCAGAAGCATCATCGAGAGCATTGTGCGTGTGTCTGTGGCCTGATTGGAGGAATGGAAACAGCTTTGGTCGACTCGCTTCCGAAATCGGGATATGGCCCTTGACTGCAATTGCTGTCTTAATGTCGAAGCAGCTGGAATGTCGAAAAGGCGATCCGCCGTCCGCGAAGCGAATAAAGTACCAATATAGCCAAGACCAATCGAAGCTTAGCGGATACGCAACTAACACGGGTCTCCCCACACCTGAGACTCTCCTGACCCAGCGCGAAGCTTCGCTCATGGCAAGCTCTGGAAGCTTACCTTCCGAGCAAAGCCTTTGTCGGTCAAGACCATTTACGCGGAGCGCTTCCAGCTCAAATTCATCCGAAATTGGACGCATCTCTGTGTAAAAGGAACAGCGATAGTCCGGCGGTCTACTAAATTGTTCCCCATCAAATGAACCTGCAAACACTAAAGCGAAAGAAAGGATGGAATAAGGGCCTGGTATCGGTCCGTCGGTTTCAACGTCAGCCGAAAAATAAACATCTGTGTCTTCTCGGAATTGATGCGACATTCGGTCAATCTGCATTTCCCCTGCTATTGGTTCAGGCCTCATTGAACACATCCTAGCAGGATGCGACCAAGTGCTGCATCCTTTTGTGTCCAACTTAGTCCCGGCGACGGGTAACGACGGACTTTGAGAAGCTGAGTTAGTTCGTTCGGGCGACTCTTAGGTTTCGCTCCCTCGGTTTTTTTGGGGGAAGCTAAGAATATGAACCGAAAAACCCAACGCTCCCATCTTAAGCCTTCGTGACGCTAACGCCGTATGGAGACAAACAGAAATACCAGTAACGCGGTGAGGCTTGAGGCGCTGCGGACGGCGGGCATGTTGCCCAGCGGTGTAGGAGTTGCTCGGCGAGTTGCGAGTCTTTGTCGAGGGAGGGATCGAGCAGGCGGCTGTTGGTGGGGAGAAAGACGATGAAGGGAAAACTGCGATTCTTTAGGGGCTGTGAAGCCCACGTGAGAGTCGAGCAATTGCGTGGGAGCTGAAGCTCCCACCTCCTAAAGAGCCGGGCTAAAAGAGTGTGCGTGATGACTCACTTTTTGGTCAGCTCGACCACAATATATTGTGGAGAGCAATTTACCTCTTCCAATGAATTGTGGCCAAAACGAGTTCTCACACAGACTCTTAAAGCCCGTTTGCAATTGCGTGCTTATCGCAGGGCTGGAAGCGCCTGCCCCGCCGACCCTTCGAGGCTTAGGATTAGCTTGGGCTCCGATCCCCTGAAGCTTTCTTCAGTGGCTAAAGCCCATCGAGGGCGAGCGCTTCATGTCGGACCTAAAGGTCCGACCCCCTGAAGAATCTGTCGGAGCCCTTCGATGCTCAGGATAAACTAATGTCCGACCCCCTAAAGAATTTGTGCTGCTGATGCGCGCACTCAAGTTCGACACGAGGGCTTCCACCATCCCTTTGACCTTACGTATCGCGCGAAAATTAAGAATAGAAACAGTAGGAACGAGGCGAGGCCTGAGGGCCTGCAAACGGGGTGAGGGGGAAGAATGCTTTCTTCAGGGGCGAGGGCAGATCAGAAGAGGCGGGCGATGTATTCGCGCATCATGTTTTTCCAGTAGGGCCAGTCGTGGCCGCCTTGGGGGCCCCAATTGTCGAGAGAGTGGCGGATATTTTTGCCGGCGAGGATTTCGGAGAGGCGATAGGAGGGGGCGGGATGCTCCCAGGGGCCGGTGCCGGTGGCGATGTGAATGTCGCAGGAGGCCAGTTGCTGGTAGACCCAGGGATCGCTGAGGTTGGCGAGGTAGTCGACCGGATTGTTGAAGTAAAAATTGTCGTCGTACTGGCCGTCCATGAAATTTTTCAGATCGTAGACGCCGGACATGGCGAAGCAGCGCTTGATGACATCGGGATGCTTGAACAGGGAGTTGGCCGCGTGGTAGGCGCCGAAGGACATGCCCATGGTGGAGATGGCGATTTGCGACTGGCAACTGCTCCAGATGAAGGGCACCACTTCCTCGCGAAGGTAGGAATCGAAGACGGACTGCACGTAGCTGCGATGAAAAGGATGCGCGGCCTTGTTGTAGAAGGACAGGCCGTTGATGGAGTTGACGCTGAAGAATTTGATTTTGCCGGCGTCGATGAAGTCGGCGAGCGCGGCGAGCATGCCCTGGCCTTCGAGCTCGAACTCGTCGCCGGCGGAGGTGGGAAAGCCGAGGAGCGGCGGTCCCCAGTGGCCGTAGACTACCACGCCCAGTTCGATGCCGAGACGCGGCGAATGCCAGCGATGAATTTCGCGCTTTATGACGTGAGCCTCATCGGAGCACAGGCTGAAGCCGGTGCTACTGGTGCGGGGTGAGGCAGTATGCCAGCAGCGCGGCGGTTGGAGCAAATAGATTCGAAGTGTAGAATAGGCGCATTTGTAAAACACGGAGGAACGCAAAATGGCTACAACATCGACAGCAGGACAACCGACACCGGAACGAATATTCAACACCTTGAATGCGTATCAGCAGACAGCGGCGCTGCGCACGGCCATTGAGCTGGACGTGTTCAGTGCGATCGGGGAGGGCGCGAATACCGCGGCGGCCGTTGCGGCGAAGACGGGAGCGGCGGAACGCGGGGTGCGGAGCCTGTGCGACTACCTTACGGTGCAAGGGTTTCTGACCAAGGAGCAGGGCAAGTATGCGCTGACGCAGGAATCGGCGATTTTTCTGGACCGCAAGTCGCCGGCGTGCCTGGCGTCGATGGCGGGATTTCTGGGGACGCCGCAATCGCGAAGCAATTTCGATTCGCTGACGCAGGCGGTGCGCCGGGGCGGGTCAGTGTGGCCGGAAGGTGGCGATAACAGCAAGCCCAACGATGATTTCTGGGTAGCTTTCGCCAAATCGATGGCGCCGTTAACGCGGCCATCGTCGGAATTTATTACCGGGCTGATGCGCGCGGAAGAAGGACGGCCGATGAAAGTGCTGGATATCGCCGCAGGGCACGGAATGTATGGAATCACCGTGGCGCGGAAGAATCCGAAGGCGGAGGTGGTGGCTTTGGACTGGCCGGCGGTGCTGCAAGTGGCGCAGGAGAATGCGCGGAAATTTGGCGTGGCAGAGCGCTACAGCGTGCGCGCGGGAAGCGCGTTCGAGACGGAGATGGGCAGCGGCTACGACTATGTGCTGCTGACCAATATTTTCCATCACTTCGATATCGCTACCTGCGAGAAGTTAATGCGGCGGGTGCATGCCGCGCTGACGCCAGGAGGGAAGGCGATCACGCTGGAGTTCGTGCCCGACGAGGATCGGGTGAACCCGCCGACGGCGGCGGCGTTCAGCCTGTTGATGCTGGCCAATACGGATGCGGGCGACGCGTACACCTTCGCGGAGTATGACAAAATGTTCCGGAACGCGGGCTTTGCCAAGTCGAGTTTGCATCCGGTACCGCAAATGCCGCAGAAAGTGGTGATATCGGAGAAATCGGCTTGAAGAAAAAGAAGAAGGCGGTTAAAAGCGCCGCGAAGGTGAAAAAAAGTTCGAGCGGAAGGCGTTCAGGGTCCGGCTCGGGCAGCGATGAGGCGCTACGCAAACATGTGCTGGATCTGCTGAAAGGCGGGTCGGCACACGTGCACTTCATGGACGCCCTGGAAGAATTTCCGGCGAACAAGCGCGGGACGTTTGCGCCGGGTCTGCCGCACACGGGCTGGCAATTGCTGGAGCATGCGCGCATCGCGCAATGGGACATCCTGGAATTCAGCCGCAACCCGAAGCATGTGTCGCCGGGATTTCCGGAGGGATATTGGCCGAAGACTCCGGGACCTGGGAGCGACGCCGACTGGGAGAAAAGCGTGCAGCAGTTCCAGCGCGAGTTGGCGGAGATGGGCGAGCTGGTGGAAAATCCGCGCACCGATCTGTTCGCGAAGATTCCGCATGGCGATGGGCAGACGGTGTTGCGGCAGGCGCTGGTGCTGGCGGATCACAACGCGTATCACCTGGGGCAATTGGTGGATTTGCGGCGGGCGCTGGGAGCCTGGCCGCACGGCTGAGAAATCAATTGCCGCAACTTTTGGGTTGAGATTTCCTGATGGACCTTAGAACGCGCTAGAAACGGGGAGGACGCATGATTTCCATTGAAAATGTCAGCCGGCGTGGATTCTTGAAAGGCGTAGTGGGCGCGGGCGCGTTTGTGCTGGGGGTGCGGCTGATGCCGGGGGATTTGCTGGCCAGCGGCGAGGTGGGCGCACTGGATCCGGCCGGGCCGATGAATAAGGCTCCGCTGCATCCGGGCGTTTACGTGGCGATCGATACGGATGGAACGGCGTACATTGTGGCGCACCGTTCGGAGATGGGGAACGGGGTGCGCACGGCGCTGCCTCGGATTGTGGCGGACGAATTGGACGCAGACTGGGCGCGGGTGAAAGTGGTGCAGGCGACCGGCGACGAGAAATATGGGGATCAGGATACGGATGGGTCGCACTCGGTGGTGAGCTTTTTTGTGCCGCTGCGGGAAGCGGGCGCTACGGCGCGGCTGATGCTGGTACGGGCGGCGGCGGCGCAATGGAATGTGCCAGTGGCGGAATGCTCGACGGAATTGCATACGGTGGTGCACAAGAAATCCGGGAAGAAAGCGGGATACGGGAGCTTGGTGGAGGCAGCGGCAAAGCAGCCGGTGCCTGCAAAGGAAGAATTGAAGCTGAAGCCGCGCAGCGAGTGGCGGTACATCGGGAAAGATGCGCCGGGCTATGACCTGAAAGATTTGTGCACGGGCAAAGGGATCTACGGGCAGGACACGCGGATGGAAGGGATGCTGTATGCGACGGTGATGCATCCGCCGGTGATGGGCAGCACGGTGAAGTCCGTGGATGACAACGAGGCGCGGGCGGTGAGCGGCGTGAAAGGAACGGAGACGATTCCGACATTCAAGCCGCCGGTGAACATGCAGGCGCTGGGTGGCGTGGCGGTGCTGGCGGACAGCACCTGGGCCGCGATGCAGGGCCGCAAGAAGTTGAAGGTGGAATGGGAAGAGAGCGCGCACAAAGTCTTTAATTCCGGGCCGTACCGCAAGGATTTGGAAGATACGGCGCGGAAGCCGGGCAAAGCGGTGCGGGAAGTCGGGAATGTGGACGAAGCGTTTGCGAAGGGCGGAAAAGTTGTAGAGGCGGAATATTACGCGCCGCTGCTGGCGCACGCTTCGATGGAGCCGCCGGCGGCGCTGGCAGTGTATCGCGACGGAAAAGTGGAGGCGTGGGCGCCGACGCAAAGCCCGGTGGGTGCGCGAGATGCGATTGCGGAAGCAGTGGGAGCGAAAAAAGAAGATGTGACCGTGCATGTGACGCTGCTGGGCGGGGCATTCGGGCGGAAGTCGTTTCCGGATTTTGCGGTGGAAGCGGCGGTGCTATCGAAGAAAACCGGGAAACCGGTGAAGGTGGTGTGGACGCGCGAGGACGACATCAAGTTCGATACGTATCATTCGGTCTCGGCGATGTACATGAAGGCGGCCTTGGGCGCCGATGGGAAGCCTACGGCCTGGCTGCAACGCACGGTGTTTCCGCCGATTGGTTCGACATTCGATGCGAACGCGGTGTATTCCGCCGCGGATGAACTGGGCCTCGGATTCACAGACTTGCCGTACGCGATTCCGAATCACCGATCGGAGAATGGCCCGGCTACGGCGCATGTGCGCATCGGATGGCTGCGGTCGGTGGCGAATATCTATCACGCGTTTGCGATTCAGTCGTTTACCGATGAGTTGGCGCACGCGGCGGGAAAAGATCCGTTGGAATACACGCTGGCGCTGCTGGGTCCGGACCGCATCGTGCCGAAGTCGGAGTTGCCGAAGGATTACACGAATTACGGCGGGAGCTACGAACAGTATCCGATCGATACGGGAAGATTCAAGCGGGTGGTGCAACTGGCGGCGGACAAAGCCGGCTGGGGTAAGCGGAAAAATGGAAATGGGTTTGGGATGGGGATGGCGATGCACCGCAGCTTTTTGACGTACGCTGCTTCGGTGGTGCAGGTGCACGTAAATGATGCCGGGAAGGTGCAGATTCTGCGGGTGGATTCGGCGCTGGATGCGGGGACGGTGGTGAATCCGGAGATGGCGCGGAACCAGTTTGAGGGCGCGGCGGTGATGGGCACCAGCATTTCGCTGTGGGGAGAAATTACCGCGGCGAATGGAGCGGTGGAACAAGGGAACTTCGATACGTTCCCGGTGGCGCGCATGAATTCCGCGCCGCGGGAGACATATGTGCATATTGTGGAGAGCGAGGCGGCGCCCGGCGGGATCGGCGAGCCGGGATTGCCGGCGATTGCGCCAGCGATTTGCAACGCGATTTTTGCGGCGACCGGAAAGCGGATCCGGGAGTTGCCGTTGAGCAAGGCGGGACTGGCCTGATCAAAAAAAGGATTCACCGGATTAAATTTCGCCCACGCATCACAAAAACCGCGACGATCAGTCCGGTTTGACAGCGCAGAACGCCGGGATCGACCTTGCCTAGCTGGGGCGCAGCGATGCTGCGCCCCTACAAACTGAAACCTGATTGGGGCGTCGCGCGGAATTCAGTGCGGATCAGTTTTGTACTCCAGTTGATATAGCTGTTCCAGGCCGGTGCGCTTCAGGAGTTCCTGGACTTCTGTTGGCGAAAGATGACGGCCAGGGGGCTGATCGGTATTAGCGAACGAATAGGCGGCGACGGCCATTACCGCGGTTTGGATGGCTAGCATGCGGGGATCGACCCGATCAAAGGTATCGATTATGGTGTGGTGGCGAGTGTCGTAGTCGCCTGGATCAACTCGTAATGAATAAATCGGCAGCCCCGCGACTATGAAAGTTTCCTGATCGGAATCGAAATCGGCATCCAGGAAAACTTGGTCAGCGCCCAACGGCGCCAGCGGATGCAGCAGCGTCTTTGAAGTGGCTTCGAGATCCTGGCGACCGTGAATGGCGAAACCTAGCGGCGGATGCGCGCCAGAATCGATGTTGAAGACGGCGCGAATTTTGTCGAGTTCATTTTTGTGTTGTTCGACATAGGCGCGCGAGCCGTTGGAGAGTTCTTCTTCCCCCGAAAAAAACACGAAGCGAATGGTGTGCTTGGGCCGTATGCGCAGGAGCTTGAAAATGCGGGCGGCTTCCAGTACCACGGCAACGCCGGCGCCGTTGTCGTTTGCGCCTTGCGCGGGATCCCAGGAATCGAAGTGGGCACAGAGAAGCACCATCTCGCCGTGATCGGAGCCCTTAAGATCGGCGACCACGTTGCGTTCCTTTCCAGGGCCGGGGAAAGAATTTTGCACGTCGAGGCGCACTTTGACTTCGCCGTGAGCGAGCAGCCGCCGGAGAAGGGCGGCATCTTCACTGGCGATGGAAATGACCGGGAGGGGAGCTCGCGGGTAAAAGCCGAACGCGGAGGTGTACACCATGCGGCCGGGCTTGTCGGAAACGATCAACATGGCGGCAGCTCCGGCCTGCGCGAGCCGACGCGCGAGAATAGCGCGCGCACCGACATAGGTTGATGAACTCCCGTTGCTGCGCAGGTCGACAATAACGGCAGAACCGCGCACCCGAGCGGGTAAGGCGCTGTGGTCTCGGACGGGACCGAAATCGGTCACGGGCACTTCGATCGGGCCCGGAGTGCCGGGGACCCAGCCATAAGAACCGATGATCAGATTGCTTTTAACCGGGCTGATTATTTCGCCGGTTGCCGGGCCGTGGCGCCAGGTGGAAGTGAGGTCGTATTCCTCGAGATGCGCCGAGTCGATGCCCGCATCTTGCAAAGTTTTCAGGATGAGTTCGGCGGCGGCGCGATCTTCGGGACTTCCGGTGATGCGGCCGCCGATAGTGTCGGTGAGCGTTTCGAGGAAGGCCAGCGCGCCGCCGCGGGTCATGGCATAGCCGACGATTCGCGCGATATCTTCTTCCGGTTTTGCCGGTGATTGCAATTGCGACGAAGCAGATTGCGCCATTGCAGCGCCGGCCACGAACGCAAGCACTACAGATACGACGCGGAGCATCCGGACCTTCTTTCGTTGGTGTACCCCAGACTCAGGCAGTCGCAGCAAGCTCGTAGAGATACTCGACGTAGGAGCGGGTAGCGCCGTCCAAGCCTTGGACTTTGGGGTTGGCGGATTCGATTACGTAATATTCGTCGGGAGCGTGGGCGCCGCTGCCGTGGCCGAGACCGAAGTGCCCAGCGGGGAGACGAAGCGGTTCGCCGGTGAAAACGTAACCAGGCCAGGAGCCGGCCAGGCGCGGCATCACCACCGGGTCCACACCGTGGCGCTTATAGACGGCGGTGGCGGCGCGAATGAGGGCGGCATCGGCAGACGTGCTGGTGGGATCATAGCCACCGCTCATATTGACTTCGATATCGGCGAAACCTTTTTTGGCGAGATGGGTCTTGAGGGCGGCGAGCGATTCAGCCGCGGTCATGTCGGGAACCAGGCGCATATCGATTTTGGCGACGGCACGGCCGGGAAGAATGGTTTTGCCTCCGGGACCGATGTAGCCGCCGACCAGGCCTTCGATGTTGACCGTCGGACGCGCGGTGAGCAGCTCGAGCGACTGCTCAAAACTGACGTCGTGAACCCAATGCTGGACACCGAGAAGTTTCTTTGCTTCGGCTTCATTGAGGCGGCGCGCCGCTTCTGCGATCATTTTCTTTTCGGAGTCGGAGAGTGGACGGGCCTTGGCGGCGAAGCCTTCTATGGCGGGGTCGTTGCCGTCGGGCGAAACGAGCGTGACAAGGGCTTCGACGAGATGCCACGCAGGACTATCGAGGCGGGCTTTGTTGCTGGAGTGGACATCCTTCCGCGGTCCGCGGCCCCACTTCGCGCCACTGGAGACGAGTTCGAGCTCGATGACACCTTTGGCGCCGAGGAATTGGGTGACTTCCCCTTCCAGGCCCTGCGAAGGGAAAGGCATGAAGACGCCGTTGCACTTTTTGAGAGCGGCGAGAATATCGGGGCGATGCACGACCTGCGGAAAATGCGGGGAGCCGATTTCCTCTTCGCCCTCGGCGACGAAAACGAAATTTACCGGTAGCTTGCGGCCCACCGCGCGAATAGCGTGAAGGGCGGCGAGGAAGGTGGCCTCCGGGCCTTTCTGGTTGGTAGCGCCGCGCCCGATGAGGACTTTGCCGAGGCCGGGCTTTTCCACGATGGCGGCCTCCCAAGGCGGGGAGGACCACTCGGCGGGATCGGCTTGCTTGACGTCATACATGAAATAAAGGCCGACCGTTTTAGGCGCGCCGGCGTCGAGGGTAGCGAAGATGCCGGGTTGGCCGTCGGTGGGAACCTTGGCGACTTGCGCGAAGCCGGCCTCGCGGAGCATTTGCATGGTCAGCTCGCAGCCTTCGTTCATGCCGCGATTCTCCGCGGCGATGGAGGGCTGGCGAATCCACATTTGGAGGCGTTTGACCGACTCGTCGTGGCGCTTGGCGATTTCAGCAAAAATGGGATCGAGATCGGAGGCCGCGGCAGCGGCATGGGCCCAGCGAGGAAGAGCGAGAGTCGCGGCAGCGCCGGCGGCGGCCTGAAGGAATTCGCGGCGGCCGGCGCCCGTGCTTTCCGACGTGCCGCGGATTTTGGAGTCTTTAGAATCGCTTATCATTTGTTCCTTCCTAATACCCTTTGTAGGGCAATGCGAGCGATAAGCGCTCGCGAAAATCCGCGGCCGCTACCGGGTGCTGGTGCACGACGAGTAGCCGGCTGTGAATGGTTGCAGGGCGAGAGACTACACCTTTTTTGGAGGGAACGGCAAATTGCGATTAGTGGGAACGGCACGCTCAGTGCGAGGGTTCGATGATTAGTTTTTGCACGCGCCAGTTGAGGATTTCGGCGACGTACAACTCGTTTTCGGACGGGCAAGCAATCGCGTGGATCCAACCGAACTCGCCGGGCTGCTTGCCGGCGCGGCCGAAAACGCCGAGAACCTTGCCATCGAGGCTGAGTTTATAGATGCGGCCTGGAAAAGCGTCGGAAGTGAACAGCACTTGATTGGGCGGCGGGGTGATGCAAATCGTCCAGGGAGCGCCGGGAGACATGGTGCCGGTATTTTGGGTGGGGCGATTGCCGATGGCCGGGCGCGCGTCGGGAGCCGCTGGCACATCGATGGAAATTTGGCGTAGAAATTTGCCTTCCGTGTCGAAGACTTGAATGCGGCGATTGCCACGGTCGGCGACATAAACATTATCGTGCGCATCGACACCAATACTGTGCGGAGTATTGAATTGGCCGGGTTGATCGCCGGGTTGGCCCCAGGATTTTAGCCAGACACCGTTCTTATCGGCCTTCGCCACGCGAGAATTGATGTAGCCGTCGCTGATGTACGTATTGCCGGCGGAATCCCAGGCCATGTCGGTGACTTGCCGAAA
This sequence comes from Candidatus Acidiferrum sp., assembly GCA_035309625.1. GTDB lineage: Bacteria > Acidobacteriota > Terriglobia > Acidiferrales > UBA7541 > Acidiferrum. The sequence goes on from DATGEY010000058.1 coordinate 62,544, forward strand.
CAGGCCGTCGACCGGAAGCAGCGGCGGCTTGGGATGCTTGAGCGGCTCGGTGCCTTCGTCGGACGCCTCCAGCTTGCGGCCGAAGACCATGACCACGCGGCCTTGGGGATTTAACTTGATCACCATGTCCGAGCCTTTATCGGCCACCCAGATGTTGTCTTCGCGGTCGATGCGGACGGAATGCGCGAAGGACCAGGCATAGAGGTTGTGCCCTATCTCGCGGAGATACTTTCCGTCGGGTGCGAATTCAAGGAGTTGCGCGGCAGCCGCTCCATAGGCCGGCCCGCTGGTGTTGCCCCGTGAGAAAACAAAAATGTAACCTTTGGAGTTGACCGCCACTCCGACCGCTTCACCGAGGTAAAGGTCTGGAGGCAGCTGCAAAAAACCGGGAACGGAACGATAGCGGAGCTCCGATACCGGCGGCTGTTGCGCGCTAAGAGAACTGACCAGAAAGAGAGAGAACACGAAAACGGCAGGTCGCATCGTAGGCCTCCGGAGGAACGTATGGTGTTCGGGGCAAACTATACACCGGAGTGCGCGCGGTGGGTTAGATGGGAGGCGGAAATCGCGTGACGGATGACAGAAGAGGATAAATGAAAGGAAAGGGGCACGATGCATCGTGCCCCAAGGCCGTCAGCTAGATTTTTTTCGGGGAACGCGCGCGCCTTTTTTGCGGGCTTCGGAGAGACCAATGGCAATAGCTTGCTTGCGGCTCCTTACCCGACCGCCTTTGCCGCCCTTGCCGGAGCGCAGCGTGCCGCGCTTCCTTCTGCGCATGGCGCTGGCCACAGTTTTCCCCGCGCCCTTGCTGTATCTGCTTCGTGAACCGGATTTTCTGGCTGCCATGTTTTCCTCCTTTTGGTTAGAGGTCGGCCCAACGGGAAAAGTTTGCGACCGGAGCGACAGGACTTACCGATGGCCTGCGGGCAAATTCGTGTAGAGTTCCCTAAAGATGGAGGAGAACTGAATAAAAACTCATGGCGAAGGAGCAGTGCTTTGGCGAGAAAGACACCCCACGGCTGCTCTCCAAAGCGCCTGCCCGGCAATGGCCGTAAGGAGCAGAACGACCGGTTCGATGGGATGCCGATAGCGGAGGGAGGTGTGAGTAATGTAGTAGACAAGGGGAAATACGATCGGATACGCCGCGAGCGGAAAAGCGAACTCGCTCCGGCACAGCACCAACACCAGGATCCCGGCAAGCGCTGCTACTCCCGAGAGAGTCGCGCAGAGCATCAGAACGCGAACCAGCCAGGAATCGGTATCCAGAAAGTTTTGGATCGCATTGGGCAGCCCGGTCCAAAACGCAGCGAAACGGTCGCCGAAGAGGATGAGCTCAACGCGAGGATGAGAGTGGATGAAGTTCATGGCCTTGCGCTTCTCCTCGGCCATGAACGGCATTTCACCCATGCGGAAATAGCGCAGCGTCTCGCGTTCCTTGGTTATCGAACCGGGATAGTGCGGATGCTTATCGTCGTAGTTCTCGTTGTTGCCGATGTACAGTTCGAGGGGAAAATTGGAGCGTAGAGGGACGAGCTTGTGGAACACCGCATAGTTGCGAACGGTCCACGGGACGCAGCACAGGATGGCGACGGCCAACGCCAGCACCGCGTTCTTCAGCCAGCCGCGGGTACGCACTGGAGGAAACGCAGCTTGTCGCTTGCGCGCGCGGTACGCCGCCCATCCAAGCAGAAACGGCAGCAAGGAACCGAGAGAGGGATTGGTCATTAAAGCCAAACCCCACAGCGCGCCATAACCACACCAATCGCGCAGGCGCTGGGAATCCGCCGCGTGCAGCGTGGCCCACACGAGGGTGGCCGCCAGCAGTGCGGAAAGGGAAGTGTCCCAAATCCATTCGAACGGAAACATCACGGCGCTCGGAAACACCGCCCACAGCCAAGCGGCGGCAGCGCCGGCACCGAGACCAGCGACGCGCTTGCCAACGTGAAAAATGGGCACACAGGCCGCCGCGGAAAAAAGCGTGTTCAAGAAAACCAGGAAGAAAAAAGAAGAGACGGTGAATAAACCAAACAACTTGAAAGCCGCGGCCACCAGCAGTGGATAAATGGGCGTGAGCCACGCCGTGGGCCCGGTCTCACGCCGAAATGGATTGCTGAAGCCTTTGCCGACGGCCAAGGAATAACCGATATTGCCGGTTTCTTGCGCAAACGGCGCAACGCTAAGGGCAGCTGCCGGTATTTTTCGTTGCTGATCCCAAGCGAAGATCATACGCGTCCCAAAAGCAACCAGCAGGATCAGCGAGAGAGAAGTGCAGGCTTTCGAGAGACGACGCTTCATACAAAGTATTCAAGGTATGCCACACGAAAAATGGTGGGCCCGGTAGGATTTGAACCTACGACCAACGGATTATGAGTCCGCTGCTCTAACCGCTGAGCTACAGGCCCCACGAGGAATAACATCGTTAGTTTATATTGATTTGCAAAATTTCGGTGCAGGATTTGGAACACCCAGAACGCACACTGCAGTAAGATTGTAGTGTGTTGTGCTCCTTCCTCGCTTCTTGGCCCGTTCGCCAGCGAAACTCAACGGAAGTAAGTCAACAACTTATCAATAAACCGACTGTCCCAAAACCGTACAGAGGGTCAGTAGATTATTCCGTGCAATTTGACAACATTTCAGTGTAAGCGCTGCGTAGCCGCCGCGACGGGTTAGAGTCCTTTTCCTGGCGCCAATGTGCGCGGCCAATGCGCTTTGCTCCACGAAGGTGGCCCTACTGACGTGCGACGAAGACCGCAGAATGGCGCAGTTTGGATGGGGATTGCTCTGCTATCGGCTTTCTCGTACTCGTGCGCGGCCGTGACAGCACCGGTCGCGCCGGGGCCGACGCCCAGCAGCCACGACGTCGCCATGCTCTACCCCAGCGCACCAGGCGGCAGTTCGTATTTTCTGGGATCGAATGATCCCAACCATACGCCCAACTTTTTGATTGAGCAGGGGATTACGGCATTGCGCCAGACCGACCCTAACGGGCTCATCTATTGGAACTTGCCAAGCTATCCCTTTCTCTATTCAAGCGGTGGTTCTGGTTGGACGAGCCGCCTGCATATGTATGCCTCTGGCGGTGCGACGCAAACTTACACCTGGATGACTGAGCCCGGTTATCTTTACCTTCCCGTGGATGTAAAGAATCAGGAAGAAACCGTCTACATTCGCGTGCACCGTCTCCTTGACCCGAGTCACGCAGGAATCACCTTGAAAATACGCGGAGGAGAACACGCGGACTCAAACGGAGACTTGGCCAGTTGCATAATGTTTGAACTTGGCCCCGGCCAATCCAATACACCGCCCGCGGCGCGCTTTGGAAAAGAACTCCATCATCCGTACTACGACTATGTGGCTGTGGGCACGATGTTCGACTACGGACTGACGGAAAATCAGTGGGTGGGCGTCAAGATGGTGAGTTACAGCGTGTCGGCAAGTGCGAGCGAAGTCCTTAACAGGTTTTATCTTGATACCGATCCCTTCGACGCCTTCGGGCAGCCGAAAAATGGATGGCGCTTATTTGCAGCTTATACCGACGTGGATGGCCAAAGCACTGGACGTTATTCGAAGCTCGTCAACTGGGGCGGATGGCAAACAACCGTGCGCACCGATGGATTCAATGACATTGATTTCGCGTTCCCCAGCGTCCGGGAAATTGTTGCTCAATAAAACGACCCTGGCAGGGATTGCAGGCATTTTGGACACTACTACACACTTGCGGCCTTTTGCCCTCTTGTTTCCCAACTACTGGAATCGAGCGTGAATAAAGCAAGCGGCGTAAGCACCAGATATACCGTCGGCAAAACAACAGCCATCGGAAGAAACCATAGCGGATGGACTCTTTCCGCTCTCGGCCATTTCCGCGTGCCGACCCAATACAAAGCACCGAGAGTCGTGAGCACTAAGATATGGAACGCCGCCAGGGGGAAAAACATTCCGTTTGCCAGAGCCTGAAAAATCAGCATGGGATACCCCATCAGCATCGCAAACACCGCGGCATAGCTGAGCACGACAAGCGGATGCAATTTCCAGCTATGACTTAGTCCGCCTAAAAAATCGATGAGCACGGAGCGCCGCCAGCGCAATTGCTGCGACCAATATTTCCTTAAACTATTCGGAACCAGCGTCCAACAATTGGCTTCGGGTGTCATCAATGTGTGGTGGCCTAACTTTACTACCTGGCGGGTAAGATAGCGGTCCTCGCCATATTTGATAGGAACACCGAGCACATTACGGTTTTCGAGCACTGGCTCCAGCTGCATTAGGATCGATCGGCGATAGGCGCTCAAGCAGCCCGACAGACACAAAACAGAATGGAATGCCTGTTCGATATTCTTGAAGTATTCATAAGCGAAATAGTATTTGATGGCTTGCAAACGCGTTAGCCAGTTTTCCGAAGCGTTCCGCACGCGAACTCTGCCGCCCACAGCGCCGACCTTGGGGTCAGCAAACCCCCTCACTAAATGACGGATGGCGGTGCGTTCCAGAATGACGTCCGAATCCACGGAGACAATAATTTCCGCCGTGCTCCTGCGAACGGCATTCAATATCCCCAAGCGCTTGCCAATATTGGACTGATTCTTGAGGATGGTGACGCGATGACGAGATCGCTCAGCTGCCCTACACGCCCCTTCCACGCTGTCATCGGTCGAGGCATCATCAACAATAATGAGATCGAGCTTTTTGACAGCATAGTCTTGATTCACAATGCTGAGTACGGTTTCCGAGATACCCTTTCCCTCGTTGTACATGGGCACAATCACGGTTACAAAAGGGTCGCTGCAGACGGCTTGCAACTGGAACTGTTTCGGGCGCAGGCGGCGCAAGAAACTTCCGAGAAAATACCTATTTAAGAAAACCAGGAATACGAACAGGGATGCGGTCAGGAGCACCAATGAATCTATTTCCTCTCCGCTTTTCCGCAAGAAAATGCGGCATTCTCCGGCCTCGCGAAAAACTGGAAGTCGAACCGGGCGTTATCGGAACGCAATCCCACCGGACCATTAAAGCGCAGCGCCTCGCCGGCGATGTTTCCTTCCCACACCGCGCCGCCGTCAACGTGGACAATTAAGGAAGTCCCCGTGAGAATGGCTCGTAAGGAGTGTTCGCTGCCTTCCTCGATTTTGGGCACTGGCCGTTCCTGCGTAGCTTTCATATTGCTGTAGCCGAAATTCTCGCATTCGGCATGCGTATGATGGCCGGGATTGTTCTTGACGGAGACCACTAATTTTGACATGGGCTGGATGCGCCACATGATGTAGACCACATTGCAGTCATCTTGTGCTCGCAGTTTCACACCAATCTGCGTGCGCTCCCCTCCAGAGCGTAGCAAAGACCGTTCGCGGGTTTCACCGAGATAACGGAAACGTATTTCTGCTTCGGGCTTGCTGGGCGAGCCCAGCACAGCGCGCATCTTGCTGGTCTCAACTCTCATCCACTGATTTTCCGACGGGGAAATGAACCCCTCCGTTATGCAGAAGTGCGCGTGAGAGACGCTTTCCAGGTTTTCGGACGACCGAAGGGATGTCGCCATTAAGTAGGCGCACAAAAGAGCCACCCGGCGAAGACTAGTGCTCATTGTTGTAACTCTCCAGCCACGAGCGCCAGATCTTGCAAATGAGCCGTCAAAAAAGCGTGTTCCGCTTTTAGCTTGATGTAATCGAACCACACATAATCCCCGTAGGATTCCGCCCGCCGGTCGGTCAGCTGCCTCACCGATTCCAAGCGCTGCTCCAAGTCTTCCAGTAGAGTATTTGTCTCCCGGAGCCGCGCCGACTCGGCTTTTTGGATAGCGCGAAAGTGCTGTAGCAGCATGAACGTGCGTATCGAAGGGCCGACGGGGTCTTGGGCTATCCACCGACGGAAACCATCTCTAGCGTGCTTCTCCGGATTCGATTGCCAAAGACGGCCTAAATTAAAACTCAACGTCGCGGTGCCAAAGTAGGGCTGCGTTTGGGGTACGGCGAAGATACGCTGGTAACCGACCCGCACACTGAAATCCCAAGAGGCCGCTTCTCTCAGCTTTGCTTCCGCTGATTCCTGACTCGAGCGCAACTCGAACTCCTTCTTTAGCAACTCGGACAGCGAGAGCATTGCCAGAGCCTCACTCTTAGCCGCCTTGCCCATATCGCTGTCGGTCTGTTCTAGAATCTGGAGCAGTTCATCGCGGCGAAGCTGCATTCCGTGATACTCCTGGGCGGTCGCCGAATGTGCTTCCACCGACTTGCTTGTACGCGAAAGAATATCTGCGCTTCGAGGTAACGCTTCCCGCAGAACTTGCGCCCGAGCATCCAGAGCACTGGAGGTGAGTGCTTCGTTGTTGTCCTGAAGGAAGGCCTCCAACCCAGCCGTAATCTTGTATTGCTCACAATCTGCGCGAGCCACCCGCTTCAGGGCAAAAGCCTGCTGCATATTTCCAAAACTATAACTCCCGCCGCTGAACACGCGATTTCGATTGGACACCACACTGGATGCAGGGAGGTTTGAAGGAAGAAGCTCCGCGGTCGCATTGCTTACCGAGCCGAACAGCACAGGACTAAGCAGGGGCGCAGCTTCGGAGGCGGCGATGCCTTGCACATATTCGCAATACGCCTCAGCGGCCGCAGGTTCCAAATAGGGAGAGCTTTTTGTTTGCGGAGCGGTCGGGATGGTATTTGTTTGGGCAAACAGTGGTAGCGCCAGAGCCAACAATCCGAAAAATGAAAGGATCCGTCCGGTCATAGCTGTCAGTCCCCTTGGTCCAATTTTGGCGCTAGAAGAGCAGCGGAGCCTTATCAAGGAAGAGCACCTGATTCTGGTCCCATTTCGAGTCGTAAAGTTCAATGCGCACCAGCACGCCGCGCATCTCTTTGTTGTAGAACGGGTGCTTGTCAACCACTTCGCCGTCGAGAACTTCCGCCACCTCTCCAACGTGGCGGCATCGCAGGATTCCGAACGAGCATCCATACACAGCCGTGCCGACTCTGGTTCCTGCTGCATTACTATAAGGCACAAAGGCGACCGTCATTTTTTCCTCCGCGGCTCGCAGGTACGGGAAATTATGGATGCTGAGAAGGATTCGATCCTGGCGCGCAATAGCGCCCTCGATCATCGCCGTTTCCTGAGACAAAAGTCCGGCCAAGTCTCGTGCACGCGCTTGCTCCAGCAATGAACTTTCGAGTTCCTTCTTTGCCTGCAGCACGTCATAACTCAGGTTTTTCTCTCCATCGGGATTAGCGCCCAGCAAGCGTTTGTAAGAATCGATCTCCCGTCGCAGCAGATTTTTTTCGGCATCCACTTCCGCCGAATTGCGCTGCAATGACAGCGCCGACACGCCTAGTTGCGCAAGTTGCGCTTTTCTGGAAATCCATTCTTCCTCACTAATCAGGTGCGATTGATAGAGTCTATTGGCGTCGGCCAGGGCCACGGATGAAAAGGACTTGTCGGAGGCGAGAATCCCCGGACCCTCCGATTTATAGGACTGGTCCAGATCTTGCACTGTCGCCAGCTTGTTGAGATTATCGCTAACGAGCTGCTTCGCGGTCCCCCTCACATCACGCTGGAAGCGGCTGCTGGTGCTCGCCTCGCGCTGAGCGTCGCGGATCTTCACCAGCAGCTCGAGCCTTTGTGTGGCTAGCTGTTCGCGCAATAGCGTACCTTGCGCCAATTGATTGTTCAGCTCCAGGACATGCTCGTCCGTCGGAGAAATAATGCGCGGTTCCATCCAGCTGTGACTGAAAAAGTAAAAAATCGTCAGAAACAGGTAGGACCCTAGACCCAGCAAGATAAAAGAGAGGACAGCAATACTGATGAGCTTGTACAGCCACACCAAAAATCTTCCTGCCACAATTCCTGGAAGGCGGCGGTCCAACGGGATTCCCGCCGGACGATACACAAGTTTCTCCACTCGAACTTGAGGTATTACGGAATCAGACGAAATGCTTTCTGGGTCAAACATTTCTGCCGACGACACCACTCCCTCCTCGAACAGCAAAAGTCTTGGTAGATAGAGCCATTTCCGCGCGCGGGGGTTTGAGGAAATGTAGCGCCGCCTGAGGCGCCTACTTCACCAATTCAAATCAAAAAAAGATCCTGCACTCCATTTAAAAAAGATTCTTACACTCAGCAGAGTATCTTTTTTATATCACACCTTTACTTGACCTGTGCGAGTAAAAACGTACTAGCAGTTCTATGGCTTTTCGACAACACTACTGGCGGTAGTGCTTAGCGCCATCCGTTGCGTCCACCCCGCAGCAGCGAAAGACAGCTTTTTCCACTTTAGTTCTTCGACTTGCGAGTCGATTAAGAGTTTTGGTTTGTTTCGGTCCCGAACGAGCCGTGCGTGGTGGTCCCGCAGGGTTATCGCACCGACACCGCGAAATCTTCCCTTGTTATATTCGGTTTCGTCTGAGTAGGCCGTTCCCCGTCTCTCCTTTGGAGAATCCTCATGGCTAGGAAGAAGACGGAGAGCAAGTCATTGTATGGAGGGTCACGAAAGTGTGGTGACAAGCCGAGCGGATACTTCTCACGCGAGCACTGGGCAACGGGGCTCGCGGGAGCCGCGCTTCACGTCACCTTTCAATAGGCGGGCTGGCTCTAAATCTTCCAATAAGTTTCTCACAGGCCTTACCGACAAGACTTCGGTTGGGACAAAAAAGAAGTGTAGTAAAAATCTGTAGTAGTTAGTCGTTCAGAACCCGCCAGAGTCGAGACAGACGGTTCACTCACCTGCTTTGTGACCCGGTGAGGATATAGTAGCGTCTAGAACTTTCAGAAGGGCGAGCTGTTTTTATGAGTCCGCTGCTCTAACCGCTGAGCTACAGGCCCGAACTCGGGACTTCCATCCTAATGATTCTAGCATCTTCCGTAATTCGAAAAGTGGCCCGCGTTGTCCATGAACGAAAAGTTGCGCTTGGCACGACTCAAGCGGACCACTGGATGACCGTGTAAGAGCGCGGGGGCACCTCGAACCTGGTGCGGCCCGCGCTCGTCGCCGGCTTAAGAAATGCTTGCGGCGCGACCTGGCGCGGAGCATCGAAGGTGTTAAACGCTTTCAAATCGTTTCCCGTCAGCACACTCGAGATGAGCACTCGCCCCGGCGTTCGGTCCTGCCAGTTGATTTCCACCGCGTGGGGTTTGGCCAGATCCCGATTCAGCATAAACATTCCGACTTTGCCATCCTGAGGATCGATCGTCGCTGTCACGTCCAGGTAAGGAACCTGGCCCATTTTCGCCACCTCATACGCGGGCGATTCCACCAACAGCTGGAGCACCGATCCGCGCGCATACTGCAGCGCCCAGTCGTAAGGATAATAAATGCTCTGGCGCAGCAATCCGCTGGCGTTGGTCGATATAGGCGCGATGACATTGATCAACTGCGCGAGACACGCCACCTTCACGCGGTCCGCATTGCGCAGCAGGGAATTGATCAGGCCGCCCACCAACAGCGCATCCTCCAGGTTGTACACCTCTTCCAGCAGGTGCGGCGCTTCCTGGCGATGGCCGTTCACCGCATCGCCGCTGCGCGCCCGGTACCACACGTTCCATTCGTCAAACGAAAGCCACAGCTTTTTCGGCGAGCGCTTGTGCCCGCGCACCAGGTCGCACACCGCCAACGTCTCCGCGATTTGCTTTTCCATGCTCAGGTTCATAGCCAGAAATTTCGAGCTGTCGCCGCCGGTATCCTCGGGCGCATTGGTGAAATAGCGATGCAGCGAAAGCCCGTCCACATACTCGTAGCATTGTTCCAGCACTTCGCGGTCCCACTCCAGGTAGGTGGGCATGGCCGGCCCGCTCGATCCGCAAGCGATCAGCTGCAAGTCTGGATCGACGGAGCGCATCTGCCGCGCGGCATCCTGCGCTTTCGCCCCATACTCGGTCGCGCTCATGTGGCCGATCTGCCAAGGGCCATCCATCTCATTGCCCAGGCACCAGTGCTTGACCTTGTAAGGCTCGGCAAATCCGTGCTTGCGGCGCAGATTGCTCCATTTCGTTCCCTGCTCCACGTTGCAATATTCGACCAGCGCGGCCGCCTCTTCCGGCGTTCCGGTCCCCAAATTGAGGCCCATCAGCGGCAGCGTGCCCGCAAGTTTGCACCAGGACATGAATTCATTGGTGCCAAACTGATTGGTATTGATGGAATTCCACGCTTTATCCAGCACGCGCGGGCGGCTTTCCTTCGGACCCACGCCGTCCAGCCAGTTGTAGCCGGAAACGAAATTGCCGCCCGGGTAGCGGATAATGGGCACACCCATCTGCCGTATTTCATTGGCCACATCTCTGCGGAATCCATTGGAATCGGAGAGTTGAGACCCGGGATCGTAAATGCCCTCATAGATCGCGCGGCCCAAGTGCTCGAGAAACGAACCAAACACGTTGCGGTCGAGCGGCGCAATCGCACGCCGGGAGTCAACGTAAACGCGAACCGTGCCGTCGGTGCTTTGCGGCGAGGTCTGCGCCGCGAACAACGATGCGCCAAGCAGACTGCTGGTCCCCCACGCTATGCCTGCGGTGCCAGCCTGCTGCAAGAAGCTTCGTCGATCGATGCAAGTCATGGTCTACTCTCCCTGGACGTAACGCCAATGGGTCCGCGGTGGAACGCGTAAACGTTTATCACGCGATTGCCGGCCGCCGCAAGCTGCAACGAACCAGCCCCGGACAACCCGCAATCTCGTCAAAACGATTCGCCGCCGTGACGCCGACTGCGCGCTTTGCTAACATTCATCGGCATACTCCCTGGACAAGGCGGAAGGCATGAAGCTGGTCACATTTCATCACTCGGGACGCGGAGATCGAATCGGCGCGGCTGCGCCGGACGGAAGCATCGTCGATTTGAACGCGGCCTACGCGCTCTACCTGCGCAATGTCGAGCAAGAGGCCGCATTTTACCCGCTTGCCGACGCCCGGGTTCCCACGGACATGCGACGCCTCTTCGAAAATGGCGACCACGGCCTGGATGCGGCTCGCACTGCGCTGGCCTACGCGCTGAAGGAAGGCCCGCAAACCCGAGGTCCCTCAGGAGAGGCCATCGTATTTCGCAAGAATGAGATTTGCATCATGGCCCCGATAATTCCCAAAAAGTTTTTCCACACCGCGGGAAATTTCCGTGAGCACCACACCGAAGCCCAAAAAGCCGGTTTTTCCCACCCGGTACTTCCGTGGATTGTCTTCTTTCAGAATGTCGACGCCATCATCGGCCCCGACCAGGAGATCGTGTATCCCGAGCACCTTACCGAAGAACTGGATTACGAACTGGAGCTCGCGGTGGTAATGAAAAAGGCCGGTAAGCATTTTTCCGCCGAACGCGCCGGTGAATATATCGGAGGCTACGTCATTTTCAACGACATCACTGCCCGCGACATCCAGCGCACCGAGATGAAATCGGGAGTATTCAGTTTTTGCAAAGGGATCGATACATTTTGCCCGCTAGGCCCGCACATCGTCACCGCCGACGAAATACCCAACCCCAATAATTTGGCGATGGAGCTGCGCGTCAACGGCAAGGTCCGGCAGCAATCGCATTCCAGCAAAATGTCGGTCACCGTGCCGGAGATCATCGCGCATTATTCGCCGATGGGCTATTCCGCAGGCGATGTGCTCTCCACGGGAACCGTCTCCGGCGTGGCGGCATTCAGCGGCGATCCGAAGTCCCTATACCTGAAGCCCGGGGACATAGTGGAGTGCGAGATCGAAAAAATCGGCGTGCTGCGCAACCCAGTGGTCTCCTACAAAGAAAAACACGGCGGGAAATCGGCAGCCGCTTGAAAAGCCAACGACTATGAGCGCCAATACCGGACTCCATGGCATCTGGGTCAGCGAACTGAACAATCGGCCGGAGGTTAGAAAGAACCTCCCTTCGGCGCGCGCCGTCCAGTTCTATGACACTACGCTCCGCGACGGCGAACAAAGTGTAGGCGTGGTGCTCACCCCGCAGCAAAAACTGGAGATTGCCCGGGCGCTGGACGATCTCGGAGTGGGCCGCATCGAAGCTGGTTTTCCGCGAGTCTCGGCGGATGACGCGGAGGCTTTTGGCCTGATCGCCAACGCCGGACTGCAAGCCGAAATCTGGGGATTCGGGCGCGCGCTGAAAGCCGATATAGATGAACTGTTGCGCCTGGGCGCTCACGCCACGGTGATCGAAACGCCGACCAGCGCGATAAAATTGAAAGCTTACGGGCTGAGCGTCGAAGAGGCCAAACGGCGTGCAGCCGACGCTATAACCTACGCGCGAAGGAATGGAGTGACCGTGGCCTTTTTCACGGTCGACGGCACGCGCACCGATCTGGACGTATTGCGCGACTTCTATCGCTGCGGGCTGGATGCCGGCGCCGAAGAACTGGTCGTCGTCGACACCATCGGCGCCTGCGGACCCGAAGCTGTCGAGTTCCTCGTGCGCAGCGTTCGCGAATGGGTCGGTCCAAGCATTCCCCTCCATTTTCATGGTCACAACGATTTTGGCATGGCCACCGCCTGCGCCGTGGCCGCCGTGCGCGGCGGGGCCCAGTGGATTCAAGCCACCATCAACGGAATGGGAGAACGCGCGGGGAACGCGGACATCGGCGAAGTGGCCATGGCCCTCACCGGCCTCTATGGCGTTCCCGTAAAACTCAACCTGTCAAAGATTCGTGGAATCTCTGGATTAGTTCGGCGCTTGGCCGGTCACGAACTCGAGCCGTGGAAGCCGGTGGTCGGCGAAAATTTATTTATGCGGGAGAGCGGAGCGGTGGCCAGCCAGTTTCACATTCCCGAAGCCATCGAGCCCTTTTCCGCGGACCTGGTCGGCGCTTCGCGCGCCATCGTGCTCGGCAAGAAGAGCGGGATCGACAGCATCGCCATCAAAGCCAAGGAACTGGGCATTTCGCTCAGCGCCGAAGAGCAACAAGCCGCATTGGCAGCGGTAAAGCGAGCGGGGACCGAAAAGCGCGGCTTGGTTAGCGATACCGAATTTCGCGCCATCACCGAGCGCGTAAAACGAGCGGCAACCGTTTAGCTTTTGCCACCCGTCACTTTCCTCTGAAATGCGGCAACACCTTTTCGCCGAAAAGCTGCGCCTGCTCCAGCCGGTCCTCTCCCCATAGCTCCAGCATGATATGCGTGCATCCGGCATCTCGATATTCTTCCAATCGTTCGATGCACTGCGCCGGCGTGCCCGCAATCGGGCAAACCTTTTGCAGCACCGCGTCGGTCACCGCGCGGGCCGCCGCCTTTCTTCCGCCTTGCTCCATCGCCTCCGCAATCGGGCGAATTTCCTCGAACGTCAGGCCGGCGCACTCCAGCAGCGTGTCCGCGGACCCGCGAATGTTCTGCACCTTGTTCGCCAGATACATGGCCGCCATTTCGCGCGCGCCCTCGCGAGCGGTTTTTGCATCTTCCCCCACACTGCCCACGATCACCGAGCCCAGGTCCAGCTTGCTGGCATCTTTGCCGGCCTTGCGCGCTCCCTCTTCCATCGTCTTGCGCGAATACTGCACGAACTTCGGCGTGGTGATGCTGGCCGTCAGCAATCCATCGGAATGCGAGCCTGCCAACCGCTGAAGAACCGGCCCGGTTGCGCCAACGTAAATCGGCACGCGCCAACGGGGCACGTGCGCATCGGATTTCAGCGCGGGGGCGAACGCCTGGAAGGCTTTTCCTTCATATTTGACCTCGCCGCCGGCCAACATGGCTTCAATAATCTCAATGCTCTCCCGCATCACCGTAGCCGGTCCCACTTCTTTTCCCTTTTCGCCTTCGCCAACCTCCTTCATGAAGATCTTGGAAGCGCCCAAACCCAGCAGAAATCGGTCCTTGCCGGCGGCTTCCTGCAAAACCCGCGCCTCCATGGCGATCTGCACCGGATGTCGTGTGTAGGGAGAAATAATTCCCCACCCGATGGTGATGTGTTTCGTTTCGCGCGCCGCAACCGCGGTTACCGCGGTGGACGAGCGTGCTTCCATCGAGTGTTTGCGCCACCACGGGTAAGCCTCGGCTAGCCAGAACGTATCGAAGCCGGCGGCATCGCAGGCTTTCGCCATGTGAATGGTTTCTTCCAGCGGCTCCATGCTGAGCTGCAAAACACCGATTTTGAAAGGCATGCTCATCGATTCGCTTTTCTCCGTTCTGACCTTTTTCCGGCATCCGTGCTGCGGCTAGGCGGGATCGCTCCAGGAATGCTCCAGCCCTTTCACCAATTGCCACAAGGCGCGGTTCAGCGGCGTGGGCACGCCCAACTTCTCCCCGCTCTCCGCAATGGCGCCGTTCATAAAATCCACCTCGGTCTGCCGCTTGGCCAAAATGTCCTGCAGCATGCTGGCTCGGTGTTTGCCCGGAGCGTTGGCCCCCTTTTTCACCAGCGCGCGCGGATCCCCGTGCAGCCGGATCCCCAGCGCCTTGGCTACCGCCTCGCCTTCGGATATGAGCGCGTTAAACAGGTCGCCGGTAGGAGCGAAGCGCGTGGCTGCTCCATGGTGCAGCAGCGTCAGCGCGCCCACCGGATTGGTCGAAGCGTTGAAAATCAGTTTGGTCCATTGCGCCCCGCGCGCGTCCTGCAGTGGTATCACTTTCAGTCCCGCGCGATTCAACAGCTCCGCAAGTTTTTCCACCCGCGAATACGGAGTTTCGGTAGGTTCGAAGGGTCCAATCCAGGTCTCGCCGTTAATGTCGAAGCCCACGTGTCCTGGTTCGATGACATGGCCGGCCGGAAACGTCGTGCCGCGAATGACGTACCGTACATGCTTGGCCAGGATTTCCTCGTTGCCGACCCCGTTTTGCACCGAACAAACCGCGCTGGCCTCGCTGAAAATGTGCGCAGCTTCTTGAATCGCCGGGCCGGTATGCGTGCTCTTGGTGGCCACGATCCCAAACTCACAGGGAGGAATTTCCCTGCTGTTGTTCGTCGCGTGGAAGCGCACCGTGAAATCGGCTGCCCCGCTGATGCGTAACCCACGCTCGCCGATGGCTCGCGTGTGTTCCGCCGATACGTCGTAGGCGTGGACCTCAACATCCGCCAGCCGCGCCAGGTGTCCGCCAAATATACTGCCAATAGCCCCGCAGCCGACGATGCAGATTTTGACGCTCATGCGCTCTTTCGCGACTCCAGCCCGGTATAAAAGCGCCACGGAACGTTGGCCAGGCACTCGCCTTCGCCTTTTCCTACGCGGTAGGTGTCCTGCGTGTACAAGCAGACCTGCCCGTCCTGATCCACAACTTGCGGATGAAAGCTGAGCACCATATTTTCCTTCAACTCGATCTGCGTGTTCGCGCCAATCGCCGGATGCTCGATCATGGTTAACCCGATGGAATGGCCGGTGAGGTGTCCCAGCGCGAATCCCGCTTTGCTGAACACATCGGCCGCTGCTTTGTGGACTTCACAGGCTACAGCGCCATCGCGCATTTTGACCCGCGCGGCTTCCATGGCGTGCGGGTACACTTCGCTCATGGCTTGCGTGCGCGGACTGATTTTGCCTCGGATCAGGGCTCGGGAGAATTCAATCCAATACCCAGCGGCTCCAGTCACTTCGAGCGAATAGAGCAGCAGGTCGTCGGAGTCCACCTTGCGCAGCGACGGAACTTTGAAAAACGCTTCGGCTTCGCCGTTGCTGCCGCTGAGCACGATGTTCATCATGCGCGGTCCGGCCCCGCGCGCAAAAAAACGCTCCACCGCGGGCGCCATGATCTCGGCCTCGCTTTTTCCCGGTTCATAGCCGGCCAGAAGCGCGTGAAAACCGTCCAGAATAATGTCCATGCTGTCGCGGAATCCCGCGAGCTCTTCTTCGCTCTTGACCGCCCGGGCCATGTCGAAATGGAAATCGAAATTCACCAGCTCGAAAGAGTGTCCTTGCAGCTCGCGGAAGTCTCGAACGGCCATGATGAAATCCAGTCCGTACACCGCCACCCGTTTCCAATGGCGCTTTTCGATCTCCTCGCGCAACCACTTGCCGGGAATTTCCGCCCACACTTTTTCCTGGACGAAAGCGACTTTCTTATCGCCGATCCAGCGTGCTTCCCGCGGAAACACCAGAACCGGATCGCCGGAGAGTGGAATCAGCACGTAAACGTATCGATGAACGATTTCAAAGCCGGAGGTATAGCGCACCGCTCCTTCAAATCCCGCGTATTGATTGCCGCACACGACCAGCGCATCAACCTTTTCCGCTTCCATCGCTGCTCGAATGTTTTTGTAGCGACGGTCGATTTCATTTGGGCTCGGCATGGCGGCAGCTGACCTCTTAGGAATGCGCCCCGCAGATTTCGGCGGCGGCGAGCGCATACACCTTTGTAGTATTCACCAGCGTTTCGACGGCCACTTTCTCGCCTTCGGCATCGCGCGGGCCGCTGGAAGGCCCGTAGTTCAGCGTCTCAATCCCAAAGCGCGTCATCACGGAAGCGTCGGAATCCCACAGCACCGTGGCGTGCGTGGGCGCCTTCCCAAGCACCCGCTTGTGACATGTCTCGACGGCTTTCACCAAAGGATGTTCCTTGGAGATTTCCGCGCCGGGCACCGAAACGAATGTCTCCGACTCAATCCCGTACTCGGGGTGTTTCTTACGCAACTCAAGTACTAGTTCCTTGATCGAGGTACGCACTTCCTTGAGCGCCATAGTCGGCGGCACCCGCACATCCAGGAAAACGTCCGTCCGATCTGGCGTGCGACTGACCCGCCACGGGAAACCGCCGCGAATACACCCCACGTTGACCACCCCCTGCTGCCCGCCGTATGTCGCCTTTTTCTCCCAGCCGGCAATCCACTCGTAGACGGGATCGAGAATCTCCTTCATCCGAAAAATGGAACTGTGATCCTGTTTCCCTCGCGTAAACGCCGTGTGCACGTAATGGCCGCGCGTGGAGAGTCGCACCCACACCGTGCCGTAATGCCCCAGCACCAGTTGCATGTCGGTGGGCTCGCCAAGAATGCACATGTCCGGCAAAACACCGTGATTGACCAGGTGGTGCGTGCCCACTCCGTAGCCGCGAAATTCTTTGCCGGTAAATTCGTCGCTCCATTGCGTCTTTTCGATCTCGCCCACCACCGCGGCAATCGTGACGTCCCCTTCCAACTTTACTCCCGCGCGCTGCAACGCCTTTACCGCTTGCGTGTAGCACACCAGCGCGCCTTTCATGTTGTAAATCCCCAGCCCGTAAATCATCTTGTCGCGAATGACCGCTTTGGCTTTGTAGCCCAGCCCGCTAAGAAAAGTTTCACGCCCGGTATTGGAGGTGTCCATGTGCCCGTTGAACATCAGGCTTTTGCCGTTGCCAGTTCCTTCCCACAGGCCGACCACATTCGCTCGACCTTCCTCCACCTCCTGCCAACTGACCGCCAATCCCATCTCCTCCAGCGTCTTGCGCATATACCGGCCCATCTCCAACTCTTCGCCGGTACCGCTGGGAATGTTCACCACCTCGCAGCACATTGCCACAATCTCGTCTTCGCGGATTTGCGCCAGGATGGCCTTGGCCAATTCCTCTCTCATCGATTCGTGAGCCTCCGCTGCGTGTGGCGTCATAATCTCTACGGTTCAGCGCCGAAAATCGTCCGGATACGTGCAAAGTTTCTCACACCCATCCGCCGTCACCAAGAAATTGTCTTCCAGCCGCAACCCTCCGCCGCCCTCCCAGTAAATTCCCGGCTCGATGGCCCACACCATTCCCGCCTGCATGGTGCCCGGCGCCGCCTGATGCGAGGAAGGCGGCTCATGCGCCCGCGCCCCAACCCCGTGGCCCACCGGATGCGACGGCTGGCCCGGATATCCCGCCGCGTCGATTCCCTTCCGAATAATGCGATCGATATCGCCCATCGGCGCCCCGTCGCGCACGCATCCAACCGCGTCGTCGAAAATCTTCAGTAATTGATCGAGCAGCACGTTGTACTTCGAAGTCAGACGGCCAGGACACAAATTCTTTGTCAGGTCGGTCCAATATCCGTCGGCGCAAACCCAAATCTCCACCAGCGTCGGCTCATTCTCGATCACCGGCCGGTCACTCGTGGCCGTGAACGTGGCGATCCCCGGCCCCGACCACACCAGCGTGAAAGCCCGCGCCATCTCCACTTTGCCCTGATAGCCCACGCCAACCTCGTGAATATGGCCCTCGATCATGGCCGCAACTTCGCTCTCCTTCATGCCCGGCGTAATCTTCTTTCGCGCATACTCCATCCCGATCGCCGCCAGCTCATTCGCCAGCCGCATGCGTTCAATCTCCTGCGGCGTCTTGATCATCCGCATTTGCGCCAGCAGAGGCGCAGCATCGACGGTCTCGATACTAACCGCACGAAACGCATCGTAGAAACCTTGCCAATAAACGGTAGGCTCGCCAACCATGCGATCGCAAATCTGCGAATTCTGCGACAGCTCGATCCCCACCCGCCGCGTCAACTTGCGTTCCTTCAATACTTCCACCGCCATCTCCACCGCGCGAATCATCGGCGGCCGCGGATCCTTCGGATGATAAAAGGGAAAGAACCGGACGTCCGTGTTCCACGCCGTTCGCTGCGCCTCTCGAAACTGCGGCTCGATCACCAGCAGCGTTGGCTCGCCTTCGCGCGGAAAAATCGCCAGGTCGTATCCTTTCATCGTCCAATAGTTCGTCAGGTACAGAACATTGTCCGGCGCGCGCGCCACCACCGCGTCCAGATCGTTCCGCTCCATCATTTCGCGGACCCGCCGCCATTTTTCCTGATCGAGTGGATAGCCCATTAGCTCTGCCGCTGCACCGCTGCGTCTTTCTTACCCTCATAGCTCCAGCCCGCTTCCTTGCCTTTCATCAAGCGGTACAGAGCCGTGTGCAGAGGCGCCGCGATGCCCGCGCGCTGGGCCTCCCGCGCGATCGCCCCCCCAAGAAAGTCCACTTCTGTCTTCAACTTGTGCCGCACATCGTAAAGCATCGACGGCGGATGGTCCGTTCGCGCGCCGATCTTGTTCATCTCCCACGGATCTTCGTGCAGTTCGATGCCCAGCCCAGCCGCAACTTGTTTCCCCTCCGCCATCAACGCATGCAATAAATGCCCCAAGTCCGCGAACTCGTTTTCCAAAGCGAAATGGTAGCTGTGCGGCAGTTCCGTCAACGCCGAAACCGCGTTCACCGAAGCATTAAAAATCAGTTTCGACCACTGCGCCGGCCGCGCATCTCGCAGCGCCACCGCCTTCAATCCTGCAGCGCAAATTAAATCGGCCGCCTCCTGCACCGCCGCAAAGGGCGTCTGCGTCGGTTCGAACGGACCCATCCAAGTCGCCGTATCCAATTCATACTGCACATGCGTGTCCGTGTGCCGCGTCCCGCTCATAAACGTCGTTCCCCGCATCACCCGGGTCTTGGTCAATTCCGCGATTATTTCTTCGCCCCCCAATCCGTTCTGTGACGAAAGAATCGCGCCGTTCTTGAACAGGTGAGCCACCGGACCAACCGCCTCCGCCGTCTGCGTGGCTTTGCTCGAGACAATCCCCAAATCGAATTCCGGCAGCCGGCTCGGGTCATGCGACGCCTGCAACGTCGCGTGAAACGAGTGCGTTCCGGACACCCGCAGCCCTTCGCGATTCAGCGCCGCGGCATGTTCCGGCCTGCGCACAAACGCCCACACCTCCGCAACCTTCGCCAGGTGGGCGGCGTAAAGGCTTCCGATCGAACCGCATCCGATGATGCATACGCGTTGGATCAACTCAATGGCTTTCGGAAACGAATAATTCGGGCTGGTCCGGCGCCCGCTCTGTCTTACCGTGAAGCACGCGGGCGCTCCACTCGGATCATGTCCGCAAAGCCGCCATTACCGGCGCGCCGTAGCGCTTGAAAGATCGAATCGCCCGTGTTGTGCGAATCGTCGATAATCACTCCGCTCGCATACAACGCATCTTGCAGCGCGGCACAAACCGTGTGCACCGGCGCGGCTCCCCCTTCGCCCATTCCCTTCGCGCCGTTATAAGAAAAGGGAGACGGGGATTCCATGTGCCCATACAAAAGGTCCGGCATATTCATCGCCGTAATTGGCGTGTAATCGCTGAACGTCGAGGCCAGCATGTTCCCATCCGAATCGTAAGCGCAATTCTCCATCAGCGCCGCGCCAATCCCGTGCGCCGTGCACCCGTGCACCTGCCCCTCCACAATCCGCGGATTAATCGTCCGCCCGCAATCGTCCACGCAGGCGTACGCCAGAATCTTCGGCTGATAGGTTTCGCGGTCCACTTCCATAACCGCCAGGTGCACCTGGGCCGCATACGTCAGCGTCAGATTCCCGTATTTGCGCTTCGTATCCGGCAACTGAAACGGCGCGTGATAGACGTGCCGGCAATTCAAAGTAACGTCCCAAAGATTCTCCGGCATGCCCGCATTGTTCACATTCACCAGATTGGCCAATCCCCAGTAGTTGATGGATTTTTTCGTGCGCCTATCGCGTACTTCCGGCCCCTGCTCCCCAATTCCAAACTCCAGATCCTTCTCCTTTCCCTTCAGCGCCCACGCCGCCAGCCGCGACATCTCCTTCCGCAGCTTCTCCGCCGCCCCATGAATCGCGGAAAGACCCGTCACCACAAACTGACTCGCATAAGTCCCGGTGTGCCCGGTATACGCGTTCTGCTCGGTATCAAATCCCGGCTTCACCTTGACCAGGTCCGGCGTAATGCCCAGAACGTCCGCCACCACCTGCGCCGAAGTCGTCTCGTGCCCCTGCCCCTGCGGCACCGATCCCATGCTGATCACCACTTCCCCATAAATATCCAGCTTGGCAATCGCCGCCTTGGATTGCCCGGAAAACGGCGCGAAATTATTGATGATCCGCGCCTGCCCAAAATTATTCGTCCCCGAATCCAGCGTCGACCCGATTCCCATTCCAATCCATCGCCCTTCCTTGCGCGCCGCCGCTTGTTTTTTCTTCCACTCCTCCCACCCGATCAATTTTTTCCCCAGCGCCAGCATCCCCGCATAATCGCCGGAGTCATATACGCACCCATTCGGCGTGGTGTACGGCATCTCTTCCTTGCGAATGTAATTCCGCACCCGCATCTCATCGGTCGCAATCCCCAAAGTATGCCCGCAAATATCCAGCACCCGCTCCATGAACCACAACTGCTGCATCCGCGAGTACCCGCGGTTCGGCCCCACCGGACATTTATTCGTCACCACCTGGTTCATGTCGATGCGCACATTCTTGACCCGGTACGCCCCCGGCAGCACCTGCGCCCAGATCACGCACCCCAGCGGCTCGTACCGCGGATAAGCCCCGCAATCATCCACATGCCGCGAATCGATCGCCGTGATCACCCCGTTTTTATCCAGCGCCACTCGCGTATCGAAAAAGGTCCGCTCGTTCCCATGCGCGCTCGCCTGCATGTGCTCCGTGCGCGTCTCCGCCCATTTCACCGCCCGCCCGCCGGTCTTCCGCGAAGCCAAAGCGCAAACCGCCATATAAGGATAGTTGGTGATCTTGATCCCGAACCCGCCTCCAATATCAAAACTCTTCATCAAAATCTGATCGATCCCCACACCCAGCGCCGGCGACAAAAACTGCGCCGCAAACGAAGGAAACGAATTGTTCGACCAATACTCGATGCGCTCCGACCGCGAATCCCACACCGCGATCATCGCGTTATTTTCCAGCGGCGTGCTCGAAAACCGGTGAAAGTGCAGCCGCCCGATGTGCACCACGTGCGCCGCTTGCTTGAATGCCTTCTCGATATTTCCGTACTCGAACACGCCGTGCCAGTTCCGGTTCGTCCCCATTTCCGGATGCACCAGGCTCTCGTCCTTCAGCGCTTCCTCCGCGCTCAGCACCGGCGCCAGCGGCTCGTACTCGATTTCCACCAGCTCCGCGGCATCCTCCGCCGCCATCCGCGTTTCCGCCACCACCGCCGCCACCGGCTCGCCCTGGAAACGCGGATGGCGGCGGAGGATGCCGCGGAG
>DATGEY010000059.1:0-2933 GCA_035309625.1 Candidatus Acidiferrum sp.
TTTGACAGGACCTTGCCGTGGTCGTCGACCATGCCCACGGCGATTTTTGTTCCGCCGATGTCGATTGCGCCGATCATGGAATTCCTTCCGAGGTTTAGTTAAAACGGAAATCGAGGGAAAAGCAAAGGTACCCGCGACGGTCCGCGGCTGCTGATGATCTAAACTCAACCCCCACAAACTTACGACCGTGCCAAGCTGGGGCGCAGCAGTGCAGCGCCCCTACAGGAGGCCGGATTCGTCTTCTACTATGAAGGAACAGAGCTTAAAGGTGTCGGGGTCGCTGCCGGAGAGGCGGGCCAGGCGCTCGGCTGCAAGTTGGGCAGGGATGATATCGATTACGAACTGCCAGGGAGTGGGGATCTCGGGCAGATTGAAAACCAGGTCGGCGTCGTCGCTGGGCAGGCGCTGGCCGATTAGCATCACGCGGGCGCCCAATTTGCGCAGGTCGCGGGCCAGGGCTAAATCCTGGTCGCGCATTTTTGTGGCGTCGATCCAGATGCCGAAGCGCACATCCTTGCCCACGATTTCTTGCGGCCCGTGACGGAAGCTGGCGGCGCCCATGGCGGTGGCGGGCGACTTCACGCCCTCTTCCCACATCAGCCGAGCTTCGTAGGCGCTGCCGAGGCTGGACCCGCGCGCGAGGAAGTAAGTTACGGATTTGGGGGCGAGCCAGGGCGAATTTTCGATTTGCGCTCGCCAGCCGGGGATCTGGCGCGCGGTGGCGGCGAAGGAGCGGCTGAGCGATTCGGCGAGTGGCGCATCGAACGCGCCGGTTATGGAGGCGGCGAGAACGCCCGCGGCGAGCGCCAGGGTTGTGTAGGTGTTCACGGAAATCGCATGATCGAGAGCCACCGGAATGACGATGGGGATCTGCGCCTCGCGCGCCAGTGTGCCGTCTGGGACGTTGGTGATCCCGATGACGGCCGCACGGCTCTCCCGCGCCTTGTCCAGCAACTGCACAATCTCCACGCTACGCCCGCTGCGCGAAATCACAATCAGCACGGACCCCACCGGAATAGACGCAAACTGCAACATCTCCGCCGCATCCATCAGGTAAACCGGCCGCCCCGCAATCTGAAACAGCGCCGAAACATTGAGCCCCGCATGCCAACTGCTGCCAATTCCAGTCAAGTACACATGCCGGGCCGAGCGCACCGCCGCGACAGCCTCGTCGAGCGCACTTCGGCCCGGTCCAGACAAGCGCTCGAGCGTCCGCTTCAATTCATCAGGCTGGCGATGTATGTCCTGTAAGAAATGAGTCATTTGATTTTCGCGCGCTCTTTGCTTCAGACAAACGCTTGAAGGATTTCATCGGCCTGACGCAGGCTATGGATGAGTCATGTCTTCGGGGTGAACCAGGGTGTCGAATTCTTCGCCGCTGAGGAAACCGAGCTTGACCGCGGCTTCGCGTAGGCTGGTGTTTTCGTGGTGGGCGGTGTGGGCGACTTTGGCGGCGTTGTCGTAGCCGATCTTTGGCGATAACGCGGTTACCAGCATCAGGGAATTCTTGACGTATTTATCGACTTGCTCGCGGTTCACTTCGATTCCTTGCACGCAGTGTTCTACGAAGCTGTTGCAGACGTCGGCCAGCAATTCCACCGAATGCAGATAATTGAAGATCATGACCGGCTTGAAGACGTTCAGCTCGAAATTGCCTTGCGAGCCGGCAATGCCGATGGCGGCGTCGTTGCCCATCACTTGCACGGCGACCATGGTCATGGCTTCGCACTGCGTGGGATTCACCTTGCCCGGCATAATCGAAGACCCGGGCTCGTTTTCCGGCAGCGTCAGCTCGCCCAGGCCGCAGCGCGGGCCGGAGGCCAGCCAGCGAATGTCGTTGGCGATCTTCATTAGCGAAGCGGCCAGCGTTTTCAGCGCGCCGCTGGCGAAAACGATTTCGTCGTGAGAAGCCAGCGAGGTGAACTTGTTAGGATGCGACCGGAAGGGCAGGCCGGTCAGCTCCGCAATTTTGCGGGCGGCGCGTTCGGCAAACTCCGGATGCGCGTTCAGCCCGGTGCCCACGGCGGTTCCGCCAATGGCCAGGTCGTAGAGGCCGTCGAGGGCCACGGCGATGCGCGCGCCGTCGCGGTCCAGCATGTTGATCCAGCCGGAAAATTCCTGCCCGAAGGTCAGCGGGGTGGCGTCCTGCAAATGCGTGCGGCCAATTTTTACGATGTCGGCAAATTCCAGGGATTTGGCCAGCAGCACGTCGCGCAATTTTTTCACCGCGGGCAACAAGCGGCGCGCGGTTTCCGTCGCTGCGGCGATGGACATGGCGGTGGGAAACGTGTCGTTGGAGGACTGCGACATGTTCACGTCGTCGTTGGGATGAATCGGCTTCTTGCTCCCCAGTACCCCGCCGGCCATCTCGATCGCCCGATTGGAGATGACCTCGTTGACGTTCATGTTGGTCTGCGTGCCGCTGCCGGTCTGCCAGATGCGCAGCGGAAAGTGCTCGTTGAGTTTTCCGGCGATTACCTCGTCGGCGGCGTCCGCGATCAGCCGGGCTTTTTCTTCCGGGAGCTTGCCGAGATCCTGATTCACGCGGGCTGCGGCCTTCTTCAAAATACCGAAGGCGCGGATCAGTTCGGCAGGCATGGTGTCTTGGCCAATGGCGAAGTGCACCAGGGAGCGGGCGGTCTGGGCGCCGTAGTAGCGGTCGGCGGGCACGTTCATTTTACCCATGCTGTCCGTTTCGGCGCGAGTGGGAGCGGTTTGCATGGGTTTGGTGGCTTCCGACATGGGTGGCTCCTGGGCCTTAACGAGTTTAACAGGTTCGGGAATAACGGACGAAGGGTCGTATCGCGCCGTCTAAAATGTAACCGAAGGGGACAACGTCGCGCCATTTAAGATGTAACCCAACCAAAACAGAGAATTGGGGAGGATCGGTTGGGGAACAAAGGGAGATGGGAGTATCTGCGGGCCATTTATGA
>DATGEY010000060.1:0-2052 GCA_035309625.1 Candidatus Acidiferrum sp.
CAAGGCGCTCAACGCGCTTCGCCTTGAGCAAGGCATTCCCTGGTTTAGCTACGACTTCGGTGAAAAGCAGATTCCCCACGAAGCCGCGCTCGAAAACAGTCACATCAGCTTCACCAAGGGTTGCTACACCGGCCAGGAAATCGTCGAGCGGGTCCGCTCCCGTGGCCAAGTGAACCGCCGTCGTGTAAGTCTACGACTCACCGGTCAAGCAGTCCCACATGCCGGCGACATCTTATCTTTCGAAGGCAAAGAAGCAGGCTACATCACGCGGGCGGCATTTTGCCCCGCAGAATCTTCTGTGATAGGCATGGGTTATGTCAGAAAAGAAAACAATTCCCCAGGCAATAAGTTGGATTGGCAAGGAGAAACTGCCACGGTCAGCGAGCACTGATAGCGACCGACTTCAGGCCGACGCGTCGAATCGAAGGAGTCCGCCTGTACGGTCAATCGACTTTTGAGTTCTTAGACTCTTGAACGCTCCGACCTCTGCATTCACACTGCCGCCAGCATTGGCAGCAGTGCCTTGCTCAGCCGCGCCCGGTCCTCTTGGGTCAAGGAGATAAACTCAATCCCCATGCCGTACAAGGGCGAAACCCGCCGCACCACCGCCCGCGCCCGCACTTCTCCCAACGGTAAATCCAGCAGGATTTTCATCGTGCTGCGGATCGGCGCCGGCTGCCGGGTCAACACAAACAGGCCACCTAATGCAATGCTCCCCAAGGAGGAAACCGCTCGGCGCGTCCCGGATTGCCAAGCCACCAGCAAGTTTCTAGGCGGCACGACGCGCGGATACCTTCTCTGCTCGGCATCTTTCACAACCACCCCTGACTACCCCACCCGAGCCGCCAAATCTCCGTCAAATTTACAACGCCGTCAAGCAGCTTTTGGCAGTGGAATAGCCCTGTCACATCGTATCCCTCTGGCGAAGCTGAAGTGTTTGAGCGAGAAGAGACGGTTGGAGCTGGCCGCCCGGCTGGGGGGAGAGCCGGGCGGCGCGCGGCGAGTAGAATCGGCGCGCCATGGCCAACGCCGCTCGTTATTTCGATCTGGTGCGTGAGATGAAAGACGCCTACAACCATCGCCTGCGCTTGGTGGAAAGCGCCAAGCGGATCGGCATCAAGCCGACCGCACGGCTGTTCACTACCACCGTGCCCACGGTTCGCAAATGGCTGCGCCGCTTCCAGCAACGCGGCCCTTCCGGCTTGCGCGAGCAATCCCGCGCACGTCACCGGCAACCCCACCAGACTCCTGCCCATGTCGAAGCTCAGGTCGTCGAGCTTCGCAAAACTCTGCCGACGTTCGGCTCCCGCCGCCTGATCCGCGAATTCGATCTGCGCATCGGCCACAACGCGCTCGATCGCATCTGGCGCGAGCATGGCCTGATGGAAAAACGCCGCCGCAAATATCAGCGCAAGCAAGACCTCGCGCACATCAAAGCGCAGTGGGCCCTGTTCCAGCAAATCAGCGCCGATACCAAGGATTTAGACGATATCCCGCGCTACTGGTCGCAGGCCCAGCGCTTGCACTTGCCAGTGGTGCAGTACACCGCACGGGAAATTCGCAGCGGTCTGTTGTTCTGGTCGTTCTCGCAAACGCGCAGCGCTTCGGCCCGTGCGGTGTTCGCCGCGCGCATCCAGCAACATCTGCATCGTTACGGGGTATCGCTGCGGGACCTGGTCTGGCAAACCGACAACGGCGGCGAGTTCAAGGGCGATTTCCCCAAAGCTCTCGGCGATAGCCAGCACGTGCGCATCCCGCCCGCCGCTCACACTTATCAGAGCGATGTGGAAACCGTTCATCGCCTGGAAGAAGACGAGTTCTTCGACTTGGAAGACTTCTCCAGCCGCGGCGAGTTCCTGGCCAAAGTGCACACCTACCAGCTGTACTTCAACCTCGCTCGCCCCAACTCCCACAAAGAAAATCAAAGCCCCTGGCAAATCATCGAACGGCTCGCTCCTCGCTCGCTCCTCGAACTTTGCTTGCTTCCACCGGTCTTCCTGGATTACTACATCAACGTCTCAGGGGGATACGATGTGCCGGGGCATCCCTAGC
>DATGEY010000061.1:0-6477 GCA_035309625.1 Candidatus Acidiferrum sp.
CGATGACGTTTCCGGTTTTATCGATTTGTACTTCGAGGCCAGAAGAGGCCAGGAGCAGTTTTACGGCGGCGGCGCGCTGGGCTTCTTGAAATGGCGGAGCCGGAATCTCGGTCAGGCGGACTTGCTGCTCGTTAATCCAAGGGAGATTGTGAGCAAACCAGGAAAGTGCGGAGCGGACCTCGGGAATGTCGGCAAAATTCGAGCTGCTGCCAAGGGAACGATGGTTGTGCGGCGCGCTGGCGGAGCGGACGGGCATGGCCATGAGGATAACCCAAAGAGCGGCGTGTTTCATCGCGGAGTTCGGGGCGAATGAAGAGATCAATGGCGCGCGGCCTCGGCACAAAGCGCCTGCAGCTCGGATTCGGTGAGAACGCGGGGGGATTGCTTGGCGGCGTCGAAGATACGATTGACCAGGGCGTCGTTTTGGGGAATGCCGTGACGCTCGAGCCAGAAGAGGACGTTGGATTTGCCACTCATGGGTCCGATCTCGATGAGCTGGTCCAGGCCGAAAAGGTGCGAAGGGACACCGCTGTAGACGGCGTCGGCCAGGGCAGCGTCGTTCTTGTGATATGCCTTGATGATGGCGGCAGCATGGACACCGGTGGCGGTGCGGAAGGCGTCGCGGCCGATAACAGGATAGTTGGGCGGGATGGTGGTGTGGGTGGCGGCGGCAACTTTTTCGCAATATTCCTTGAGGCGGGAGAGGTCGCGATCAATCAAGCCCATCAGGCGAAGGTTGACTAGCATAAGTTCCATGGCCGTGTTGCCGACGCGCTCGCCGAGGGAGTTGGCAGCGGCGTGGACGGAGTCTGCACCGGCGGCCACGGCCCACAGGGAATTGGCGATGGCCAGGCCGCGATCGTTGTGGCCGTGCCAATCGACGCGAATCCTTTCGCCGCTGGGCTTCACCACCTCGTCGATCGCAAATTTGATCAGGTTGTAGGCCCCTTGCGGAGTGGCATGGCCCACCGTGTCGCACAGCACGATGGCACGGGCGCCGCTGCGAATGGCGGTGGAGTAGAGGCGCTTTACGGTGGCCGGATCAGTGCGAATGGTGTCTTCGGTGACGTACATGCACGGGAGATTGTGGCCGACCGCAAACTTGACGGCGTTTTCCGTGGTGCGCTGGAGGTGATCGACGGTCCAGTCTTCCACTAGGCGGCGGATTGGGCTGGAGCCGAGGAAAGTGGCCGCTTCGATGGCGATGCCCGCGCGCTGGGAGATTTCCGCGATGGGGCGAATGTCGGCTTCGACCGTGCGGGCCGCCGCGTTGGGGCGGATCTTCATGCGATTGCCGGCAATTTCGCGGGCCAGGGCTTCGGTGTGCGCCACGGCGCGCGGGCCTGCGCCGGGGAGTCCGATGTTGAGCGAATCGATGCCGAGCGCTTCCATCAGGTGGAGGATTTCGATTTTTTCTTCAATGGTGGGATCGTGGACGGAGGGATTCTGCAGGCCGTCGCGAAGGGTTTCATCGTTCAGAAGGATGCGGGTTCCGGGCGCGATTAGCGGAGCGGAAGCTTGGTTCCAATCGTAAATCCATTCGTTATTGGTGGGTGAGTTCATTTCAATTCGCCCTTACTCATTTCAGCCTGTGATTTCGGAACATAGTTTTCAGGGCGCCGCGAGCGTGGCGCAAGCGGGCGGCGAGGTTACGGCCAAACTCGAACTGGAGGAAGGAGTCCGCAGCGCCCTCGAGGTCTGCGCCGTAACGATACCACCAGGGCTTTTCGCGGCCAGGCATTCGGTCCACATCTATGTATTTGGTGCGCACCATTTCCAGCAGGCCGGCTTGGCCGTGGGTGCGGCCCCAGCCGCTGGCGCCGCATCCGCCGTGCGGCGCTTCAGCGATGGCGAAGTAGCTGATGGCATCGTTTATCATGACAGCTCCGGCGCGCAGCCGCTTGGCGATCGATTGGGCACGGGCGGTGTCACGCGTCCAGATGCTGGCCGAGAGCGCGAAGGGTGAATCATTGGCACGCGCGATGGCCTCTTCCGAATCCTCCACGGTCTGGAGGGCCAGGATCGGGCCGAAGGTTTCTTCCTGGAAAAGCTTCATCGAAGCGTCAACGTGGGCAACGACCGTGGGCTCAAAGAAATTTGGGCCGAGATCAACGCGCGGATGACCCCCGCAGAGGACGCGGGCGCCACGGCTGACAGCATCTTCCAGCAGGTCCACCATGCGCTGCACATGCTGCGGGCGAATCATCGGGCCGACGTCGGTGTTGGGGTCGGTGCCGGGGCCGAGGCGCAGCTTTTTCGTTTTTGCCACGCAGCGGGCCGCAAATTCATCGCTTACCGATTGCTCCACGAACAAGCGTTCCACCGAAAGGCACACCTGTCCGCAATTGGTGTAGCTGCCCCACACGGCGGCGCTGGCGGCGACATCGAGATTGGCATCGGCAAGAACAAGCATGGCGTCCTTGCCGCCGAGTTCGAGTACCGAGGGGATCAAACGCTTCGCGCACGCTTCCGCAACGCGGCGGCCGGTGGCGACGCTGCCGGTAAAGAGCACTTTGTCGGGATCGGCGTCGATCAGTGCCTGGCCCACTTCCCCACCGCCCTGCACCATGGTGACTAAGTCGGCCGGGAAACCGGCATCGGAGACCAATTTTTCGATGAGCGCACCGCAATGCGGCGTGAAATCGCTGGTCTTACAGACGACGGCGTTGCCGGCAGCGATAGCGGGAACAATCTGGCTGATGGGAATCGCCAACGGGTAATTCCAGGAACTGATGATAGCGATTACGCCCAGGGGTTCGTAAGTGAGTTTCCCGGACTTGGCTTTGGCCGCAGTGCTGTGATGCGGCACCCGTTGCGGAGCGAGCAGCCGCGCGGAGTTCCTGGCGAAGAAAGCGGCGGTGTCGGCGGCGACAAAAATATCGGCGAACAAGGCTTCCACGCGCGGTTTGCCGGATTCGCCGACAACGGCATCGGCCAGAACGTCGCGCGACGACATAATGCGGTCTTGCAGGTCCCGTAGCCGCGAGCTGCGCTCACGCATAGGAACACGGGCCCAGATCGTTTGCGCCGCTCGGGCGCGTCCAAGGATTTGCGGGAGCACGGCAGCGGGCGTTTTCTCAAAATAGCCCAGAGTCTCACCCGTTGAGGGATCGATGGATGGAAGGGTGTCAACGGAAATGGCGGTGGCGGCCATCATCGAATTCTATATGAAAACGTCTCGCAGGAGCGCGCTGCTACTTTTCCGGCGTAATCGGCACAGTGGCGATACTGACGGCGGAAGGATCGTCGCGCAACTTAATATACAGCCCAGTTTCGCCCGGGCGCGGAACATTGAGCGTCGCGTCCAGAAAGCCGGCGGGCACTGGGGCGGTATGCGTGAATTGCGGGTCGGAAGCAACGGAATCAATAAGGTACAAATTAGCGCCGCTTAGCTGGCATGGCTTGTCTGGACTCGCTGAACAACGGATTTCCTTCAGCATCGGAAGACGAACGAGGACAGCCAGGGGTTGCCAATCGCCTTTTCCGGCGTCGGGCTCCATGGCACGAAATTGCAGCGGTCCGAACGCCGATGGCCCGAAAGCCTTGAGCGGCTCGAGCGTAGCGACCAGGCTTTGCGAATCGCGCAAAACCAGGCTCCCATCGCTGAAGGTGAGCGTGGTGCTGAAGGCCTCGTCGGCGGTGGCCACTTCAATCTTTTCAGTGCGCGAAAATTTCGCCGGAATTTCCGTTTGCACGAGGAAGGAGATCTGCCCATCGAGAGGAAGTTCGTTCGGATCGCCCAGGCTGATGGTCAAAGGACCGCTGCCGGGCTGGATGCTCTTGCTAACCAGGGTTAACTTTGGGCGGGGAGATTCCACCACCGTGGGAAGCTCCAGAACGCGTCCATCTTTTAGAGCAATGCGCGCGGTCAGCCGCTCATCTGGCTGCAGTGCGGGCGCCTTTGCTTCATTCACCACCAGCCGCAGTTCATCTTTTTCATTGGCCCGCGTCAACTTGGCGGGAACAAATCGTGCGCCCTTCAACTCGAAACGTTCCACTTCGTCCAGGCGGCTTCCTTTTAGTATCCCTTGCACGTCGCCGGCATTGATGGCAAAGCTCTCGAGATGCGCGGCCTCCGAATAGGCTACGACATGCAGTTCGTCTGCATGGCTCATCGCAAATTGATGTACTTTCACCGTCATCGGGCCCGCGGGCTCATCCTTCAACGCTACCTTCACCTCTAGCTCGTCGGGCTTGCCGATCTTCCAGGTTGCTTTTATGTCGCGGCCGCTTCCGTCCTGAACGCTAACATCGTCCACACACGCCGCGCTGGGCGCCCGCAGGTGTACTACGTCTTCGCGGCCGACGATGAGAGCGCTTTCCTCGGCGGCAGGGATGCTCCAGTGTGCGGCGCGCGACGTTCGCAGATGAACGTTGGGACCATCGAAAGCTTCAAAGCCCCAGGAGCCGCGCAGCGTGCCGGTAACTTCGGCGTCGAGTTGAGCGGCGTCCGCCGTGTGCGTGTCAACTACGAAGCCGCCGCTGGCGGCGTCCGCACGCGCGGGAAGATCGAGCGGGTTACCGTTTTCCCCTTGCACGTGGAGCACGAAGTTGTGCGCAATGTCCGCGGAGAAAACCAGGGGTGCGCCCTCCACTGGCAACACCAGCGGGGACTTCTGCAGGCAGTAGACTTGCTTGGCGTCCACCGTCCGCAACGGCGGCAATTGCGGAGCTTCCACCGCCGGAAGGCCAACCACGATGACCGACTTCGGTTTACGAAACGACGGCGGATTATTGAGCTTGAGGTTCATCTGCTCTTTTTGGGGCAGCACCAGGGCGGGAATGTACTGGTAGGAGGCGGTGCGAATGTTGCTCATGACCCGCGCGAGATCCACGATCGCACCCACGTAGGCGCTGTAGAACCCGCCCCCCGCGAGCGGAGTGGCGCTCACCGCGCCAATCAGATCCGCATTGGGCCCGGAAGCCAGCGCGGCCACCATGGATTGGCTGTGCCCATCATCGAGAACTAGATTGCCGGTGTTCTGCGTAAGGCAGGCGGCTTGCTGATCGACCGGGCGCTCGAAGCATTGCTGCTCCAGGCGGATACCCAGCGTGCGTGCCAAAAGTATGGAGCGATCGTGCAGCGCCTTGGGATCAGCGTCGGATATTTCGTGAACATCGGCGAGATATTTCTCGAGCCGTGTACGGTCCAGGCTGGCTTGATTCAAATCCTGCGAAGCGCGAACGAACACGCCGGGCTTGTCGCGCACGGCGGAGCGCAGCGTGCTGAAATCGCCGGAGGTTTCGGGCGCGAGAAAAAGCAAAGCCTGCTGAGCGTCCTGGGGCACGGTGACCACCACGCCTTCCTCGCGCACCTGCTCTTTCCAGGTTTCCACTCGGGTGAACCAGTTTTCCGGAGGCGGGTTGGTGGAGCCGCGCAGAAAGGCCACCACCAGCAAATAGCGCGCCGCTTGATCCTGTGGAAAGTCCGGGTGAATCCACAAACGGTCTCCAGCCTGCAGGTTGGGCACTTCCGATATGGGCAAAGGCTTGCCGCCTCGCGTGACTTTCATCTCCACCCGCGGTCCGGTCAAATCAAACGCGGCATTGTCGGCGCGCACCGAGGTTGGCTGGTAAAGCAGCGCCAGAAGAGAGGTCAAAAATCCCCGGAGCACCTTATTGCTGAACGTTTTGGATCTCATCTAGGTATTCGGCTCGAATCGCAAAATTAAAATGAATGTCGCCTAACGAGCAATCTGAACAAAACAGCTCAGGATCGTTCTTAGGATACTTTCAAATTTTATCGGTAAACCGGTTAGAGCACTACCCTCATTTGAAAAAGACAAATAGATTCTCTTGGCACGCGGCAGCCTTAACAGGAGCGGGATAGATTGCCGGCGAAAACGTAGAGTAGATTTCCGAAAATGGGATTTACCAGATTCGCTGCACAGCAAAACTGTCGAAGGCGGTGTCCTTGCTAATTAAGGATACATCCTCGAGCTGCGCTTGCGCGATCAGCATGCGATCGAAAGGATCCTTGTGCGCGGAGTCAAAAGCCCCTGCGCGAAGAGCGTGCTCGATGGATATCGAGAGGGCCACGAAGCCCTCCTCCAGTATCTGCTCGTCAAGCCTCTCGGCCAGTTCGCGTGACTTGAACTTGCCCAACCGCATCTTGATGGCTAGTTCCCATGCGGATGCGGCCGAAACTAAGACAACTGTGTCGGCGTCTTCGATCGTCTCGCGAGCCGTTGCGGAGAGTTTCTCCCGTCCCTCGACCCACCATACCAATGCGTGAGTATCCAGCAAAACCCGCGTCACTTAAGTCCCCATTCCGTCAACTCTTTCTGCGTCAGGGGATCGAACGCGTCGGGCGTGTACCAGATCTTCCCCTTCAGGCGGCCAGGAACGCGTTTCCTTTTTTGCGCGGATAGCGCGACGAGCTTGGCCACCGGCTTCTTGCCGCGAGCGATGATGACTTCCTCTCCCCGCGCGGCTTTTCGAAGGAGTTTAGAGAGGTTCGTCTTCGCTTCGTGCACC
>DATGEY010000062.1:0-2100 GCA_035309625.1 Candidatus Acidiferrum sp.
CTCCGTCGCCGAGTTTCGCCGCGTGCTGGCCCAGTGCGGCGCCGGATTGATCGGCCAGACCAAGGAGATCGCGCCCGCCGATAAGAAAATCTACGCTCTGCGCGACGTCACCGGCACCGTCGAAAGCCCATATCTGATTTGCGCTTCGATCATGAGCAAGAAGCTGGCCGAAGGCATTGATGCGCTCGTCCTCGACGTAAAAACCGGCAACGGCGCCTTTATGAAGGCGCAAAAAGATGCCGTTTTCCTGGCGGAACTCATGGTGGAAACCGGCCAGCGTCTGGGCAAACGCATCGTCGCGCTCATTACTGACATGGACCAGCCGCTGGGCAATGCCGTGGGCAACGCGCTTGAGGTCGCCGAGTGCATTGAGATTCTGAACGGTAAGGGCCCGGAAGACCTGCGCGAGCTTTGCCTGATTCTTTCCGCGTGGATGTTCCTCTTGGGCCGTCGCGTCGCAAATGTGGATGAGGGCAGGGAACTCGCCGAACGGATGATTTCCAGCGGCAAGGCGCGGGAAAAATTCCGCGAGATGATTCGCTTGCAAGGCGGCAATCCGGGAGTGATGGACGATCCCGGAATTTTGCCGCACGCGCTGCATAAAGCCGACGTGAAAGGTACCGCCTCAGGATTTGTGACCGGCTTCATGACCGAGCAGATCGGTACCGCAGGTGTGTTGCTGGGCGGCGGCCGTGCAAAAAAGGAGGATTCGGTCGACCCCGCGGTCGGGATCATCATTCACAAAAAAACCGGCGACAAAGTCTCCGCCGGAGAGGCGCTTTGCACCGTGCACTACAACTCTCCCGAGCGATTTGAGCAGGCTGCTCCGGTGCTCCTCCAGAGCTACCGGATTGGCACAGCCGCGCCGAGCGAAAAACGCCCGCTGGTGCACCAGATCATTGGCGATCGCTAGGTGAGTTTCCCTTTTCCCACATCCTCGGCGATCATCGGCAGTACGCCGCGCAGCAGCGCCTTGAACTGCCCGGCAATTTTCCTCCCGATCTCCAGCACTTCCTGGTGATTGATGGGATGATCGGAGACTCCTGCTGCCATGTTGGTCACGCAGGAAATGGCCAGAACTTTGATTCCCATCTGCCGCGCCACAATCACCTCCGGCACAGTTGACATTCCAACCAGGTCCGCGCCGATAGTGCGTAGAAAGCGTATTTCCGCGGGGGTTTCGTAGCTCGGGCCCAGGAGCGCCACATAGACTCCTTCGCTCATCTCCAGCCCCAGCCGCCGCCCCGCCTCCAGCGCCATGTCGCGATAGCTCTTCGGGTACGCGTCCGTCATATCGATAAACCGCAGACCAAAGCGCGGCTCTTCCGGCCCCACCAATGGGTTCTGCCCTTGCAGATTGATGTGATCTTTGATCACTACCAGCCGGCCCTGTCCATAATCGAGGTTGATGCCTCCGGCGGCGTTGGTCAGCACCGCGGCCTTCACTCCCATCCGCGCCAGCACCCGCATGGGGAACACCACGCTCTGCACCGGATAACCTTCATAAAGATGAACGCGCCCCTGCATGATCGCCACCGGCCATTCCCCGATTTTTCCTAGAACAAGTTGCCCGGCGTGCCCCACAGCAGTGGATTGAGCAAAATGCGGAATCTCCTTGTAGCTGATGCGGACAGGGTCGCTGATCTCATTGGCGAAGTCGCCAAGGCCCGAGCCCAGCACAATCGCCACCAGCGGCTTCACCACGTTGTGTGAGGCGATGAATTTCGCCGCGTACTCGGCTTGGGTAAACTCGTCGTTATGGATGATGTTCAAGTGGCGGCCCCTCTCTGGTCACGTCGATGCGGTGCGGAATGGGAATTGTAATGCTATAGTTCGATATCCATGTTACCTTCACGCGCGCTCAAGACTGCATGCCTGTTGCTCTTTGCGATTTCCACCACCCTGGCGACCAGCTCCTGGTCACAGGGCATTACGCAGCAGGCGGCCACCGGTCATTCGAACGCCGGAAGGCAGACTGGTTCTTCCGAACAGAAAACCGCGCGCTACTTCGACTCGATCCGCAAACAGCCGCTCCTTCTTCATGCTTTTCTGGCGCAAATGCCGAAGGGCGGCGACCTGCACAACCATCTTTCCGGCGCA
>DATGEY010000063.1:0-49514 GCA_035309625.1 Candidatus Acidiferrum sp.
AGTGGTCGTCATCGTCTAGTCCCCAGTGTCAGCGGACTCCATCTTACACCGGGACCTTGCCATTGCAGGGGCGGCTTCAGGTCATCCTGCCAAAGGAAGGGCGCGCCAAGCCGCAGGCCGCGGCGTGCCGCAACCACACTATCCGTTTTTCTTGCCGCATCTCTAAGAGGTGGGGGTTTCAGCCCCTGAAGAGAGCCGTTGAATTCGGCACGCGGTCGCGCATCCTTGTACTCTTCAAGGGCCGGTGGCAGCGCCTTCGACTGGTGGATACGCCGGATAGCCTACCCTTCCGCTGCTGTGTTTTAACGGTGCATACCGGAGCGGTCTTCCTCAATCATTTCCATCCACAGCTTTAGGGTTAAATCCTCGCGTTCCGGATTTCCAAGTTGCCAGCGCAGCTCTTTTTCGTATCGTTGCTTCAGGATCTCCAGGTCTAATGGGATCAAACGAGCCAAGTGCTTGACATCATCGCGATGGCGCTGAATATTTCGTTCTAGTTCGGATAACGCCAGATCGTAGGGGTCGAGTGCGCAGATCCGCAGATATTGGAATGCACCGGCAAACATTTCTGTTAGCCGCTCTTTATAGTTTTCTGGCACCTTGGCCACTCCCACGTAGTCCAAGTAGACCTTGTATTTCTTATGCAGATTCCCGCTCTGCACACCAAGCTCGAGCAAGGCCGCAGTCTGTTCCTGCGGAGCGATCAGCAGTACGTCCAGATCGACGGTCTCTCGCGAAAAGCCGTAAAGAACCGTAACTACAAACCCGCCCATGCAATCCATACGAGTTTCTGCGGTTGCCTGTTGGTCGAGTTCCTTGAGAAACGAGCGCCATGGCTCAGGGATTGGCTTAGGGGCGGCCATGAGGAAGATTCTCAGTTTTCATGTCGGTCAGGAGATTCCAATGGGCGGCTTCCGGCGAGCGGTTCACCCGCAGCCATTTTCTTTCCGCTTCCGTGAGCGAATCGTGGCAGAGCGTGTCTTCTTTCGCCAGACGGGAACGATCCAGAACAGCGGCGTATTCCGTAAGCCTGCGGGAACGTGGTTCCTCGCTTGGCTGGCTCCTTGATGCAGAGTTCCCCAAACGACTCGCCACCGTAGTCACAAATCCAAGGCGGTTCTGCAGGTCATGAAGCTTGGCGTACCGCACCGCCCAATCCCAGTCCAAGTCGGCGTAGGTAAAGGCCAGCCACGGCAAACCTTCTGCAACTCGAGTATCCAGCTCGGAGCTATTTAGGGCGTTCAGCAACACTTCCGCGGGATTGCGCCGCACCCTTCCCGAAACATGCGCGAATCCTGGGTAGCCCAGTGCTGCCAGTTGTGATCCCAGCTTATCGTTGTCGCTGCGTACAGCGACGGTATGCTCGCGCACGGGAAGCGCCGTTGGTGAGGCATGCAAGAGTTCCACCGCCTTGCGGACAAGGGAAGAGGGCAAGACACGGCGGCCGTGTTCAGCCATCGAAAGATAGGCCTGGGTAACCCCCAGCCTTTCTGCCGCGTGCTGTTGGGTCCAGCCCCTGCGCAACCTGGCTTCTCTTAGCTCTTGGCCATTCATGCGGAATCCTGCCTCTCTGTCGTTGAAAATATAACACACTGTGTTATATCTATCCAGCAGTGCTTCTTGTCAGTTTCAAGCGTGCCGCTTCGCCGTTCATTTCCTGCCCCGTTATGGAAATTCGCGGAATGCCTTCCGCAAGCCATTCAATTCACAACTTTTAATTTCTCACTTGACAAATAGTAACGGATGCGGTAATATCCAACCCAGGTTCGGCTAACGTGTCTCCCTGTAATCTCTCCATTTACTCTCCAGCAGACGTGTTTTCCCAGCGAGTCTCCCCGACCTTCCGACCTGCCAACCTCCAGACGGCGTTCCCATGGAAGTCTTTATCCCTCAATGATTTGCCGCCTCTTGCCTTCTCTAGCCTCTTTTTTGCGGCCTCGCGCCCTTTATTTTCAGCAACTTGCCGCCTCTTTTGCCTGACACCCCGGGTATGGGGTGCAAATCCATTCGTGCCAGACCTTCTCACGTTTAACTTTCGAGCATTCAAGGATGAACTCCCGTGCTTTCATAGTGTTACGCACTCTTTGGCCCAATGGCGCAATACTAAGTTTCGTAGTTTCAGTAAATTGCGCACTCTTTGCATGTCGATGGGGGGGTGCTACCCCGCACGCGACGGCTGCGGGAGATCACATTAAGCGGCGGCGCTGAACTACGGAGGTTTCCAGGGCTTGGAATTCCTGCTCCAACTGCTTCGCCAGCGTCTGGATTCTTGCTATTACGCCTTGCGCTTGCTGGACCTGCTCGGCGGTGGCGGTTTTCAGAAAGGGCTCGCGGTTGCCTTGGATGTGCTCCAGCGCGACGGACATCACCAGACGAAGATTCGCCAGATTGTCCAGAAAGCCCCGGGAGTTGGCCATGGCGACGCGGCTCCTTCTGAGGGTGGGCGCGGTACCTAGGTCATACCTCAGGATTGGCATCCTTGGCTACTGGCTCGAGGGACAATTTTGGTGCAGAGCCAAAGGGCCGGTATATGAGCGGCGAGTGCTGGACTGGGCCGGCACAGGCCTATGCCATTTCCGGAGCCGGGCACTTTGCTGCTACTAGCAGACGCCGCTGGGGCGCGCGGCGGTGCCGGATTCTTGCGTGGGCAGGGCCTGCGGGCTGGGCACGGTGACCGGAGTGGTGCCGGCAAGGCTGGCGGTGCATTGCTGGATGGTCTGGGAAACGGCGGGAAGCGTGGCAGGCAGGATGGGAATGCTGGTGTCCACCTTCTTAAGATTAAGAGCGCTGGTGAGGTCGCCGACCGCGGCGCGGCGCCATGCGCTCAGGTTGGGCACCTCCGCGCCAAAGCGCGTTTCCAGGAAGCGCAGCACGGAAGTGTGATCGAACAGGTCGGAGGAGACCAAGCCGCCGCGACTGAACGGCGAGATGAGCAGCATGGGGACGCGAAAGCCTAAGCCGATGGGGCCGGTGATCGCGGGGCTGCCGATTACGGTGGGATCGGGCACGGCCGGCGCGGTTACAAATTCACCGGGCGTGCCGGGCGGCGCGGTGGTGGGCGGAACGTGATCGAAAAATCCGCCGTTTTCGTCGAAGGTGACCAGGAAAAGTGTCTTGGCCCACAGCGCGGGATTGGCGGTCAACGCGCCAAGAATAAGCGAAAGCAGGCTCTCGCCAAAAATCGAAGGCGAAGGAGGGTGGTCGGAGGTCAGCACGGAACTGATCAGCCAGGAAACCTGCGGCAAATTGTTGGCGGCCACATCGGCGAGAAAATCCACGGGAAACTGTGGACCGAAAGCGTTCTGGTGCAGCACCGAGGCCGGATCCTGAAAATTCTTGAAGTAGGAAAGTACATTGTCGGAAAGAATGCCGCCGAGAACGGTTTCGTCCGGCGAGGAGTACACCTTCCAGGAAATTCCGCGCGCCTGCAACTGCTCGGGCATGGTGGTGTAGGTGAGCCGGCCAGCGAGCGCCGCGCGATTGATGACCACGGTTTGCAGGATCGGCCCGCCGTTGGCGCCGTCGGGATCGAGCGAAGCAGCCATGGTGTACAACCGATTGGGATCGGTGGGGCCCATCACGGAGCAAAAATAGTTGTCGCAAAGGGTGAAGGCGTCGGCGAGCGCGTAATAGTAAGGAATGTCCGCGCGCGTGTAATAGCCCATGGTCAGCACGGCGTCGTTGGAATTGATGGGGAGGCGCGAGGTGACGAAGCCGTCCATGGCGCCGTTGTCCCAGCTCTGATGCTGTGGCACCCAGTCATGCGTAATGTCGTGAGTGCACGCGGCGTTGGTGGTGGCGGTGTCCAGGTGAAAAGGCAGAAGCGTGCCGACTGGAGAGCTGCTGGTGTTGGCCGGATCGGGCTGCCGGAAAGCCATGCTCTGATCGGAAAATCCGCGAACGCCGCGGTAGCTGCCGAAGTAGTGATCGAACGAGCGATTTTCCTGGATGAGGATGACCACGTGTTCGATGTCGGTCAACTTGGAGCAAGCGGCGGAGGGCAGGGAGGGCAGCGAAGGCAGGCTGACGGAACCGGTGCGGGCGCATCCATGCAGGCTGAAGGATGCCAGTTCGGCAAGCGCGGTGGCGGCGCCGAGTTTCAGTAATTTACGGCGAGAGAAATCCTGCATAAGTCCCAAAGATTAGATGCAGGTTACGCAGTGAAGGTGGTGAGGGTGAGTGAAAACGGTGCGTCCAGGATTGGATTTGCACGGCATCGGTGCGCTGGGTCCTTCCGCTATTGTCATCGGATAGCGATTATGTTTAGGTGGGGCAGCCGCGAGGCCAGCGAGCGGCAGGCGAATCCACCGCAGACGCGTCTATCCCGCGGCCTGCGATGATTGGATGTCGAAGTGTTGCGACGATGACGCCTGCGCGGCGGGGAATTTGGCGGAAACTTTGGTGCCCGAGCCGCTGGCCACCACTTCCAGATGACCATTGAACTGGCGGACACGCTCGCGCATGCCGCGGATACCCACGCCGGAACCTTGCGACTGAATTTCCCGGAGTTTGTCGGGCGACATGCCTTTGCCGTAATCCTCTACTTCCAGAGAGACAACACCGCCCAGGCGAGCGATGGAAATAACCGCTTTGCTGCTGCCGGAGTGGCGATGCACATTGGTCAGGCATTCCTGGATAATGCGAAACATGGCCAACTCGATCTCGCGAGGGAATCTGCCGAAATTTGCGGGAATGCGTAAGGAAATATCCAGCCCACTGCGCTGCCTCAGCCCTTGCGCGTACACGCGTAGCGCGGCAGGGAGTCCGCTCTCATCCAACATCGGAGGATAGAGCAGGTAGGACATGGTGCGTATCTCGCGGTCCAGTTGCTGCACCAGTTGGGCGCCATCGTCGGCGAGGCCGGTAAGCCTGGGGCCGCTGGACTGGGCGTGCCGGGCAATGGCCGATAGGTTCATGGCGAGCGCGGCGAGTACTTGCCCCGCGCTGTCGTGCAATTCGCGGGCAATGCGGCGCCGCTCTTCGTCCTGCGTTTGCATCAGGCGTTGCGACAGTGCGCGCAGAAGTTCGGATTGCTGCGACATTTCCGCGGTGCGCGCCTGAACTTGCGCCTCCAGATTGTCGGCCAGCGCGCGATACTCCTCTCTGGATTCCGCGATGGCGATGCGGGCGCGGACCTGGGCGGATATATCCCGGAAATAACAGACCACGCCGTGACGGCCATCGGGAAGCGGGATGCGGTTGATCTGCCACTCGTAAAATTCGCGGCCGCCGCGGTCGCGACGCTCGGCGGTTCGCTCGGAAACCAGGAACGGCTCTCCGGTGTCGAGCGTATGGCGAAACCGCTGCACGACCTCGTCTGCAACGTCGTCGGGCCACAGAATATGCATGACGGCGCCGAAGTCTCGTCCGATCAACTGCGGAATATTTCCAAAGACCGCGGATGCAGTGGGATTGACCTGACGAATGCGGAAATCGGCGTCGACGACATAGACGCCAAGCGGAGCGGCGTTGAGAAGAGTTTCGAACTGAGCGGTGCGCTGGCGCAGGGCGTCTTCCCCCTGCCGACGGATGCGAGCCAATTCGAGGTGGGTCCGTACGCGGGTAAGAAGTTCCCGGGCGCTGAAAGGTTTGATGAGGTAATCATCGGCGCCGTGCGCCAGTCCCTCGACGCGAGACTCTTCGCCGGCGCGTGCGGACAGCACAATGACGGGAATGGAGCGAGTAGCGGCGTCGTCCCGTAGTTCCCGGAGCAGGCCGAAGCCGTCCAGCTGGGGCATCATGACGTCGGTAAGGATCAAGTGCGGAGGCTGCCGGCGTACGGCGTCCAGAGCGGCTAGCCCGTTGGAAACGGATTCCACCTCATAGTGCTCGGCGAGCAGGCGAACAAGATATTCGCGCATGTCGGCATTGTCGTCGGCAATCAGGACGCGCGGACGGGGATCGGCGGAGGAATTATTCCGCAAAACTGGTGGGCATGGCAGAGGAGGCAACTCGGCGCCCAGCGGCAATGCGATGGCGGATGCGGCGAGTTCGGCATCCGGAAGCCAGCGAAGCGCTTCTTCCACGAAAGGGGTGGCGCCCACGGCGGTGGAAGGAAGACTGTGTGAACCGCCGATTTTGTCTGGCGGGAGGTGAGCGCTTCCGCGGGGAATGCTAACGATAAAGGCGCTGCCTTCTCCCAAGGTGCTCTCCGCGCGCAAGGATCCGCCGTGAAGCTTTACCAATTCCTGGACCAGGGCCAGGCCGATGCCACTGCCTTCATGAGTGCGGCTGCGGGTCAGTTGCACGCGATGGAAGCGGTCAAACAAGCGAGGCAGTTCATTGGCGGGAATGCCCACGCCGGTGTCGCGAACGCGCAACTCGACCACGTTTTCCACGGCCCTGAGGGAAACCGCGATTTCACCATCAAAAGTAAATTTGAATGCGTTGGAAATCAGATTCAGAACAATCTTTTCCCACATGTCGCGGTCCACGAAAACAGGCTCCGCAAGGTGCGGGCAATCGAGTTCAAGCCGGAGGCCGGCTTTTTCCGTTGCTGAACGAAAGACGCTGGCGAGTTCGAGGGTAAAAGCGGAAATGTCCGTAGGCTGATAGACGGCGTCCGCCCGCCCGGCCTCGATACGCGAGAAATCCAACAGAGAATTCACCAAACGCAAAAGACGCGACCCGTTCCGGTTTACAAGTTCGAGCTGACGCTTCACGGCGGAAGAAAGACCGGCGTGACTGCCGGCCAGCAAGTCCTCGACGGGACCGAGCATGAGAGTCAACGGGGTGCGAAATTCATGACTGACATTGCTGAAGAATGCGGTCTTGGCGCGGTCGATTTCCGCCAAAGCCTCAACTCGTTTGCATTCCTCCTCGTAGGCGCGGGCGTTGGCCACGGCGGTGGCGATTTGTGAGGCCACTAACTCAAGGAAGCTTTGGTACAAGTGGTCCAGCGCGAGTCGAGAACTGACGCCGGCGACCAATAAGCCCGCCGGGGTGTGCGACTTGTTGGAGCGAACAGGCAGCACGACGGCGGTGTTGGGCGGATCGGACCACGGGCCGCGCGGCAGTTCCGCGAAGCGCCCGCCGAGGTCATGGATTATCACAGGCTGTTCGGTGCAGGATGCCGTGGCCCAGGGCGCGTGGAGACCACTTCTTTCTTCGAGATCGACCACCAGCGGGCTGATGGGACTACCCGCTTGGACACCAGCGGCTCCTGCGAGTCGCGCGGTTTTGCGGTCGGAGTCGATCAAGTACAAAAGCGCAAATGGCAAGTCCTTGGAATTTTGCGACAGAACGTTGGCGGCGGCGACGCACGCCTCTTCGGCGGTCTTAGCCTCCATGGCGCGCGCGCCGAGGTCGCGCAGGAGTGTGACGCGCCGGGCGCTGACGATCTTTTCGGTGATTTCGTGGACAGTGGCCAGCACACCGCCAATCCCGCGCGGCGCGGTGTCATCCGGTACCGGACTGTACGCAACGGTGAAATGGGTTTCTTCGGTGAAATTGGAGCGGCAAACTTCGAGTTCCAGATCTTCGATCCAGGTCGCCGGGCCGCCATTGAATGGCGTGTCAATCAGCGGTTGAAGGATATTCCAGATCTCGGACCAACACTCGGCGGCGGGTTGGCCTAACGATCTTGGGTGCTTCACGCCCGGGATGGGCCGATAGGCGTCATTGTATATCTGCAGATATTGCGGCCCCCACCAGAGAAGGAGCGGAAACCGATTGGCCAAAAGAAAGTTGACCATCATGCGCAGGGATACAGACCACGAGTCGGGTGCGCCGATGGGCGTCTCCGCCCAGTTGCGGGAATGAATAAGCGCAGCCATTTCGCCGCTGGCTGCCAGGCCCTGGGAATCGCGCGTGAGATTTTCGAGAAGTTGAGGGCCGTTCAGGCAGGAATCCCCG
Source organism: Candidatus Acidiferrum sp. (assembly GCA_035309625.1). Lineage (GTDB taxonomy): Bacteria > Acidobacteriota > Terriglobia > Acidiferrales > UBA7541 > Acidiferrum. The sequence goes on from DATGEY010000063.1 coordinate 7,855, forward strand.
GCTGAGGGAGCAAACGGTTCCGCTTTGGCAGGTTGCTGCAAAACATTCCTCAAAGAATAGCCCATTGCGATGATTGCGGTCGTGTGCGACGACCGGGAAATCAGGACGAAATAGTAGGTTTAACATGTTCGTTATAGAAATACAGAGTTTGCTGTACGTAAATATCTATTGGTGGTCCCGGCGAAAGCTGGGTACGGGCGCTCGGGTATCGGAAGCACGCTTCCCTTATAGCTATTGAATGGTGTAAACGGCGGTGCCCACCGCACTATTGGTCATGTTGGGGGCGGTGGCGAAAGCCTTAATGGTGCTGGTGAAGTGCACGATGATGGGACCGACGTACTTGGGACTGGAGGTCGTAGGAGTGGTTCCGTTGGTGGTGTAGTAGATGGTGGCGCCGGAAGTTGCGCTGGCCATGCTGACATATTGGTAGCCGGTGTAAGTGCCCGGCACCGGGCTGAAGGTAGGCGTGGCGACGGTGGACTGCGTGCCGCTGATGGTATAAGCGGCGGTGGAAACTGGGCTGTTAGCCAGATTGGTCGCGGCAGCAAAAGCCTTAATGGTGTTAGTGAAGTGCACGATGATGGGACCGACGTACTTGGGGCTGGAGGTGGTCGGGGTGACGCCGTTAGTGGTGTAGTAGATAGTGGCGCCGGAGGTGGTGCTGGCCATGCTGACGTATTGGTAGCTGGAGTACGTGCCGGGAGCGGGACTGAAAGTTGGCGCAACGGCCTGAGTACCGGCTCCAATGGTGTAGACGCCACTGGCGACGGCACTGTTGCTGAGATTTGACGAAGTGGCAATGGCCTTAATCGTTTCGGTGGCGCTTACGGTGATCGGCCCAACGTACTTGGTGCTGGAGGTGGTGGGGGCGGTTCCATTGGTCGTGTAATAAATGGTCGCGCCGCTAGTGGAATCGGAAAAGGCCGCTTGCTGTGCGGTGGAGTAGGCGCCGGGAGCAGGGCTAAAGACCGGCATGGAGGTTTGCGTGATTCGCGTATACGCTTCGCTGGAGATATTGCTGGCGAGGTGGCCGGCGGCCAGTGCGATGGCTCGAATCGTTTCCGTCGCGGTGACTGTGATCGCAGCGGTGTAGGTGGGAGAAGCGGCCGTGGGCGTGCTGCCGTTGGTAGTGTAGTGGATGGTTGCACCGGTGGTGGAATCGGTCATGGTCACCGTTAGCGACGACGTGGAGAAAGACTCGCTGGCCGGACTGATGGCCGGAGCCGACGCTTGCGTTTCGCCATTGAGCAGACCGAACACGCTGATTTGATATTCCGCGGGGACGTAAACTTTGCCGTTAGCCACTGTAGGCACGGTAAATTTCACCGCCGGGCCGGGATTGTCTCGAGAGACATCTTGGTCGCTGGAATAGAGCAACTTGAAAACGTTGGTGGCGTCATGCGCCTGCACGGTTGCTCTGCCCTGGGTGGAGAAATTCGAGGTGAGGACATTCCAGACGATTCCGTTGGTAGTGCCATTCGCGGAGATCACCGGGGTTGAGCCCGGGAAGTTGGAAGTTTCCGCCGAGGCCGATACCGAAGTCGAGGAGATGACTCCATTGGAAAAGGAGAAGGCGCGCAACTGATCCGCGGCGCCCCAGAAATAGACATGGCCGTTCCAATAGGCGGGCATGCCGAAAATCGGCTTCGTGGCGGTCTTCTGTTGGGGATCTGACGTGTTGGTCGGGTGGTACCCGCCGAGGTTCTCCTGGTCCAGCACGTAAACGCGTCCGGTTTTGCCGGCTTGCAGCAGAAGCTGCTGTGTGCCGCTGGCCGAATTCGGCAAAAGTAACGTGCCGCCGGAGCCTTGATCCTTGTCGCTGGTGTCCAGCGAGGCTTGATCGAAGGGAGTAAAGACGTCTCCCACGGTTTTTCCATTCGCTACCATGGTGGGCGATCCATTGGTGAGGTCCAGCTTGAAAACGGAATCGCCATAATCCATCGAATTGGCGTAATTGGGCGCAACGGCGTCGAAGGTGCCGTTGCCGGAGGTGGCGAACAGGCGTCCAAAGGGATGCCCGGCCGGATCGGGTATATCCGCGGCCAAGCCGGATCCGGCTCCCCAAATGCCGCCTCGCAATTGGTTGGGAGTGGTGCACCATGCGCCGGTTTGCTTTAGCGTTGCGGCGTTGTAGGCCAAAATCCAGCCATGCCACGGGCCCATGTCCTCGTGCGCGCCGAAGCCAATATAAACGATGCCGTTGACCAACAGCAGTCCAGTCCGTTGATTCTGCCAGTAAGGGTCAAAGCTCAGCGTGCCGGAAACGCTGCCGTTCCCATTGCCCGGCACGGAACCGCTCAAGACTACCGGGCCGCCGAATTTCTCCACTCCGGTGGTGACGTTGAGGGCGTGCAGGCGCTGGATGTAGGTATTGTTTTCTTTGGTTTTGCCAACCACGTAGAGGGTGCCGGTGGCGGGATCAATCACCGGAGTTCCGGTAATGCCGATCTCCGGAACGATGTCGGTCGTATGGATGTCAGTGCTAAGCATGGCGCGTGCGCCGCTGGCCGCGCCGTGCGCCGCATCCAGGAGCGTTATGTGCCACAGCGGGACGGCGTTGACCGCGGAGGTGTTGCTATCCGCATCGAATGCGTAAACGCTGTCATTTTCCGTGGCGACGAACACCACGTTATGTTTGGTGCCCGCTTGAGGAGTGCCCGAACCCATGGTTACGCCCGGCACATAAAGCGGTTGCGCGTAAATGTAACCGTCCACGGAATAGGAAAAGAGCTTGCCAAATTGCAGGGAATTGACGTTGGCAGGAGTCAGAATGGTTTCGCCCGCATTTGCGCCGGTGCGCGCGATGTCGTTATGCTGCGTGACGACGCTGATCTGCGCATTGGCTGTCCAGCCCAGCAGAAAAAAAATGGGTAAACCTAATACCGATGAAAGCTTTAGTGAGCGTGAACCCTCACTCTTACACACCTGCACACCGCTCACAAAATCTCCCGTTCTCCTCGATGCTCGCGTGGGTCGCTGTTAGTTGCGACAAGTTAAGCGCGGATTACTACAATCCTCAATACTCCTAACACCCTAACTACCTTCGTAGAGCTACCTAAGGAGCCTTAAGGTGGGTACTTGCGCACGCTTACGGAGAGCACCGCGCCAGGCCAGAGAAATCTTCGAGTTATTGCCCGGATGACGGATTGGGGCCGAACCACACCGTTTTCTGCGCGGCAATGGTATAGTGCGATAAATTTTCAGTCTGCCGATTGGACCGCCGACTCGCGGCGATCAGACCAAGGGGGGAAAATGGCGGTCGCTTTCAAGGGCATCCCGCAGCGATTGCTTGGCGGTTTCGTGTTGGCCACGCTGGCTTTCTTCCTGATCGTATGGATGGCGCAGGCACAAGAGACGAACCCGCTGGCCAACGACAAAAAGGCAGCCAAGCTTGGGGAGTTTGAATTTCGCGCTAACTGCGCGTTTTGCCACGGGCTGGGCGCGCGCGGCGGCGGCCGCGGCCCGGACCTGACGCGCGCGCAAAAGAAGCACGGCAGTTCCGACGCCGACCTTTTCCGCACCATCAATGAGGGAGTACCGGGCACGGCCATGCCACCGAATGGTGCAACGCAGCAAGGCGTGGGCATGACCGAAGAAGAAATCTGGCAGGTGATTTCCTACATTCGCAGCGTGGAAGTGAAAACGCCGGCAGGCCAGATGGGCAATGCGGCACATGGCAAGGAGTTGTTTACCGCTTCCGCGTGCTCCACGTGCCACATGATCGCAGGCAAGGGCGGGCGACTTGGCCCGGACCTGACCGCGGTGGGGTCCGCGCGTTCGGCGGACTACATCATCGATTCGGTGCGCAATCCCAGCCGGCGCCTGGCGCAAGGAATCAGCGAAGCGATGAAGGAGTTCTCGCAGGAATATGAAACCGTGAATGTGGTGGACGCGCGCGGCCAAAAATTCCAGGGCGTGGTTCTGAATGAGGACAATTTCACGCTGCAGATGCTCGACACGCGCGAGCAACTGCACCTGTTTCAAAAAGCCGAGTTGCGTTCAGTGGAGAAAAGCCGGCAATCCTTGATGCCGAAGTACGATGAAAAAATGCTGCCGGGAAAAGATCTGCAGGATATTGTGGCGTATTTGTCGAGCTTGGGTAGCGCCAAGTGAGTTGAATGGGTGAGCGGAGGAAAAGATGGCAGCCTACTTTATCGTAGATGTGGATGTGCACAATCCCGTGGGAATGCGCGAATACCTGGAGCGGGTGCCGGGCACATTGACCAAGTATGGCGGCCGGTACATTGTGCGCGGCGGCCAATTCGAGGTAATCGAAGGAGACTGGCAGCCGTCACGGGTGGTGATGCTGGAGTTCCCCGATATGGAGCAGGCCAAACTCTGGTACGCCTGCGAGGAATATAAGGAGATGAAAGCGGCCAGGCAGCGGGCGGCTAAGACGAACGTCGTGCTGGTGCAGGGAATGTGACTCGCCCGCTTGAGATAGGGATCCGAACCGAAGCTGTGAGGTCGGCGATGAACAAAACGATGTGCAAGGCAGCGATGCTCCTGATGGGTGGCTTGTTCTGCGTGTCTGCGCGGGCGCAGGTTACCTCGCAGCGGCTGCTCGATGCCGGCAAAGAGCCGCAAAATTGGCTTACCTACTCGGGTGATTACGCGGGGCGCCGCTTCAGCGCGCTGGACCAAATCAGCACGGCCAATGCGCATGCGCTGGTGCCCAAGTGGGCCTACCAGACCATGGCCGGCGGAAAATTTGAGGCTACGCCGATCGTTGCCGATGGCGTGCTGTACGGCACGGGTCAGGACGATCGGGCCTTCGCGTTGGACGCGCGCACCGGCCGACCGATCTGGCAATATCAGCGCGCGCTTCCCGCGGACATCCGGCCGTGTTGCGGACGGGTGAACCGCGGCGTGGCGATTCTCGGCGATAAAGTTTTCCTGGGGACGCTGGATTCCCACGTCATTGCGCTGGACGCCAAAACCGGCAACGTGGTCTGGGATGTTACGGCTTTCGATTACACCAAGGGCTACAGCATCACGCTTGCGCCGCTGGCGGTGAAAAATCTGGTGATGGTCGGCGTGAGCGGCGGGGAATACGGCATTCGCGGATTCATCGACGCCTATGACGCGAACAGCGGCGAACGCAAGTGGCGCTTCTACACCGTTCCGGGGCCCGGCGAGGCCGGTCACGAAAGTTGGGAGGGGGATTCCTGGAAAATTGGCGGGGCGCCGGCGTGGATTACCGGATCCTACGATCCCGCAACGAACATCGCGTTCTGGACTACCGGGAATCCTTCGCCTTCCAATCGCGGAGAGGGCCGCGCGGGCGATAACTTGTATAGCAATTCGCTTCTGGCGCTGGATGCGGACACCGGCAAGCTCCAATGGTATTTCCAGTTCACCAAGCACGACGAGCATGACTATGACGCCACGCAGGTTCCGGTATTGTTCGAGCGCGACGGAAAACATCTGCTGCTGCAGGCCAACCGCAACGGGTTTTTCTATGTGCTGGATCGCAGCAGCGGCAAATTACTGAGCTCCAGCGCGTACGCCAAGGTCACCTGGAGTAGCAGCAAGGATGCTGACGGCCGGCCGGTCGCCAATAAGGGCGCGACTCCCACTGCGGATGGCAGCCCGGTTTGTCCCGGCGCGGCGGGCGCAACCAACTGGATGTCGCCCACTTTAGATCCGCAAACCGGGCTGTTTTACGTGACTGCACGCGAGCAGTGCGATATTTTCAGCACGGCGGCGCAGCCATATCAGGCCGGGCACGCGTACTATGGCAGCGCCTACTTTCCGAATGACGATGCCGCCCCGTTTTGGGGCGCACTGCGCGCACTCGACCCGGCCACTGGGAAAATTAAGTGGGAATGGAAGCATCCATCGCCGACATGGTCCGGCGTGCTCTCCACCGCGGGGGGCTTGGTGTTTACCGGCGATGCCGAAGGAAATTTCATCGCGCTGGATGCCGCCAGCGGCAAGCCGCTGTGGCACTTCCAGGCCGGGGCTTCGGTTTATTCGTCACCGATGGCTTATGCCGTTGACGGAAAAGAATACGTCGCGGTTGCCGCAGGCTCCGCGTTATTCACCTTTGGCCTGCCGTGAACGCGATCATCGGATCATGCGTTTAGCATTTCGATTGCGGTAAGCGCATAAACCGCCGCACAGTCGCGAACCTTGCGCAAATCCACATATTCTTGTGGTCCGTGCGCGACGGATAGCAATCCGGGGCCGTAGGCATAGGCGGGAATTCCTTGCGCGGCGTAAAAGCGAGTCTCCAGTAAGCCGGGACACATCTCGAACCGCGGAGCTTGGCCATGTATCTTCCATACGCTTTGCGCCAGCGCAGAGGCTAACTTCTCGTTTTCGGAGCAGGCGGACGCCGCGCCTTGCTGAAGAACCTCCCATTCCAGGCGAATGCCGTCGCGCCGGCACTCCTCCAGAGTTGCGATCAGGCGATTTTTCTCGGTGTCGAGATTTTCTTCCGGGTTGATGCGGCGATCGAGGGTGAACCAGCACTGCTCGGGCACAGCGTTGAAATTGGCCCCGCCGCCGCTCTCGCCGCCCAGCATCAGGATGGAATGGGCCGTTTGTTCGGCAGCGCTCGCATGGGTGGTGCTGCGTTGTTCCACTTCGCGTTTCAATTGCTGCAGGCGCTGCACAACGCTCAGCATCCGTTCAAAGGCATTTTCGCCGCGATGCTGCAAGCCCACGTGTGCGGATTTGCCGTGCACCTTGACGCGCATAGAGATGGCGCCGCGATTGGAGTTCCAGACCACGCCGCTGGTGGGCTCCGGGAGCAGCATGCCGATTCCATTGCGCCCCAGCAGGCCGAGCTGGGAGAGAAAAGCCGATCCGCGAGCGCCGCCGGTTTCCTCGTCAGGGACCAGGGTAAGGGCAATTTTGCCATTCAGCGGCACGTGGCATTCGCGCAGGGCATGAATGGCGAAGAGCATAGCCACGATACCGCCTTTCATGTCGCACGAACCACGGCCAAACAGGAAATGCGCCTTGCGCACCGGCTGAAATTGTTCCGGAGACTGCGCCGGCACGACGTCGTAGTGCCCATGGAAATAGAGGGTGCGCTGGCCGCTGCCGAAGCACGCGATCAGACTCACCGGGGGTACTCGGCCCGGGTCAGCCGACGAGCCGCCAGAGAATTCGTGCCGTTCGCAGATCAAGCCTGCGTCGACGCACATCTTCTCCAGCAGATTGGCGCATGTGTCGTCGTGTTTTCCAGGGGGATTCTCCGTGGGCACGCTGACCAGTTCCGCCAGCCGTTCGGCGATTTGGTCCTCGCGTGGTTCCAGCCAGGCGAGCAACCGGGCCGCCATTTTGGAACCGCTGCCGGTAAAAGTCATCAACCGGATGTTATGAAAGCCATGCGCGAACCGCCAAGCTCCAAATTGGCGCTCGTTCGCGGGGCCTCAGCACGCGTTATTAGCACCTCGTTGGCCGCGTTGACACGCGTCCGTGCAGTCCGCTACGCTTTTCCGTTCACGCACCACGCCGTTTTGCTGCCGTGACCACCGCCGCAGGTCTGACGACCCGAGGCCAACTGGACCAGACGCCGCATGGCCGAAGAAAAACTTCCTACCCGCTCGCAGGATTTTTCCGAGTGGTATAACCAACTGGTGCTGAAGGCGCAGCTGGCCGACTATGCTCCGGTGCGCGGCTGCATGATCGTGCGCCCTTACGGATGGGCGCTGTGGGAAAACATTCAGCAGGCACTGGACCGCAGGTTCAAAGCTACCGGGCATCAAAATGTGGCGTTTCCTCTGTTCATCCCGCGGAGTTTCATCGATAAAGAGAAACACCATGTTGAGGGATTTTCTCCGGAGCTCGCGGTGGTCACCATCGGCGGCGGCGAAGAGCTGGCCGAGCCGCTGGTAGTGCGGCCCACTTCAGAGACCATCATCGGGCATATGTGGTCGAAGTGGATTCAATCCTACCGCGATCTCCCGGTGCTGATGAACCAGTGGAACAGCGTGGTGCGCTGGGAGCTGCGCACCAAGCTTTTTCTGCGCACGCTCGAATTTTTCTGGCAAGAGGGCCACACCGCGCACGCCACACGCGAGGAAGCGGAGACAGAAACGCGGCAGATGCTGGACATCTACACGGATTTTGCGGTGAACGACGCGGCCATCCCGGTTATCCCCGGCAAGAAATCGGACGCCGAAAAGTTTGCCGGCGCGGACGTGACCTACTCCATCGAAGCCATGATGGGCGACGGCAAAGCGCTACAATCCGGCACGTCGCATTTTCTCGGGCAAAATTTCGCGCAGGCCTTCGAGGTGCGTTACCTGGACCAGAACGGCCAGTTACAACATTGCTGGACCACTTCCTGGGGACTTTCGACGCGCGTGATTGGCGCCATTATCATGGTGCACGGCGACGATCAGGGCCTGGTGCTGCCGCCCAAACTCGCTCCGTATCAGGTGGTGATCGTCCCGATTTTTAAGACCGACGAAGAAAAATCCTCGGTCCTGGGCACGGCGCGAAGTCTGAAAACGGAGTTGGTCAAGGCCAACATCCGAGTGACGCTCGACGAGCGCGAAGGCTTCAGCCCGGGCTGGAAATTCAACGATTGGGAGATGCGCGGCGTGCCGCTGCGCGTCGAGCTGGGACCCAAGGACGTCGCCAAACAAGCGGCCGTGCTGGCGCGCCGCGACCGCCCAGGCAGGGAAGGGAAAATCGGCGCGTCGCTCGCCGATCTGCCTACGACCGTCGAACGCTTGCTGGCGGAAATCCAGCAGTCGCTGCATGACAAGGCCCTGGCCTTTCGCAAAGCAAATACCCACGACGCCAGCACCTACGGAGACTTGAAAAAGGCGGTGGAAACCGGTTTCGCTTTCTCCTATTGGTGCGGAAGCGCGGCGTGTGAGGCCAAGATCAAGGAAGAAACCCGTGCCACCATGCGCTGCATACCGCTGGACCAAGCCAGCGGCCCCGGCGTGTGCGTCCATTGCGGGCAGGCCGCGGCGGAGCGGGCCCTGTTTGCTCGCGCGTATTGATCGCGGCGGAGGCCAATAGGATATAAACACGTCTTTTCCCCCTATTGCTCTCCCGGAACACCATTGCTCTGGTGTGCTCGACACTCGCTCGCGGCCGGTGTTAGCGTAAAAATACCGACGGCGACGCCATCTTGCCTGGCTAGTTGTTTGCTTGGTCGGCTTGGGAGCATCTTTGGTACTCGGGAACCACAGCAGGCAGCGGCGGCTTCGCACCCAATGGGGCGCAGGCCGCTTCAAGGCGATCGCCTTCACGGCCATCGTGGTATTCGGCTTGTATGCCGGCTTCAAGCTTTTTCCCCCGTATCTGGCGGAATATCAGTTGTCCGACAAAATGCAAGACGAAGCCCGCTTTGCGGTGGTAAATCGCCACACCGAGGACCAGACCCGCGACGTCATTTTCAAAGAAGCGCAAGACCTGGAAATCCCGCTAACTAAGGACCAGATCAAGGTCTTCGCCTCCAATTCGTTGGTCAGAATTACGGTGGATTACACCGTGCCGGTGGACCTGCTGGTCTACAAAGTGGACCTGCATTTCACCCCGTCCAGCGAAAATAAGTCGCTGTTGTAATCCGTGCTGCCCACGCCGCCGCCGTTTTCGTCAAAATATCGCCGCCTCCCTGTGCCCATTTCGCAACGGTGTGCCGTCCTCACGCGCCTTTCCTAACCCATCCACTTAAGCGACAATGGAAGTCCAGCCTCAGGGAGCTAGAATTTGCGTATTCGCATTCTGAAGGGCTTCTGGACCTCCGGTCTCGGCCTGACCATTCTCGGTGTGGTCTTCTCCATTTTTCTGACCACCGTGGGCCTGTTCACCTATTACTACATCAAATATTCCCGGATGATCGACGCCCGCCTTTCCGGCCACGTCCTGCAAAGCACCACGCAGATCTTTTCCGCTCCCGAACATATCTCGGTTGGACAGGCCATCAGCCCTGAAGAGCTGACCGGCTATCTGCAGCGCGCGGGCTACCGTCCCGAAACGGACCCGAACGCCCTCGGCCAGTACACCGTGCAGCGCAATGCGGTGGACATTCGCCCGTCCAAGCTTTCTTATTTTGTCGGCGGCAACGCCCTGGATGTGCAATTTACCGGCAAGACCGTGCGCGCTATCCGCCCTCTGGGCGGCGGCAACGCCCTCGACAGCGCGGAGATCGAGCCGGAGCTCATCACCAATCTTTTTGACAGTACCCGCGAGAAACGCCGGCCGGTCCGTTACGACGATCTCCCCCCGCTGCTGGTGCACGCCATTCTTTCCGCCGAAGACAAGCGCTTCTTCGAGCACGGCGGATTCGACTTTGTACGCATCGCCGGCGCCGCGTGGGCCGATCTGCGTCACAGCAGCAACCACTTTCAGGGCGCCAGCACCATCACTATGCAAGTGGCGCGCACCTTCTTTTTCACCAATGAGCGCACCTGGCGCCGCAAAGTCGCGGAAGCCATGGTTTCCCTGGAGCTGGAGCAGCGCTTCACCAAGGCGCAAATTTTAGAGTTGTATGCCAATGAAGTTTACCTGGGCAATCGCGGCAGCTTCGGCATTCGCGGATTTTCGCAGGCTAGCGTGGCCTACTTCGGCAAGGATCTTCGCCAGCTTACGCTCTCCGAATGCGCGTACCTGGCCGGCATTATTCGCGCCCCCAATTACTATTCTTCCGCCGACCGGCACCCGGAGCGTGGCCCGCAAGCGCGCGACCGCGTGCTGGCCCAAATGCTGGAGAACAAATACATCAACGAGGAGGATCTACAGGAAGCCAAGAAAGCCCCGCTGAAAATCGTAAAAGCCTCGGTCTCTGGCAGCGAAGCTCCGTATTTTGTCGATATGGTCAAGGACCACCTGCTGGACAAGTATTCGGAAAACGAGCTGCTCAGCGAAAATTTTCGGGTGTACACCACGCTCGATCCCGCGCTGCAGCGGGCCGCGGCTTCGGCCATCGATGCGGGCATGAAAAATGTCGATACGCTGCTGACCAAGAAGTACGATCGTTGGCGCAAGGAGCAAGCCAAAAAAGGCTCGACCGAACCGATTCCACAGGCGCAAGCGGCTTTGGTTGCGCTCGATCCGCGCACCGGCGAGATCAAAGCCGTCATCGGGGGGCGCGATTACGGCCAGAGCCAGCTCAATCATGCGCTGGCGCATCGCCAGCCCGGCTCGGTGTTCAAACCTTTCGTGTATGCCGCGGCGTTTGATAGCGCCGTCGACGGTGTGCAACCCATCGTCACTCCCGCTACCACAATCGACGACGAGCCCACCACCTTTGAATACGATGGCGTCGATTACACCCCCAACAACTTCGGCGAGCGATTCATGGGGCGCGTCACCGCTCGCGACGCGCTCACCAATTCCCTGAACGTGGCCACCGTGAAAGTAGCCGAGCTCATCGGTTACGGCCGCGTGGTGCAAATCGCGCGGCAGATGGGCCTGGGCAACAACATTCGCGCCACCCCCGCGGTCGCTCTCGGCGCCTACGAAATGACTGCGGTGGAGGTGGCCGCCGGGTACACCACCTTCGCCAACATCGGCACCCGCGCGGAGCCGCAGTTTATTCGCGACATCATTGGCGCGGACGGAAGCATCCTCGAAAAGGTCACGCCGCAGACCCACACCGTGCTGGATCCGCGTGTCGCTTATCTGGTCACCAGCGTTCTCAAGGATGTTTTGAATCACGGCACCGGGGCCGGCGTGCGCGCTCGAGGCTTTACGCTGCCCGCGGCCGGCAAAACCGGAACTTCGCGTGACGGTTGGTTCGCCGGATTCACGTCCAACCTGGTGTGCGTGATTTGGATCGGCTTTGATGATAATCGTGACTTGGGCCTGCCTGGCGGCACCACCGCCGCGCCCATCTGGGCCGACTTCATGAATCACGCCACGGCGCTGTCCGCCTATCGCGACGTGAAAGACTTCGAGGCCCCCGAAGGCATTCAGTCCGTGCTGATCGACCCGGAATCCCTGGAGCTGGCCACTTCCAATTGCCCCACCACGCGCCAGGAAGTCTATATCGCCGGGTCCGCACCCACGCAGTACTGCGAGATTCACGGCAGCCACAATGTGTTCAGCTCCGCGGGTTCCTGGCTCTCCCATGTTTTCGGGGGCGGCCAGCCCAAAGAGCCCGCCAAGGACGCCGAGGGCAAGCCGGTTCCGTTGGATCCAAATCGTCCCCCCAATGCTAACGGGCAGGGACAAGTCCCGAGCGAACCGGTAGAAGCCAAGGACAAGGAAGAAGAAAAGAAAAAGAGTCCCCTGAAGAAGATTTTTGGTATCTTTGGGGGTAAGAAGAAGGATTCCGACAAGCCGAACCCGGACGAAACATCGCAACCGGACAAGACCAAGCCGGAATAAAAAGGAGACTCGCCATGACCGGTATTCGATTGGCGCTGCCCGCTAGTGTTCTCCTCGTTTGCCTGACCCTTCCCTCCATTGGCCAGACCAGCGACGACAATCCCACGGAATCGTTAATTCCGCCTATGCAGACGCCTGCACAAGCCTCCGCTGCCGCGGCTAGTCCTGCCGCCACCGCGCTCAGCGTGGAGGAGCAAGCGGACTTGTACATGGCCCGCAAACAATATCGCGAGGCCATGGAGCAGTACCGTATCCTCAGTGAGCAGAATCCCCGCAACGCGGTGTACCTGAACAAGCTGGGTATCGCGCTGCATCAGCAAACCGCGTTGGGAGCGGCGCTGAAATACTACCAGCGCGCGGTGAAAGTCGATCCCCTGTACGCCGACGCGGAAAATAACATCGGCACCATCTGGTATCAGCGTAAGAAATACAGCAAAGCCGTTCGCGCCTATCAAAAGGCCATCAAGATGCGCGACGATATGCCGGTGCTGTACAGCAATCTCGGCTACGCCTATTTCAGCCAGGGCAAGTATGACCAGTCGATCGCCGCTTTCCGCACCGCCTTGCTGAAGGATCCTCAATTTTTCGAGCGTAACTCCTCGCGCACCGGCTCGATCTTGCAGGACCGTTCGGTTCCGGACCGCGGCCGCTTCTATTTCATGCTGGCGAAATCTTTTGCGGAAGCTGGTAATGTCCCGCGCGCCATTTTTTACCTGCGCAAGGCCAAAGAAGAAGGCTTTGCTCAGATCAATGATGTCAAGAAGGATCCGGCCTTTGCCGCCGTGCTGCAAGATCCGGTGGTGATCGAGCTGCTCGCTCCCAAGCCGGTGGAATCCGCGCAGCAGTAAACTGAAAGCGCTGTCGTTTGCGCGGGTGGCCGGCCCTGCCCGGCAGGGTTACCATTCGTCGCATACTTCGCACCCGCGAATGCGCTTTTACCGGCCTCTGCTACAATGCGTACGAACCATGTCCCAGTATCGTTTCATCCGTCGTGCTCTGCTTAGTTCCTGCGCGCTGCTATGCGTCGCCGCGTCTCTCAACGCCCAACAAACGCGCGCCGCGGTTTCGGCTCAGTCCGGCGTCTATCTGGTCTTTCCCTTCGAGAATAATGGCGCCTCACCCCGCCTCGATTGGCTTGGCGAAGGCCTCGAGGAACTCACTATTCAAGCGCTCTCCGCCGCTGGCCAGCAGGTGTACTCCCATGCCGGCCGCACCGCCGAGCTGGAGCGCAATGGCCTTCCTTTTTCCGCCAAGCTGAGCCGCGCCAGCATGCTCCGCGTAGCGCAGGACCTGGACGCCGACTTCGTCGTGTTCGGCTCGTTCGCTTCCGACGGAAAATCTCTCACCATCGATTCCCGTGTGCTGCGCACCGACCCGCTGGCGTTGCTTCCCGCCGTGCGGGAAACCGGCCCGCTCGATTCGCTGATGGACCTGCGGTCCAAGGTGGTGTGGCGGCTGCTTTCGGAAAACGACAAAACGTATCGTCCCACGCTGGCCGAATTCTCCAAGGCGCAGCGGCCGCTCCGCCTCGACGCCTTCGAGCACTATATCCGCGGGCTGTTAGCGAATGAAGACGAGCCGCGCATCCGGGAATTGCGCGAAGCTTCCCGTCTGGAGCCGGCCTGGCCCGAGCCTTATTTCGCGCTCGGCGAAACTTATTTTTCGCGTAACGATTGCGCCTCCGCGCTCCCTTTGTTGGCTCATGTTCCGCCGGCTGACGACCGTTATGCCGAGGCGCTTTTCTCCACCGGCGTTTGCCGATTGCAAATGAATCAGCCGGAGCGTGCCGAAGAGGTGTTCACGTCCCTGCAGGCCGCCGTGGGTGGAACCAACAACGAGGCAGCCGGAACTTCTGCCGCGGATCATCCGGAAATCCTGAACAACCTGGCGGTGGCCCGAGCGCGAGAAGGCAAAGCCGCCGCGGCGCAGTCCGATCTGCGCCGCGCCACCGATCTCGACCCGGATGAAGACGATTATCCTTTCAACCTCGGCCTGCTGGCTTTGCAGTCCGGCGATTTTGCGGCCGCTTCCGCCGCATTCAGGGAGGCCTCCGAGCGGCGGCCGGACAATCCCGAGGACCGCGCGTTTCTGGTTCAAGCTCTGGAACGAGCCGGAAAGAAAGCCGAGGCCGACCAGGAGCGCGAGTCCGCCACCGAATCCCTGGGCCCCAATGCTCTGCAGGCCGTGCACGTTGACGCCAAACCCGACGCCACGTTGCGCCCGGCGCGCATTCGCACCGAGTTGGACACCACCACCTTGCGCCTGGAAATTGCCGCTTCCGGCGCCGCCGTCAATCCCGCTGCCGCGACGCCTGCCACGGACACCTCGGTGTCTCATATTCGCCGCGCACGCCAGGAACTTGCCGCCGGCCGCCTCGATTCGGCCGAAACGGAATTTCGCGATGTACTGCACACCGAGCCGGCCAATGCCGCCGCTCATCGTGGCTTGGCCGAGGTCGATCACCGCCGCGGTAAGCTGGACGATGCGGTAAAGGAGTTGCAGTCCTCGCTGGCTGCTCGCGACTCCGCGCAGGTGCGCACCATGCTCGCGCGTATCTATCTCGAGCAGAAAAAACCGGATCTGGCGCGGACGGAAGTGCAACGCGCCTTACAGCTCGCGCCAAACTACTCGGAAGCCAAACAATTGTTGGAACATCTGCAAAACTCCAAGCCCAATGGAGCCGCGCAATGAATCCCCTTCGTGCCCGATCCGCGCTACGCCAAATCGCTCGCCGCTGGAGCCCAAGCAAGCTTGCATTCCTCGCCGCGCTTCCGGCTCTCGCGCTTCTTTGTATTTTTTCAACTGTATCGGCGGAGCAACCGGCATCCGTGCCGCTGGTTCTCGAGTTGAATCTGCATGGCGTAGTCGAGCCCATCCTGGCGACCTATATCGATGAAGGCATCGCCGACGCCGAGCGCCGGCAAGCCTCCCTTATTCTCATCACCATGGACACCCCCGGCGGCCTCAGCGACTCCATGCAAGACATCATCAAGCACATTCTGGCCTCGCGCGTTCCCGTCGCCGTGTATATCACGCCCACTGGAGCCCGCGGCGCTTCCGCGGGTTTCTTCATCCTGCTTTCCGCCGATATCGCCGCTATGGCTCCCGGCACGCACACTGGAGCAGCTTCGCCGGTAATCAGCATCGGTGGTTGGCAGTTGCAGGTCGACGAAACCATGAAGCGCAAAATCATGAACGACGCCCTGGCGTTCTTGCGCAGCTACGCCGAAAAACGCGGCCGCAATCCCACCCTGGCGGAAACCGCGGTTACCGATGCCAAGGCTTTCACCGACAAAGAAGCCCTGGATGGCAAAATGATCGACCTGATTGCCGCCACGCCGGACGACCTGTTGCGCCAGATCGATGGCCGCCAAATCACTCGCTTTGACGGCAGCAAAACGAAACTCTCGCTTACCGGCGCCAGGCTCGCGCCCTTTGCGCTGTCCGGCCGGCAAAGATTTCTCGCCCGCATCGTCGAGCCCGATATTTTCTTTGTGCTCTTGATCATCGGCGTGCTCGGTCTGTACACCGAGTTCACCCACCCGGGGGTGATTGCCCCGGGTGTGGTCGGCGGAATTTGCGCGGTGTTAGCTCTGTACGCCATGCAAATCCTCCCGGTCAATATCGCCGGAGTGCTTCTGATTCTGCTGGCGCTGGCATTATTCATTCTGGAAGCCAAGTACACCAGTCACGGCGTGCTGCTGGCCGGCGGCGTGGTGTCCATGTTGCTTGGCGCCATGTTCCTGATTCGCTCCCCGCTCACTACCGGAGGTGTAAGCCTCGGCGTGGCGGTGGCCGTCACCCTGCCCTTCGCCGCGCTCACCGTTTTCTTGATGCGCCTGGTCCTGCGTTCGCGCAGTTGGAAGGCTCAGACAGGCCGAGAGGAAATGATCAACGCGCAAGGAGTGGTGGTCACCCCCTTGGCCGATGGCGCGGAAGGCATGATTCGCATCCACGGTGAACTCTGGCGCGCTATTTCCACGCAAGCGGTGCCCGAAGGCAAATCCGTGCGCGTGATCAAAATGGAAGGGCTGAGACTTTACGTGGAACCGGTGGCGTAGCGGCGCGCTGTATAGGTCTGCCCGTTGCGATTTTCAGGACCAGGTTCACGGAATGAGTTAGATTGAGTCCCCCGGGATTAGGAGGAGCGTATGTTTGAGTTCAGCATCGGCACGTTGGTCATCATCGGCTTTGTGCTTATCTGGTTTTGGAATTCACTATATATCATCAAGGAATGGGAGCGTGGCGTGGTGCTCCGCCTGGGCCGCATGATGCCGCAAGCCAAGGGCGCCGGACTCAATCTGGTTTTCTGGCCCATCGAAACGCTTACGCGCATGAGCATGCGTATCGAGACGCTCGACGTTCCGCCGCAAGACATCATCACCCGCGACAACATTTCCGTGAAAGTGAACGCGGTCTGTTATTTCCGCATCGTGGACGCCAATCTGGCGCTATCCCAGGTGCAGAACTATCAATACGCCACCTCGCAGCTGGCCCAGACCACCATCCGCAGCGTCGTCGGCCAATTCGAGCTGGACGAAATCCTGGCCCAGCGCGACAAGGTCAACGCCAAGCTGCAGGTCATCCTGGACACCGAGACCGAGCCTTGGGGCATCAAGGTCAGCAAAGTCGAAGTCAAACAAGTCGATATTCCGGAGCAGATGCAGCGCGCCATCGCCCGCCAGGCCGAAGCCGAACGCGAACGCCGTGCGAAAGTGATTCACGCCGACGGTGAGTTTGAAGCTTCCGCAAAACTGGCCGATGCCGCCAAGGTTCTCGAAACCCAACCCTCCGCCATCCAGCTGCGCTATCTCCAGACTCTTACCGAAATAGGTGTTGAGAAGAACACAACCATTGTGTTTCCGCTGCCCATCGATATTATTAACAGTTGGGTGCAATCGTTAGCGGGGCAAAAAAAGTAAGAATGGCATCGGGGAGTAGACGCGGGGGAGCCGGCGAGCGCGTGCTCGAAAGCAGGCACGTCATCGGTCTCTTCATGTTGATGCTGCTTTTCTCCGGCGTTTTTTTCACCCTGGGCTACGTCATGGGCCGCAATCAATATGACGGCCAGGTGCGCGCCGCGTCCAATCCCCGCACCTTGCAACCAACTCCGGTGGCTCCCAAGTCCGACGCGTCCGCCAAGCGTCCCAACGACGCGCGCCGCGATTCCGATCCCGCCACGGAAAGTCCTCAAACTAACTCGGATTGGAGTTTTTACAACGCCGGCAAATCTTCTCCTTCGGACGACAATCTCAAATCGGGCTGGTCTATCCCCCCTGCCGCTCCGCGCACTGTCTCGACGTCGGCCAAGGCCAGAAACGCAAAGTCCGCCGGTCCTCCCGCGATTCCCGCGAATTCCTACACCTTGCAGGTGGCTGCCATGCGCCGTGAAGCGGACGCCATGGGCCTAGCCTCGCATCTGCAGAAGAAAAAATTCCCCGCTTTCGTCACCGCGCCGCAGGGCGACAAATACTACCGCGTGCAGGTGGGCCCCTACGCCGACCAAAAATCCGCAGAGACTGCCCGGAAAGGCCTCGAGGGCGCCGGCTTCAAGGCTATCGTGAAGCATTGATGCCGCTGCGTTCCTGGACTCGTTACTTTCCTCCATATCCGGGACCGTTCACTCCCGCGGCTTTTCGCCTGGTCTGTGCCGCTGTCTCCGGCGCTGCTCTTTCGCTTTCCTACACCGGATTTTATTTCGGCATCTACTCCTGGCTCTGCATTGGCCTTTTGCTCGTCGTCATTTTGGACGCCCGGCCGCGCATCGCCTTCGCTTGCGGTTATGTCCATTCGCTCGTCTTCGTGTTCACCGGCGTGCCCTGGATCGTCACGGTGCTCGCCGTGCACGGCGGACTCTCCCGTCTTGGCGGCTGGGGCATTCTGTTCCTGATTGCCTCCATCATTGGTCTGCTTACCGGGGCGTTCGCCTGGTGCGTTCGCCGTCTCGCGCAGCGTCGCCTGTTCCTCGCTTGCGCCGGCGCTCCATTTCTTTGGGTCGCGTTTGAGTTCGCCCTCGCGCATCTTCCCGAAATCAGCTTTCCCTGGAATTTGCTGGGCTATCCGGCCTCCGCGAACCTTGCCCTCCTTCAATTCAGCACCGTAACCGGCATTTGGGGCCTCTCCTTCCTCGTCGCCGCCTTCAACACTCTCCTGGCCTGGGCCGTTCTGGCTTCCGCTCCGCGCCCCAGGATTCGCGCCGCTTATCTGGCTGCCGTTGTTGTTCTCCTTCTCGCCGTCATGTCAGTGGGACCACGCTTCGTTCCGCTGGCCTCCGCCCATCACTTCGCGCGCGTGGTGCAGCCTGATTTTCCGGAATTGATGGGCTACTCGCAGGACTGGTTCGCAACGCACACCCGCGATCTGCAAGAAATCCAGCAGCTAAGTCTCGCCCCATCCAACCATCCCACCGACTTTCTCATTTGGCCGGAAGCGCCCGCGCCGTTTTCCTTTGAGGATGCACAGTTCGCACGCTACTCTTCGCAAATCGCCATCCGCTATCAGCATTCCTTCCTCGCCGGCACCATCGAATGGCAACCCGCACCCGAGGCGGCCACTGGCCCGCACGCTGCCCTCGCTCCGTACAACAGCGCCATTCTGCTCGACGCACAAGGACAAAAAGTTTTTGCCTACGACAAAGTGCATCTCGTTCCCTTCGGCGAGTACGAACCTTTCCCGCTGATCCACAGCGTGGCTGCCAGCGTCTCCGATGAGATCGGTGGCTTTCGCAAGGGCGCTAAATACTCCGTCGGGCATCTTCCTGGCGGCTACGCTTTCGGCGCGTTCATCTGCTACGAGGCCATCTACCCTGGCGAGGTTCGCCACTTCGCTGCCGCCGGCGCTGATCTGCTGGTCAACATCTCCAACGACGGATGGTTCGGACGCTCCGCCGCGCCCGAACAGCATCTGCACATGGCCCGGGTCCGCGCCGTCGAGAATCGCCGCTGGCTCCTGCGTGTCACCAACAACGGCTTCACCGTCAGCGTCGATCCTTACGGCCGCGTCTTCAGCCCGCTACCTCCCGACGTCCGCGCCGCCGCCGATTTGCCCTACGATTTTCGCACCGAGCAAACCATCTACACCCGCTTTGGCGACTGGTTCGCTTGGCTCTGCGTCCTCGTTTCCGTTATCCTGTTAGCCACCACATTCCGGAAAGGAAACACTGCGCGCGAAGAATTGCTGATCCCGGTTTCGGAAATCCCCCCGGCTCTTGTAGGAGCGCGTTTTAGTTCACGCTCAGGAACGAAGGACGCGCCCGAGCGGCCGTATCCTCAACCGCGGGGCTTTCTGTCTCGGTGGAATTCTTAGCTGCCTGCGCGCTTTAACATCGAAATGATTCTCGAAGATCTCCAGCATCGCTACGAACTCCTCAAGCCCCGCATCGCCATGGTTCGGAGTTATCTTTGACGCCGCTCCCCATCGCGAACGCCTGAAATCCCTGGAAACGCGCATCGCCCAGCCCGATTTCTGGAGCAATCAGGACGCCGCCCAATCCGTATTGCGCGATCGCAAGCGCTCCGAAGATCAGATCGCCGCCGACGAAAAACTCACGTCGCTTTCCAGTGATCTCGACACCTACATCCACCTGGCGCAGGAAGAAACCAACGCCGGGCAGCGCAACGATCTGCTCAAGGAATTAGACCGCGAACTGGGCAACGCCGAAAACTATATCGCCGACCTGGAAACCAAAACCTTGCTCTCCGGCGAAAGCGATCATCTCAACGCCATCATGACCATCAAGCCCGGGGCCGGCGGCACGGAATCGCAAGACTGGGCCTCTATCCTGCTGCGCATGTATCTCCGCTGGGCGGAACGCAAAGGGATGAACGCCGTCGTTCTCGACGAAACACCCGGCGAAGAAGCCGGCATCAAGAATGCCACCATCCAATTTTCCGGTGAAAACGCCTACGGTTTGCTGGCCGGCGAAGCCGGCGTGCACCGCCTCGTCCGCATTTCTCCGTTTGACCAAGCCGCCCGCCGCCACACTTCCTTCGCCTCCGTCTTCGTCATCCCGGAAGTCGACGACAAAATCGAAATCAATATTCGTCCCGAAGATCTGCGCGTCGATACCTTCCGTTCCGGAGGCAAAGGCGGCCAGAACGTCAATAAAGTGGAAACCGCCGTGCGCATCACTCACCTGCCTACCAACATCGTGGTCGGCTGCCAAGTCGAGCGCAGTCAGCACAAGAATCGCGAGCTGGCCATGAAGATGCTCCGCTCCCGCCTCTACGATCTCGAGGTCCAGAAGCGCAAGGCCGAAACCGACCGCATGGACGAATCCAAGATGGATATTTCCTTCGGCAGCCAGATTCGTTCCTACGTCATGCAGCCTTATCGCCAGATCAAGGACCATCGCACCAAATTCGTGGTCGGCGATGTCGACCGCGTGCTTGACGGCGATCTCGATCCCTTCATGCGTTCTTACTTGATGGCCAATAAAACCAAAGGCAAGCTGGATGTGCAGCCCGATGACGACGACGCCGCCGCCTGAGGCATGCAATCATTTTGGGGACGCCTATGCCCCCGGCCTGGAACATCGCAACAAGGCCAATTTTATCGATTCTTAAAACTTGCTCCGTGAATTTGCGCGTCGGCAGAGGTCCGTGTATCGTATCGGTCCTCTAGCGACCCAGGCAAAATTCTCCCAGAAAGGGGCACCGATGATCTTCGGTATGACCATTCTGACTTTCGTTCACGTGCTGCTGAGCCTGTTGGGTATCCTCGCAGGCTTGGTCGTTCTATTCGGCCTGCTCACCTCGCAGTTGTTCAAGGGATGGAATGCCCTTTTCCTCTGGACCACCGTGGCCACCAGCGTCACCGGCTTTCTGTTTCCTTTCCATCGCTTCCTGCCCTCCCACGCTCTCGGCATCATCTCTCTGGTGCTTCTGGCTATTGCCATCTACGCGCTGTACGGACGCGATCTGGCCGGCTCGTGGCGGCGAACCTATGCGGTCACCGCCATGATTGCCCTTTACTTGAATGTGTTCGTGCTGATTGTGCAGCTGTTTCAAAAGGTCCCGGCCCTGCACGCGCTGGCGCCGAATCAGACCGAAGGGCCCTTCAAGGCCACGCAGCTGGTCGTGCTGCTCGCTTTCGTCTTGCTCATTAGTCTTGCGACCATCAAGTCTCGCGGCGAGCAAGTTCATCCGGCCTGATCTCCGGAGGCCCGCGGTAACCGGCAGCGCGTAGCGCCCGGTGGCACGCTGCCGCTGCGCTTTTAAGCCTTACTCAGCGCTTTTCGCCCCGCATCCACGCACCGCCGGGCCTGCCCCGGCCCGCGCACGTCCAGGATGCGATATTTCTTGCCGGAGAGTTCGTGAAAGTTCACGAAGAACTGCTCCAGTTCGCGCACAAACAGCTTCCCCAGGTCATCAACATGCTCGATGTGCGACCACTGGTGGTTTTCAATGTCCACTGCGACGATGCGGTCATTGCGGGTCGTTTTCTTCTTGTCTTCCTGCTCTCCTTCGATCACGCCCACCAGCCGGCACTTCACCAGGCAGCCCGGAAAGGCCGGCTCGTCCATCAGCACCAGCACGTCCACCGGGTCGCCATCGTCCGCCATCGTCGAAGGCACGAACCCGAAGTCATAAGGGAACTCCATCCCCGCCGGCAAAACCTTCTTCAGCGTGAAAGCCTTCTCTTCCTGGTCAAAGGCGTACTTGTTGCGGCTGCCTTTCGGCGTTTCGATCACCACCCGCACTACTTCCTTCCCGCCATCGTCTTTATCGACCGGTTTCAGCCGCGAAGGGTCGGCCAGTCCGCTGCTCTTTCCATTTTTGTTCATTCCATTTTTGCTCATGTCGTCTCCTGCGGCGTCCCGTTCAGCGCAACTGTCCATTCTTTGAGGCAGCGCCGCTGCGGGTAATCGGGCGTTCGCCTTAGGGCTGTTGAAACGGGACTGGACCGCGACCCACAGGGCATAAACCTGGAATCCTATGCTAGGCATAGCCCCCATTCGACCCGCATTTTTCGCCATTTAATGCGCTATATCGCCATTCAATTCAATTCGTTGATTCTTGCCTGCCCGAATGATAACTTTGTGAGGTTGACTTGCACGCTGTCAAAAGGCGAGATGTCTCGGGTTTGTGCCCCCGCCCATAACTCAGAAAAGGCTGCCGCTGGGTAGCCTTGCTTACTAAGGAGATCCTGTTTTGAGCGAAGGATTACGCAATTTTCTTTTTACTTCCGAATCGGTTACCGAAGGCCATCCCGACAAGATTGCCGACCAGATTTCGGATGCCGTGTTGGACGAGGTCATGCGCCAGGATCCCAAAGGCCGGGTTGCCTGCGAAACCCTGGTGACCACCGGATTGGCGGTAGTCGCCGGCGAGATCACTACCACTGCCCACATCGATTACGACAGCCTGGTGCGCGAAACCATCCGCGGCGTCGGCTATGACGATGCCAGCTACGGTTACGACGGCTATACTTGCGCCGTCCTGTGCTGCGTGAAGCGCCAATCGCCGGACATCGCCATGGGCGTCGATACCGGTGGCGCGGGCGACCAGGGGCTCATGTTTGGCTTCGCCTGTGACGAAACCCAAGAGCTGATGCCCATGCCCATCCAGTTGGCCCACCGCTTGACCCAGCGCCTCTCCGAAATCCGCAAGTCCAAGAAAGTCAACTTCCTCCGCCCCGACGGAAAATCTCAGGTCAGCATCGAGTACCGCCAAGGCCGGCCGGTCCGCGTGGACACCGTGGTCATTTCCACTCAGCACGACGAAAAAGTTTCCACCGCCAATCTGCACGAAGCCATCATGGAACTGGTCATTCGCCCCATCGTCCCTGCCGCGATGCTCGATCGCGCCACCAAATACCACATCAATCCTACCGGGCGCTTTGTGATTGGCGGACCCATGGGCGATGCCGGAGTTACCGGGCGAAAGATTATCGTGGACAGCTATGGCGGATACAGCCGTCACGGAGGCGGCGCCTTTTCCGGCAAAGATCCTTCCAAGGTGGACCGTTCGGCTTGCTACATGGCTCGCTACATTGCCAAGAACATTGTGGCCGCGGGCTTGGCCCGTAAAGCCGAGGTCCAGCTCGCCTACGCCATTGGCGTTGCCGAACCTGTCTCCGTTATGGTCGATGCCTTCGGCACCGAAAACGTCCCGGAAGAGCGCATCACCGCGCTGGTGCGCGAGAATTTCTCGCTGACCCCCAAGGGCATCATCGAAGCTCTGGATTTGCGCCGCCCCATATACAAGCCCACTGCCGCGTACGGGCATTTCGGCCGCACTGGCCCGGGCTTCACCTGGGAGCGCACCGACCGCGCAGCCGCTTTGCGCAAGGCCGCGGGCCTGGGCGCCGGCTCCAAAGCGGGCGTCGAAGTGGGAGCCTCCAGCGCCGCATAAATTTCGGCCTCCATCCGGCCTTTTTTCATCTTGATCGTCAGTACGAAGAATTTCAAATTCGAGGAGCACCACTTTGGCTATCGCGGAACTTAAAAAAGGCGACGTGAAGGACATCTCTTTGGCCGATGCCGGCAAGCGCAAGATCGAATGGGCCGCGCAGCAGATGCCCGTTCTCGAAATCATTCGCAAGCGTTTCGTGAAAGAGCAGCCCCTGAAAGGTTTGCGCGCTTCCGCTTGTCTGCATGTGACCAGTGAAACCGCCAATTTGATGATCGCCCTGCGCGACGGCGGCGCCGATGTCGTGCTGTGCGCCTCCAACCCGCTTTCCACGCAGGACGAAGTCGCCGCCTCCCTCAACCGCGACTTCAACATCCCCACCTACGCCATCAAAGGCGAGGACAATGACACCTATTACTCGCACCTCCGCGCCGCTCTCGAGCACAAGCCCCAATTCACCATGGATGATGGCGCCGACCTGGTCACCATGCTGCTCACCAAGCGCACCGACCTCGTTCCCAACGTAATTGCCGGCACCGAAGAGACCACTACCGGCGTGATTCGCCTGCGCGCCATGGCCAAGGACGGCACCCTCAAGTATCCGATCATCGCCGTCAACGACGCGCAAACCAAACATTTCTTCGACAATCGCTATGGCACCGGGCAATCCACTCTCGACGGCGTGATTCGCGCCACTAATCTCCTGCTCGCGGGCCTGAAAGTGGTTATCGCCGGCTACGGCTGGTGCGGGCGCGGCGTAGCCATGCGCGCCAAGGGCCATGGCGCCGACGTTATCATCACCGAAATTGATCCCACCAAGGGCATTGAGGCCGTGATGGACGGATTCCGTGTCATGCCCATGGCCGATGCCGCCAAAGAAGGCGACGTCTTCATCACCGTCACCGGAAACAAAAGCGTCATCCGCGCCGAGCACTTTGAAGCCATGAAGAATGGCGCAGTAGTTTGCAATTCCGGCCACTTCAACGTCGAGATCGATATTCCCGCTCTCGAGAAACTTTCCAGCGGCAAGCGCGAGGTGCGTCCCCTCGTGGATGAATATGTGCTAAAGGGCAACCGCAAAGTCTATTTGCTGGGCGAAGGCCGCTTGGTGAATCTGGCCACCGCGGAAGGCCATCCAGCTGCTGTGATGGATATGAGCTTCGCGAATCAGGCGCTTTCGGCGGAATACTTGCTGAAGAATTACAAATCCTTGAAACCGCAAGTCTACGTGGTGCCTGAGAATCTGGACCGTGAAATTGCGCGCCTCAAGCTCGAATCCATGGGCCACAAACTCGATAAGCTCACTCCGGAGCAGGAACACTACCTGGCATCCTGGCAAGAAGGCACGTAAAGCCGAGTCGTAACGCTGGCTTTCCATTCGCTCTCCAACTCTCCGGGCGCTGGTCGTATTTGTAGCGGAGAGTTTACCTCGCCATCTTTTGTGTGCGCGTGAGCCTGCTATTTTTCAGGGCTTCCCGGACCGCCAACGGCGTGCAATCGCGGCAGTCTCTCCTCCAGCTTCGGCAAAGCCGGGAATGCCGCGTGCGGCTCGCTCTGATACCAGTAAGCCACCGAAGAATAATTATCGGACCGCACGTTTGCGTGCCCGTGTTCGATGGTCGCCTTCAGCGAGGTCGTGAACGTAATCGGGGAATCCAGGTGAAACCGGTACACCGATGACCGGCTCCCCGCATGTTCTTCGCCCTTCAAAGGCGCTCCGAACTGCGCGTACGAAAACGCCTTGTCTCCAAAGTCGAAAGCGCCCGAAAAATAATCCTCCGAACCCGTCCCGGTGATGGACGGCGTTCGCTCTCCATCGATAAAGAACATATCGTCCCCCTCGCCCCACCATCCGTCCTGATTCTGCAGCACCGACATGGTCACTCCGGCAAAGTGCCCCCGCCCTTTCGCTTCCATCCACACGTAATTATCTTCGCCATTCAAATTGTTCCTGTCTTCCACGATCTTGTCGCCGTTGGATTTCCACTCATTGCTCCAGCCGTGATTGGGCGAAGCCTGCCGGTATTGCGCATGGAAATAGAGCAACCCGGCCGGTAAGGCCCGCGCGTACGAGCGGTAATCGATGTTGAAATAAAAACTGCCCACTGCGCGCGCGCCTTCGTTGGTTAGCGTGATTTTCGCGTGCTTCTGAAATGGCATCGGGAAATAACAATTCAACGCGCGATTTGGCGCCACATTCAGCGGCGCCGATTCGAACAGCACATATTCCCCGAAGCCCAGCCCAAAGAAATCTCCCAGCGGGCTTTCCACGCTGGGCGTTGTCTCTTCATCCCAATACATGCGCATCACCAGGGCCTTCAGCGGCACCCCGCCCTCCGCCCACATGGTGCTCCAGAAATGCGTGATCTCGCCGGGGCCGCGCTCATCCATCAACACCAGCGCTTCACCCGGTGCGATGCGCCGGTAATCCGCGTTGCCGCCGCTGCGGTCGTAGCTCGACGCGCGCTTCTGTACGTAATCCTTCGCTTGCGGCAACCCGGCAAGCCATTCGCTGGCGCTTTGCGCCGAAACATTTTGAATGAACCCGCAGCAAGCCAGCGCCATCAACAGGATTTTTGTTTTCACGAGCGCCTCCCCGGAAGCAGACGCATTCTATCGCAAGGGACGCGCGGGAAGGGAAGTCCCGGTTAGACGCGCCGGGGGGGCTTGCCGGATCTGATCCAGAAGATGGCGGAGCCGGGGCGTGTCGCAAGGCGCTCCGCCATACCGCGCCTTGGCATAAATGTTCGTGAATTCACGCACCGCCGCGGTCAGAGCCGGCGTTTGCACGCTCGCCGCGAATTCCAGCGGGGTTTCTGCCGGCCGGCGCGCGAATCCGTGGCGCTCCAGCAGGCGCACCAGTTCCGCGTACAGCCGTGAAGCCAGCAGTGGGTTGGCTTGCGGCGATTCGCGCGCCCGCAGTTGCCATTGCAAGCGCAGCCGCCGCAACAGTTTCCCCGGCACGTCGTAGCGCAAGGCCACCAGCAGCAAAATCAGCAGCAGCGGCAGTAGCAAGCCCAGCGCCCCGTGCCGCAACTGCATGGTTTTCAGCCGTTGCCGGTTCCGAATCTGCGCGTGTTCGAACCAGGTGCGCAGCGCTTGCGTCCAATTCCGCGACGAGCGCTGCACCGTCTGCGCCATCAGCGCCTGGTGCGAAAAATCGTAGTTGATCACCCATTCGCTCCAGGAAAGTTGTATCCAGTCCAGATATTTGGCGACCCGCGAGAGCAAGCCCGCCGTTTCGTTGCCCGCCGGCGTGGGATCGAACGTCGTCCAGCCGTTCCCGGGAAAATACACTTCCACCCAACTGTGGGCGTCGCTGGCGCGCACCACGTAATCGCCGGCCAGGTCGTTGTACTCGCCGGGCAGAAATCCGTTGACCTCCCGCGCCGGAATATCCAGCGTGCGCAGCAGTATGGTCATGGCCGTGGCGAAATATTCGCAGTGTCCGGCGTGCGTAACAAACAGAAAATTCGCCAAGGGGTCTTCGCCCGGTTTTCCCACCAGGTTCAGCGTGTATCCAAACCGGCTGCGCAGATAACTTTCAATAGCCCGCGCTTTGTCGTAGGCATTGCCCGCGCTTCCGGCCATTTGCCGGGCAAGTTCGGGAATCCGCGCATCCAGGTTGGGCGGAAGCTGTAAATATTCCGAGCGAATTGCGGCGGGATACTCCTCGCCTGCCGAACGCAATCGCGCGACATCCAGTTTAGGCAGCCGCGACACTCCGGTGTACACCGCCGCTGTATAGTTATGAAAAGGATTGAACAAGGAGCCGGTGCTATCCCGGGAAATGTAGTTTTGGCTGCCCGCCCAATTGGCATTGGCATTGTCCGAGGAAAAAGTTCCTTTGATTGAAATGAGTTCGCCCGCCGTGAAGATTGCGGCTGTTGCAACGGGCTGCAAGTACACCGTGTAGCGCATTGCCGTTGCGGTCCACGCCGCCGCTTGCGCAGGGCTGAGCAGGAAAATCCATCCGTCCGGGCGAGCCGTCAATGTCTCGCTGGTCCGTTCCGGATTGCTCCAGCGCTTGCCGTCGAAATTGATTAGCGCGATGCCCCGCCAGCGCAGCATCGGGTACTCCACCGGCTTGCCCGTTTTCACCCGCATCACCACTTCAAAACTTCTCTTGATTTCCCCGATCTGCCCCAGTTCGATGTCGTCGCTGAATCCGGTCATCAGCGATGGCTGCATGCTGGCCCGCCCCATGTACCCAGCGGTGAATCGCGGAAAAACAAAAAACAGCGCTCCTCCCAAAACGATGGAGCCCACCGCTACGCTCAGCGCCGCCAGGCTCAGCGCGCGGTCCATTCGCTGTTCTTCCCGGGGCTGCCTCCCGAAGGTGGACGCCAGCGTTCCGTTGGCGCCGCGGCGGATCTCCAGTCCGATAAACGCCGCCACCCCAAACAGCAGGAAAAGAAAAAACAGAATCAGGAACGAGGTGTCCACGGTCAAGATGCTGGAAGCCAGCATGGCGGCAAATGCCAGCATGGCCAGAAACAAAGCGTCGCGATCGCTGGTCGCGCTGTACAGCCTTACCAGCATCACGAAGACCAGGAAATGCACGGCGGCCAGCAGCGCCGCGAGCAACGCTGGGTTGGTGGAACTAGCCACAAAAGCGCGCGACAACACAAAAATATCCAGCGGAAAGAAAGCCACATACCCGATCACCAGCCAGGTCGCTTTGTTGTGCGAAAGTTCCGCCGCGTGCCCGCGCCACAGGCCTAGACCTTTGTACAGCATGGCCAGCGGCGCGAGCGCGCAGGTGAGCAGGTCGATCTTGCCGGTGCTGACCAGGGTTGCGATGGAAGTAAGGATTAGGAAAAAAAGGGACGCGCGGAAAAAACGCTCAGCGGGGAGCGCCGGGAGTTGTGCGGGAAGTGTGGTGGAGACGCCCATGAGCGCGAAGATTCATGGTAGCACCGGCGGCTCGAAACGGCGGGAGATGGGTGCGCGCGGCGGTACAAACGATAACATCAAGCGTGTGCGGAATGGGCGGCGGGAACTGCGAGCGCGGCACGCGCGGCCTTGCGCGTAAGGTTGGAGATAGCCAGCGAGGATGGAGCGATCACCTCCGCGAGCGGGATGGCTTTGGCCCCGGTGAGATGCGGAAGATGTGAAATGAGTACGCGAAACGGATGCAAGGTGATCGCGCGATACGTCACTGCGTGGCGCGCCGTGCGCAACGGTTGCAGTTCCCACGGTCGCTTGGCGGTTGATGTTCGCAAAAGTTCCCCGAGATAAGCGTTCAGCTCGCCGGCGGGATCGGTATGTACGGCAATCGTCGGAAAATGCCACAGTTTGGAAACAAGCGCCGGCACCTGCTGCCGCGCTTCCGCGCTTTTTGACTGCGCCGGCGGCGGAAGCAGCAGCGTTCGTCCACGTGCATCGAGCAGGACAGCCGCGGCCAGCACGATATTCTCTGTCGCGCGTTTTTTGCGTCGCGCGGGAATCGAATCGGCAAGACCTTGCTTACGTGCTTGGCAGGATTGCGCAACTGGGCAGACCAGACATTGCGGCGCTCGCGGCGTGCAGAGCGTCGCGCCCAACTCCATCATGGCTTGGTTCCAGTCGCCGGGCGATTGGGGATCGAGCAACGCATCGGCCGAAAACTGCAGCGCTCGCCAGCGTTTGGCGTCTCGCAGCTCACCTTGCACCGCGAAAATGCGCGCCAGCACGCGCGCGACGTTGCCGTCCAGCACGCCGTGCTTTGCGCCGTAGGCGATGCTCAAAATCGCCGCCGCCGTGTAGCTGCCGATGCCGGGAAGCGCGAGCGCCTCTTTATGTTCAGCAGGAAACACGCCGCCGTGCTTGGCCGCGATCTCCTGCGCGGCGAGCCGCAGATTGCGCGCGCGGCTGTAATAGCCGAGGCCGGACCATAGCCGCAAAACTTCTTCCTGGGGCGCCGCTGCCAGCGCACGGATGTCCGGGAAGCGCTCCAGAAAGCGCCGGTAATAGGGAATCACCGCGGCAACGCGGGTTTGTTGCAGCATGATTTCCGAGAGCCAGATGCGATAGAGATCTTTATTGTGCCGCCACGGTAAATCGCGTTGGTACTGGCGAAACCAGCCGAGCAATCGTTTTCGAAACAGGGTGAGTTCGCGCCGCGGCAACATGCGAGAGCTATTCTCGCACGAACCACGAACATTTCTGGTAGTGGCACGGCAAGCCGTACCGCGACAATGCTTTTAGCCCAGCAGGTCTTCCAGGAAAATGACGTAGGAGGTATGCCACAGGCTTACCGGGATGGAGCCGTGGGGCTGGCTGGTTACGATGATTTTGAAGAGTTCGGGCGATGCCGCGAGGTTCGTGAGCAGCGCGTGCTCGGGGTCGGGCGGCAATGGCTGCGCCAGCGCGAGATGACGCAGGATGGCGAAGATAGTTTCTTCGGCGGGCGCCAGCGGGGTTTCCATGCCCGCGCTGCGGAATTGCAGCAGTGCGTTGCGCTCGAAGAAATGCCAGGCAATTCCCGCGCATAGGGTGACCGCGCGCTCGAAGCGCTCTGCCGGCTCCGCGGTGGAAGAATCGGCGGCAAAGGTGTGGGGGTCTAAAACCAGGAGCACGCGCGTCTCGTCCTCGCGGGTAAACTCGCGCACCATCAGCGAGCCCAGGCGCGCCGATGCTTTCCAGTGTACGTGGCGCGCGCTGTCCGTCGGCACATAGTCGCGCAGCGCGTAAAGATCCTGGCCGCGGCCCTTGGCCAGGTTTTCCATGGCGCCTTGCAGGCCGGGCAGAATCTCAAAGAACTCCCGGGTGGGTTCCACCGAGGGATACACCAGAGCTTCGGTTTTCAGATCGATGCGATGCGCTTTCTGCAGGAAGCCGAACGGAAAGCGGGTGACGATGCGGAAAGCTTCTTGACGGCAAACGCCGCGTCTCGGAAAGGATATGGGGACGGATTGCTGCAGGTGGCCGTGCTTGGGCAGGTACGGAAAATACACCGGAGTCTCCAGAAGTGCGGCGGGCGGAGAATTCTTTGCGGTTACCGCTTCCACTCGCAGAGAGAAAGAAGGCAGGGTCAGCTTTTCGTTTTCCAGCTCGATGGTGGCGCGAATGGGCTGGCCGGCGAAAATGTGATCGGGTAATTGCAGGCGCATGGCCACGCCGGAGAGGGTGATGGAGGAAAGAATTCCGGACATCAGAATGATGGCGATCAAGCTGGCGAGAATGAGAAACAGAAGGTTGTTGCCGGTGTTCAGCGCGGCCAGCGAAATCAGGAAGATTCCGAGAATATAGAGCCAGCCCTCGCGGGTGACTTTGTATTCCATTTTGTAGCCCAGCCAGCGCAGCGGGGTGCGGCGAGCCAGCACCGGGACCAGCGTGATGCCCACCCAGGCGGCCACCAGCAGCGCGGTCAGCGCGGAGGTGGCGGCGATACGCAGTCGTCCCAGTTCGGCGGCGGCTCCGGAGTACAGCGCAAGCACCAGCGCGACACCTAAGGCGGCGAGGGAAAGAAAAAAAGCGCGAACGCCCGGGCGATCGGCCTTGGCCCAGAGATTGGCGACGCTGGAAGTAACGCTCACGGGATGCGAATCACAACGGAACGGCAACGGATTCGACAATTTCGCGCAGGACGGCTTCGGTGGTTTCCGATTTTTTTTGCAGCGAAGCGTGCCTGGAACTGGCCACCACGCGGTGCGAGAAAACCGAGACGGCCAGTTGCTTGAAGTCGTCGGGCAGGCAGAAGTCGCGGCCGTCCAGAAAGGCGCGGGCTTGCGCGGCGCGCTGCAGCATCAAAGTGCCGCGCGGGCTGACTCCTAGGGAAAGCTGTTCGGTCTTGCGGGTGCGGGCGACGATCTCCAGCGCGTAATCGTGCAGGCTGGAATCCACTTTGACTTGGCCCACGGCGCTCTGCATGGAGAGCACATCGCCGACGTCGGCGACCGGCTCGAGCGCTTGCACCGGGTCGGCGCTGGCGCGCATGCGCAGAATTTCGCGCTCGGTTTCATGCGAGGGATAGCCCATGCGAATGCGCATGAGAAAGCGATCGAGTTGCGATTCGGGCAGCGGATAGGTGCCGTGGTGCTCGACGGGATTTTGCGTGGCGATGACCAGGAAGGGCTGCGGCAACGCCAGCGTTTTGCCATCCACGGTGACTTGCGCTTCGTTCATGGCCTCGAGCAGCGCGGATTGGGTGCGCGGGGTGGTGCGGTTGATTTCGTCGGCCAGCACTACGTTGGCGAAAATCGGGCCGGAGCGGAACTCGAATTCGCGGGCTTCGGGATTGTAGACGCTGACGCCCAGCACGTCGCTGGGCAGCAGGTCGGAAGTAAACTGAATGCGCTGGAAGCTGCAATGAAACGATTTCGCCAGGGCTTGCGCCAGCGTGGTCTTGCCTACGCCGGGAACATCTTCGATTAGAAGGTGGCCGCGCGCCAGTAAGGTGATCAGCGCCAGTTGGATGGCTTCTTCCTTGCCGAAAATGGCGCGGGCAATGGAGCGCTGCAGCTGCGAAACGGTTTGGGAGCTGGCGGTCGGCATTGTTGAAAACCAGGCTTCTTCCTGCTACAACATAGATGACGGCAAAGCCGTCGATGTTCCCTGTCAGCCGTAGAAATTGGGCGACTAGCTCAGTTGGTTAGAGCGCTCCCCTCACACGGGAGAGGTCAAAGGTTCAAGTCCTTTGTCGCCCACCATCCTCGCCGATCATCTTCCGGGCAATTTTCATTCTAGCGGAAAATCCTGAAGTCAACGCTGTGGCCTGGTGGCGAGTTTCTACGTTTGCGGTTGCGCGCGGGGCACGCTCCGAGATCGATTCTCATGTTTTTGATCGCCTAGTGACCGGAAGAACACAGGCAAGTGCCTGTGTTGCCGGGGCCGGCTGAAGCCTGGCGATACAGAGCGTGTATGATTCATTTACGCGAATTTAGAGTGAGGAGTTGCATGTTAAACCTGCTGCGTACCGCCGAGTTCCTATGTTTGGGGTTGTGGTTGGGGAGTGATGTGTTTCTTAGTTTTGTAGTGGCGCCGGGGGCTTTTCGGGTGTTGGGTAGCCGGGATGCGGCTGGGGCCATGGTGGGGTTCGCGCTGGGGCGGATGCATTTGCTTGGAGTGATTTGCGGCGTGGTGTTGCTGCTGGCGCGACTGATTCGCACCCGGACGTTTGCTAGCTTCATCGCGCCAGTGGCCCTTTGTGTCGTGCTGATGATTGCGCTTACGGTGGCGTCGCAAGTTGGGGTTAGTCCGCGGATGGCAGTGTTACGGGTGCAGATGGGATCGATTCAGGCGACAGCGGAGAACAGTCCCCTGCTGGCCGAGTTTAGCCGGTTGCATCGGATTTCGGTGTCGTTGGAAAGTGGCGTGTTGCTGGCGGGATTGGTGGCTATCTATTTGGTGGTTAGAGAAGTGATAGCTAAAGGGAGCTGAATTTAGCGCGTCGCACCGCAGGAGCGAAGCGAAACCAGATTTCGCTGGCACCAAGACAAAGAATCGTCTATACTATTCCGGTAGAAAATTGCGTTTGGAATTTGCGCGGCAACTCTTGAGAGAGCGCCGCGTTTTTTGCTTTAGGGAGCACCGCCCCCGCCAGCGTCGTGCCTGCAAGTCGTCCGTTTTCGCTTGTTCGCGAAGCAGTGACATTTTAGCCGACCATAACCCCTTTAGAATCAACACTTACAAAGAAAAATGGTCTTAACTCTTTTAGAATGAACACTTACGGCAAACCCCGGGGAGGGGGGTAGGGCGCTGCGCCCCATCTTAGCCATCAACAAGTCCTCAACCGGCGCCTTTCCGCGCCTTTGCCGCTATGGCCGCACGCGTCCGACGCTTTGCTTTTACCTTTGGGGGACGGATTTTGTTGGTAGCGGCGTACCCGGCACGCTCGAAGGCTCGCCACATATACCAACTGGCGATAGTGCGGTAGGGGCGCCAGCGCTCGCCGAAGGCCAGGAGCTCTTTGGGCTTGGGCATATGTTTTTTGCCGTAAGTGACGGACCAGCCTTTCTTTACACCGAGATCGTGAATTGGTAGGACGTCGGGGCGGCCGAGGTTGAAGATCAGGAACATCTCGACGGTCCACGCTCCGATTCCTCGGACGGAATCGAGGCGTTCGACCAGTTCTGCGTCGGACATTCTTTCAGCTTGCTGGCGGGTCGGGACGATGCCGTCGATGGTTTTTTGGGCTAAGTCTTTCATGGCCAGGATCTTGGCTCCGGAGAGACCGGCTTTGCGTAGGAGGGGCTTGCGGAGTTTAAGCATTTCTTCGGGGGAGGGTGGGCGCCCGTTGGAGCCGAAAGCTTTGATACGGGCAAAGATGGTGGCGGCGGCTTTGCCGGAGATGGATTGGTAGGCGATGGATTCGAGCAGCGCCTCGTAAGGGGATTGCGCGGCGTCCATGTCGGTCTGGAACTGGGCGGTTTCGGCGATGAGGGCGGCGAGTTTTTGGTCGCCGGAGGAAAGGTGGCGAGTGGCTTCGGCCAGATCGAAGGGGAGCGGCATAGAAAAGAGAAGATAGCAGGCAGCACTGCGGCGAGGCAATATTCGGTGCCGTGTTGCAGTCGGTCGGCAACCATGTGCCCGGAGTATGTGGTTGCGGGTAATCCAAAAGGTGGCGGGCGACGTAGTTACTGTTGAAGGCGAGAAGCGTGGCCGGCGAGTCGCAGGCGAGAAAGGGCGAAATAAGCCGCCCGGCGGTGACAAAAATTTTACATGGGCGTCCAAAAAGAATTAGTGGCAGGTTGGGCGGCTTGGGGGTATGTTGGGGTTCCGTTGAATCCGTAGGCCCAGGTCCTGGCCCAACCCAAGTGCTCGGTAATGGTTAAGTCCCGGCCATTGCGCTAAAAGATTTAACGGTCTTTGGGCAAGGAAGTTTGCCCGAAGGGAAGAGCAGTAAAATTTATCAGGAGGTCGTTGGGGAAAATGACAAAGTCGAATAAGTTTCTACTCACAGGTGCGGCGGTTGCGGGCTTGCTCGCGGGCACCAGCGCCAGCATCCAGGCTTCGAATCTGGCCCCGGGAGGGAAGGCTTCCGCTCAGGACACGGAGAAGAAGGCCGACAAAAAGGTGAAGGAAAAGCACGCTTGTAAGGGCCAAAATTCCTGCAAGGGCAAGGGCGGCTGCAAGTCGAGCGATAACGGTTGCAAAGGCAAGAACTCTTGCAAGGGCAAGGGCGGCTGCGCGACCGACGGCTCGAAGATGCCGGAGTAACAGAACAAACCATCATAACCACGCGGTTAGGGTAACAATGCTCTCCTGAAGAGGGGCTGGTGAGATTGGCTGGCCCCTGCTTCTCGGCTGACTTCGGTCGGAGTCCACGGAATGCCTGCGAATCGATTTAACGGATTTACGGAGTATGGGATCGGGATTGGACTGCGCGCGCCGCACTACAATCACATACTGACGCGCAAGCCGGTGTGCGACTGGTTCGAGATCATTTCCGAGAACTTCATGATCGACGGCGGGCGGCCGCTGCGGATTCTGGACGAGATATTGGAGCAGTACAAAGTAGTGCAGCACGGCGTTTCGATGTACTTCGGCTCGGCCGAAAAAGCCAACCGCGAACATTTGCGGCGGCTGAAGGAATTGGTGAAGCGAACGAAGACCCCGTGGCTTTCGGATCATCTCTGCTGGGGCAGCGTGGATGGGCGGTACACCCACGATTTGTTGCCGATGCCGTACACGCTTGAAGCGGCCAAGCTGACCGCGCAGAAAGTGCGCGAGGTGCGGGACTTTCTGGAAGTGCCGGTGGCGGTGGAAAACGTGAGCAGCTATGCGGAGTTTCACGTCTCCGAGATGAGCGAGTGGGAATTTTTGAACGAGGTGGTGGAGCGCGCGGACTGCGGAATTTTGCTGGACGTGAACAATATTTATGTTTCTTCGCAGAATCACAGCTTCAATCCGCTGGATTATGTGAACAGCGTTCCCGCGGAGCGGGTGGCGCAGATTCATATCGCGGGGCATTCGAAATACCGGAAATACATTCTGGATACCCACGATCATCCGGTGATTGACCCGGTGTGGAAGCTGTATGAGCGGGCCATTCAGCGGGTGGGGCATACCGCGACGCTTTTGGAGTGGGACGACAGCATTCCTTCCTTTGATGAAGTGCACGACGAAGCGCTGAAGGCCAACAAATTTTTGTCATCCACGCTGCTGGCGACGGCGGTATGAAGCTGGCGGCGCTGCAGCGGACGATGGCGCGGGCGGTTATGCAGCCGCTGACGCAAGCGGAGCGCATGCAGAGTACCGCGCCCGGCGGAAAGTCCATGCGCGGGTATGCCGCGCGCTTCATCAAGCCCAACGAGCGCCTGACTTCGTTCGAGCGGCTGGAAATTTACAATCGGCAATACTGGTTCCGGCTGCTCTCCAGCATGATTGAGGATTTTCCGGGATTGCGGGCGGTGCTTGGGGACAGGCGCTTTGAAGCGATGAGCAAAGCCTACCTGGTGGACTGCCCTTCGCAATCGTTTACGCTGCGCAACCTGGGCGGGCGGCTGGAAGGTTGGCTGCGCAAACATCCAAAATGGGCGGCAGCCAGGCAGCAGTTGGCGATCGATATTACGCGATTGGAATGGGCGGACATCGAGGCCTTCGATGGCGCGGCGAAACCGGCGCTGCGGCCGGAGGAGCTGGCCGCGGAAGCGGGTGCCGAACTGAGGTTGCAATTGCAGCCGTATGTCCGGCTGCTGGATTTGCACTATCCGGTCGACGATTTGCTGCTGGAAGTGCGCAAACAGGATGAGGACACCGATTTCGCCAGCAATGCGTTTCAGGAGAAGCACAAGCGCAAGCGGGTGCAAGCGGTAGCCAAGCTGAAGGCCGCGGAAATCTTCCTGGCGGTGCACCGGATGGACGATTCCGTATATTTCCGGCGGATCGAACGGGGAGAATTCCAGATTCTTCGCGCGCTCGGGCAAGGCGAGCCGCTGGGAAAGGCGATTGAAGTGGCTTTCCGAAAGAGCCGAGGTCTGGTGGAAGAACGCCCCGGCACGGTGCGGCAATGGTTTCAGAATTGGGCGGCGCTGGGTTGGTTTTGCGGGCCTGCGGCCTGATGGACCAGGCAGGAAGGTTCTGGCGGAAAACGGAAGTGGAAAACGCGGCCGGCCTCGCAAGCTGAGCGCGAGCGAAGCACTCCAAAAGATTTGGGCCCAACGCGAACATCTTGGGAAAGGTGTGAATCTACCCAGCCATGAAATCCCTCTTTTTCCGTCTGCGGAGCTGGTACCAAAGCGTGGCACGCGCGACGGAGTATTTGCAGTCGCCGTTCCTGTTGTTGATCCGGCTGTATTGGGGCTGGCAATTGGTGGAGAGCGGGTGGGGCAAGCTGCATCACCTGGCCAAGGTGACGGAATTTTTCACCAGCCTGGGGCTACCGATGCCGGCGCAGACCGCCGTGTTCATTTCTTGCGTGGAATTTTTCGGCGGGATTTTTCTGGCGGTGGGGCTGTTGTCGCGGCTTACCGCACTGGTGCTGACGATAAATCTGGTGACGGCCTATGTCACTGCGGACCGTGAAGCGCTGTTTTCGATCTTCTCCGACCCCGACAAGTTCTACGCCGCCGCGCCATACACGTTCCTGGTGGCCTCGCTGATCATCTTAATTTTCGGCCCCGGCAAACTGTCTCTCGATACGCTGCTGAACCGAGCCGTCAGCCGTCACGATGCGCGAGAAACCGGCTCCAGCGTCTAAGATTGCCCCCTCGTTTAGCAAGCAACTTTCGCAGCACAAGATCGATCATAATGGCTGCATGTTGGGCAAGGTACGATTCTACGAGATTGTAGGATTGCTTTTGCTGTCGGTGACGCTTGCTATCGGGCGCACAGGAACTTCGAAAGCCGGAGAAATGACTTCTACACTGTTGATCGGCGGGTCGAAGATCGATGTGACCATCGAAGCGGGGGCGATGAAATTGTCGCAGGCGGAGCTATTGCACTGGGCGCAGATGGCGGCGGAGGCGGTGGCGGCCTACTACGGGCGTTACCCGGTGCCGCACGCGCAAATTCGAATCATCCCCGTCGATGGCTCGGGCATTCGCCACGGACAGACCTTCGGCTACGACGGAGGCCTGATCAAGATTCGCGTCGGTGCGGATACGACGCCTGCGGAGCTGGCCAGCGATTGGATGCTGACGCACGAAATGGTGCATTTGTCGTTTCCCTCCATGGCCGACGAGCATCATTGGATCGAGGAGGGAATTGCGGTGTACGTTGAGCCGATCGCGCGGATCCAGGCGAGGCAAATGAGCGCTGAGCAAATGTGGGCGGACCTGGTGAGAGACATGCGCAAAGGGCAGCCACAGGAAGGCGATCGCGGCCTGGATCAGACGCATACGTGGGGGCGTACCTATTGGGGCGGCGCCCTTTTTTGCTTTGTGGCCGACGTCCAGATTCGCAAACAAACTCACAATCAAAAGGGGCTACAGGATGCGCTGCGCGGAATTCTGGACGCGGGCGGGGACATCACCCACGATTGGGAGCTTGCCGCAGCTTTCAAGACCGGGGACAAGGCCACCGGGACCACCGTGCTTGGCGATTTGTACTCTGCGTGGAAGGACAAGCCGGTGCAAGTGGACCTGACGGACATGTGGCAAGAGTTAGGCATCACTCCGGACGGAAAAAATGTGCGACTCTCCGAAGATGCGCCGTTAGCCGCCGTCCGGCAGGCCATTACCGCACCGCAGCCATCCAGGCCGAATAGCGCTGGAATCGACCCGCTCCCGGTAATCTTCGCCGGACGTTCGGTGTCTCGCTCGTGGTTTGGCGCTCCGTAGCCCCCCCATCCTCACTTCCCGTTAGGGTTGCAAACTGGAAAACTCTCGGGCCCAAGGGCATATGCCCGATATTGTGCGCTGCTAGACTAAGGGATAGGAACTTCGTCCCCGCGCATGAGCCCCCACGAATCGGATCGCAGGCACATTGAGCGCCAGATCGCATACGCGCGACCAATCGTCGTGTTGCTGGCGCTGATCGCGCTGTTTGAACAGACCTCCAGTAACTATTCGCGGCGTCCCATCGACCTGTTGATCACCTACTTCTTTCTTTCCGTGCTGGCGCTGCTGTTTGAGCGCATGTTGAGCGGATTGACCTGGCGCCTGCCACTGGTTTGCGATCTGGTGGCGTTGGGACTGTTCATGTATTTGAGCCCGACGACGGTTCCGGCCTGGTTTCCCTACCTCTTTGTGTGCTACGCGGCGGGCATTCGCTGGGGACTGCGGGTAGCATTCCCGTTGGCCGGCGGACTGGCACTGCTGCTGGTAATGATCACGGCGGTGAAAGGCGAGATCCACTGGATACGCGTGGTTGCATGGATGGGGTTGTTGGGGGCCACCCTGGCGGCGGGCGGGGGCAGTGCATTTCTAGGGGACCTCAGCCGGAGTTTCGCCGAGCAGAGCGAACTGTTGGCGCGGGTGAGTTCGACGATGCAGGTGGATCAGGGGCTTTCGGAATCGCTACGTTTGCTGCTGGAGGAGCTGACCCAGGCGTTTCACACGGATGGCGCGATGCTGGTCTATCGGGACTCGGACCTGGAACGAATTTTCGTGTGGCAGCTCAGGGCGGGCGAAAGTGAGCGGCTGATTCCGGAGAATTTGCCGCTGACGCGGGCCGATGGATTCCTGCTGGACGACTTAGATGCGACGATCTGCTGGAATACCTTGGCGGGCGCGGGGGCGGGGTTCGGGTGGGACCGCCGGGATGGGCGAACGCTGAAGTCTTTGCCGCGGCTGCCGGCGGCGACGCAACAGGTGCTGGCATTGCGCTCGTTCATGTCCGTGGCGTTCGACCAGACGGGGCAGCCGGCGGGGCGGCTGTTTTTGCTGAACGGGCGGCGGTTGTTCCGTAGGGAAGATCTGATGTGGTTTGAGCGGGTGTCACGCCACGTGGGACCATCGGTGGAAAACATTTTTTTGCTGCGGCACTTGCGGGCACGGGCGATCGAGGGTGAACGCAGCCGGATTTCACGCGACTTGCACGATGGAATTTTGCAAACGCTGCTGAGCATTGAAATTCAGCTGGACGTGCTGCGCCGCCGGGTGAGCGTGTCTCCGGAGCAAGCCAGCGCCAACCTGGCCAACCTGCAGCAAACGGTGAAAAACGAGTCCGCGGAGCTGCGCCACATGGTAACCGACCTGCGCCCGCTGCGGGTGCAGAGCGCGGATTTGGTTGATTTAATGCGGGGTTTCGCGGAGCGCTACCGCAACGAATCGGCGCTGGCGCTGGACGTGATCATCGATTCGGTGGAGCTGCATGCTCCGGACCGGGTCTGCCGGGAGATTTTCCAGATTTACCGAGAAGCACTCAACAACATAAAAAAGCATGCGAAGGCTTCCCATGTCGTGGTAAAACTGTCGCAGGACGACAGCCGACTCGTTTTAGTAGTTGACGACAACGGCGAGGGTTTCAGCTTCGCGGGCAAGTTCACTGGGGATGAACTGGATCGCCTGCGGCTAGGTCCTATCTCCATCAAGGAGCGTACGCGTACTGTGGGGGGCGTGTTGACCGTGGAGTCCAACCCAGGCCATGGAGCGCGTCTGACCATCGAGGTTCCGCTCGGTTGACATGGCCAAGACTAAACAACAAATTCGCGTCCTTCTTGCGGACGACCACGCCATTTTTCGCGATGGCCTCCGCAAACTGCTGGATTCCGACGAAGATATTACCATCGTCGGCGAAGCCCAGAATGGCGCGGAATGCATCAAGATGCTCGCCAAGCTAAAGCCGGACATTCTGCTGCTGGATTTGCGCATGCCGGATAAGGACGGGCTGGCGGTGCTGGAAGAAGTGAATTTTGACACGCTGCCGACGCGGGTGGTGGTGCTGACCGCGGCGGAAGACGACCGCGACGTAGTGCGCGCGATGCGTCTGGGCGCGCGCGGCGTAGTGCTGAAGCAGTCCGCAACGGACCTGCTGGTGAAGAGCATTCACCGCGTGCATGCCGGGGAGATCTGGCTGGACAACCGCATGACCGCCGAGGTGATGAAGGCCTTCTCCAAGTCTTCGGAATCCGGGCCGCGGCGGGAAAAGCCGCTGTTGAGCGACCGTGAAAAAGAGATCGTGCAGTTGGTGGCGCAGGGATTCCGCAACAAGGAAATTGGCGAAAAACTGTTTATCAGCGAACAGACGGTGAAAAACCACCTGCACAATATTTTCGACAAGCTGGGTGTCTCGGACCGCCTGGAACTGGCGCTTTACGCCATTCACCATCGATTGATCGACCAGTCCGCCTGAGTCTACTCCCTCCGAAGGAGTCAGGCGCCCTGCACACTTTTCCCGATTGCTTGCGCGGCCGGTTGAATTTATCGTATTTCTACCTGCTGCTCGAAGCTCTCCCTCTCAGCGCTCGCCTACGGAGCCGCAGTGTTGTTGTGCACAAAATAAGTTCAACCTGCCGCTCGAATACTCAGTGGGTCTGGGTGTGGGGTAGTGGCGAGTTTGGAAGTCGGGACCCATGTCACAGAAGGCAGCCGTTCCAAGTAGAAGATTCAATTTTCGTATCGCCGTAATGCAAGACGTTTGGGTTTGCTGGCAGTGCAACGGCCGGGACGATGTCTCAAGGGTGAAAGATCTCAGTCTTGGGGGATTATTTCTGGAGACGCCGACACAGCGGGCCATCGGGACCTCCACCAAGGTGGATTTTCTCGTCGGCGAGGGACAGATCCGCGCCGATGCGGTGGTCCGGCACGTTGTTCCGGGCCGCGGACTGGGTCTTAAATTCACGGCGTTAATTGACCAGGACCGCCGGAAGTTCGCCGCGTTAGTTCGCCGGTTGCGCAGCTAGGGCGGAAGCGAGAGGGTGCAAAGCGATCTGGGTATCTCTGTAAATACCTGATAATGAGTAGTTTACCCGTGGCTCCAGGGTCTCAGCTGGCGCTTTGGTCCCCTCGCCTATCCTCAACTCCTACTAGTACATCGGTACTCCGCGAGGCTGAGGAAATTTTGTGCCTACAGTCCTATTGTGGGGCGGCGGGCACCCGGATAGACTCTCGGTTGTTGCAGGAGGCTCCGCTTTGACCGGGTCCGAACGCCGCACCACACAGCGCTTTCAAATGCGCCTTCCGCTTACCGTCCGTT
>DATGEY010000064.1:0-33812 GCA_035309625.1 Candidatus Acidiferrum sp.
GAGGCTGTGACATGAGTCTTCCACGCCAACGAGAGACTGGGTTTGCCGTAAGCGCGTGCGGACCCGCTGTCATAAATCCGGTCATTCCCGCCCGTCATCGCGATGTCGCACCACTGCCGTACGACGCGCGGAATTTCGAACTGCACGAACAGGGTTTAAAAATTGACAACCTCACTGAAGTCGTCGGCTACGTCCGCGATTCGTGGCTCCGGATCTACATCGCGTTTCAAGCTGCACGTAAGCGGCTGAATGGCCAGGCCTCTCACCTGGAAATGGTGAACATGTGAATGCGGCGAAAAGAGCCGAACCTTTCCGAGGCTCTGCGTCGACATCCAATAAGCCTTTTGTCGTCGACATGCCCGCACCTCTCTTGAAGCGTAACGCGGACCTGTCGAACGGAGCCCGGCATCTGTACGCCACCGCGCGCGCACTTGCCAATGGACGCACTGGAGAGCTCCGGATTCGCAACCGCTGGCTCGCCTTTCGTTTCATCTGTTTCCAAGCTGGTATTTGTATTAAAACGGGGCGCAAGTATTGGAAGGAATTATTGGTCTGCGGGTGGGTTAGTGCCGAACGCGAACGAGTAGCGCGTGTCTTGTGCGGCCGGCTCCGCAGTGTCGGTGGGCGCGCTCACTATACAGTTCATCGCCAGCCCAAGACCGAACGAAGATCCAAACGTCCTTCCCCGACCCCTTCAAGAAGCATTGAGAAGCGGCCATTTCTTCAAAGGAGTAATTCTTCCTTTCGGGAAGAATTACCTCCACAAAGAAGTCAAACCCACCAAGCGGGCGCCATTCCAACTAGTCTTGCTATTTCCGAAAATGAATTTGTCTTAGAGAGAGAGAGCGCTAATCATCATCTCCTTACGGGCCCAAAGAGCGCAGATGATGACACTTTTCCTGTTTCCGAAACTCAATCGCCCAACCACTTTGAGGAAATTCAAGATCGGGCGGTTAGCATTCTACTCGCTAAGGGAGAAGATCCCGAGTTTGTGGCGGCCGCTATTCAATTCATCGATGAGCGATCCGAATCGCACGGAAAAACTCCTGCGACAGCGAACTACTACCTCCGGTCGTTCGCGGCGTTGAAACACAACTCGGAAGAGATGGATGCGTTGTACGAAGTCGTGCGTCGGAAGCGATCTTTGCGCGAGAAGTACATGCCGGGTTTCACTGGGCACCTTAGCCCGGAATCGGAACGGCTCCGCCGCGAGTTCAATCGAACAGTGGCGAGCAAAACTGAATCTGAATAATGCCGGCCGCTTCACAATTCGGCGCTGTGTTAGACTCACCCGCGGTTGCAGCGCCGCGTCGGAGAGGCAAATCTCTGATGCGCCGTAGGGGTCAAGATGGAAGTGTATTTCAAAAGAACAGGAGGGTGTCAGAGGAATGGCTGCCGGACGAGCCAGCCTACGTTCGGTATTGGAAAGATGTTCCTGGCCAGTTGGGAGCGAAGAGGGAAGTAGTGCCCCTCGGAGTCTTCCGAAAGCGTGCTCACGCACAAAGGAAAGCGCGGGAGTGGCTGGATCAGCGAGGCATCAATTCTACACAGCGATTCAACGAAGCGACTTCGACTACCACATTCAAGCAGCAAGGAGAATGGTGGCTGAAATCGCTTGCACAACGGAAGCGCAACCCACTTGAACAGACGACTATCGATAACCGCCGGTATGCCCTGGACAAATGGATCTTTCCCTTCCTTGGGGAGCGGCACCTCGGGGAAGTCAACAACAGAGCACTAAAGGAGCTAGTCGAAAGAATGGCCGAAACACTCTCAGCTTCATCCGTTCGGGACTACGCCAACATCGTTAAAGCCATAGTAGCTTCGGCGATCGACGAAAATGGCGAGCAGTTTTTCCCGCGGACATGGAACGAGGAGTTTATCGACGCTCCGCTGATCGCGGAGCAGAATCAGCCATCTACGACTTCGGGAGGAATGACGCAAATCCTAGAGAAGGCCACGGGACAATATCTTGTCCTCTACGCCCTTCTCGCTGGATGCGGGCCGCTCCGAGCTGGTGAAGCTCTCGGGCTGGAAATAGGCAAACACATTTCTCCCGACTGCCGGACGCTCTACATCCGACAGAAAGCCAAGCGCGGGCTAATTCAACCCTACCTTAAGACGAAGGCCGGAGAGCGCGAAGTCGATCTGGGCTCCGCTCTAGCACAAATGCTGCGAAACTTCGTGGGCAATCGAAAAGACGGATTTCTCTTCCATACCTCAACAGGCGCCCAGCTCTTGCAGACGAACACGCTGCGCAACAGCCTGCACCCGATTCTTGAACAACTTGAACATGTCAAAGGCAGATTCAATATCTTTCGCCGCTACAGAATCACGCATTTGCAAAAGAAAGACTGCCCGGTGGCACTTCGGCATTTCTGGTCCGGCCATGCATCGGCCCATGTGTCGGAGCGCTACACTAAACTGCGTGATGAGCGTGAGTACCGTTTGGAATGGGCAGAGAGGGTAGGGCTCGGATTCGAGCTGCCGCCCTCAATTGGGCAACTTGGGCAACTACGCATCGTCCCGAAAGTCGCCTAAGTCGTTGAAAATCTGGTGGACGAGAGGGGATTCGAACCCCCGGCCTCCTCGTTGCGAACGAGGCGCTCTCCCAGCTGAGCTACTCGCCCACGAGTAGTGAGAAAATTTTAGCAGACGTTGGGTGGGGAAGCCAATGAGGCGGGTGGTGTTGTTGCGCCAGTTGGCGTACGCG
The DNA here is from genome assembly GCA_035309625.1 of Candidatus Acidiferrum sp. Lineage (GTDB taxonomy): Bacteria > Acidobacteriota > Terriglobia > Acidiferrales > UBA7541 > Acidiferrum. The sequence continues at coordinate 2,714 of DATGEY010000064.1, forward strand.
AGAACGAGGCGGCACTGGTGGTGGTTGGCGTGAGGGAGAGCAGAATGCCGGGCTCTGCTTTGGGCGATGTAAACTCGTCGCTACATGCTACAAGGATGCAAAGCCCTGCGGCGACTTCGTTCTGCGTTCCAGAAGCTCCTGCGCTGCCGAGGAAAGTTTGTGGTGATGGAGATTAGGGCTGCTCGGGAGTGGTTATGCCGGAGCGTTGGGCCACGATCTTCTTGGCGTTTTCGTACAGGGCGCGGGCTTGCGGAATGGCTTCCATGGCCTTCTGGACTTGGGGATCGGCTTCCAATTGAACCTTGAAGCCTTCTTGCTGGCCAAAGACGGAGAGGAAGACTTCCTGCTTGACCTTGCGCCTGATCCAGTCGAGATTTTCGGTGATTTCGGGCTCGGTGTAGTGTACGTCGTGCTTGTTCATGTACGAGCGAAGATCGCGGAGCACGGTGTCGTCGGCCTCGAAGCTCTTGGTGATGTTGGGGCGAGTGCCGAGATAATAGCGGGTGAACCCGCCGACGGCCGCGTCGAAGGGCGAAAATACTTCGGCGCGCAGAAGCGTTTCCTGAAACTTGTTGGGCTTGGGAGCGGGGACGTTGATGTCCGGAGTAATGCCGCCGCCGCCGGTGACCTGGCGCCCGCTGTCGGTGAGCCGCACTTCGCTGGGATGGTCGGGAACTTTGCGCTCGTAATGATATTCATACAGGGAGATGGATTTGTAATCGCGCTGGATCAGGCGGCCGCTGGGAGTGTAGTAGCGAGCGGTGGTGAGCGCCAGGCCGGTATTTTCGCTAAGCGGAGTAACGGTCTGGACGAGGCCCTTGCCGAAGGTGGTTTCGCCGACGATCAGGCCGCGATCGTGGTCCTGCACCGCGCCGGAGACGATTTCAGTGGCGGAAGCGGAGTTGCCGTTGACGAGAATGACCAGCGGGACGCTGTCGCCCTGGTTGCCGCGGATGGCGTAATAGCGGCGTTCCGCGGAGGCACGCCCGTGGTGCGAGACGATGAGCTGATTTTTGTCGAGCAGCATATCGCCGACGGCTACGGCTTCGTTCAGCAGGCCGCCGGGATTACCGCGCATGTCGAGGATCAAGCCGTCGAGCGAGGAGGCGTTCAGTTGCTTCAAGGCTTCCGCAATTTCGCGATCGGTGGTCTCGTTAAAGCCGGAGAGGCGGATATAACCGATACCGGGTTTGAGGAGGAAAGCGATATCCACGGAGTGGCGGGGAATTTCGTCGCGGATGACGGTGAACACCAGGGGCTCGGCGTAGCCTTCGCGGGAGATGGTGATCTTAACGACGGTGCCCTTGGCGCCTTTGAGCATATCGGCTACATCGGTGGTGGTAAGTCCGTCGGTGGACTTGTCGTCGACCTTGGTGATGACGTCCCCGGGACGAATGCCGGCGTTATACGCGGGAGCGCCCACGTAGGGAGCCATGACCACGGTATGATTCTCGCGGGGAGCGACCACCATGCCGACGCCGTAATATTTGCCGCGCTGATCTTCGCGAAGCAGGGCGAATTGGCGGGCATCGAAGAAATTCGAGTGGGGATCCAGCATACGGAGCATGCCGGGGATGGCGCCCTGGTAGACGGCTTTGTCGACGTCGACCGGTTCGGCGTAATTGGCCTGCACCACGTCCAGAACCCGGGTAAAGTCGCGCACCGCGCCCTGGTAATCGTCCGTGGAGGCGGCAGTGGCTCGGACGTTGGGCCCGTAAATACCACCCAGAATTGCAGATACAAGCAGTACTGCGACGACGAGAAAAACCCCGCGACGCTCTGGTTTCATCCTACCCTCGCGTGACCGGCTGACTTAAGAATTATAGCACAGCGTATGACGGCGTTTGACACTTCGGAACGCCGTTCTCTATGATGCCAACGGAGCCTTTTTGGGTCGCTCGAGATCATGCTAAGCATCCCCCACATGATTGTGGTGTTCGTGATTGTGCTGGTGGTGTTTGGCCCGCAGAAGCTGCCGGAGCTGGCGCGCGGGCTGGGCAAGTTGATGGCGGAGTTTCGCAAGGCCTCCACTGATTTCAAGTCCGCCTTTGAAGAGGAGATGCGCGACCTGGAGCGACAGGCGCGAGAGGTCGAACGACGCAAGGCGGAAGCGGCGTCAGCGGCTGCTACGGCCTCGGCGCCGTCGCAACCGGCAACCCTGGCAACGTCCACAGGTGCTGAGACGCAGGCAGGACGCCGGGAGTTAGCAGCAGGGGGAGCGACGGAAGGTACGAGGGAGCGTGCCGCGGAGGAAAGCGGCGTGGAAGGGCCGGTGGTGGCGCCGGTAGCCGAAGGGAATGTGGCCCGGGAATCGGCCGAGGAAGCGACGCAAGGCGCTCCGGTGGACGGCGCGTCGGCTACGACTACTGAGGAATGGCGGGCCAAGGCGCAACAAGCGGATCACGGTAACGAAAGACACACCTGAAAATCCTGAAATGGCGACGAGCGAGCACCCCGAAGACGCCGCGGACACCGGCGGGCAAATGACATTTTTCGAGCATCTGGTGGAGTTGCGCAAGCGCATCGTCCAGTCGCTGATTGCCATCGGGATTGGTGCCTTTGTGGGCGTTTACATCGCGAAGTATGTGATCAACTATGTGACCCACCCGATGTTGAAGGCGCTGTCCGATGCGCACCTGGAGCCGAAGCTGATTTACACCCATCCGGCGGGATTTTTTAATTTGATCATCACGCTGGGGATTTATATCGGGATTGTGCTGGCGTCGCCAGTGGTGCTGTACCAGATCTGGCTGTTTGTGGCGCCGGCTCTTTACAAGCATGAGCGCAGCGCGATTACCGGATTTTTATTTTCCACGGTGTTTTTGTTTCTAGGCGGTATTGCGTTCGGGTACTTTGTGACGCTTCCCTATATCTTGAAATTTCTGGTGAGCTTCCAGGGGCCCGTGGTGCCGATGATCAGCATCAACGAATATTTTGATTTGACGCTGATGGTTCTGCTGGGACTGGGGCTGGTATTTGAGATGCCGATATTGGTTTTCTTTTTGTCGCTTTTCGGGATTGTTACTCCGAAGTTCCTGTGGAGGAACATGCGGTATGCAATTCTGGTTATCGCGATCGTGGCGGCGGTCATTACGCCAACGCCGGACGCGATGACCATGTTGATTTTCATGGCGCCCATGCTGGCACTGTATTTTGTAGGTATCGGGGTCTCGGCCATGGTGGTGCGCAAGAAGGAGCGGCAGTTGGCCGCTACGGCGGAGGCACGCTGAATGTGTTTTCATGCAAAGTTGGCGGCGGTACTGTTGTGCGCGTCGGTGATGGCCGGATGCGGGGCCAAGGCAGACGGTGGCGCGGCATCGCATCCCTCCGCCGTGGCGGCAGCTTCGCCAGTTGTCGCGCCCCTGCAGGGCGGGGACGATGCGCCTCCCGCGGAGAAGACTGGCGGCTTTGACGGGAAGCGGGCGTTCGCGCAAGTGGTGAAGCAGGTGGGATTTGGGCCTCGGCCATCGGGCTCCGCGGCGATCGGGCAATTGCAGGAATACCTGCAGAGCGAGCTGAGGAGTTACGGCTGCCAGGTGGACGTGGATGCTTTTTCAGCGGATACGCCGGTGGGGCGGCTGGCGATGAAAAATATTGTGGCCAAAGTTCCGGGCGAGAAGCCAGGGATCATCCTGCTCGCCACCCACTACGATACGAAACTGATGCCGAATTTTGTCGGGGCGGATGACGCGGGGTCATCGACTGCAGTAATGCTGGAGCTGGCGAGACTGCTGTGCGGCAAACGCGGCGCTGATGCGGTCTGGATCACGTTTTTTGACGGCGAAGAAGCGATGAAGGAATGGAGCGATACCGACAGCCGTTATGGAAGCCGGCAAATGGCGGCCAAGATGGCCATGAGCGGCGACCTGCGGAAGGTCAAGGCCTTGTTGCTGGCGGATATCGTGGGCACGCATACGCCCCACTTCAAGCGGGAATCGGATTCGACGAAATGGCTGGTGGATTTGGTCTGGAACGAGGCCAGGAAGCTGGGCTACGCGAATATTTTCATCGACGAGGCCATGGAGGTTTCGGACGATCACGATCCGTTTTTGAAGCGGAACGTTCCGTCGGTGGATGTGATTGATTTGCAGAACTATCCTGGCGGGGATCTGTATTACTGGCATACGCCACAGGATACGCTGGACAAAATCAGCGCGAAGAGCCTGGCCATTACCGGACATGTTTTCCTGGAGAGCGTAAAGCAGCTTCAATCCAGATAAGTCTTCCGTCCAGGAAGGCGCACGTCAAAATGGCGGTGCCCGTTATGGCTCGAAGTGGATTTCTTTGCCCTTTTGGGCGATGGAATGTTTGGCGAAATTGTCGTCGTCGCGATAGGGGAAATCGGAGCGGTAGTGGCTGCCGCGGCTTTCGTGGCGCGCCAGGGCGGATCTGGCGATGACCAGGGCGAGGGCGTGCATGTTGCGCAGCTCGAAAGCTGCGCGGTCGTGGGCGTTAGCCTCGGGAAGAGCGAGCGACTGCAGTTGCTCGATGGCGGCGGTCAATTCCTTCCCGCTGCGCAAAATTCCGGCCATGCGCCACATGATGTCGCGAATCTTTACCAGTGCAGGGTTGAGCGTTTCGCTTGGCGAGTGCGTGGTGGAGTTGTTGTGCGTATGAGGCTGCGGGGCGTCGCCAGGCTTGGGGGCGACGCTGCCCGGAAGGCTGGCGGCATGCTTCTTCTTCACCGGCGCGTCTTTGCGCATCGCTTGCCCGCTGCGCGCGCCAAATACCAGGCCTTCGAGCAGCGAGTTGCTGGCCAGTCTATTGGCGCCGTGGACGCCGGAGCCGGCAGTTTCTCCGGCGGCGTATAAGCCGGGCAGGGAAGTGCGGCCCCAGAGATCGGTCTTCACCCCGCCAATCATGTAATGCGCGGCGGGGCAGACCGGGGCGACGTCGCGCGCCAGATCCACACCATAGCTCATACAAGTTGCGGAAATGCGAGGAAAGCGCTTTTCCACGAAGCCTTCGGGCTTGGCGGTCATGTCGAGATAGACGTGTTCGCTGTTGGTGCGATGCATTTCGCTGACGATAGCGCGGGCGACGATCTCGCGTGGCGCGACTTCCTGGGCTTCGTGGTATCGCTTCATGAAGCGCTCCAGATGGATGTTGCGGAGGATAGCCCCGTCATTACGCAAGGCTTCGGAAAGCAGGAAGCGAGGCGCGCCCTTTACGGCCAACGCGGTGGGATGGAATTGCATGAATTCCATATCGGAGAGTGCCGCGCCAGCGTCGTAGGCGATGGCCATGCCGTCGCCGGTGGCGACTTCGGGATTGGTGTTTTCTCGATAGAGCTGGCCGACGCCGCCGGTGGCGAGCAGGACGGCTGCGGCGCGCACTTCGTGAAGGGAGCCATCGAGATCGTCGATGAAGCGCAGGCCAACCACGGCGCCGGATTCGACGATCAGCTCGGTGGTGAACGCATGGGCCCGCAGGTGAAGATGGGGAATGCAATGCGCACGGGAAAGAAGGGCGCGGCTGATTTCCCGCCCGGTGGAATCGCCGTGGGCATGCAGGATGCGCGAGCGGCTGTGGGCCGCTTCGCGTGTAAAGGCAAGCTTGGTTCCCGAGCGGTCGAATTCGGTGCCCCACTCTATTAGCTCGGTAATGTACTTGGGACCTTCTTCGACCAGCAGCGCCACGGCGTCCGTGCGGCATAGGCCATCTCCGGCTTTGATCGTGTCCTGTTGGTGAAGAGTGATCTCATCTTCATCGCTGAGAGCGACGGCGATGCCGCCCTGCGCCCAGGCGGTGGCGGAATCGCCGAGATCGGACTTAGTGAGCACCAGGACACTGCCGGATTGGCTTAGCTCGATGGCGGCGCGGAGACCGGCGACACCCGAACCGACGACAGCGTAATCGGCGTGATGCGCTTTGGGGGAAGCAGTCATGACCAACGGCAGCGCCGGGCGGACCCATGGTAGCACGAAGGAATTGGGCAAATTGTGATTACAGGTGGGCGAAACGTGGCGGCTACATTCCGATTTGGGCGGCGTGTTACATTGCCAAGGGCCGGAGCCATGAGAACAAAGCGTATCGAGGTCCAGTCAACCGCTGGCGCATACTCGGTGGTGTGCGGCGCGGGAGCGATCCGTTGCGCGGGCACGGAGATCGCCAGGCTGGGAGAATTCTCCAGCTTGCATATCGTGTCCTCGAAAAAAGTGTGGCGCGCGGTGGGAAAAAAAGTGCAGCGCGGGGTGGGAGCAAAAAATATCGATGCGGTGCACATAATGGAGGATGCGGAGAAGCATAAGAGTTTGCGGACCGTGGAATTGCTGGCGCGAGAGCTGGTCAAAGAGGGAGCCGAGCGCAAGGCTTTGCTGGTGGCGGTGGGAGGAGGCGTGGTGGGAGATGTAGCCGGCTTCGTTGCCGCTTCGTATTTGCGCGGCGTAGCCCTGGTACAGATACCCACGACCGTGGTGGCGCAGGTGGACAGTTCGATTGGAGGGAAGACCGGGGTGAATTTGCCGGAGGGGAAAAATCTCGTTGGGGCCTTTTACCCTCCGCGGCTGGTGCTTTCCGATACGGAGCTGCTGCACACTTTGCCGGAACGAGAATTTCGCGGTGGGATTGCCGAGATCATCAAGCATGCGGTGATCGCGGATGAGGAAATGTTTGCATACCTGGAGGCCAACCTGGAGCGGGTGAAGCGCCGCACGCGCGAAACGCTGGATTATCTGATTCCCCGGAACGTGGCGATCAAAGCCAGGATTGTGGCGCGCGACGAGAGGGAATCGGGTTTGCGCGAGGTCCTGAATTTTGGGCACACCTTCGCCCATGCGCTGGAGAGCGTCACCCGTTACCGGCGCTACCAGCACGGGGAAGCGGTGGCGTGGGGCATGATGGCGGCGGCGCTGCTAGGGCACGAGATTGGAGTTACGCCCGCCGACGTCGCGTCGCGAATCGTGGCGCTGGTGCGGCGCTTGGGGCCGTTGCCGCCGTGGCCGCGGGTGCAGCCCGGCTCGCTGCTTGCGGCCATGCGCTCGGACAAGAAAGTGCGCGGCGGGAAGTTGCGCTTCGTGCTGGCGCCAGGCATCGGCCAGGCGGCATCGTACGGGGACGTTCCGGTGGCGGCGGTGGAGCGGGTTTTGCGATTTTCGCCGCATCTGTTCTGTGATTCTGGTCAGGCTCATGGCTGAGGCTGCCCCTGCTCGCGCGACGGCGAAGGGAACGCTGCCGGAAGGCGCGCAAAACGAAGGCGACGCATCGCGCAAATTGCGCGAGATGTTCACGGAAATCGCGCCGCACTACGACTTCCTGAATCATCTGCTCTCGCTGCAGTTGGACCGTGCGTGGCGCGCGCGAACCGCCCGCCGGCTGCGACCGATATTGGCCAGCGGCGATGCGCGGGTGCTGGACCTTTGCTGCGGTACCGGCGACCTGGCCTTTGCGCTGGCGCGCAGCGGTTCGGCACGAGTTATGGGCGCGGATTTCTCGCATGCCATGCTGGTTCGGGCAAATACAAAGAAGCAAGCGCGCACGCAGCGGAATCGAGTGGAAGGCGGCGCGCCTATACCTTTCTTTGAGGCCGACGCGCTAAGGCTTCCGTTTGCGGATGGTTCGTTGGATGTGGTGACCACCGCTTTCGGATTTCGGAATTTGGCGAATTACCAGGGCGGATTACAAGAGATCCGGCGGGTGCTGAAGCCCGGAGGCACGCTGGCGATTCTGGAGTTTACCGAGCCGCCGCCGGGCTGGGCCGGCAATCTGTATCGCTGGTACTGCCGAACGGTTTTACCGAAGATCGGCGGGCTGCTTTCCGGGAATAGCAAGGCGTATAAATATTTGCCGGCATCGGTGGCGAGATTTTTTCACCCTGGGGAATTGGCCTCGCTGATGGGCGCGGTGGGGTTTGAGCGGGTGGAGTATCAGCTCTGGACCCTGGGTTCGGTTGCATTGCACACCGGGATTAGGTTGTAGGGCGCCGGCGATGGGCAGTGGTGCGGGCGAAGGAAGTCCGCAAAGTGACGTGATAGCGGGCGCGGCCGCACCGCGGAATTATTCCTCCAAGCCCGCCGTGCGGATTTTTGCCAGCAGCGTTTTGGGAGAAACGCCGAGGCGTTCGGCGGCGCGCGTTTTGTTCCACTGACAATCGCGGAGAGTGTTCTCCAGCATGGCGCGCTCCACGTGCCCGGCGGCGCGCTGCGTGACTTCTTCCAGCGAGCCTTCCCAATTGAATTTTTCGGGCAACAGGTTGCCGGGCAGGCTTTGCGCGTCCGGCTTGGGAGAGGGGAGCTGCAGACTGGCGGCGCCGATGGCGAGCCCGTCGGTGAGAATTACGGCGCGTTCCAGGGTGTTCTGCAATTCGCGCACGTTTCCGGGCCAGCGATATTCCAGCAGCCGCTGCTTGGCCTCCGGGGAAAGCTCCAGGCCGGGTTTGGCAAACTCGCGGCTGAACTTGTCCAAAAAATATTCGGCCAGCAGCAAAACGTCGTTGCCACGATCGCGCAGCGCGGGGATGGTGATGGGTACCGCGGAAATACGAAAGTAGAGATCCTCGCGAAACAGCTTTTCCTGCATCAGTTTCTGGAGGTCGCGATTGGTGGCCACCACGATCCGCACATCCACCTCGAGCAACTGTGTGCCGCCCACGCGTTCGAAGCGCCGTTCCTCAAGTACGCGCAGCAGCTTGGCCTGAATGGCCAGAGGCAGCTCGCCGATTTCATCGAGAAATAATGTGCCGCGATGGGCCAGGTCCATCTTGCCGACCTTGCGGGCCCCGGCTCCGGTGAAAGCGCCGCGTTCATGGCCGAATAGCTCGTTCTCCACCAGTCCTTCGGGAATGGCCGCGCAGTTGAGCGCAACGAAGGGTTGCTCGCGGCGATTGGATAAATGATGGATGGCGCGGGCGAAAAGTTCCTTGCCGGTGCCGCTCTCGCCCAGCAATAGAGCGGTGGAATCGGTGGCGGCGATGCGTTGAATGTGCTGGCTGATTTCCCGAATGGACTCATGTTCACCGACAATGCGGGGAAAACCGTAGCGGGCCGCGTACTCTTCGCGCAGCAGAAGATTTTCCCGCAGCAGTTCCTGCTGGCGCGCGGCGCGCTGCACCAAAAGCTTGAGGTGGTCCAGATCGACGGGCTTTTGCAAAAAATCGAAAGCCCCGTCCTTCATGGCCGTGACCGCTTCTTCCACGGAGCCAAAGGCCGTCAACAGGATCACCGGGATGGTGGCGTCGGCTTGCTTGGTCTCGCGCAGGACGTCCAGGCCCGAAGCTCCTGGCATTTTGAGATCGGTGATGACCAGCAGGTAGCGGCGGGCGCGGACTTTTTGAATAGCGGCGGTGCCGTCCGGAGCCTCGTCTACCGTATAGCCGGAGCGCTCCAGCGCTTTGCGGAGCATGGCGCGCAATTCATTTTTGTCTTCGACAAGAAGGAGAGGTTCCATCTCCTTCGGTTTTATCATGATTCAGGCGGCCAGCCGGAAGAACCCGGGAGCCATGTGCGGAGAAGTGAAAAGGCGGCCGAGTCCGTGGCCGCCTCCCGCAGTTTGGAAAAAAACAGGCTCAGCGAGCGGCCCAGCCGGGATCGCCGCCGGATTTGCGCAGGGCCTCTTCCATGTCGCTGATGCGCTGCTTGATCTGGTCGATTTCCTTTTTCTTGGCCGCGATCTTGGCGTCTTTTTCGTTTATATCCTGGCGGCTGTATTGCTCGGCGAGCGCCTTCTGGGGATCGCTGTAATATTGCACTTGCGCTTTGTTGTCCTCGCGCTGCAGGACATCGAGCTCTTTTTCAGCGCGGTCCAGGCTGGCATAAGCATCCCGGAACTGCTTGCGCCACTTCGTCTCGGGACTTTCCTTGTCTTCGGCGGTCTTGGTGGAGTCCTTTGCCTGAGTGCTGGGATTCTTGGCCGCATCTTGGGAAGTGGCTGGGGAATCGGAGGCGCCACTGGACGTGCTGTGGCTGACGTCGTCGTCGGTATAGACTTTCTTAGGCTTAGTCGATTCTTTTTTCTTTTGCTCGCGGGCCCTGCGCGCGGCATCCGCCACCGGGTCGCCGGTGGATTCTTGAGCTGGGTCCTGCTGCTGGGCGCGCGACGGAAGCGCGGTAAGGGTGAAGGTCAAAACCGCGAGGCTTACGAGAGTAATCGCATTGCGCAAAATCCTTGGCTTCATAGGCACCTCCAGGAGCAAACCAAGCTCCGCACCTTTAGCTCTCTATGCTGTTCTTCCCTAATTCTACTCTTTCGTCCGGGACTTTGCCGCACAGCGGTAGCGTAACCGTAAAGGCTGCGCCGCCTTCCGGGCGGTTGCGAGCGTCCACCTGTCCGCCGTGCTGAATAATGATTTTTTGCACCACGGCCAGACCCAAGCCGGTGCCATCCGCTTTGGTGGTGTAGAAAGGGCGAAAAAGCTTCGCTAAAGCGGACTGCTCGATGCCCGGTCCATTATCAAAGATGACCATGCGCTGAAGCCCCGCGTCTTCGGCCTGAAGGAGGTCGCCTTTGAGCAAGACCTGGCCCGCTGCTGGGCCGGCGGCACAAGCTTCGGCGGCATTGCGCACCAGGTTCAGCAGAGCCTGCCGCAGCAACCCTTCATCGCCGGGCACGCTGCCGAAAACGCCTTCGATGCGTAGCTGCACATTAGGTTTTGCCTCCGCAACGTCGGAGACCACTCGGTCCACCACGCCGCGCAGGGAAACCGGTTCGTTGCCGATTTCGAGAGGACGCGCGTACTTCAGAAATTCGGTGACCACGTGGGTAATGTTGCGGGTTTGCTCCAGGATACGGTCGGCGTAATCGGAGGCCTCGCCGCCTAATTCTTCCGCGCGGATCATCTGCGCGTAGCCGGAAATGGTGGCCAGCGCGTTCTTGAATTCATGGGCGATGCCCGCGGAAAGTTCGCCCAGCGCGGCAAGATTTTCCTTGAGCTGGATCTGCTGCTGCAGAGCGGCGAGTTCGGTCAGGTCGCTCAGCAGGCAAAGCGCGCCGTTGATTTTTTCGGAGCCTTTGCGGATGGGGGAGATGGTGACTCCCAAATGGCGGTGCTCGCCGGAAGGGGTTATGTGTTCGACCTGCTCGCGCCGGAAGATTTTGCCCTCGGCCAGGCATTCCATCACCAGGCGGGTGAGCTCGGATTCCTCCCCCAGAGCTTCGCTATAGCGTCGGAAACCCAGGCCGTGAATGCCAAGGGCCTGCTCGGCGGCGGGATTGGCGCTGGAAATAATTCCGGTCGAGTTGACCACCAGCAGGCCTGCAGGCATGTTCCGGGTAACTTCTTCGCTCAGGCGTTCGCTATGTGCGGCGCGTTCTTTTTCAATGCGGTGCAGCCTTTCCAGCTCTCTCTCCTGGTCCCGCAATTTCTGAATCACCCCTTGCATGGAAGCGGCCATGAAGGCGGACGGATTCTGCGTGCCCGGCGTTTCCGGATTTACCGTTTGGTGTTCGCTGTGGGCGTTTCGGAAATGGCGGCGGATCACGAACAACACGATCAGGCCAATCACCAGCAGGGCTATCGCGCTGCCGATGCCAAAGGCCCAAAGATTCGGAGGCTTGCCCGCTTGTAATGCCGCGAGGATCATAAGAAATTCATCTCATCCAAAAAGTTGCCACCATTGCGTCATTAGGAGTGGACCGAAGTAGACCACCACCAAAGCCGCCACTCCTAAAAATGTTCCGAGCGGCAACTGATATTGGCTGGCGATGGTCCAGCGCAACGCGTTGACGCTGCCCAGGCGGCGCCGGCTGGCGCGTTCGGCCAATTTGCGCTGCCAGCCCACGGCGTAAAGCATTACGATGACCGAAACCCCCACCACGGTCCCCAGAAGCGTGCCCAGAAGAATCGTCAGGAAGGTGCCGCGAACGCCGAGGAAGGCCCCGACCATGGCCATCATCTTGACGTCGCCCAGGCCCATACCTTCGCGGCCGCGAACCCGCTTGTACGTGGCAGCCACCGCCCAGAGCAGGAAACTACCGAAGGCCGCTCCCAGCAGGGCATCGAAGAGCCCTTGGACCGCGCGGGGTGGTTCAAGCCGGAAGAAAGTTTTGGAGAACCAGATGGCCGAGCCTTCGTAGGGAGGCACCACGGTGGAAAAAAAAACGCCGGCAAAGAAACCAGGCCAGTTCACCAGGTCGGGGAGGATGCGCTCGCGCAAATCGGTGATGGTCAGTACGATGAGCAAGCACGTGAAAAACAGCCACTTTACCGTGGTCTGCGTGAGGCCGAATTCCAGGTAGCACGCGACGAACAAGAGGCCGGTGCCCAGTTCCACCAGCGGATACATCGGGGAAATGGGCAGGCCGCAGGTGCGGCATTTGCCGCGCAGCCACAGCCAGCCGAAAACCGGGACATTGTCGTACCACTGTATCGGCGTTTGGCAACGCGGGCACCGGGAAGCGGGCGCAACGATGGATAGGTCTTCCGGAATCCGCAAAATGCAGACATTCAGGAAGCTGCCAATCACCATTCCAAACACAAAAATGAACGCGATGACCAAGGTTCGCGAGGCCGTTTTCTGGCCTTACCCAGCACTTTGTCATATGTATTTGAGCGCTTCAACCAGGCTCTCGATGGAGGGTGTCGCATGGCTAACGCGTCGATCTGTCGGGTTTTCATTCGCGGAGTAGTGCATACGGAGTGGACATTGCAACATATTCGTTAGGTTGCGCAAAAATTTGCCGTTGCCGATGTCGAACAGCCTCGCATGCCCCTTCTTTATCAATAACCTGGCACATGGATAGGAAATTGCTAAATCCCTTAGGCGTATGGTGGTGTCCCCGGAGGAGAGACAGGTGAAAATCCGCTTAATTTTCGGAACTGCTTTGTTAGTGTGTATGTCTATGGTTGGTGCCAGCGCCTATGCCGACACAGTTGATTTTGAAGCACAAGGCGGGGGTCGGGGGTCGGTGTTTACTGGAACGGTCGATTCACCCCTAGTGATCGGTATCGCAACATTCACGGGCGGCGAGTTGCTGGATCGTGAGTCGCGTCTGTCTGCTGATCAGACCGCCGTGTATGCTACGACGAATTTCGTGTCTGGTGGATATACCGATCCTCTCACCATTTCGTTTTCAGCGCCGGTGAGTGGTTTTAGCGTTTTCATAGCGGATGGAATCGGTGGCGGGATCTACACGGTATCCGACAATCTCGGAGGATCCGTGAGTCAGATTTTGCCATCCTTCACATCCGCCGGCGCCGCTATCTTCACGCTTTCCGACCTCGGAATTACGAGCGTTTCGATCTTCGGTCCAATGAGTGGCATTAATTGGGATTATTCGATCGACAATGTGACATTCACTCCGGCTTCCCCTGCGCCTGTCCCAGAACCGTCGTCGGGGGTTTTGGCGGGCGTGGGCCTGGTGACGCTATTTGGCTTGAAGCGCCTTCTCAGCTGAACCTTTACCGTCACACATTTGGAGTTGCGGCGCCTGAGGACGTTGCCCGTCATCGGCGCCGCCGCTCGTCTCCTTTCGCCGGTGGCGCTTCTTTCCCCCTCCCGATTCCGATACCCTCGATAGCCTGACACTTTATAAACCAAGCTTGCCTCCGGATTTCCCTTCCCACCTCCAAACTGTAAACTATTGGTGTGGATTCCATGAATTGGTTCGCACGCCGCATTCATCGCTACGAGCAGCGCCGCTGGAAAACGGACGATAACCGTCTCGTGCGGCCCTTTGCCTGGGGATTGGAGCATATCGGGGGCCCGCGCGCGCATCCCCATCCGGGTGAGTTTGTCCGCGAATACGCGCGAGGAGTCATCGAGAACAGCCACGAGTGGTATAGGGTTACGCCAGCCAGCGACTACCGGCTCGATGCCGAGAATGTACTGACCTTCAGCAGCTCCATTGAATCGCCCTGGCCCGAGAACAATACCGTACACGCGCAATTCTTCCCCGCCCAGCGGCGCGGCGCGGCTGTGCTGATCCTGCCGAATTGGAACGCCAAATGGCACGGACAGCGTGGGTTAGGGGAGTGGCTGCAGCGCATCGGAATTAGCGCGCTAAAAATGAGCATGCCCTACCATGACCGCAGGATGGCCCAGGGTCATGAGCGCGCTGACCAGTTGGTCGGTCCCAACATTGGGCTTACCCTGCAGGCCAATCGGCAGGCGGTGCAGGACGCGCGGCGCTGCTTGCGCTGGCTGGAACAGCAAGGGTATTCGCGTCTGGGAATCCTCGGAACCAGCATCGGCTCATCCGTTGGCTACATCACGCTGGTGCACGATCCCGCCGTGCGGGCCGGTGGTTTTTTTCACGTATCGACGTATTTTGCGGATGTAGTCAGCCAGGGTATGACTACCACCCACGTGTGGGAGAGTTTGCGGGAGCATGTTACGGTCGACGAATTGCGCGAATATTGGGCGCCGGTCAGCCCTATGCCCTACGTCGAGCGTGGGCTGGGAGCCGGAAAGAATGCGTTCATGGTGTACGGCAAGTACGACCCCACGTTTTTGCCCGCGCTCACGGAACAGATGCTTACCGCCCTGCGGCGTTATAAGCCGCATCCGCGCACCCTGGCGCTGCACTGCGGACACTATTCGCTCGAGTTGCCGCCCTTCAGCCACATCGCCGGCTATCGCATGCTGGCCTTCCTTCGGCAGGCCTTGGCTCAATAACCAGCGGGCCACACTCCTCGCCTTGTCTGCGTGTCAGGAAATTTCAGAAAAAAAAGGATTCGTTCCGTGGTAACTGTGCTACACTCTCCTTGGGAATGTCTGCGGGCGGCCAATCAAGGCCGCCTTTTCCTTTTAGTGAGCCCCGCGCCAAATAGCAGCTAAGCTCTTTAGAATCAACAGTTCCACCAACAATGGGCCGTAAGTCCTTTAGAATGTGCAGATCCGGGAAACCCCGGGGGAGGGGGTGGGTCACCGCAACTCCACTAATGCAGTATCGCGGAAAATGCTCCTCCGGCGATGAGCGCAGACACAGCTTCGATCTCTGGCGCCAGCGGGCGATCCTGAACAACTTTGCTGGATTTGGCGCGCACTGCGGCGTAAGCGCGCTGCGCCAGCGTACCGGTTTGCAGCGGCGCCAGCAGATCGATGCCTTGACAGGCGCAGAGCAACTCGATGGCGACGATATGCCGCAAATTCTGCAGCATGCGATCCAGGCGGCGCGCCCCGCTCATTCCCATCGATACGTAGTCTTCCTGATTGCCGGAAGTCGAAATGGAATCCACCGAATGCGGTGCGGCCAGAGCTTTGTTCTCGCTCGCCAGGGCGGCGGCGGTCACTTGCGCGATCATGAACCCGGAGTTGATGCCGGGATCGGGGGTCAGGAACGCGGGGAGCATGCTGGTCAGCGGGTTGGTCATCTGCTCGATGCGGCGTTCGCAGATGCCGCCGAGGGTGGCGATGGCTATGGCCACTTGATCGGCGGCCATGGCCAGCGGCTGGCCGTGAAAGTTTCCGCCGCTGATGATATCGCCACTGCCGTCGCCGGCAAAGACGAGCGGATTGTCAGTGGCGCTGTTCAACTCCACGGCGGCCATTTCCCGGGCTTGTCCTAGCGAATCGCGCACGGCGCCGTGTACCTGCGGCGTGCAGCGCAAGCTGTAAGCATCCTGCACGCGCTTGTCTTTTTCCTCGGAGCGGTGCGACTCGCGAATCTGGCTGCCTTCGTTCAGGTGGGCTAGGTTGCGCGCCGTCATCGCCGCGCCGGTATACGGCCGGGCATGCATGACGCGCGAATCGAATGCGCCGGGGCTGCCGCGCAAAGCGTCCAGCGAGAGCGCCGCGGCCACGTCCGCGGTGTCCGCCAACAGGTCAGCGTCGCGCAGGGCCAAGCTAAGTAACGCCAGCATGCCCTGGGTGCCGTTCAGCAGCGACAATCCTTCTTTGGCTTCCAAGGCCACAGAGGGCACTCCCGCCCGGCGCATGGCTTCCGCGCCGTCCATCGCTTCACCGCGGTATACCGCGCGCCCTTCGCCGATCGCCACATGCGCCAGATGCGCCAGTGGCGCTAAGTCTCCCGATGCACCCACCGAACCCTGCGAAGGGATAATCGGGTGTACCCCGGCATTCAACATGGCGCACAGCGTTTCCACCACCAGCGGGCGAATGCCGCTAAGTCCCTTGGCCAGCGCGTTGGCGCGGAGCAACATCATGGCCCGCGTTTCTGCTTCCGCCAGCGGTGCGCCCACGCCGGATGCGTGCGAGCGCACCAGATTTACCTGCAACTGGCGCACTTGCTCGCTGGAGATGCGCACGGAAGCCAGCTTGCCGAAACCAGTATTGATACCGTACGCCGTCGCGCCGGAAGCCACCACGCGATCGACCACCGCGCGCGACGCCTTCATGCGCCCGATCGCATCGGGGGTGAGTTCCGCTTTTTCGCCGTGCAGCGCCGCCGCATACAGCTGCTCGAAGGTGAGATCGTTGCCCGTCAAGGCAATGGTCATGCGTGGCTCCGGAGAGACTTGCTGCCAGGCGAAGCGGTGCCGAGAATGGCTCGATATTTTTCCGGCAGGAGCTTGGGCTTGCCATTGCTGCCGCAAATGACGTGGAGCGTTTCGCCAACGGCCAGCAATTCCCGGTCGCTATCGCGGAAAACTTCGTAGGAAAAGCGGATGGTGCGGTTGCGCGATTCGGCGATGCGGGTACGCACCAGCACCACGTCGTCGTATAGCGCGGAAGCGTGGTACCGGCAGTGGATATCGGCGACCACAATGTGGCAATCGTCATCGATTTCCATGCGCTTGTATTCGATGCCCAGAGCGCGCATCAATTCCACGCGGCCGACTTCAAACCAAATCAGGTAATTCGCGTGATAGACCACGCCCATCTGGTCGGTTTCCGCGTAGCGCACTCGTACGGTGGTGTCGTGGTGCTCGATAGTTTGCATGGTCGTGAATTATTCGGTCTTGCCGTGCCACACCGGCTTGCGCTTTTCCAGGAAGGACGCCACGCCTTCCTTGAAATCGGGAGTGCAGCGGATGCGCGCGTTTTCCAGAATGGCGCGTTCCAAATCGTGATCTACCCCGGCAGCCGCGGCCGAGGTCAAGAGATGTTTCGCGCGGGTCAAGCTGCTGGGGCTTGCGGCGATGAGGTCATTGGCCAACTCGAGCGTGCGCTCTTCGAGCCGCCCGGCGGGAACCACTTCCGTCACCATGCCGAACTCTTTAGCCTCCGCGGCTCCGATGATTCGTCCAGTCAGCAGCAGGTCGCGCGCCCGCTTGTCCCCTATTTGACGGGTCAGAAAAACAGACACAATAGCCGGCAGAAAACCAATTTTCACTTCGGTGTAGCCAAATTTGGCTTCCGGCGCCGCCAAGGTGAAATCGCAGAGTGTGGCGATTCCACAGCCGCCGGCATACGCCGCTCCGTTGACCGAGGCGATCATCGGGCGCGGAAAACTCCAGATGCGGCGCAGCATCTTGGCAATTCGCCGCGCGTCGTCCTGATTTTCCGCCGGAGACTGTTTGGTGATCGCGCTTAACATGTCCAGGTCCATCCCGGCGCAAAACGCCTTGCCCGCCCCGGTGACCACCACCACCCGGGAATGACTCTTCTCGATGCTGTCCAGCGCGGTCTGCAGCTCGGCGATCATTTGCGGGTTGATGGCGTTGCGTTTGTCGGGGCGGTTCAGCGTGATCTTGGCGATTTCGCCGGTGAATTCCAGATGCAACGTGGAGTACATGGGTGAAGCCTCGCTAATTCAAAAGTGGTGCGTGCGCGTATTGTGCGCGAATTTCGTTGGCCATGGCCAAGACCTTGCTGAGTCCTGCATCGTCGATACCGGGATCGGCGCCCGTTTTGCGCAGGGCGGCCAGCACCTGCTCGGTGGCGATGTTCCCCACTAGATTGTCTCCCGCAAAGGGGCAGCCGCCAAGCCCGGTGAGGGCGGAATCGAAGCGGCGGCAGCCGGCTTGGTACGCCGCGAGGATTTTTTCTTCGGCCTGTTCGGGCCGGCTGTGCAGGTGCACGCCCAGCTCGATTCCGGCTACGTGATCTTTTACTTGCCGGTACAGATCACCGACCAGTTCCGGCGAGGCGGTACCGACCGTGTCGGCCAGCGAGACGGTGCGAACGCGAACATCCTTCAGCCACTCCAGCGTGTCCTGCACAATCTCGGATCCCCACGGTTCGTCGTAAGGATTGCCGAAGGCCATGGAGATGTAAATGACCAAGTCGCGATTCGCCGCTGCCGTTCGTTTCTTCAGCGTCTCGACCAGCGCCCGTGATTCCTCGCGAGTCATGTTGGCATTCGCCCGTCGAAAATACGCCGAAATGGAATATGGATATCCGATGGTGGTGACGCCGGGAGTCGCCAGCGCCCGCTCCAGCCCTTTTTCATTCACAACGATGCCAATAATCTCCGGCGTCCCGGCAGCGCCCGCATTTTGCCGGCGGTCCGCTTCTGTCGCATGGGGAAGCGAAGCACTCAGTTTCGCCATGACCTCTTCGCTATCCGCCATCTGCTTCACGTGCTTTGGCGAAACAAAACTCACCGCATCAATGTGCTTGAACCCAGCCAGCAGCAACTCCTTCAGATATTCAGTCTTCACCTCGGTGGGGATGAATTCCGGCAATCCCTGCCAGGCATCGCGCGGGCACTCGATGAGCTTCACTCGTTCCATAGCTTGCTTATGAAATTCCGGCGCCGACTATAGTCGGTGCCACATTGGGAAAGAGTCGATTTAGATCCTCAAATGATCTTCCGGGCACGGGGGGAAGCGCTTTTTGTTTGGGAGAAACGTTGACCAGTTTGGAAAGCGACACCTGCACCACTTTGCGTTTGTTAGGCTTCAAACCTAAACAGAGTTTCAGCGGAAAGGGGCCGTTGTAAATTTCTCGGAAGCCGTTTTTATCGAACTTCAATACAAGCAAAACGTCGGGGCTTAAGCCGAAATCGCTCGAAATCGATACCATTCTGCCGCCGGTCAACTTGATTTCCACTCTGCGCAGAGGAGATGAAGTGAGCGCGTCGAAGCCAGGATTCGAGCACTTCTTTAGCGATAGGCCATAGACGTAGGCGGCGACGACCTCGCCGATGCTTCCAACAAGATGTCCGTCGGGCGTAAACGGTCTCTCTGGAAAGAGGCGGTCAAGCTTATCCACTGTTCGGAACAAATCTCCAATCAGTTTAGGCAGCTCAGACATTGATTCGGTGGTCATGTCTGAAGCACTCCGGTCTTGAACTCAGCGATATTAGGATTTAGTGCGGCGGCTTCCAGGGCTTGAATCAACGCATCGCGGGTGTGGGCAGGATCGATGATGGCGTCGACCCAGAGGCGGGCGGCGGCGTAGCGCGGGTCGGTTTGGTGCTCATAGGTGGTGCGGACGGATTCGTACAATTCTTTCTTGGCCTTCTCATCTACTTTTTTGCCTTCACGCTCGAGTTGCTTCAGCTTGATTTCGGCCAGCGTGCCGGCTGCGGCATCGCCGCTCATTACCGCGTAGCGCGCGGTGGGCCAGGCAAAAATGAAGCGCGGGTCGTAGGCTTTGCCGCACATGGCGTAGTGACCGGCGCCGAAGCTGCCGCCGCAAATCACCGTGATCTTGGGCACTACGCTGTTGGACACCGCGTTGACCATTTTTGCGCCGGCGCGGATGATGCCGCTCCACTCCGCGTCTTTGCCGACCATGAAGCCGTTCACGTCGTGCAGGAAAATCAGCGGAACGCGATTCTGGTTGCAGTCCAAAATAAACCGTGCGGCTTTTTCCGCCGCCTCGGTGTAAATCACGCCGCCAAATTCCGTGCGCTTCTGGTCCGAACCGCGGGCCAGTGTCTGCACATGTTTTTTCTGGTTGGCCACCATGCCGACGGCCCACCCGCCGATGCGCGCGTAGCCGCACAACACCGTTTCGCCGTAGCCCTCGCGATACTCCTCGAATTCGCTGGCGTCCACGATGCGGGCGATGATTTCGCGCATGTCATATTGTTTGCCGGGATCACTGGAAAAAATGCCGTACATCTCCTCCGCCGAATAGAGAGGGGCCCGCGACGCGACGTGGCTGAACGGCGCGGGATTTGCGGCCCCCATTTTGTCGGCCAAGGCCCGAATGCGCGCGATGCACGCGGCGTCGTCCGGCTCGCGAAAATCGACGGTTCCACTGATTTGCGCGTGCATTTTCGCTCCGCCCAAGTCTTCCGCCGAGGTTTTCTGCCCGATCGCCGCCTGCACCAGCGCTGGCCCGGCAAGAAACAAGCCGGAGCCTTCGGTCATCAGGATGTGATCGCACATGACCGGCAGATAGGCGCCGCCGGCCACGCACATGCCCATGATGGCGGCCAGTTGCGGAATGCCGATGGCGCTCATCACCGCATTGTTGCGGAAGACGCGGCCGAAATCGTCGGTATCCGGAAAGACATCTTCCTGCAGCGGCAGAAAGATGCCGGCCGAATCGACCAGGTAAATGGTGGGAATGTGATTGTCGATGGCGATGTTCTGCGCGCGAATTACTTTCTTCGCGGTCATCGGGAAAAACGCGCCGGCTTTCACCGTGGCGTCGTTAGCGATGATCATGAAGGTGCGGCCGGAGACGCGAGCCAGCCCGGTAACCGTCCCCGCCGAAGGCGCGCCGCCCCATTCTTGGTACATTTCGTACGCAGCGTAGACGCCTAGCTCGAAAAATTGCGAACCCGGATCGATCAATTTCGCAATGCGTTCGCGTGCGGTCAGACGGCTTTTTTTGTGCTGCGATTCGATGGCTTTTGCGCCGCCGCCCTGTTGCATCTGCTCTTCTTCGTTCTTGATCTGCGTCACCAGATCAATCATACGGCGGGTGTTCTTCTCGAACTCAGGCGTCTTTGTGTTGACGTTCGTTTTCAGGACGGAACCAGCCACGCGGCCCTCGCAACAAACGCCTCAGTATACGGTTTAGCGACAGAATCTGCGAGCGGAGCAAGACGTTCGACCCAACTTCTATAATCAATCATCAAGGCGACCCAACCTATAGGCAGACGACCGAGCATGCCAACGTAACGGGAAACTGGGACGCATCGTCTTTAAGATATATCCCGGATGGGCAGCTGCATATGTTTCTATGATGGCGAACCGAATTGGAAGACGCGAACTCTTGTTTTGGTATATCGCATCTGTTGTCGTGTGCGGAATCGGGCTTGCAACTGTGGCTATTCTAACCAACACCGAGATAGAGCTTGGCCGCACACGATATCCGTGGTCGCAGGGGTTCGTGCTTATCGCAGCTTCGCTGATAATTTTGCGGGCTCAAGTTTCAAGGTTTCATGACATAGGCTGGTCCGGGCGCACCGTTCTGGTGATGTTTGTTCCGTTGTTGAATTTGTTGACTCTGTTGCTTTTGCTGTTTTGGCCGGGGGAAAAACGACCGAATAAATATGGTGATTCACCGTTATTTCTTGAGCCGCTGCGAAGGCTTGTGGCCATAAAAGACCGCGGGACTAAGCTGATTGCCGGGCCTCTTCCGTCGCCCCCCGAGTTGAACCCAGTCGGCCCAACTAATTCCAGCCCGCGTGAGAACGAGGTCGAGTGAACAGGATTTAAGAGATCTCAGGGGCGCGAAGGTCACTGGCCAAAGGTACAGGTAACCATACGAGGCGAAAAGACGGCGTGGGCTGCGCGCAGCGCGACTTTTCTGGTATTTCTGGGTTTACAGAAATAGCGAAGCTGGGGCGGCTTTCGGAACTCAGCAACCCCGTAACCAAGTTAATTGGCTGTGCTTGAAAAGCATTCTCTCGGAA
Source organism: Candidatus Acidiferrum sp. (assembly GCA_035309625.1). Taxonomy (GTDB): domain Bacteria; phylum Acidobacteriota; class Terriglobia; order Acidiferrales; family UBA7541; genus Acidiferrum. Next base: position 24,311 of record DATGEY010000064.1, read on the forward strand.
GGGCGCAGCATGCTGCGCCACTACCAGGATTAAGGATCGAGGTGATTATGCGAGTTCTAAAGGCGCTGGGATTTCTGCTGGTTGCCGGCATTTTTCTAAGCATGCCAACGGCATCGAATGCTCAAATCGGAGTGGGTGTTTCCATTCGCATCGGTCCTCCGGTGCTGCCGGTTTACGCGCAGCCAATCTGTCCGGAACCGGGCTATATCTGGACGCCGGGATACTGGGCGTATGGGGATGACGATTATTACTGGGTGCCCGGAACCTGGGTCATGGCCCCGGAACCCGGTCTGCTGTGGACGCCGGGATATTGGGGCTTTGCGGAAGGCCTTTATGTCTGGCATGGCGGCTATTGGGGACCGCATGTCGGCTTCTATGGCGGAATCAACTATGGCTATGGTTATACCGGCGTGGGCTTTTGGGGCGGCGAATGGCGCGGCAGAGAATTTGTATACAATCGCGCGGTGAGCAACGTCAACGTCACGGTGATTCACAACACATACAATCGCACGGTGGTAGTGAACAACGTCAATCGCGTCAGCTTCAACGGTGGGCCGCATGGAATCCAGGTACGCGAAAGCGAGCGCGAGAGGATTGCGGAGCACGAGCACCACTTCGAGCCGCGGCGCGAGCAGATCGAGCACGAGCACGCAGCGCGAGCGGATCGCTCGCAGTGGGCTTCCGTGAATCACGGCCGGCCAAACATAGCCGCCAGCGCCAGGCCGGGAGATTTCCACGGCCATGACGTCGTGCCGGCCCGCGCCGAACGGGGGAACCGTCCGGATACCGGCCATCGTTCCGATCGCCCTGCTAATGCTACTTCGTCCAACCGAAACGGCAACCGCAATGATCGTCCGACGAACGCGATGAATCGAGATAACGGGGGCGCACGGTCGAACTCGACGCCATTCAACAGCGCGCGCCAGGCCAAGGAAGTGCGACCGGTGCCGAACAGTTCACGGGGATCGCAAGGCGAAACGCGGGGCAACCAACACGTTGACCGCGGCGGCGCGCAGCATTTCAATGCGCCACGCGAGAGTGCGCCGCATTCCAACAACAAACCGGAACACGGGAAGTCCGAAAGACCGTAGGTCATTGCAGGGAGTTGCGTGGGCCGGACGCCTTAAACGTCCGGCCTTTTTTTATGAATGTAGAGTCTAACGAACATTCTGTTGACGGAGACAAGCCCGGTCTTTAGACTTTCGTTGGCTTGCCATACGCCAAACCGCTTGCAGGAGGCGCCTGTGAAAACCTCGGTGGAAGTTCTCCGGGGCGGGTGTGCCTTCCTCTGCAGCTAGGCGCGACCCTCCCTTTTTTCCCGATTTGATTCGACGCCTGGCGAAGAACATGAGCAATTTTGTACGCGCGGATGCTGCTGGAGCAGCGGGAGAATGGAAATGTCTTTGAAGCAACTGGGATGGCATTCGTACTTTGACGCCCTATGGCAAGGGCGCGAGGAAGTGCATTGGCTGCCGGCACGGGTTATTTCGCAGCAACGCGGCCTTTGGCGTGTCGCGGGGGATTTTGAGGAGTGCTGGGCCGAAGCTTCTGGCGCCCTGCGTGCCGCCGCAGAGGTGGGCGGAGATTGGCCGGCCACGGGAGATTGGGTGGCCACGGAAACGCTAAGTGGCGGTGGGCGGCCGCTGATTCAACAAGTTTTGCCTCGCCGAAGCAAGTTCGTGCGCAAAGTCGCCGGGCGGCGCATGGAAGAGCAGGTGATCGCGGCGAATGTGGACACGGCGTTCGTGGTCATGGCCCTGGACGGCGATTTCAACGTTCGGCGGCTGGAGCGATACTTGGCGCAGTGTTCGGAATCCGGAGCCAAGTCCATTGTGGTGCTGAATAAGTCCGACGATTGCGCGGATGTCGCCGCTCGAGTGGCCGAAGTGGAAAGCATTGCGGCTGGTGTTCCGATTTTTGCGGTGAGCGCGCGCACCGGGGATGCGTTGAATCGACTGGATACTTTTCTTTCTGCGGGTCAGACGATTGTCCTGCTGGGGTCTTCGGGAGTGGGGAAGTCAACGTTGCTGAATCATTTCCTGCGGCGCGATGCGCAGGCAGTACAACCGGTGCGGCCCGGGGATAGTCGCGGGCGTCACACCACCACCAGCCGGGAACTATTTGCGCTTCCCGGAGGCGCTCTGCTGATCGACACTCCGGGACTGCGGGAATTGCAGTTGTGGGATGCAGTGGAAGGGGTGGAGCAAGCGTTCGCCGACATCGCAGAACTGGCGGCCGCATGCAAATACGGCAATTGCGGGCATACCAATGAGGCCGGATGCGCGTTGCAGGCCGCGCTTTCGGAGGGCCGGCTGGATCAGGGGCGGCTGGAAAACTGGCGAAAGCTGCTACGCGAGCAAGAGTTCCAGCGCCGCAAAGCCGACCCGGAAGCGCGGCAGAAAGACAAGGAGCGGGTCAAGTTGCTGCACCGCGGGGCCAAGAAGATTTATGAGCAGCGACGCAAGGACGGCGGAAAGGAATGACAGCGCTGGTGGAGGTTGGAGGGTGGCTTATCGATCTGCCAGTGTCGCGCTAATGGGCGATCCGTTGGTGGATGAATTCGACGATATCCTGCGTGGAAGTTCCCGGCAGAAAAATTCCGGCGATGCCGGCCTGCTTTAGCGCCGGAATATCCGCTTCCGGGATGATGCCGCCTAGCACCACGGTTACGTCGTCCATACCCTTCTCGTGCAGCAATTTCATGAGCTGGGGGCACAAGGTATTGTGGGCGCCGGAAAGGATGGACAGGCCGATGACGTCGACGTCTTCCTGCACCGCGGCGGAGGCGATCATTTCCGGGGTCTGCCGCAAGCCGGTGTAGATCACTTCCATGCCGGCATCGCGGAGCGCGCGCGCGATAATCTTGGCCCCGCGGTCATGCCCGTCGAGCCCCGGCTTCGCGATTAAAACCCGTATCTTCTTCTCCGCCATTTTGTCTCTGTGTCCTCTCAACTCGCGATCTTCCTCGGTCCAACGTGAATTGAGCTTTGGCTTTCTCTGCGGACCTCTGCGGTACTCGGCGTCTCTGCGTTGTCATTTTCTTGGTAGTGCCATACGAGTCTTCGGATACCATCCTTCAAAGTCGGCACGTTGAAATTGATCAGTAGGCCGAGCGGAGATTGGGACAACCGGAGGTAGGTTAGCATCACGGACTCGTGGATTGGCGCAACAGCTTCTATGGACTTAATCTCCACGACGATTCTGCCGCTCACAAGGAAGTCCAGGCGGTATCCGCGTTCAAGCTTCAAATCCTTGTATATGAGAGGAATAGGCTTTTGGCGTTCGAACGGGATCAGCCGCAGCGCGAATTCGCGAGCCAGGCACTCCTCGTACACCGCTTCAAGGAGCCCTGGGCCAAGGCAGCGATGGATTTCAATCGCCGCGCCGATGATGGCGTGTGATAGCTCTTTGTCGCGCATAGGAAGAGTAAAGATAACGCAGAGACGCAGAGAACGCCAAGTTTCGCAGAGAAGAATAGCCGGCAAACTACGGAAGCGCCAAGAATCACGAACAGGGGCAGAGAAACTGCTGCAAGAGGGCACAGAGAAGAACTAGGTGATGGCGATTTCTTCGTAGGTGCCGAAGACTTCGCGCATGGCGTCGCAGATTTCGCCGAGGGTGGCGTAGGATTTTACGGCGTCGAAGATGTAGGGCATCAGGTTTCCGCTGCCTTGCGCGGCCTGGCGCAGCGCCGCCAGCCGGCGAGACACTTCGTCGCCAGATCGCTCGCCCCGCAGTTTGCGCAAACGCTGTCCCTGCCGCGCAGCTACGGTCTCATCGATTTGCAGGATGTCCAGCGGCTTTTCCTTGGTCACGAAATCGTTTACGCCAACGATGATTTTCTCTTTCTTGTCGACCTCGACCTGATACCGATAGGACGCTTCGGAAATTTCCCGTTGCGGATAGCCGCGCTCGATGGCCGCTACCATGCCCCCCAGCGCATCGATCTTTTCGATGTAGTCCCATGCGCCGCGCTCGACTTCATTGGTGAGCGTTTCGACGAAATACGAGCCGCCCAAGGGATCGACGGTATTGGTGACGCCAGTCTCATGGGCGATGATTTGCTGGGTGCGCAAGGCGATGGTGGCCGCAAATTCCGTCGGCAGGGCCCAGGCTTCATCGAGTGAATTGGTGTGCAGCGATTGCGTGCCGCCCAGCACCGCCGCGAGGGCCTGGAGAGCGGTGCGCACCACGTTGTTGTATGGCTGCTGCGCAGTCAGCGAGCATCCGGCGGTCTGGGTGTGGAAACGCAGGGCCCAGGAGCGCGGGCTCTTGGCCCCGTAACGTTCGACCATGGCTTTATGCCAGATGCGCCGCGCCGCGCGATATTTCGCGATCTCTTCGAAAAAATCATTGTGGGCATTGAAGAAAAACGAAAGCTGCGGCACGAATTCATCCACCGCCAAACCGCGGCGCATTCCCCACTCCACGTACTCCAGCCCATCGCGCAGGGTGAAGGCCAGTTCCTGAATCGCGGTCGAGCCCGCTTCACGGATGTGATACCCGCTGATCGAGATGGTATTGAATTTCGGGGTGTTCTTTACGCCAAACTCGAAGGTGTCGATCACCAAACGCATGGATGGCTCGGGCGGGTAAATGTATTCCTTCTGTGCGATGTATTCCTTCAAAATGTCGTTCTGCAGGGTGCCTGAGATTTTCTTCCAGTCCGCGCCCTGTTTTTCGGCCACGGCCAGATACATGGCCCAGATGACCGCCGCCGGCGAATTGATGGTCATCGAGGTGGTGACCTTGGCCAGCGGGATGTTGTCGAACAGCACTTCCATGTCGGCCAGGGAACTGATGGCCACGCCGCACTTTCCCACTTCGCCTTCGGAAAGCGGGTGGTCGGAGTCGTAGCCCATTAAGGTAGGCAAATCGAAAGCGGTGGAAAGGCCGGTCTGGCCCTGCGCCAGCAGGTAGCGAAATCTTTGGTTGGTGTCTTCGGCGGCGCCAAAGCCGGCGAATTGCCGCATGGTCCACGGCCGTCCGCGGTACATGGTGGAATGAATGCCACGGGTGTAGGGCGGTTGGCCCGGATATCCTAAATCGCGATCGGCATCCCAGCCCGAGAGATCGGCGGGAGTGTACAGCCGCTGAATGGGAAAAGCGGAAATGGTGGTGAATTCCGCAGCGCGCTCGGGATTCTTGTCCAGCGTAGGCCGCAACGTATTGTTTTCCCACGATTTTTCTTTGGCGGATGGTTGGCGAGGGGAGGCCGGCGGCTCGGCATGCGCTATTGTCTGGGTGGTTTCCTTAGGATGATCACTCATAACCAGGCGGTCCATCCATGGCAGCCGCTACTTCAATGCTATGCGAAAGGCAGCGGCCGGGCAAGCCATGCCTGTGGCCCGCGGTGCATAATTACGCTGGTGTCCGCCACGCGACAGCGCCTATCTGCGGCTCTTGCCGTCGGTCAGTAGATCCAGAGGATTTTCCGTCCCCACCACCTTGCCATGCAGCGTGCCGGGGATCAGCGTGTCCCTTTCCACTTGACCATGCTTGGCATCGGCGATGGTCACGCGGTTGACGTCCAAAGTGATTCCGGTGGCGCGCTCAAAATTGGCCTTAGCCTCCACCAGGTCGGCAAGAGCGCGCAATTCGGTGCCCTGCGCGGTGACATAATCGCGCTGCGTAAGAATGACGTTGTATACCGTCGAAGCCCCAAGCTGATATTTCTTTTGCTCCGCTTCAAAGGTTTGACGCTGCAACTCGCGGGCCTTGCTGGCCGCTTCCACGCGGGCGCGGTCCTGCTCCAGCGCGATATAAGTGTTTCGGACGTCCAGCAGCGCAGCGTTCTTCAGTTGCTGCATTTGGGTTTCCATCTGGCGCTTGAACAAGATGGCGTGCTGGCTGCTAGCTTGCGCCGCGCGGTTGCGCAAAGGTATTTCCAGGTTGAGCTGGACGTTGTAGTCCGGAAACTGGTTGTGGAATATCTGGTTGGAAGCGGTGGTGAACCCCTGCTGTCTGTTGCCCACCGTGGTTGGCGATGTGACCGGCGCGAAAACCTGCACCGGGATGCCATTGGAATCCAGAACCGTGATGGGCTGGCCGTTGCTGCCAACGATGGCGGACCCTGCCGAGGTGACCGGTGCTCCGTTGATCGGGGAATTGCCGGCCAGACCGAAGCTGCCATACTGCGCCGTAAGCGTTGCGGTGGGCAAAAGCGCATTTTTATTGGCGCGCATGTCGATATCCGCGTTCTTCAAATTATAAAATTGCTGCAGCAGGTCGGGACGCTTGGCCAATGCTTGCTGGATGGCCTGCTCGAAGGTAGGTACGTCGCGCGCGCTGTCCGTGTTGGGCAGCTCGGTTGGAATAATCTCGACATTGACCAGATTGGAGGCCAACGGATCCCGGCTAATTGCGTTCTTCAGAATCTGCTGGTCCTGCAGCTGGACCGTTTGCGACACGATTAGATTCTGCCGGTCGCTAGCCAACTGGGCCTCCGCTCGAGTGACGTCCAGAGGGGCCATGGTTCCGATTTGCAATTGTTTTACGTTGTCGTTGTATAACTTCTCGGACACCGCCACGGCTTGCTCTTCTACCTTCACATTTTCGCGAGCGTAAACGAGTTCCCAGTAGGCGGTAATGGTGTTGGTGACCGTTGTGATGGTCTGTTGCTCAAACGTCAGATCCGCGATTTTCTCGTTATTTTTGGCGATGCGGATATTGCGTGTATTGACCGCCAGCCCCGCCCCGTTAAGCAATTGCTGAGAGAGGGTCACGGTCAGAGCCGTTTGAACGTCCGGATTGAAGAAGTTAAACGCGGAACTTGAGGAGGACCGGGTACTTGTATACGCCGCGGTGATGCTGCTGCCGGTCTCAAAGGCCTGCTGGTACTGATTGCTGAACTGCGTCGTGTGGCTTATCAGCCCGGTTACACCCGTCGCTCCGGTTCCGGAAATGAACGGGTTGTTAATAGGCGTGGAGCGGTCATCGATGAAGGTCGTGGACTGGATTATGGGGTCGAACGAAGGAGGAAAAAACGACAAGGGATTGATGGCCGCGGTGGAGAATGGCAGAGCGGCGCCAGCGATGTTGAAACCCCCGCTGCCGGAACGGGAACGAAGGAGGCCCGCTTGCGCGAACCACGGCACGTATCGCTGAACCGCTATGTCCAGGCTATTCTCGAGAGCCAATTCGACCGCATCCTGCAGGGTGATCGCGAGCTTCCCATCCTGAACCAACTGATCGATACGAGGCGAATTGATCAGGTTCACTTCGGGGACCTGCATCTCCTCATACGGTTTGATGATATTTGGCAGAACACGGGGAGACTTGGTGTAATCGTGCCGGGCCAGCCCCAGTGAAACCGGAATCGGAGCAGCCGGCGGCGCACTTGCGGTCGGCGGCGCTTGTGCTGAAGGCGTCGTAGCCGGATTTTGCGGTTGGTCCTGGGGCGCGTTTTGCGCGAGACACAAAGACCCTGGTCCCGGCGCAAGCAGCAAGATCAACAGCGACGCGCTTGCGGGCCGGATTAACCTGGCCAGCGTGGCGGAAACTCGCTGCCTTGACGTTGTGCACCTGGTCGACCGCTCGGCGGTCATCCGTTTCACGTTCATCTTGTTCTTCACCCCTCGAAAGTGGTTTTCGCCCAACGGAACTGTCGTAAGCTCAACTGTACAACGTTCAGAAGACACCATTTGTTTCACCCGATCGCCAAAACATGGGCGGCGCGACTTGCCAGAAGCGGTTTGCGCGAATCTGGCAGTCTAGCAGGCGGTTACATCGGTTGACAACGCGCCACGCCACGGCTAGGCTGCTGACCGTTCTCCGCTTACCGAATGCAGCGGGGAGCCCGAACGCCGATTTATGGCCGGTGCCTGATGCTGCAAGACGAAGAGTTGCTGCGCATGTTCGAGACTTCCGGGGCCATCCGCCACGGTCATTTTGAGCTTTCCAGCGGCTTGCACAGCGGCACGTATGTGCAGTGTGCGCGGGTGCTGCAATATCCCCGTTATGCGGAAAAACTGGGCCATGCGCTGGCCGCCTTGTTCTCTGACGCCACTATTGAAGCCGTGGTCTCTCCGGCGATAGGTGGAATCGTGATCGGCCAGGAAGTGGCGCGCGCGTTGTCCGAACCGAAGTCCGCGGCTCCGGGCGGCGTGCCCGCAATTTTTGCGGAGCGCGATTCGGTGGGAATTATGTGCTTGCGCCGTGGATTTACGCTGCGCCCGGACCAACACGTGCTGGTCATCGAAGATGTCTGGACCACGGGCGGATCTACGCTGGAAACGATTCAAGTGATCGAGGAAGCTGGAGGGCGGGTAGTGGCTGCGGGCGCATTGATCGATCGCAGCGGCGGCAAGATTGAATTCCCGGTGGAAGCCAGCGCGCTCTTGGATTTGCCGATAGCCAGTTATGAAGAAAGAGATTGCCCGCTGTGCCGCGACGGCAGCGCGGCGGTCAAGCCCGGCAGCCGCTTTGTCCGTTCGGTCTCGTAGTCCCGGAGTCCAGCATCCCGTTCTGGACGACCAGTCCCTCGATAACCGATAATTCCTGGCCCATGCGTTACTTCAAGCTGACTATCGCGTACGACGGCACGGACTTTCACGGCTGGCAAATCCAATTGAACAAGCCCACGATTCAAGGCGAAATCGTAGGCGTCCTGCGGCGCATCACTCAGGAAAATGTGCAATTGCACGCCGCCGGACGCACCGACGCCGGGGTCCACGCGCTTGGGCAGGTGGGCAGCTTTCGCACCCAGTCTGCGCTGTCTGCCTGTGAATTCCAGCGGGCGCTTAACGCCATTTTGCCGCCGGCCATTCGCATTGTCGCGGCCGAGGAAGTTGGCCCGGATTTCAACGCGCGCTGGTCCGCGCGCGGCAAAATTTATCGCTATCGGTTATATCGCGGCAAAGTTGTGCCGCCGATGCTCTGGCGCTACGTGCTGCATTATCCCTTTTCGCTTGATGAGGATGCCATGCGCGACGCGGCGACGCGTTTTGTCGGGGTGCACGATTTCGCTTCCTTCGCCGCTTCCACCGGATCGGAAGACGACGATAAAGAGCGCGCCACCGAGCGCGAGATCTACGCTACGGAGTTGCGGCGTTCTCTCGACAACGAAGAATTGGTGTTCACGGTGCGCGGCCGCTCTTTCCTGCGCTACATGGTGCGTAAAATGGTCGGCACGCTGCTGGACGTCGGCCGGGGCAAGCTCGTACCCGGCGACATCGACCGCCTCTATGAACTCAAAGACCGCTCAAAGTCCGGCCCCACGGTACCGCCGCAGGGCCTTTGTATGGTCAGCGTCGAGCTCGAAGAAGCCTTTCGCATGGGCAATGGGTGACCGGCGTGCGCTCTGGCGATTGCTCTTGTCGGAATACTGTCTTAGCTAATATACTTAGCTAATTATGTACACGGTGCACGAAGCGAAGACGAACCTCTCTAAACTCCTTCGAAAAGCCGCGCGGGGAGAGGAAGTCATCATCGCTCGCGGCAAGAAGCCGGTGGCCAAGCTCGTCGCGCTATCCGCGCAAAAAAGGAAACGCGTTCCTGGCCG
>DATGEY010000065.1:0-56766 GCA_035309625.1 Candidatus Acidiferrum sp.
GAGGCTGGACCCGTTTCAGTTGGGCCACGTCATCGAGCGCCAGTTGCGGCAGATTGCCAAGCGGGCCAATCGGCGTTGGAGCCCGAAGGAGCATGTAGAGGCAGGAAAACAAACCGCGCGCCTGCCCAGGGCCAAAGGCTGACAGCGCGGGCGCACTACCGCCCATGAAGTTCACTCCTGGGCGTCGCCATTGGAGAGGCCGATTCAGCCACCTTTGGCTCCATACCACACGCACATCGGCTAGTGCAGCCCACAGGTGAGTTTTGAGAAGGCAGCTTTCAAAAAGCTAAAGAAAACACGCGAGATGTTTTGGTCGGGGCGCCCGGATTTGAACCGGGGGCCTCCTGCGCCCAAGCCAGCGGGGCTATCTCTTGGAAGTCCTTCCTTTTCAATCTCGATTTTGAAAATAAAAGGCTTAGCAAAAGAAATGGTAGTAGCGAGATGTATGAAAGTGTGGCTCCGCATGCATGGAGTCCCCCCAATTTTCCCCTCAGAGAAGAAACAGCGAAACGCGTTCATCAATGCCCGACTCTTGCGTAACACCAACCCTTCGATTGAAAGCCGAATGGGCGTAGATTTCCGGGCCCAAGTGCGGGTTGTTTGCCGCTCCGCTGTGACAGCAATGTAGCGCAGATGAGACTACATCGCACTGAGCTTCTAATCCGTGATAGCCATCAGGGTGGGCGGCGGTTTGGAAAACCGCCGCCCTGTGTTAGTAGAGCTACAACAATCGGTGCAACGGTCTTTTGAACCGTTGCTCTGCCGACGAATCGATGCACCATTTCTCCGGGGCGACGAAGCTACGCTCAAACGAAAGTCTTGTCACGGACGTCTAAAGCGGAATTTATTGATTCCCAGACTCTTGATCTTGGATTCCAACGTTTGGCGAGGCAGCCCGAGTTTGGCAGCGGCGCCCTTGGGGCCGCCGATTCTGCCTGCGGACTCCGCTAATGCCCTCTCAATCATTTCCCGCTCGCTGGTGTTGACCGCGGCATTGAAGGGAACGGGTGGCCCAGTTCGTGAGTGTGCTTCGCGCCGGAACCACGTCTCGTCCACGTAGAGGACCGTTGTTTCACAAAGAATGACAGCTCGCTCGATAACGTTCTGCAGCTCTCGAATATTCCCAGGCCAATCATACTTCTCGAATATTTCAAGCGTCGATCGATCAATTTTGGTTATCTTCTTGCCAGCCTTTTTGGAATAGCGCTGCACTAGATATTCAGCAAGCAGCGGGATATCTTCGATTCGTTCGCGCAGGGGCGGAACGTTTACCGGGAACACGTTCAGACGATAATACAGGTCTCGTCGGAAGAGGCCTTCGTCTACGTCCTCGGCAAGGTCGCGATTGGTCGCCGCCAGGACGCGCACATCGACTTGCACTGGCTTCGTGCTTCCGATTCGCTCGAATTCGCGCTCTTGAAGTACCCGAAGTAACGTAATTTGCGTTTCGGTCGGCAGGTCACCGATCTCGTCGAGAAACAATGTGCCCCCGTCTGCTGCTTCGAAACGACCGATGCGTCGTTCGAGGGCGCCGGTGAAAGCGCCTCTTTCATGGCCGAAGAGTTCCGAGGCTATGAGTTCGGATGGAATGGCCGCGCAGTTTACGCGAATGAACGCGCGCGAGGATCGTGGGGACCGCTTGTGGATTGCTCTCGCGATTAACTCCTTCCCGGTTCCCGTTTCGCCGAGAATCAACACCGTGGAATCCGTTGCGGCTACCTTGTCCACCGCCTTCAGGACCTTCCGGAGAGACTGGGAAGAGCCGACAATCTCCTCAAACATCAGGGAGTGGTCGAACTCCTCGCGAAGAGCGAGGTTCTCGTTCTGCGTTCGCTCTTCATTTCTCTTTCGCTCGTCGATGTCGGTTCCGGTGGCATACCAACGCACAATGCGTCCCTGCTCGTCGCGAAAGGGGTTGTATTGGATGAGGAACCATCGATATCGACCGTCTTTCCCAATAGCGCGCTGCTCGAGTTGAAAGGGAATGCCTCTCGCGAGCCCGGATTGGCGGTGTTCAGTCAACCGTTGGATATCGTCCGGGTGGAAGATGCGCTCGCGAAAGCCCGGCTTCGTAACATCTTCCAGCGCAAGGCCGGTGTAATCGAGCGTCGCGCGATTTGCATATAAGGGAGCGCCAGCGGGATCCAGGACGACGATGGTTTGTGGGATAGCGTCGGTGATCCTGCGAAGTTCGCGTTCCTCCTCTCTTAATTTCTCTTCGGTTTGCTTGAGGGCTTCAATGTCGGTGCTTGTTCCGTACCATCTGATAATCTGGCCCGTTTCATCGCGGAGCGGTTGTACGCGAATGAGAAACCACCGATAGATTCCGTCATGACGTCGAAGCCGGATCTCGCTTTCGGCAGGTCCGTTTCCACTGAACAGATGTTGGCATCTCTCAATTCCGTTTTTGCGATCTTCAGGATGAAACGCGGCCTGATAGCCCCAGCCCACGGTCTCGCCCGGAGACAACCCTGTGTAATCGTGCCATTGTCTGTTGAGAAATTCGATCGATCCATCTGGTCTGGCGCACCAAGCCAACGCTGGGATCGTGTCGATAACTCGTCTGAGGCTACTTTCAGAAGTGCCCGATTCGCTGGCGGTCTCCACGGAGTTATCGCGGGATTCACTGCGTTCGACGGATTCCGCGTCCTCGGTGGCACCCTCTTGTGCTCCACCATTTGATTGCGCTTTGGATCGTGGTTGTCCCTCAGCCATGGGTATTCGATGCCGCGAAAGGCGAAGGATAGCAGATGAACTGCCAGTTGTGTAGATAGTTTAAAATACGCAACTTATCGACGAAAAAATTACGCAGGGAAGTGGCGAAAGATCAGCAAACGTCGACATTTCAGCTCCAGAATTCCTGAAAGGCTTGGCAGAATTAGCGGCGTGTCAACGCGTGACGCTCGATATTTTTCGCGAAGAGAGGTGCCTCCACGTGGTTATGCGCCTCTGCGAGTGGTTTGAAGGGCGCAAGAAATACTTCCACGGGAATACCCTGTTTCCCGAGGAAGTCGATGAGGTCCGGTGTGGGAGAGCTGTAAATGGTGTTCGTAAACTCACACGTCTGGTTATCGATTCTCTTTACTTTCAACTCCCAGATCACGTGCATCCTCACGCGGCCCATGGGCGTAAACAGGTCGGAGTCGGAGACTAATTTCAAGTGATCGGGGCGCCCGACCTCTTCGACGTAATGCTGCACCATCACGCTTCCGCCAATGATTTCTACATTGATCGACATGCGCCGGCCGTCAGGCGACATGGTCGCGCCGGCTGAACAATGAGCTGGTGAGCATGATTGGTACTCCGACTCGGGTAGCGTAAAGCACCACGACGGAATGTCGACCTTCTCAACGGGGGCGTGGATCGTTGCTGAAACACTCGAACTGATTAACGCGTTGTCTTCCATCCCCCTCGAATCGTTGCGCTTCTAGTTGCCGTACCTTCACGTCACGGCGACGCCGGATTTTTGACAGCTATTGTTTCGATCTATGACTTAACTGCGCGCGCCGAACTCCAAAGCGCCCACCCAGGGTTGACCCTGTTCGGGTAGAGCTCCAGCATCTTGTCGTAAAGTTCTTGGGCGGTCTTGGTTGTTTCCGCCAGCCGGTCGAAATCGCGAATGTACTTTCGTGTCTCTTCAATAATCCTGGGATTGTCGTCGTTTTCCGGCCGCTTGTGCGAGGCGACAACTGCACGTGGGTTGAGCGATTCGATCTTGTCCAGCGCGGCGATCCACTCCCGTCGCTTCTGCGTATTCGACTCGGCAAGATAGAGGTGAACGTCATTGTAGGCGGCATCGCCGGCAACCACGAGCCCGATCGAAGGGACGTGCAGACAGGTCGTATGAACCGTATCGGTATGGCCAAGTTCCACCACGACCAATTCATGGCCTTCCAAGTCAATTACATTTCCTTTGAGCTCTTCCGCGATAACCAGCTTGTCCGGAATCTGTCCCGGAAATCCCGGCTTCCAAGCCCCGTCGAGCATCTCTGGGGAGGCATTCTGGCGCATCACCTTAACGGTGTTGGGTGTTGCTACGACCCGAGCGCCTGTAAATCGCTCAAGAAGAGTGCCGACTGCAAACCAATGGTCTCCATGGCCATGTGTAATGTAGATGGTCGTCAGGTTTTTGCCTTTTGACGCGACCCAATCTGCCAAAGCATTGGCCTGCTTGGTCGTCATGTAGGCATCCACAAGGACGGCGTCCCTGATCCCATAGATGAGGGTTGACGCCATCGCTTGAAAGAATGTCTCTCGTACGCCCGGAGGCCGGTCGGGCGTGGCGATCGGTATGCCCGGCGTCACGAAGACTTCCCAGTTGAGAGCAGGAATCTGTGTTGTAGACGCATTCGATTCTTTGGACTTTGCCATGGCAGCCTACCTTCTCTAGGAGTTCTCTCTTGGCGCCACACCCGCTGCTTTGAGTGCTCTCACGCCTAAGAGAAAGTACTTCTGCTCGTTGTTACGAGCTAGCGCATTGATCGCATCCGCTCCAGTGCAAAGAAGGGGCCATTTCTTTCGAAGCACGCGGCACGCTGACCTGTCTACATCTCTACGCGATGTGCAACTTGAGGTGAACCCACACCACACGCCGAAATTTCAGCGAACGCTGAGCGAAAGTCATCGGGACCCATAATGCATCGGCGCGATTTGTTGGGCCTTCAATTTGCATGCATGACATGTTCAGTTAGAAGCGGCTGGTGCTTCAATGCTTCGAATCGAAACCGAATTGGACGGTCCTCGGATAGTCCTCAGGCTAATCGGCAGAGTGCGCTCCGAGTGCATCGAAGAACTCCGCCAACGGATCAAGAATCAAGCCTCGCGCACAGTTCTAGATTTGGCTGAGGTTGACCTCGTCGATCTTGAATCCGTTCGTTTCCTGCGCGATTGCCAAGACCGGAAAATCGAATTACGCAATTGCGCGCCATACATTCAGGAGTGGATTCGCCGCGAACGCGTTGAAGGATAAAAGCGATGGTTAAATCGCCCAAAACTCAGCAATCGCCGCAGCTGTGCGAACTCGACTGCAAGCCAACCTGCATAGAACCAACGCGTTGAATTTGGTCTCTGGCCTGCTCCCCGTCTAGATGAAGGACAGCATGACCGGGCACCTTTACCAGTTAGCTTCTTTGAAATCAAATCGAACGACCGGAACTATGTCAACCCAACCGAGAGAAGCCCTCCTTGCGCCGTATGCAATCGGCGATTTGAAACTAAAGAATCGCATCGTGATGGCTCCGCTAACGCGCACAAGAGCCCAGAACCAAGGCAAGGTCCCGAATGAGCTGATGGCTGAGTATTACTCGCAGCGGGCTGGGGCCGGTCTGATCATCACAGAGGGCACTTTTGTAAGCGAACAGGGACAAGGTTGGTACGGAGCCCCGGGAATCTACAACGAAGAACAACGCGCCGGTTGGGAACGTGTTACCGATGCTGTTCACAGTGCCGGTGGCCTGATATTCGTTCAACTCTGGCATCAGGGTTCCGTCTCTCATCGGTCTTTGTATCCGGACGGGCGGTTGCCCCTCGGGCCTTCCGCAGTCAATCCCGAACAGCTGATTCACGTCAAGGGCGGGACGATCATTAGCGAAACGCCGCGCGAAATGAGTCTTCATGACATCAAGCAAGCTGTGAAGGACTTCAGACACGCTGCACAAGTCGCGCGAGACGCCGGTTTCGACGGTGTGCAAATTCAAGGCGGTTTCGTATACCTCTTCCAACAGTTCTTGCATGAGGTAACCAACCGACGGACCGACCAATATGGCGGACCGGTGGAGAATCGCGCCCGCTTCCTTTTTGAAGTTCTAGAGGCGGCGCTTGAAGTTTGGCCGAGTAATCGCGTTGGAGTGAAGGCCGGCCCAATGATGAACGAGCACGTAGTCTTCCGCGCCACCGACGAGACGCTTCGAACCAGCGAATACGTGTACCGGAAAATGGCGGGCTACAAGCTATCGCACATGCTTCTCATGCGGCAGATGGCAGATCTTACCGGCACTCCAATTGAGCATATTAGCGGGGACGCCATTGTGCATCACTTCCGTCGTCTTTACAGCGGAACCCTCATTCTCAATGTCGGAATTAACGCCAACCATGCTGCCCGCCTTATTTCGGAAGGAACTGGTGACCTGGTTGCTTTCGGCCGCGACTACATCGCAAATCCGGATCTTGCCGAGCGTATACGTCTTGATGCACCACTCAACGAGGTGCGGCCGGAATATTTCTACGGCTCCTCTGCCACAGGTTATACGGATTATCCTCCGCTTGGTTTTCCAGCGAATTTCGGCGAACGCTGAATTTTCGTCTTGGCGTAGATCTCAATCAAAAGAAATCAAGTACTTACAAGTGGCGCTGAGATTGCACATCGGGCCGACGTGCTCAACACCGACATCCTTGATTCGTTCGCGAATGAGCAGCACCGATAGGAGCTCACGGCCATGAAGTCACCAGAAGAAAACAAAAAGCTGGTTCTCGAGGCGTTCGATACGCTCTTCAACAAACGTGATTACGCGAAAGCAGCGGAGTTTTGGTCAAAGAACTATATCCAACACAGCGCCCACATCCCGGCGGGGCGCGACGGCTTGTTCGGCCTAGTCCGAGCCATGCCGAACTCGTTGCACTACGAGAACCACCTCATTTTGGCGGAGGGAAACGATGTGATGCTACATGGGCGGTTCACCGGGCACAGCAGCCCGCGTCCCTGGTTAGCTGCCGACTGTGTGCGGCTAGAAGATGGGCTCTTGGCGGAGCACTGGGATGTTTTGGCAGACGAGCCGACGAAAGCGGAGTCGGTGAGCGGCCTGCCGGCGATTGGCAACTCGTTTGCCAATCCGGATCAGCCTCCGACCGCGGGGCTAACTGCTTCTTCTTTGACCGTGGAGGAAGCGCGGAAGATCACAGCTCCGCTATACGACGCGTTGAATCAGCCGGCTAAGAAGAATGTGCTTGCCTTGCTGGAACAGGCGACGCTGCTCGACTACCGTTCGTATCACACGAATGAGGAATACCTCTCGCGCGATCAACTTGCCGACGTGTTTAAGAACATCGGCGCGTCGGTCCCTGATCTGCGCTGGACGGTTCAGGACATCCAGGTTTTTGGGGATCAGGTCGTTGTGCGCGGGGAAGCGACGGGAACGCCCACCGGCGAATTCTGGGGTGAGAAATCGACAGGCAAGACCTTCAAGACCATGGCGATCGACGTGTTCACGGTGAGAAACGGAAAGCTGGCATCCGCCTATCACGTCGAGAATTGGATGACAGCATTGCAGCAGATCAGGGGGTAGAGGCACAACTCATATGAGTGATTACACACACGAAACAGTTCCGACAAAATTTGTCGAGGCCGATGGAATTAGTTACGCCTACCGTCGTTTCGGCAAGGCAGGAACCAGGCCGCTGCTCTTTTTGGGATACTTCAACTCCAACATGGACGCGTGGGACCCCAGCATAACCAACGCCATCAAACGCGACCACGAACTGATTTTGTTTGACAATGGGGGCGTTGGAGCATCGGGAGGGGAAACGCCGAGCACGGTCGAAGCAATGGCGCAACATTGCATTGCCTTCTGCCGCGCACTGGGCGTGAAGGAGGTTGACGTCGTAGGCTTCTCGCTTGGCGGAATGATTGCCCAACAGTTGGCCCTAACCCATCCGGACGTCGTCAAGCGTTTAATCTTGTTAGGCACGGGCCCCCGAGGCGGAGAGGGCATGACCTTCACGGAGCTAACGCCGGACGAGCAGGCGGACCCCGTTGCATTCTTGTTAGGCGCATTTTTTGCACCCACCGAAACGAGCCAGGCGGCTGGTCGCGACCACGTGAAACGACTCGCATCGCGCAAGAAGGATCGTGACCTTGCCGTCTCCAGAGACTCGGCCATCGCACAGCTCGCCGCGATCAGAGAATGGGGAACCGTACCTTCGACCGGCCGCTACAGCAGCCTCAAGAACATTACGCAACCGGCGTTAATCGTTCATGGCAACAAAGACATCGTGGTTGCGTCGATCAACGCTCTCATCCTGGCGCAACACCTGCCGAACGCGGAATTGATCGTGTACTCCGATTCGAGTCACGCAGCCCAGTACCAGCATGCAGAGATGTTCCTGGAGCACCTGAAGCTTTTCTTGAACGACGCGGGTTCCCCGGTTTCTGACTGACGCGAGGTACATCTACAACGGGAGGGTCGGGACGTAGTGGACTACTGAGGGGGAATGAATGTCGGACGTAAATGTCGCCAGCAACATAAGTGCTCGGACCCAATTCCTTGAGACAAAAAAGCAGAAATACGCGTATCGCCGCTTCGGAAAGGGCGATGGCCTCCCACTGCTCTGCCTTCAACATTTCACCGGGACCCTCGACAATTGGGATCCTGCGGTCACCGACCCACTTGCGTCAGGGCGAGAAGTAATTCTGTTCGAGAGCGCGGGCCTCGGACGTTCGAGCGGGAAGGTACCGGAAACAATAGCCGGCATGGTGGCGCATGCACTGGCATTCCTAGATGGTCTGGGGCTGAATACCTGCGATGTTCTGGGGTTTTCTCTGGGTGGAATGGTCGCACAGCAAATGGCGGTGGATCGGCCTTCGATTTTTCGAAAGATGATCCTGGTAGGCACGGCTCCACGCGGCGGAGAAGACATCATGCACCTTGAGAAGCCGAGTCTGGCAAAGCACCTCGGCGACCCGAATCTCAAGGGTTATGCGATCTTGCAGAAGATTTTCTTTACTCCAACCGCGGCCAGCCAATCGGCAGGCGAAGCGTTCATCGGCAGGCTTATGCAGCGGAAGGAAGATCGAGAGCCAATCTCAGGCCCTGAGGTTGCTCAGGCCCAAATGGCCGCGTTCCGCGAGTGGGATCGCGTTGCTGGTGAGCGCTTTGCATCACTGAAAGGGATACGCAAACCCACTCTAGTGGTGAATGGTGTTCACGACGAGATGATTGCCGTCCGTAATTCCTATTGGCTCAGTGAAAATCTGCCAAATGCCGTCCTCTTGACCTATCCGGATTCCGGACACGGTTCTCTTTTCCAGTTTCACGAATCGTTCACCCGCCAAGCGGCGGCGTTTCTCGCTTCCGGTTCTTCTTACGCCCCTTACTGAGCCGCGAAAGTGGAAAAGAAGGCGCTCGATGCCGATGATTGACGTTTACGCCGCCGCTGGAACTTTTCCCGAAAAACACAAACTGGCGCAGGACCTGGCCAACGCCGTGATGAATGGGAAAAAGCTCCGCCAATCCATCTCTTTAATAAGAACACAGCTGCATTTGTCCACGAACTTCCTGCGGAAGCCATCTCCAATGCGGCCGGCGAGAGCAACTATGAGCGGGTTCAGGTGCTGACTCCTGTCGGTGTTTTGGATCGCGAGAAGCAGGTGGGCGTGGTTCGCGAGCTAACCGACATTGTCGCGACCGCGGCAAAGGATCCGACTCTGACCAGCCGAACCTGGGTACTCATCACCGAGTCTCCCGAAGGCGCCGCTGCCTCCGTCCCACCCTTTCCGGAAGCTGGACAACGTGCTCGCGACGCCGCATATCGGCTACGTCTCGCACGGTCTATACAAAACCTTCTACGAGGATACCGTCTCGAATATTCGGAAGTGGCTCGACACCCACTGAGCGCTCATAGCATAAACGCCGTTTAACCGAGAGGAAAACATGGCTGAGTCAAAGGAAGCAAGAGAAAACAAAGCGTTGGTTCTGAAGGCATTCGACATGTTGCTCATCCCGCGCATTGAGAAACTTGGCGGCAAAGTTCTATTGGATTCTAATTAGACCAACGAGGAGCCGCATTTCATTTTATGAGCAACAACAAATGTTGGGCTTCCCGGCGATCTTTTCTTTGTAGTGTTGCCGGCAGTCTATTGGCTGCGTATGTTCCGAAGCGAGAACTACTTATTGGAGACGATATGCCAGCATCGAGCTCTGCGAATCGGGGCCAGAACACTGCGAATAGTCATCTGAAGTGGGACGTCTTCGTAACGCCCAGTATTCCCGTCGTGACAACCGATTTTGCGCCTGGTGAACACGAGCGCCCCTGGCCTCCAATCGCTTCGACCCTCATCTACGGCTCACGCGACGCGGTGGTTGTGGATTCCTTTATCACAGCGGAGCAGGCCAACGCGCATGCCGATTGGATCGCCTCGATCGGAAGGAATCTCACAACGATCTATGCGACGCACGGGCACGGCGATCACTTCTTTGGCGCGAGTATCCTTTTGGAGCGCTTCCCCAAAGCGCGTTTCGTGGCTGCGCCAAGCGCAGTAGAAGTAATGAAGCAGCAGGTGTCGCCTGACTATGTCGCGAAGTTCTGGGAGTCCCGTTTCCCGAAGCAGCTGCCGAACCGACTGGTGATCGCCGACGAGCTTCAAACAAATTCCATCGACTGCGAGGGTGAGCAACTGATCGTTGTGGCTTTGAAATTCACTGACACGGCGGGGACGACTTGCCTGCACGTCCCGGCGCTCGATTTGATCGCCGCGGGAGACGCGGCCTACAATGGCATCCATCCGAGGCTTCTTGAATCAAACCAGAATCACAAAAACGATGAATGGCTCGCGGCTCTGGATACGATGCAATCTTTGAAGCCTCTCGCAGTCGTGGCTGGCCACAAGAATCCGAAGAACGATGACAACGGATTGCGAGTGATTGGACAGACGCGGCAATACATTCTTGATTTTCAGAAACTCGCGGAAAAGACCGCGTCTGAAAAAGAACTCTACGACCAAATGCTGACTCGATATCCGGATTGGCTCAATCGTGGCGCACTTTGGAGTTCCGTGACCGCAATAAAGAAGTGACCATAGAGCTTGTAATCCTAGCAACAGACCTGAAGAGGGATGAGCAAGGACAGGGCTGGTTAGATTAGCAAACCGCCGCTTTGAATCGATGAGAGCTGTTGAGAGGACGCGAAGCGGATTGAACTTCCTGGCGTGTGACCCATCGCTGTGTCTTTGTCCAGAATGATGATCGAAAAGTGCGCAAGGTCCCCCCAGTTTTCCCCTCACCCACCCCATGAGCTCGTTTTAAGTTGGTTCCATTCAATAATTTCTGAATGGCACTCCTGCCTCCCCGTGCTTTTGCGTATTCGTCATGTGGCGAACTCTCCGAAACTAAACAACTTGCGCAACTAGACCTCCTGTCTGCCGGAATTCCACAGATGAGTTTGGAATGAAGGGAGCCTTCAGTAAGCTAAAGAAAACACAAAAGATGTTTTGGTCGGGGCGCCCGGATTTGAACCGGGGGCCTCCTGCGCCCAAGGCAGGCGCGCTACCAGGCTGCGCTACGCCCCGACATGAGGTAGAAGATTAATTCTAATGGACTCGCGACAACATCGCTAGCACAAAGCCCGAGCGTGAAGCTGGGAGATCATTTTCATGAGCATCAACGCAGGAAGGAGCCGTGAGAAGAGCTCAGTGAGTGCTGAAGAAGCTGCTTCACTGAAAGACCATGAGTTTCCCGAAGAGATGCGGCTGGAGCATGATCAATCACACGGGGACATCTCTCTTTTGCCAGTCCGTTGGCGCTAAATCGCTTCGGCAATGAGAGCGATCTCAAAGGCGCCGTGGTGTTCCTGGCTTCGGCGGCTTCGATTTTGTAACCGGACACGTGTTGGTGGTGGACGGCGGCCAATCGGGGTGAATCGCGGCGCCTGACGAACATAGCCTCGCGACCATTCTAGCAAAGGCTCAGTAATGGTATATTCGATAACATGAGAGAAATACGAGCTGACTTTGCGAGCGTCGAAGAGGCGGTGGAGGAGATCCGGCAGGGGCGGATGATTATCCTGGTCGACGACGAGGACCGCGAGAATGAAGGCGACCTGGCCATAGCGGCGGATAAAATTACTCCGGAAGCTATCAACTTCATGGCTAAGTACGCGCGCGGATTGATTTGCCTGCCACTAACGGAAGAAAGGTGCGACGAGCTGCATCTGCCGTTGATGTCGCCGATTAATACTTCCGTGCACGGAACGGCGTTTTGCGAAGCGATCGATGGGCGTCTGGGTGTGACTACCGGCATCAGCGCTTCGGATCGAGCGATCACCATCTTGACGGCGGTAGATCCCAAAACCAAGCCACAGGACCTGGCGCGGCCGGGGCATATTTTCCCGCTTCGAGCGCGGAACGGCGGGGTGCTGGTGCGCGCCGGGCAAACGGAAGCCAGTGTGGATTTGGCGCGCATTGCGGGGCTGACTGCCGCCGGAGTGATCTGCGAAATCATGAACGAAGACGGCACGATGTCGCGCGTGCCACAGCTGGTGGAGTTCTGCAAACAACATAATCTGAAGATGTTGACCGTAGCGGACCTGATTCGCTATCGGATGCAGCATGAGCGCTACGTCCGGCGGGTGGCCGAAGCGGTGCTGCCGACGCGCTACGGCGCGTTTCGCATGATTGCGTATTCGAGCGACGTGGACCACGATCAGCATGTTGCGCTGGTGCGCGGGCAACTGGAGAGCGGAGCGGCTCCGCTGGTGCGCGTGCATTCGCACTGCTTGACTGGCGACGTATTCGGATCGATTACTTGCGATTGTGCCGATTTGGTGGCACGGTCGCTGGAAACCATTGCGAAAGAGGATCGCGGCGTGTTTTTGTACCTGCATCATACGGGCCGCGGATTTGGGATCGAGCTGCTGGATGAACCGGGAGCGCTGCCGCAGATTCACGTACACTCGCGCGGGCAACTGGATCGTGAACCGGCGAGGCAACGTATGGTGCAACATGAAAGCGGCATTGGCGCGCAGATTCTGATAGACCTTGGATTGAAAGACATTCGGGTCCTTACTAACCATCCCAAAAAAGTAGTGGCATTGGAAGGTTATGGCATCCGTATTGCCGACCAGGTGCCGCTACGCGTGGAAGAGCGCCGTCCGACCCACCAGACGTTTTAACAATGCAAACCCAATGCAGAAGATGAGGGCGGCTAGCCAGGGGGGTGGTCGGTTTCGGCTGCCGGGGTGGATGAGCTCTTCGGCGGTTGTTTGCCCGCGGCAACCCTGTTGACCGTGAGGTATTTGCGCATTTTTTCCAAACGCTTTTTGCCGAGGCCCTTGATGGCCAGCAAATCGTCCACACTTTTGAAGGCGCCATAGGATTTGCGCATCTGCAGGATCTTTTCGGCGGTAACCGGGCCAATGCCTGGCACCTGCTGGAGTTCGTCGGAATTCGCGGTATTGATATTGACGGGCTTGAGCGGGGGCTTCTTGGTGGCTGCTAACGATGTTAGCGGGGCAAGGCAAGAGGCCAGCACGCAAAATACAATCTTCCGGACACGGCCGTTCATGACAAGAATACTATCAGATATAGTTTATAAAGTACATAACAGAAGAATTAGCCGAGATGCTTGCCCAGGGCGTCGTAGACATCCAGATCTCCAAAGAGGGCGGCTTGCGGCTCGACTTGAGTGCGGTCGCCCACTACTACGATCTGCATGTTCGCGGAGTCGAAATACTTTCGGGCTGTCGATAGCAGATCGGCCGGATCCAGTGCGCGGACTCTTTCGCGATAGGTTTCGAGGTAATCGTCCGGCAGGTCGTTTAGCGCGACGGTGGCAAGTTGAGAGAGCAAGCCGTCCTGCGTGGCGAGCCCCAGGGAAAAAACGCCGCTGACGTAGTTGCGCGCGTCGGCCAATTCAGGCTCGGGGACCGGCAAGGCGCGCAGCTTATCGAGTTCATAGAAAATTTCGGTCAGCGAAGCGGCGACCACATCGTTACGCACGGCGGCAGAAATCGAGAAATAGCCGTACTGGCGCAAGGAATTGACGCCGCTGCGAGGGCTGTAGGTGTAACCCTTGTCCTCGCGAATGTTCATCACCAGGCGCGAATTAAATGCACCCCCATAAAGGCTGTTAGCCAGGCCGAGCTTGATCCAATCGGGATGCTGGCGAGTGATGGCGTGGCAGCCCGCTAGAATCTGCGCTTGCACGGCGCCAGGAACATGGACGAGGTGGACGCAGCGGCCTCGCGGCTTAGCAGGCCAGGGCGCAGGCGGCTCAGCGGGTTTTTTCCCACTCCAGTCTCCAAATACTTTCTCGATGGCTTGGAGCATGGCGGATGAATCGAAATCGCCCACCATAAGGAGCAGGGCATTTTCCGGTGTGTAGAAATCGCGATACACGGAAAGCAGATCGTCACGCTTGTAGGCGGCTACCTGCTCTTCGCTGGGCGCAACCTTGGCGTAGGGATGCGCACCGAATAGAACCTTGCGCAGGCGTTCCCCCGCAAGAAAACCCGGCTGGGTGCGGTCAAGCTTGACTTCTTCGAGCTTCTGGCGGCGCTCGCGTTCAAATTCCGGCTCGGGAAATGCGGCTTCACGTGCCAGCTCGTTGACTAAAGCGAGAAGAGGCTCGGCTAATTCGGAGAGACCCGCGAAGGAGATAACACTGTTGTCGGCTCCGGCGTGAGAAGAAAGATCGGCGCCCAAACGGCGGAGGTCTTCTTCAATTTGCCGGCTGGCACGCCTGCTGGTACCCGTACGCAACACGCTGGCGGTCATTTCCGCCAGGCCGGGTGCGCGCTGGATCGCGGCGGCGTTGCCGGAGCGCAGGAAAAGCTCGCCGTGAAACTTGGGAATGGCGCGCGATTCGGCGAGAACGATTTCGAGACCATTGGCGAGGCGAGCTTTGGTCCGCTTGGGCCAAGTGACCGGGCGCTCGGCAGAAAGCGGAGGAACGGCGGTTGGCATTTCTGCGGCGGCGCGGGTAGCCATCAGGCGGCCTCCTGCTTTTCGCGCTGGCCGACGGGGCGACGGAAAACCATGGCGCGCTTATCGATACGAAGATACTTTTTTGCCGCAGCCTGGACGTGTTCGCGCGTGACGGCCCGGAAGCCATCCAGCACGGTGTTCACCAACTGCGGATCGTTATCAAACAGGGAAAAGCATGCAAGGAGGTGCATCAAGCCGTAGCGCGGCACGCCCCCGCGCCCGCTTTCGAGCGTGGAGTAATAGTCGGAGCGGAACTTGACTTTAAGTTGGTCAAGTTCGTCCTCCGAGATTCCATTTTGCTGAATCTCACGAATGACGGAATCGAATTCAGCGAGCGTGGCGTCGCTGTCAAATTCGGGCTTGTGCAGAATCTTGGTAACCATCTGGGTTGGGCCGTTGTAGCCAAAGATGTCGTCGATTCCGCCATCGACTTCGACAGCGATTTGTTTTTCCAGGACAAGTTGGCGATACATGCGACCGGCGCGGCCACCGTGCAAGGCCTGGTCCAGCAAAGTCATGGCGTGCCAGTCCGTGGTGCGGCGCGGCGGAACGGTGTAACCGATGGCCATGGCGGGCAGCGTACCGAATTTCTCCTCCACCTCTCCGCGCCGCTCTTCGTTCTGTTCCGGCTCACGCGGATCTGCGAAGGGGGGTGCGGTACCGGCGGGAATGTCCCCAAAATATTTCTTGGCGAGGTTCAACCCTTCTTCCGGCTTCACATCGCCGAGGATAAGCAGGACGGCATTGTTAGGGGCGTAATAGGTCTTGAAGAAAGATTGCACGTCAGCGAGGCTGGCGGCATCCAAATCGGCAAAGTCACCGTAGAAATTGTGGGCGTTGGCCCAGTTGCGAAAAGCGACGGGCGGAAGATCGAGCCAGGGAAATCCGCCATAGGGCTGGTTCAGGACGTTGACCCGGACTTCCTCTTTGACAACGTCGCGTTGATTGCGTAGGTTTTCGTCATCGACCTTGAGGGCTCGCATGCGATCGGCCTCGAGCCAAAGGACCCGCTCGAGGGCGTTGGACGGGACGGACTCGAAATAATTGGTGACATCATAATGCGTGGAACCGTTCAAGGTGCCGCCGCTGGAATTAATGAGTTTGATGTGCTGCATCTTGGGAGCGTTCGCCGAACCCTGGAACATCATATGCTCGAAAAGATGCGCGAAACCGCTGCGGCCCTGGGGCTCGAGGCGGAAGCCAATTTTGTAGTAGACCCCGACGGTGACGACCGGCGCAGTGACGTCTGGCGCGACGACTACTTTTAATCCGTTCGCGAGCGTGACGTTTTCCATTAAAATTTTCAAATGCGTTCACCCAAAGTGTTAATTTCAACGGCGCTTTCATCCGGTGTTAGGATACCCCGAGGCGAGCGTTGACACCAATTCCTACGGCGAAAATCGGACATATCGCTGCGTTGTGGTTTTTCGGACTGATCGCACTGTTCTGGATTGTTCATGGCCTACGGGTCGCCTACGGAGCTTTGCGCCTGCCGTGGGTCAAGGATTTTGCCCCCGCGGCTAACGATGAATGTCCGTCCATATCTCTGATTTTTGCCGCCCGCGACGAAGAAGAAAAGCTTCCGGCGGCGCTGACGACGCTCGCCGCACTGGACTATCCGAAACTGGAAATCGTCGCCGTGGATGACCGTTCGGAGGATGCGACGGCGCAGATTTTGGATGAATTTGCCCGCAGGCATGCTCGGGTGCGCGTTGTACACGTCACCGCCCTGCCGGCCGGCTGGCTAGGCAAAACACACGCGCTGCAGAAGGGCTTTGAGACTTCGATTGGCGATTGGCTGCTGTTCACTGACGCCGACGTGCGCTTCGCTCCCGACATTCTGAGGCGGGTAGCAAATATGGCAAAGCTGCGCTCGTTCGACCATGTGACTTTGTTTGGCGACGTTGAGATGCATGGCTTCTGGGAGACGGTGCTGGTGACGTTCTTCGGCTTGGCGTTCCACATGGCCACCGATCCCTATCGGGTAAGCAATCCGCATTCGCGGGCTTACGTGGGAGTAGGCGCGTTTCAGATGCTCAAACGTTCTGCGTACCAGGCTGTGGGCACGCATCAACGCCTGGCGATGGAAGTCGTGGATGATATGAAGCTAGGAAAACTTGTGAAAACGCAGGGTTTTCGTAGCTGCGTAGCAGTTGCGCAAGATGCCGTTACCGTTCGATGGCACGCTGGACTGAGTAATCTGGTGCGTGGTGTCACCAAGAATTTCTTCGCGGCCATGGGATACAGCCTGCCACTTGCGCTCAGCGCCGCAGCAGCTATATTCGCCTTGAATGTCGTTCCTTTCGTCGCCGTGTTCACCACCCACGGCTGGGCGCAAATTTTTGCTGGAGTTGCCGCCGCAGTTGCCATCGGCTTTCACGTTGGGGTGGACATCGTGATGCGGGTATCACCGCTCTACGCCGTGACCCATCCGTTGGGAGCGCTCTTGTTCTGTTACATGCTGTTGAGATCGACGGCGATAACTCTGTGGCGCGGCGGCGTCACCTGGCGCGGCACATTCTACCCGCTCGCGGACTTAAAACGCGGCGTGGGCTGAACTTGCCGAGCGTACGCCGGCGTCAGGAAGCCGCCGAAGCTTTTTCCGACGAGAACAAACCGGACAGATCGCGCTGCTTAAGGCCGCGAATACGGTCGCGGAGCTGCGCAGCTTTTTCAAACTCGAATTTCTTGGCAGCTTCGCGCATCTGGCCTTCGAGCTGTTTCAGAAGTTCCGCGAGTTGTTGTTCGCTCTTGACGTTGGCGGCCGCGGTGTCCAGCGCAGCGTCGTCCACCGGTATGGTGACGTAGTCGGCTTCAACGATACGGGCCAGTTCCATATCCACCGATTTGACGATGGACTCGGGAGTGATGTTGTTTTCCTTATTGTAAGCGAGTTGCTTATCGCGCCGGCGATTGGTCTCGCTGATGGCCTGGTTCATCGAGCCGGTGCGAGTATCGGCGTATAGAATGGACCGGCCAGCGATGTGGCGCGCGCAGCGGCCCATGGTTTGAATCAAGGATGTGGCGCTGCGCAGATAGCCTTCCTTGTCGGCATCCAGAATCGCGACCAGGGAAACTTCCGGAAGGTCTAAGCCTTCGCGAAGCAGGTTAATCCCGATGAGTACGTCGAATTCACCGCGGCGCAGGTCGCGCAGAATCTTGATGCGATCGAGTGTTTCAATCTCCGAATGCAAGTACCGGCAACGCACACCAATTTCCGTGAAATACTCGGACAGGTCTTCAGCCATGCGTTTAGTTAGCGTGGTCACCAGCACCCTCTCGTTGCGTTCCGCGCGTAGCCGAATCTCCTCAAGCAAATCGTCAACTTGCCCCTTCACCGGACGAATCTCCACCTCCGGATCGACGAGTCCCGTCGGGCGAATCACCTGCTCTACAAAAACGCCGCCTGACTTGGTCAGCTCGTAGGGTCCGGGAGTCGCGGAAACGTACAGCGCCTGATTCACGCGGTTTTCGAACTCTTCGAAGGTGAGCGGACGATTGTCCAGCGCGGAAGGCATGCGGAACCCATAGTTCACCAGAGTTTCCTTGCGCGAACGATCACCGGCGTGCATGCCGCGGACTTGCGGAATAGTCTGGTGCGATTCATCGACGAATAGCAGGTAGTCTTGCGGGACGTAATCCAGCAGTGTGGGAGGAGCCTCCCCTGGCAAGCGACCGCTCAGATGCCGCGAATAATTTTCGACGCCATGACAATAGCCGATGGTGCGCATCATCTCGATATCGAACAACGTGCGCTGGGTGAGGCGCTGCGACTCCACAAATTTTCCGGCCCGCTCCAGCTCTTTTTTCCACCATTCCAGCTCTTCGTAAATACTTACGATGGCGCGTTCGCGTTGTTCCGCAGGCATGACGTAGTGCGTCTTCGGATAGATCGGGACGCGTGTCAGGTCTTCCTGTCCGGCGCGGACTTCCCCGGTCAGCGGATCAATTTGGCGAAGAGCATCGATCTGCTCGCCCCACATCTCGATGCGGTAACCATTGTCCTCGTAGGTTGGATAAATCTCGATCATATCGCCACGCACGCGAAAGGTGCCGCGACGTAAGTCTTCGGAGCGGTCATATTGAATATCCACGAAGCGGCGAAGAAGCGCTTCGCGGGATGTGTGCTGGCCTTTTTCCAGCATTACCAGCATGCCGTAATAGGCTTCCGGCGAACCAAGACCGTAAATGCAGGAAACGGAAGCCACGATCACCACGTCGCGACGCTCGAAGAGGGAGCGCGTTGCGCTCATCCGCAATTTGTCGAGTTCGTCGTTGATGGTCGCTTCCTTTTCGATGTACACGTCGGCGGACGGGACGTAAGCCTCGGGTTGGTAGAAATCGTAGTAGCTGACAAAATATTCGACGGCGTTATCCGGGAAGAAATTCTTGAACTCGTGATACAGCTGCGCCGCCAACGTTTTATTGTGGGCCAGCACCAGTGCGGGGCGATTGGCCGCCTCGATCACCTTAGCCATCGTGAAGGTCTTGCCGGAACCGGTGACACCGAGAAGGACTTGATGCTTTTCGCCGGCTTCGACCCCGCGCACAAGTTGGTCGATTGCCGCCGGTTGGTCGCCACGAGGCTGATAGCCGCTACGCAATCGAAATTGCACGCAAGACTCTCCTGGCGGCCTGACGGAGGCTGCCGAAACCTCCATTATAACCCGGGCGCAAATGGCGCGCACATGGACGGCGTTGCAGGTCCCACAGCTCTTCGAGTGATGGCGTTAAGACAGAAACCGCTCGCCAGAGCCATCCCGCCGGGCTACCGGGGGTTCTTCAGACCAATGTCGGAAACCATGACGACCGCGGAATGGCTCTTGGCGTCGACATTGTAGTGCACGCGATTAGAGCCATCCGCTTTGGCCACGGTCACATCCATTTGCTGGACCGCTTCTTCGGTGGCGCGGATCAGTATGCCGGTTTCTAACGAAACGAAAGTAATGATACGGTTAGAGCCGCCGGCACTTCCTGTGGTCCGCAAATCGTGGAGCTTGAAGTCCTTTGGCGTGGCGTTCTTCACCTTGGAGTCCTGCTTTAAAGTAGCGTTGGTCAGAATCACGGCGCACATCCCGGCCTCGGCGTCGCCCGCGGTGGCATCGCCTCGCTCGGTCAAAACGACGGCATGGCAGGGCTCATCTCCAACGTAGGTAGACTCCCGTGTCCAGCGAAGGCCAGCAATTGGCGAAGGAGAAGTCTCCCAAACTTCTGAAGTCCATTTTTGGTTCAAGACAGCTCCCGCCGGTAATGCAGCGGCCAGAAGAAACCGGTCGGCCCACTCTCGCCACGCTTGCTGCTGCGCTGGAAGAAAAGCGCTTAGGCCATTGACCTGGTCGAGGCGGCCATCCGAAAGGATCGTAAATTCCACGAATTTTCCGGCGGAGACTGGTTCTTCTACTTTCGGATTCGACGATTCGCCGTTCGGAATTTGATAGCGAGGGTTAGTGTCGAAAATCTCCACGGTCGCGTGCGCTTGAACTACCGCGCGTGCGCCTATCGCCCGAACCCCCAGAACCTTGAGGCGCAGCAAGGCGCTGGTGTCGACCTTGGAGGCATTACCGGGTGCGGCAGCGCTAACGTTGCTTTCCGTTTTGACGCGTTTGTCGCTGTGATACGCGATCTGGTACGTCAGGGTTTGACCGGCGCGTAATCGTGGAAAGAGGTTGACCCGCCCGGTCCGCTCCTTGGTTCCAAAAAGCGATATCGCGCACAAAGAAAACCAAATACAGAAGCACGCCAAATGCCGGCGCCGCCAGCCCGCCCTCGCTGCACGATCCATTTGTGTCTCGTTGCTAACGCGAATCACTGCGCTTGTGTAACGCCGCTGCTGGCGTCACTTCGTCCTTTAAGCCTGCGATCGAAGAAATCACTCGCTGCGTGATAGCCCGCGAGCCAAGTGCGGTGCAATAAGAAATCGTGAATCTCGTCTGGAAAAACAAGCTGCTCAATATCCACTCCGCGAGCACGCAAGCGAGCGACGAGATCGACCGTTTGCGTGAAGTACACATTGCGGTCGTCGTCCCCGTGGATAAACAGCACCGGAGATTTCCACGTTTCAACGGCGGTTACTGGGGACGATTCATGAGCGAGTTTGGTCAACTCAGGAGGAATATTCTTGCCGTCCCAATTGTCGGTGGGCCAGTCGTGAACGCCATGAAAATCTACACCGGCAACGAAGATGTCCGAGTTACGCCCGAGTCCCATGGCCGTCAGAAATCCACCGTAGCTGCCGCCCCATAAGCCAACCCGCGAAGGATCAACGTCCGGCAGCTGCTGAAGATATTTCCCCGCCGCGACTACGTCTCTGTATTCCGTAGCGCCACGGCCGGCCCGTCCCGGCGCCTCGCGAAAGGCGCGGCCGTAGCCGATGCCGCTGCGGTAGTTGACTGAAAGCACGACATAGCCCCGGCTAGCCAGGTACTCGTTCATAGCGTAGGAGTTCGCGTAGTAGTACATGTAATGCCAGCCCAGGAGCATTTGCCGGATTGGGCCACCATGCATGAAGACGACGGCCGGCTTCTTTTCCTTACTGGCACGGGCGGGCGGCAAAAACAGCTGGCCATGGATCTCCTGGCCGTCACTGGCGCGAAAAATCACGAGCTTCGGCTTTGTTAATTGCGATGCAGGATAATTGACCGGCCAAGTTTCGGGGGCCAGCGCTGCGGCAGCGTGGCCGGGAGCCAACTTGGTGATGAACGGTCGCCCCGGGTTACTGGCATTTGAACCAAAGTAGACGACAGTTTGTCCGTCGCTAAGGACTTGGGGACTCCATTCAATGCTGTCTCCGCGCGTGAATTGCACTGCCTGTCCTCCGGCGACATTGACAGTCCAGAGATGCCGGCGATCAGTATCTCCACAGTTGGAGTTGAAAAGCACGGTCTTACGGTCCGGAGCCAGCGACCACTGCTCCACCTCGCAGTTGCCTGGAGTAAGCAGCCTCGCGGTCCCGCCTTCAGCCAAAATCGCGTAAAGGTGCTGCCAACCATCCTCTTCAGAGGCCATAAGCAGCGTATTGTCCGCCACCCATTGCAGCACGCCTCCTCCTGTATCATCCGCCATATACGGAAAAGATCCATTCGGAGACAAGCTGCTATGCCAAATCTCATGCGTGCTGCGGCTGGTCAGGTCCGCGGTCCAGATGGACCATGGGTGTGGTTTGTCCGGCTGGATGAAATAGCCTGCGGGCGTGTCTCGGGGTTCCGCAGGCCGCCGCACGAAAGCGATTCGCTTGCCGTCCAGCGACCATACAGGATCGCTGTCGGTATCGACACTCGGAGCAAGGAACTGCACGGTCTGGGCCACCGTATCATACACACCGATGAAACTGTGATCGTTGCGGGTCGAGACAAAAACCAATTGCGAGCCGTCCGGCGACCACTCTTCCGAATGATTCTGCCCACGCACGATGATCTGTTTGGGTTTTTCACCGCCGTCCCGGTCGGCAACCCAGAGTTGTCCGTCGCGGACATAAGCCACTCTTCCTTTCCTGGAAATTTTGGGTGACTCGCCGGCATCGAGCTTTTTCGGATCACCGCCGCTCCATCCGATACTCCAGACGCTCTGCTCCGTCCCCGCGGGATTGCTGGTGGGATTGGGAAATTGACCCAAGGCATTCTTCCCTTCCCCGCGAACGTAAACGATCATATTTCCGTCATCCGAAAAACTCACCTCAGACAGTGGCTCTCCATCATCCTGAAGATACCCGGTGAGACGCCGCGCGGCGAAAGATGGGCCTTCCGCGACCCAGATGTTGCGTTTCCCCTCCTGATTGAAGGTCCAAGCCACTCGATTGCCCGATTTTGCAGCCGTCAGATTCTCGGGAAATGGCGCGCTCATGAGTTCTTCCAATGTGAGGCTCTTCTGCGCCCGAACCAGAGGCGCAACCCCCATCCACAGAAACACCAGCCAAACGCATTTTCTCATATTCATCTCCGGCCCTAATTCCGTTTAGGGCCTCATGGACCAGGCTAATCCGCCGGCCGGCGCGCCACCAAACGTTCGATCGAAATCCTCGGCACATCGAGAGGTCCGGAAATCTTCAGTACATAGCCTTCTTCCGGCGGGGCCATGCCGGTCTGATCGTCAAACAACGCCTGCAAGCTCAGCTCGGAATCTCGCGCAAAATTCACCGTGCCCTTCAGCAATGTCATTTCTGTTCCAGACTCCAGGCGCAGTCCTGGAAAGACGATGCCGCGATCCCGCACCTGAAAGGTGCCCTCGCCGGAAGTCCAATGCGATGCCCCTTCGTGTGGCGCTCCATCCGCCATACTCGCGTTCACGTCCCAGCCTTGAAATTCGACGTCACGCAGCCGAAGTTCTCCCTTACCTGACAACAGTTGCAACAGCTCGTCGCGACCAACGCCTTGCGTAGTGAGATGCACCGTTCCCGAAGCAAGACCGGCAAAGCGGTCCGGAAACCTGCCAATCCCTGGAACTTGGTGCAGGTCGATCCGATCCAGGTCCGCGGTCACGTCGTAGAACGGCCGCGGCAGAAATCCGGCGCGCATCTTGAAGCGCAATCGCCCGCCGGCACAAAGCGCATCCGCTTGACGCACCTCCAAATGCAGTTCATGCAGAGCGCCGCTGGCCCACACCTGCCCAAGCTCGATCTTCTCCATCGTGAACTGGTCTACACGCAACTCGCCTTCCGCATTCACACGACGTAGGAGTTCGCTGGCCGCAGGATTCGACGCGCCTCCGCCCAGCAGAGCGGGAAGAAGCCGCTGGAGCCAGCCGGGCCGGGCACGTGGCCCCATCCAGCGATCCAGATCGGCGGCCTCCAAATGATTAGCGTGAAGTTGAAAATTCCACTTGGTGCTGCCGGTTGCATCCGCAATTCCGGTGTCCTGTAGTTGGCCGGACCATGTTGTCTCGAACGCCTCCGCATCGGCCACCACAGCACTTCGCATCCCACCGTTCCAATCCAGCCGTACCTTGCCAAGCAGCAATGGTTGATTGAGTCCAGCGACCTGCAAAGTCCCTTTATTCACATCGACGTGCCCGCTCCAGCCCTTCGTCCCGGCCCCATTGTCCCACTGATACTGCAGCGCGGTGGTCACCGGCCCGGACAGCTCCCAACCACGATTCACCGGGCGTCCCAATGCGGACATCGCCTTCAGCGCTTCCTCGACGTTTTCAATACGGCCGGTGATTTTTAAACTCCCGGCACGCTTGCTGAAATCATGAAGGAATGCGATCTCGAGCGCCCCGGCATTATCTGCGCTGTTCTGCCGTTTCGCCGTGGCCGGCGCTGTCCGTGTCTTTCCTTCTCTCGGCTCCGGCGCCGGATAGACAATCCGGACCGGCGCAACGCTCAGATTGGTGCGCTGACGCCCGCCTTCCATGGCGCCGATGCGCAACGGCCCGTTTAGGCCGGGAATGCGCACTTCTCCGCCAGCGCTGGAGAAAGCTGCTTCATCAACGCGCAGCGGCCACCCAGCCAAGGTGATCGCGCCAGTAAAAAATTGGTCGACCCCAATCGCATTGTTCACGTTCGCATCGAATGCGCGATACCAGGCCAGTAAATCCGCAGCTTGAACTCCCGCGGAATCCACCCGGATCTCCCAGGCGGGCGCGGTATTCGACGCAAATCGGGCACTGCCTTGCAGGTTAGACCTTGCCGTCTCGACTGCCAGCCGCTCCGCAAAAATATTGCGCATACCTCGGTTCCAGTGGCCCTGCAGATTGATATTGGCGGCGGGGTTATCAGCGCGCTCGCTCAGGTCCCACCGGTGAATCTGCCCCACCCGCGCCTGCAACGAAAAGGCCCAGTCGCCAGGCTGCATGCCCGGTGCGGTAATTCGATCGTTGGCATCGCTCTTCGCCGTTCCGTCGAGCGCAAATACTCCGCGTACTCCGTAGTCCCGGCCTCGCAGTAATCGCAGCAAGTCCGCAAGAGAAGCCTTTCCCCAATGCACACGAATCTCAGCTGGCTGTAAGCGTGCGGATGTCCCCGCAACATCGCCGCTAACCAGCAAGGTACCCGCCGATTGCAGCGTCACCCCGCTGCGCCACGGCTGGGACTCCAGTTGCAACCGCCACCGGCCAGAGGAAACTTGCTCCACGCTGCCGGAAACTCCCAGGAAGGCGAACGGCAGCTTTTCATCGCCGATCTTGAAATTGATTCGGCCATCGTCGATGTCGATTTTTTGCAGCCGGTTGGAAAGCGTCTGCTGCGGCCGAGGGCCGTAGAATCGCGATCCGGCGCCGAGCGTCGATTTCGCGGGCGGCAGCCAACGCTCCAAATTCCATTCTCCTCCTTCATTGCGCACCAGAATCAAGCTGGGGCGGCTCAAGGACAGCGTGCCAAATTCAACATGACCCCGCACCAGGCCACCCCACCTTAGTACCCCGGTCAGACGCTCCGCCCGCAAAAAATACTCGTTACCGAATGCCGAATCCTCCCCAATACTCACCTGCTCGGCATCCAGTACGGGTCGCGGCAGCAACAAAATGTTGAAGTGGCGGACCTCGACGCTTCGCCCAAAAGCACGCGCCAGGTGCGCGGCTAGGTAAGCGTGGCCGCCGCGCGTCCGGGCCAAAAACGAAGCTCCAGCTTGCGCGGCAATCAGCGACCCCCCAGCCAATAGCGCCAGCCTCCACCATTTGTTCAAGCGAGTCATGTGTTCGAGAGTTTCGCAGACTGCTCAGGAAATGGAAAGGTGAGCCTGCTCTAGTGCACGGTTCGCAGCATGCGGCTCCAGCGCGTGCGTTGCGGCAAGTGCACCAGCGTATCCAGCACACTTTTCAGCCGCTGCAAAAAACTGCTCTGCCCATAATCCCCGCTGCTGGCCTCCACGGACCAGTAGATCAGAAAAGGCCGGCCCATGATCGCGTCGCGGTCCACAAATCCCCAATAGCGGCTGTCCAGGCTATGGTCGCGATTATCTCCCATCGCAAAATACCTTCCCGGCGGAACGACTATCTCTTCCCCCCGCACATATTTCTTGATCTCATGGGCCCACTCCGTCACCACCGGACTGGAGTACAACTGGTTGCCCATCGGCGGAAACGCATAGTTCAGCGGATCGTATCCAGCGCCCGGATCATGCACCACATAAGGCTCATTCAAGACTTTCCCGTTCACGTAAACCCGTTGATCCTCGACCTTCAGTCTGTCCCCCGGTAGTCCAATCACCCGCTTTACAAAGTGCTGATGATCCGCGAACGGATATTTGAAAACGATGATGTCGCCCCGTTCTAACGGTCGATACGGCAGGACCTTTTCATACCACGCTCCGTGTCCGCCAAAGATAAATTTATTCACCAGCAAGTGGTCGCCTATCAACAGCGTCCCTTCCATCGATGCCGACGGAATTTTGAACGCCTGCACGATAAAGGTCGTCCCGAAAAGCGCCAGGATCACGGTAACCAGCAAAGACTCCACGTATTCGGAGAAAGTAGCCTGGTCACCACGGGGCTCTGGCGTTTTGGACTCGATTGGCGCGTGATCCGTCGTTTCTTGGGTCATTTTGTGTCAGGTTCTAGCCGCGATTTGTTCCAGCCGTTCCAACGCGCTGCCAGCGGCGTGCTGCTCCGCTTCTTTCTTCGTGCTGCCTAGCCCAGCCGCCATGCAAGCGCCGTCAATCCACACTTCCACCTGAAACGTCTTTTGATGATCGGGTCCGCTTTCGGCAGCCAATCTGTACTCTGCCGGAGGTTTGCCACGTCCTTGCAAAAACTCCTGCAGCGCCGATTTGCGGTCAGCTTCAAACAAACTGCCTCCACGCTCCTCCAATACCAACTCGAAAAGCGTGGTCCTTAGCATATTCTTTGCCGCCGCCAGCCCGGCATCCAGATAGATCGCTGCTACTACCGCCTCGAATGCATCCGCAAGCAGTGCCGGCTTTTCTCGTCCTCCGGTCTTCTCTTCGCCGCGGCCCAGCCGCAGATATTCACCCAGGCCGATTCGGCGAGCCGCTATCTCTAACGCCTGAGCATTGACCAAACGGGCGCGACTCTTCGAAAGCTGCCCTTCGCTCCAGTGCGGAAACCGCTCCAGCAGATACTCGCTGGCTAACAAATCCAAGACCGCATCGCCCAGGAACTCCAACTGCTCATTGTCCTCGGCGCCCTCGGCCTGCCCTTCCTCCGCCCCTCGCATTTCGGGGCGAGCCGAGCTGTGGGTGAGAGACCGGCGGAGCAGTTCGGGATTCTGGAACTTGTGCCCCAACCGCTCCTCGAACTCCTCGTCTTTTTGCGTCATTTTGAAAAACGGTCGCTCAGTTTGGAGCGCTCAATTGGGTGGATCCTTGCTTCTTCGCATCCTCGACGCCGTTCTTGCATGTCGCCTGCAGCGAGCTTTGCACTGTGGCGCATTTGGAGAAGGCGGCCGCGGCGGCTTCGAAATGCGACGTCTGCTTGTCTGCGACGCCCAACAGATAGTAGTTCACCGGATCCGGGTCCGGGTGGGTATCAGCCTTCACCGACTGCTCCAGCTCCGGAATTGCCTCCGAGAATTTGCCTCTCCGGATGTAGACCAATCCCAGCCCGCCATGCGCCATAACCAGCGTATCGCTTTTGGCGCTGTTAAATTGTTCGTCGCTCAGGTTCGCTGGTTTGGTCAGTGTTGGCGTAATTTCGATGGCCCGCTTCGAATAAAGCTCGGCTTTATCCAATTGCTTCGCCGCGTCAGGCGCCTTGGCACTATACGTTCTAGCCAGCGTTTGCCCCATCACCGCAAGCACCGGCGCATCATTGGGATTGATCTCTATTTCCTTCTCGCCGGCGTCGATCATCTTTGGCACCTGCTGCGTCGCAAAATACCCCTGCACCAGTACTTGATACATGCTCGCCCGGTATCGGCTTTGCGGGTATTTCTGTAGAAATTCCTCGGCAAGCTGAATTTTCTTGTTGGGGTCGGGGGCTTGTTGAACTGCTTTAGACGCCGACTCCTCCTCCGGACTCGGGGCTGCCGCATTGTCCATAGACAGAGGCGCGGGGTTCGGCTGTTTGTCTTTGTCTGCAGATGTCGCAGGTGGTTGCTGCTGTTGCTGCGGTTGGCTTTGCCCCGCGGGCTGTCCGCCTTGCGCACCGGCCTGCGTCGCGGCGCACAGCATCAATGTGGTGAGCGCTCCCGCGCCTATCCAGTTAGTCCTTTTCCCGCTCATTCCTATACCTCTCAGATTTAGATTTTTCACTGGAGTCCGTGGGCTTTTACCGCACTCCCATCAATCTTTAGATGCCCCATACCCGCCGATTTCTCTACGGACTTTCCGGCCCTTTGCTTCCGCTGAACGCCGCTAGGCCTTTTTGCGCCGCTTGCCGGGCCTGGTCCGGGCTCCCCGTAACCGCCAGCGCCTCCTGGTACTGCGCCTTAGCCTCATCCACATGCCCTTCGTCATCGTAAATCCGGGCCAGATAAATGTGCGACCACGCCAATACCATGGGGTCATCGTTGGCCGCGTGCTCTCCTGACGTCAATCGTCCGAATACCTCCTTGGCCCGCACACCGTCGCGTTCCATCAGGGCCACCAATCCTATGCCATACCACGCTCGCGCTTGGTCCGGATATTTCACCAGCACCCTCTGAAACGAAGTTTCCGCCGCACGCGGGTTCTTCTCCGCGATTCTTCTCTCCCCTTCCGTCAGCGCGGCGATCGCGTCCGGGTCGTTCGGCACGGTCGATGGCGCCAGCTTCCTTCTGCGCGCGACACCTTCGCTTGCCGTTTCATCCACCTTTGCTGTCGCCGGCGCCGCCGCGAATTTTATCGTTTGCACGCGTTTCACTTCCGCGTTGACATCGATGGACCTGACCATCTCGGGAAAGAACAGCCGCATCGAGGGTTCGGACCTCTCAAAATTTCCCAGCGCCGCAAACAGCGGCCTCACCAGCACATAGCCATCCTCATCGTCCATGTCGATCGCCGCGGCCCGCTCGCTGGGCGACATCCGTTTCAGTTTCAACTCCACGGCTCGTACCAGGCATTCTGCGAAGTACGAAGAAAAATCGTCCCTCAGGTCGGGCACCAGCCGCGGCGCATGCGCCGCCGCCTCATATAAAGGTCTTTTCACCGCAACCACGTGCGAATACTGCAGCGGCAAAGGGTCGAGCAAAAAATGCAGGTACGCGTGGCGAACGGTGTCCGTAGGCAAATCATCGCCTCCGCTTAGCACAATGGCGTAGTGGTCTCCAAAATTGCGCACATTGGTGATGCGGCCCACCAGCGGCTCCACAATGACCGTAAACGTTCGCGGGTTCGCATTATCCATGATCTCCCGCAGATAGTTGGTGGCCACGAACACGATCTGCGATACTGAGTCATGTAAACGCTCGATATCGCGGTTATACAATGGCTGAAGATCACGCCACAACCGTCCGATCTTCTGCTCTTGATAGTAACTGGCAAGAATCTCGCCGAATCCCTCTAGCGCAATCACTTCCGGCGGCAGTTCGTCGCGCCGCAAGGTCAACTCAAATCTGGGTGCCGGACCGGCCACCAATCCGAACCAGATGTACTGCGAGAGCATGGCGCCCGCATCAGCCAACTGGTGCTTCTTGTAAAACTCTCGTACCGCTTCCACCGCCGGGCCCTGTTGGTGCTGCATTCGCTCGCGCAGTTGCGCGCGCAGCGGGTGCCAATTGGCGGCGCTTATGTCGGACTCAAATCCCGATGCCAACAGCGCGCACATCGTGGTGAACATCGCTTCACTTCCGTCCACGGACACATTCGTGATCGGACTTGGCCGCAGCCGCTGGGCCGCGGGCGGAGTATTCTGATCGGGTCGCGCCTGCCCGTTCGCCCCTGTTGCAAAAAAGACGCCGCTCAAACTTATCAACGTCAGTAGCCGTGAAATCGACTTAGTCATGCAGCCCGTGAAGGTTCTAATCCCTTTCAATTCCGGCGTATAGGCTCAAGCCCTCGCGCCGCTTTTTCGCCTGAGCTCCAGTATCCTGCCAACATACAAGGCGTCACTGTGAAGAGTCAAGGAAGTGGCTCGCGTTTCTCCCGGGTTTAGAGCCAACACCTCTGCCTCGAAAAGCATCTGTTCAGGTGAGATGCGCGATCACCTACCCCATGACCTCCACAATTAGAAAAATCTTCCGCCGTCGTATACTGCCGCGCCTTGCTGCCGCGGCATCCCTGGTTCTTTTTCCTGGTCATATCTCCGCCCAACTCGTTCGCGGGGACCAATCCAAGCCGCCCCAAGCGCCCACAGCTTCAAGTCGCCGCCTGTCTCAGGAGATCCAAATCACGGGCGACCAATCATGGTCCGATACTGGAATCGATGTACAGCCGGGCGAGCATATTCTCGTCCATGCTTCGGGACACCTGCGTTATGCCGATGCCAAGGAAGATAACGGTCCCGATGGCATCACGCGCGGCTTCAAGGATCTCCTTCGCATTCTGCCTTTCAACGGCGCGGGCCGGGGCGCGCTGATCGGCCGTCTCGGCGACGCTGCCACCGCACAACCCTTCCTGCTGGGCGCTCAACGTGACCTCATCGCTCCCGTTGCCGGCCGTCTGGCAATTGGCATTAATCAAGCCAGTGACGACGCTGGCGACGGCACGTACACCGTCCATATCGATATTCGGCCGGCCGATCCCAACGCCATTTATCACCCGGCCCGCGAGGTGAAATCGATTTCAGGTCTGGACGCCGGCGTCTTCGCCAAAGTTCCTCGTCGGGTGGCAGACAAAGCGGGGAATCCCGGCGACATGGTCAATTTCTTCATTCTTGGCTCGGAAGACGCCATGCAAAAGGTCTTCACCGCAGCCGGGTGGGTCAAGGTGGATGCCGACGTGCGCGGCACCGTGCTTCACGGCATCATCGAAAGTATCTCCAAGGAGTCTTACCTGACCATGCCCATGAGTCCGCTATATCTGTTCGGCCGGCCGCAAGATTACGGATGGGCCCACGCCGAACCTATCAAGGTCGTTGCTTCGCGCAATCATCTGCGCATCTGGAAGGCCCCTTTCGAGGTCAATGGCCAAACCCTTTGGGTCGGCGCGGCTACTCACGACATTGGCTTCGACCGCGACCAGCGCAACAATGGCGTAACTCACAAAATTGATCCGAATATCGACCTGGAACGCGATTATGTCGAGAAAACCCTTACTTCCACCGGCTTAGTTTTCGAGATCGCCCACTTCCTGCCGTCCAATCCTCTCAAAGAGGCCACTACCGCCACCGGCGGCTCCTTTCACTCTGACGGCCGCGTTCTGCTCCTGAAACTCGACGAATCCGCCGGGAATGTGTCCGCCAAATCGTCACGCCCTCAGTAACGCCCTGCTGCTATCTGGATAATCGACACAGCAAACTCTTCCCGTCATTGACACCCGCTTCCCCGAATAAGTATCGTTGCCGCGGTCGGAAAATAAAGAATTAGTGGAGAATTCCGTGAATACTCCCGTGCGCGGCTTTCGCTTCCTCATGTCTGGTACCGCTCTCTTACTCGTCCTTCTTATCGTCACCCCGGCGCACTGGTCCATCGCGCAATCTGGCACCGAGACTCCCGGCGAAGCGGATGTCCGCGCTCATTATACGAAGTACGAATATCGCATTCCGATGCGCGACGGCATCGCGCTCTTCACCGCTGTTTATGTGCCTAAGGACACTTCAGAGGTTTACCCGCTTCTTATGGTGCGCACTCCCTACAGCGTCAGCCCTTACGGCCCCGACCAGTATCCACGACGTCTCGGGCCCGCTCCCGTGTTCCAGCATGACGGGTTCATCTTCGTTTACCAGGACGTTCGCGGCCGCTACATGTCGGAGGGCGCCTTCGAGGAAATGACGCCCCATACCGACCGGAAAAAATCACCGAAAGACGTCGACGAGAGCACCGACACCTACGATACCATCGAATGGCTCCTGCACCACGTTCCCGGCAACAACGGCAAGGTCGGTATTTGGGGAATCTCCTATCCGGGATTTTTCGCCGCCGCCGGCATTATCGATTCTCATCCCGCGCTAAAAGCCGCTTCTCCCCAAGCCCCGGTCACCGATCTTTACATGGGTGACGACGCCTATCACAACGGCGCTTTCATGCTCGCCGCCAACTTCGGCTTTTACACCTTTTTCAAGCCTCGCGCGGCAATCGCTCCTCCCGCGCAAGACCCTCGTTTCGATTACGGCACCACTGACGGCTACGATTTTTTCCTCCACATGGGCCCGCTATCCAATGCCAAGCGTCTGTATTTCAAGGACGCCAACCGCTATTGGGATGATCAGGTCGTTCACCCCAATTACGATCTATATTGGAAGTCTCGCGATCTTTCCGCCCACATGAAAAATGTTCATTGCGCTGTGCTCACCGTTGGCGGTTGGTTCGACGCTGAAGATTTGGTGGGACCTCGCAAGATTTTTCACGCCATCGCGCAATTCAACCCCGCCGCCTCCAACAAGCTCGTCCTCGGTCCCTGGGTCCATGGCGGCTGGGCTTCCACCGAAGGTGATCACCTCGGCGACGTGAATTTTTCCGCGAACAATTCGGATTTCTACAATGAGAAAATCCTTCTGCCTTTTTTTCGCCAGCACCTCAAGGACGCTGCGGACGCCAAGCTTCCCACCGCTTATGTCTTTGAAACTGGCTCCAATACCTGGCGCCGCTACGATTCCTGGCCGCCCTCAAATACGCAAAACCGCTCGCTCTATATCCATGCTGGCGGCCGCCTTTTGCCCGATGTACCTTCCGAGTCGGCCAACGCCTTCGACCAGTATCTCAGCGATCCCAATCGGCCCGTTCCCTTCGTCAACTTCCCCACCACCGACGTGCCGCAAACCTATATGGACGCCGACCAGCGCTTCGCCGCTAAACGTCCCGACGTTCTGGTCTACCAAACCGATCCTCTCGAACAGGATGTAACGGTCAGCGGCCCCGTTTTATCCCGTCTGTGGGTTTCCACCTCCGGTACCGACTCCGACTTCGTGGTAAAACTGATCGACGTCTACCCCATGGACTTTCCCAATCCCGATCCCAATCCCCGCGATGTTGTGATGGGCGGCTATCAGCAACTCGTGCGCGGGGAACCTTTTCGCGGCAAATTCCGCAACAGCTTTGAGAAGCCTGAGCCGTTCGTGCCCAATCAGCCCACCGCGCTCAATTTTTCCCTGCCGGACATCAATCACTCTTTTCGCCGCGGCCACCGCATCATGATACAAATTCAGAGCACCTGGTTCCCACTAACCGACCGTAACCCTCAGAAGTTCATTAGCATCCCGGACGCAGCGGAATCCGACTTTGCCTCCGCCACCGAGCGCCTGTATCGCTCCAAAGCAAATCCGACTTCCATCGTGCTCCCCGTTCTCCCATAGCGCGTCTTCGGCGAGCGCTGATTTTCCACTCCAGCGATTTCTCTGGGCAACTCAGTAATTCCCTTGATGGAGTTTTGGCCCGGCCCGTTGCAAATTCTTAACGATACATGGCGGCCATTTCTCCATCTCACGCACTCATCTTCACGAACATCCGGACGGCCGCCTGCAACTATCGACGATATTGACGTCCTCACACTGCTCGACATTTCGTTGCATCGGCACTAGGGAGTGCCACCAGCTCTCTGCGAATCTATGAGCACCGCCTCCTCTAACGACTCTCGCTTCGGTTCGTCCTGGCTGGAATTCCTGAAGCATCCCCAATCTTTGAGCTCCGCGCCTCGCGGAGCATTCGAACCTACGGCCACTACCCTTTCCTTGGTAGAATCGGTTGCCGCGTGGGCGGCCACGAATCCCCACGCTCCGGCAATCACCACCACCGGCGAAACTCTCTCCTACGCTCAACTCGAAGCCCAGTCCAATGCCCTCGCCCGCCACCTCCTGTCGCTCGGCGCCGTTCCGGAAGCACTCGTGGCCTTGGTCCTCGATCGCTCGCCCGACCTGCTCATCGCCGCCCTGGCCGTCTGGAAAGCTGGCTGCGCCTATCTTCCTCTTGACCCGGCCTCACCACCGGAACGCATTCGCTTCATCCTGGAAGATGCCCGCGTCCCCATCCTCATTCGCAGCGGCCTAGCCTCGCAGCTCGAACTATCGCAACAAGCTGCGAAACAGGTGGACATCTCCGACCGTCATTCACTGCTACGCGCTTATTCCTCGGACCCTCTTCCCACTCGCTCCCACCCTGCCCAACTCGCCTACGTCATCTACACCTCTGGCTCCACTGGCCGCCCCAAGGGTGTCCTGATCACTCACGAAAATCTCTTGAACCTGGTCCACTGGACCCAATCCGCTTTCGCCGTCTCCAGCTCCGACCGCGCCACCATGCTCGCCAGTCCTGGCTTTGACGCCGCCGTCTGGGAAATTTGGCCGTACCTTTTCTCCGGCGCCACTCTCCTGGCTCCGCCAGATTCCACGCGCATTTCCCCTCGTAGCCTTCGCGACTGGATGCTCGCCCAACGCATCACCCTCAGCTTCGTCCCCACTCCCATCGCGCAACGTCTTCTCTTCCTCGATTGGCCCACCGAAACCTCTTTGCGTTTTCTGTTCACCGGCGCGGATGTTCTTCAGCAATACCCGCCCCCCAGCTTGCCCTTCACTCTAGTGAACAACTATGGACCCACCGAATGCACCGTAGTGGCTCTTTCCGCCACGGTCACTCCCCACCAGCGGCCCGCCGCACTTCCTCCCATCGGCCGGCCCATCTCCAACACTAGAATTTTCCTTCTCGATGAGAACCTTCAACCCGTTCCCGCCGGTTCGGTTGGCGAACTGTATATCGCCGGAGCCGGTGTCGGCCGCGGCTATCTCTGCGACCCCGAACTCACTCGCCAAAAATTCATTCCCAATCCCTTCGACAAAGATCCGGCCTCGCGTATGTACAAAACGGGCGATCTTGCGCGCTCCATTCCCGACGGCAATTTCGAGTTTCTCGGCCGCACCGACGACCAGGTCAAGATCCGCGGCTGCCGTGTCGAGCCCAATGAAGTCTGCGCCGCCCTGTGCACTCACGAAGCCATTCAATCGGGAATTGTCGTTCCCCTCAGAAATGCTTCCGGCAATCATTCGCTCGCCGCCTATATCGTTTTGAAGCAAGACGCCCAAGTGAACGCCGTCACCTTGCGCCAACATTTGCAAGCACAACTTCCCGACTACATGATCCCCAATGCGTTTGTGGCTTTGGAATCTTTGCCCCTCACTGCCAACGGCAAGGTGGACCGCGCCGCACTTCCCCCGCCCAATTCCACGAATTGCCTCAAGAATGCCTCTTACTCAGCACCGCCCACGCGCACCGAAGAGCAGCTGACACCCATCGTACCTGCGCTCACTCCAGTTGAGCGCCTCAGTCCCCAATAGTTTTTCCTGTTGCGGCGAATTCAATCGTCTGGCGGG
Source organism: Candidatus Acidiferrum sp. (assembly GCA_035309625.1). Taxonomy (GTDB): domain Bacteria; phylum Acidobacteriota; class Terriglobia; order Acidiferrales; family UBA7541; genus Acidiferrum. The sequence goes on from DATGEY010000065.1 coordinate 34,958, forward strand.
AAAATCTCGGCTTGCGCGGCCTAAAAGCCCTTCACGTAAAACGTAAAGCCGCCGGCGGCCCGCAAGTCCAACACGCAAATAGCCGACGGCTCCGTGACTCCTGCTTTGGTCCTCTTATACTCTCTAACTCCTTTTCCTACTCCGGCGGCCCATCGTGCGCCTCAAAGGACGCCACTTCCTCCGCCTCAAAATCCGGCTGGCTCTGCAACAACCGCACGCAGCGGTTCCATCGCAATATCGCGTCATCATTCCCCGGCGGATGCATCTTCTCCGCCTCTCCGAAACACTGTAAGGCCCTCTCCAAGAGCGGCAACAAAGTATGCGGAGCCCGCCCGCTGCGCAACTGCGCTTTTACTCTCCGCTCGCACAGCAATCCCGTGTAATAGAGCCGCTCGTAAGCATCGGTCAAACTCTGGAAGACGCTCTCCACCTCGCTATAGCGGTCCCCGGCCCCGCCCGTGAATTGATCCGTTATCGCCAGGCCCAGGGTCCGCAGACCCAGCGCGTGCTTCGGGTCCGCCGCCAGCACATCCCGGCAAATCGACTCCGCTTCCTCCGGCTCATTCAAGTACCGATACAACTCCGCCTTGGCAATCGCCTCCGCAATCCCCGACTTCGAAATCGTCTTCAACTTAACATCCATAAAAACCTCGCAAGCCAACGCCACCCTTCTACTTCTCCGCCCCTCGTATCTTCCGCACCATCCACATCAGCGGATCGTAAAACTCATCCACCACCCGCTCCTTCAACGGAATAATCGCGTTGTCCGTAATATGAATTTCCTCCGGGCAAACCTCCGTGCAGCATTTCGTAATATTGCAAAGCCCGATCCCCAATTCATCCTTCAGCAATTTCGTCCGCGAAACCCCGTCTATCGGATGCATCTCCAGCCCCGCTACGCGCACAAAAAATCTCGGCCCTCCGAACTGTTCCTTCTTTTCGTGATCGCGCAACACGTGGCACACGTTCTGGCACAAAAAACATTCGATGCATTTGCGAAATTCCTGTACTCGATCCACGTCCTCTTGGTGCCACTTCCAGTCCGCCCCGCTTTTCGGCGTAAACGGCGGAATCTTCTTGTTCACTTTGTAATTCCAGGAAACGTCGGTCACCAAATCCTTGATCAACGGAAACGCTTTCAGCGGCATCACCGTAATCGGCTGGTCCTTCGGCAGCGCATCCATGCGCGTCTTGCACGTCAGCCGCGGCCTTCCGTTCACTTCCGCCGAGCACGACCCGCACTTCCCTGCCTTGCAGTTCCACCGCACCGCCAGGTCCGGCGCCTGATGTCCCTGAATGTAGTGCAGCGCGTCCAGCACCACCATTCCCGGCGCCACCGGCACCCGAAACTCCACGCTCTGCCCGCCATCTTTGCTGCCGCGAAACACCCTCAAAGTTGCGTCCGCCATTCGCTCAATTCTCCTGTGTTTCCGGCTTCATCTCATCATCCCAACCCAATGCAACCACCCTTGTAGGGGCGCAGCACGCTGCGCCCCAGCTCACCCAGGCGTCAAATCGGAATGCAGCACGCTCCGCCCAGCCCGCCCAGGCGTCAAATCCGAATGCATCATTTATCCTCTGCCAAAATCTGTTTCAACTCCGCAGGCATCTCCGGCCGCCCTTCCTGCCGCAGTCCCATCGCACTCCCGTCGCTCCAGACGATGTTGTTCTTCGTTCCCCACTCTGGGCTCAGCTCCGGAAAATCAATCCGGCTGTGCGCTCCCCGGCTCTCTTCCCGCACTAACGCGCTGCGCGTCACCGCCTCCGCAACCGTCAGCATCGACTTCATTTCAATGGCCATGTGCCATCCAGGATTGAACATCCGCGATCCTTCCACGCTGGTGCGCCCCGCCCGCTCCTTCAGTTTCGCCAACTCCCCCAGCGCCTTCTGCATATCCTCCCGGGTACGGAAAATTCCCACCAGGCTCTGCATCGTTTTCTGCAAATCGCGATGCACCGCGTACGGATTCTCCCCGCCCTGTCGCTGGAACGCACTCAGTGCTTCACTCTCGCCCTCGCGGATTTGTCCTTCATCCAGATTCGGAGCCGCCGCCTCCTTGGCGTGCTGCGCCGCCGCCAATCCGGCCCGCCGCCCAAACACCAGCAAGTCCGAAAGCGAATTCCCGCCCAGCCGATTCGCGCCATGCAACCCCGCCGCCGCCTCCCCCGCCGCAAACAGCCCCGGCAGCGAACTCTGCGCCGTCTCCGCCTCCACGCGAATTCCGCCCATCATGTAGTGGCATGTCGGCCCCACTTCCATCGGTCCCTTGGTGATATCCACGTCCGCCAGCTCTTTAAACTGGTGGTACATGCTCGGCAATTTCTTCTTAACGTAGTCCGCGGGCTTGTGCGAAATATCCAGGTACGCTCCGCCGTGCTCCGTTCCCCGCCCTTCTTTCACTTCCGTATAGATCGACCTGGCCACCACGTCTCGCGTCGAAAGCTCCATCCTCTTCGGATCGTAGCGTTCCATGAACCGCTCGCCATTCTTGTTCCGCAGGATCCCGCCTTCGCCGCGCACCGCCTCCGTCACTAAAATCCCCTGCACACCCGGCGGCCACACCATGCCCGTCGGATGAAACTGCACAAACTCCATATCCATCAGCTCGGCCCCCGCTTCATAGGCCAGCGCCATCCCGTCGCCCGTGTATTCCCACGAGTTCGACGTAATCGGCCACGCTTTCCCGATCCCTCCCGTAGCCATCACCACCGATTTCGCCTTGAACAACACAAACCGCCCGGTCTCCCGCCAGTACGCCAGCGCCCCCGCGCAGCGCCCTCCATCCGTAAGCAACCGCACGATCGTGCATTCCATATACACATCGAAGCCCATATGCACGCCGCGATCCTGCAGCGTCCGAATCATCTCCAGTCCTGTGCGATCCCCCACGTGGCAAAGCCGCCGGAACGTGTGCCCGCCGAACGCCCGCTGCAAAATCCTTCCGTCCTCGGTGCGGTCAAACAGCGCGCCCCATTGCTCCAGCTCTTTCACCCGCTCCGGCGCTTCCTGCGCGTGCAATTGCGCCATGCGCCAGTTGTTCAGCAGCTTTCCGCCGCGCATCGTGTCCCGAAAATGCGGCTTCCAGCCGTCCGCCGAATCCACGTTGGCCATCGCCGCCGCGATTCCCCCTTCCGCCATGACGGTATGCGCCTTGCCCAGCAGCGATTTGCTCACCACCCCCACCGAAGCGCCTTGCCCCAGCGCTTCGATCGCCGCGCGTAGACCCGCCCCTCCTGCGCCGACCACCAATACATCGTGCTCGTGCGTCTCGAATCGATCGCTCAAAAGATCCTCGCATCTTGGATCGCGCCGGAAGCTACCAGCCGCACGTAAAAATCCGCCAATCCAACCGAAATCAAGCTCATCCACGCAAACCACATGTGCCGCTCATTCAAAATCGTCAGCCCCCGCCAGGCTTTGTATCTCGGCTTCCCGAACGTGGCGCACGAAAAACAATCCAATTTCCCGCCCGCCAGGTGCCGCAGCGAATGGCACGACAGGGTGTAAATGCTCAGCAGCACTACGTTGACCAGCAGCACCAGCGTGCCCACACCCATTCCAAAGCTGCCATCGAAGCGGAACGCGTGAAATACGTCCTTCCACAGAAAAACCAAAAACAGGATCGCAAAATACAGGAAATAGCGATGCACGTTTTGCAGAATGAACGGAAACTTCGTTTCACCTTTATAGTTCCTCTTCCACTCGCCCACCGCGCAAGCCGGCGGATCCTGGAAGAACGCCCGGTAGTACGCCTTTCGGTAGTAGTAGCAAGTAGCGCGGAAGCCCAGCGGCCCGCCCAGGATCAACAGCGCCGGCGAAAGCTTCCACCACCGATGATGCTCATCGATCAGCGGCGAATAAAACGGCGAGAGATACGGCCCCCATTCATAAAATCGTCCCTCAAACGCGCGCAGTGTCGCGTAAAGGCCGAATCCCCCCAGCAACAGCACCACCGGAATCGTTTCCGCCCACCACGAATCCTCGCGCAACGTCTCTCCGAACTCCGGCGCCTTCACGATCCGCGCCCCGCCTTCTGCCATGGATTCCCTCCGCGAACGCATAGACTAGCCACAAATCGCCCCTTTGAAAACTAAATTCGTCCCATAAAATTTTTTTAACCTCCGCAATCGTCCCCGCCGCCTGAATCTATGCCAAAATGTACGGCTACATTCGGTGAGCGCGCGACGGTCGATTCGCTCGCTGCCCTCTGCGACGTGGCAAGCTGTACCTGAGCTCTCGAAGGGCCGGCCTTTTGCTCCTGAGGTTTTTCTCAGCCCGGCAGGGACTCCGATCAGCGATTCTCGGCAGCGGCGCAAAGACGCAACCAACTTAGCGAAGGAGAAATCGTCCCAGTGCCATCCAAAGACAAAATCGCCATCCTGACCGGCGGCGGCGACGTTCCCGGCCTCAATCCCGTCATCAAATCCGTGGTCTATCGCGCCAGTCAACTCGGTCGCTCCGTGATCGGCATCCGCAAAGGCTGGGAAGGCCTCACCCACATGGATCCCGCCAATCCCTCCGACCCCTACATTCGCCCGCTCGATCGCGAAAACACTCGCGCCATTGACCGCACCGGCGGCACTGTCCTGCACACCTCCCGCACCAACCCTCGCAAGATGCTTGAATCCAAGCTCCCCAAAACCGTCTCCGCTGACCGCGTCCAGAAATTGCCCTTCGACGGCAAATACTACGACTTCACTCCCATCGTCCTCGAAAATCTCGACCGCCTCGGCATCGCCTGCCTCATCACCATTGGCGGCGACGATACTCTCAGCTTCTCCGCCGCTCTCTCCGCTGCGGGCATGCCTGTCATCGCCATTCCCAAGACCATGGACAATGACGTTCAAGGCACCGAATACTGCATCGGCTTCTCCACCGCCATCACTCGCGCCAAGGAACTCATCACCCGCCAACGCACCACCCTCGGTTCTCATGAACGCATCGGCGTCTTCCGCATTTTCGGCCGCGACGCCGGCTTCACCGCTCTCTATACCGCCTACGTCACCTCCACCCGCTGCCTCATCCCCGAATATCCTTTCGATATCGATCGCATCGCCAAACTTCTCTCCGACGACAAAAAAAACAATCCCAGCCATTACGCCCTGGTCGTCGTTTCCGAAGGCGCCGTATGGAAAGAAGGTTCGGTCAAGGAGTACGGCGAGGCCGACGCCTACGGCCATCGCAAAAAAATGGACATCGGCCAGGCCCTCGGCGAAGAAATTCGCAAGCGTACCGGCGACGAAATCATGGTCAGCGATCTTACCTACGATCTGCGCAGCGGCGAACCCGACGCCATTGACCAGCTGGTTGCCATCACCTTCGCTAACATCGCGGTCGATATGTTGCGCGACGGCGTCACCGGCCGCATGGTCGGCCTGCAAAATGGCTGCTACGCCCACGCCCCGCTTCCCGCTTCCTCCATGGGCGCCCGCAAAGTCGATCTCGCCGCCCTCTACAACACCGAGCGCTACCGCCCAAACTACACCTCCAAACTAGGCGCCCCGCTCCTCTTCAACCGCCTCTAAGCACCCGTCCCGTAGGGGCGCAGCACCGCTGCGCCCCATTTCAGCAACCCTCCAGCACGGACATCGGCTCCCTTCCAACTCCAAAAGAAACCACTCCCGCCGCAAATCCACATCCCCCAGCCGTAGGGGCGCAGCACCGCTGCGCCCCATTTCAGCAAGATCATAACTCCCTGACTCCCCTTGATCGCTTCCCGACGGCTAATAACCGTTCCGCAACTCTACATCCAGCCTCGCCCCTTTTCATGGCAACATCATTTCAGAGGCCCATCTGCTTGAGGAAAGAACAGCGCCGCACGCCCCGTTATACCTTCATCGCCAGCGCCGAACTCATCGAACAAAAGACCGACGTGCGCATCGCCACTCGCGTCAGCGAGCTCGGCCTGCACGGCTGCTACCTCGATATGATGAATCCCTTTCCTCAGGGCACTCTCGTACTCGTCAAAATTTTTGCCGGTGAAGAATTCTTCCACGCCAAGGCCAAAATCGTTTATGTGCAGCCCCATCTTGGCGCCGGCGTCTCTTTTCTCGAAGTTGAGCCTCAACCCCTGGCGGTACTCGGCCGCTGGCTCGCCAACGCCCAAAAAGACGGAAAACAACCGTCATCCTAATAGCCCGTCTCTAAAATCGCTTTAATTCGGATTATGCTAGCATCTGTCATCTCTTGGCCAAGGCGTGGAGCAAAAATTGACGCGGTTCCGGGCTCGGCTTTCTTCCTTCTTCTCCTCCTAGTGGGGTCCTCTGCCGTCACTCCGGCGCAGACTGGCCTGAAGCTCGCGTACTTGGGAACAGCAGGATGGGAAATCACCGACGGTAAAACAGTAGTTCTGGTCGATCCGTATTTAACACGCTTGAAGACCAACACACCGAATGACTCGGTGTTGCCCTCCGATCCACGTCCACTGGTGAACCTGAATGATTTCGCCACTTCGGACCCAGCGGTGATTGACGCCCATATCAAGCGGGCGGACTTTATCTTGATCACCCATACCCACATTGACCATGTGCTGGACACGCCCTACATCGCGAGCAAGACGGGCGCACTGGTGATCGGCACCGAAAGCACCACAAATTTCGCTAGAGACAGTAACGTTCCGAACAGCCAGCTATTGACGGTGAAGGGCGGCGAAGACCTCGAACTGGGCAGTTGTTCGGTTCGAGTCATTCCCAGCCTACATGGCATTTTGCGACGTGCTTCGCGTGGTTCGCAGTTCCGACCTTCGCTGCCTCCGTCTTCGGCCATTTTTCCTGCTGACGCCAAGCCTCCGTTTCGGGAAAGCCAACTCCTTATGGAAGGCGGAACCCTCGCCTATCTCATCCGCATGGGTGGTCAGCAGGTGCTCGTACTCGGGTCGATGAACTATATCGAGCGCGAGGTGGACGGGCTACGCCCGGATGTAGCCGTGATTGGCGCAATGCCGGAACGACAGGAAATCTACCACTATACAGAGCGTTTGCTTCGCGCCCTCGGTTATCCCCGCCTAGTCTTGCCCACACACTGGGATCGCTTCAATGTTCCATATGATGTTTCGCAGCAGCCCGCGATCGAGAGACTTCAGTCCTTCGTAGCCGAGGTAAAGGCGGCATCTCCCCGAACAGAGGTGATTGTTCCGAAATATTTCGAGCCAGTCGCGGTGGAGTCCTCGCCAGCCGCTCGATAGTTTTTATTTTAATCACTTTGCGCCAGCGTCTTCCCTCACGTCACCCAGCAAAACCCCTGGAGAGTGGCTCCGACGTCGACGCATTTTCCGGTTTTTGAGTTATCGTTACGTGCTTCGTTTCATTCGCAAGGGTCGCTCCTGCGAGAGGCTGCGCGTCACCCGGCCGGTCAATGCGCGGCGGCGAGCGCTTCACCTTTTCGCGACGCCTCCCACAGCTCGATGTAGGGTCGCAGGTCTCGCATCATTCGCTCGAATTGAACCAGGTCCAGGGACTGCGCGCCGTCGCTGATCGCTTTTTCCGGGGATGGGTGGACTTCCACGATCAGTCCGTCGGCGCCGATTGCTACGCCGGCCCGCGCGACTGCCGGCACCAGGCTGCGTTTTCCGGTGGCGTGGCTGGGATCGAGAATAATCGGCAGGTGCGTCAGTTCGTTCAGCGCGGGAATCGCCGCGATGTCGCAGGTGTTCCGGGTGGCGGTCTCGAAGGTGCGAATGCCCCGCTCGCACAAAATCACATCCGGATTTCCATGCGCCACCACGTATTCCGCGGACATCAGCAATTCCTTCATCGTGCTGCTCATGCCGCGCTTGAGTAAAACGGGACGGCCGCATTTGCCGAGGGCTTTGAGCAAAACGAAATTTTGCATGTTGCGCGCTCCCACTTGCATCACGTCCGCGTATTGCGCGATCAAGTCGACGTCGCGATCGCTCATCACTTCCGTGATGATGGCCAGCCCGGTGGCTTTTTTGGCCTTCTGCAAGAGCTTCAGGCCTTCTTCTTCCATTCCCTGAAAATCGTACGGCGAAGTGCGCGGTTTGAACGCGCCGCCGCGCAGCATTTTCGCCCCTGCGCGCGCGACGCCTTCCGCCGCCTGCATGATCTGTTTTTCCGATTCCACCGAACACGGCCCGGCCATCATGATGAATTCATCGCCCCCGATTTCCAGGCCGTTCACCCGAATCTGCGTGCGCCCGGCGCGAAATTCCTTGCTCACGAATTTGTAGGGCGCGGAAATGCGCACCACTTTTTCCACCTGCGGCATGGCTTCCACCGATTCAAAACACGCGGTCACATCGCCCACCCCGACGACTCCGATCACGACGCGCTCCTCTCCCTCGATGGAATGCACCTTGTAGCCAAAATATTCGACCTGTGCGCGCACCTCGTCGATTTCCTGACGGGTGGCATGGAGTTTCATGGAGATGATCATGGTGCTCCTCTTTCCTCGCTTCAGCTTCGTTTTTCCGCGGTACCTTCCCCCGTCGGACCGAAGCCAGCAACACAGTGCTTGCCAATATCCCGCGCTCGTCGGGCCGCCGCACATGAACCTGCGCGGGGAAAATGCCCGCCCGCTCCGGCCGGAATAACCAGCGGCGCAAAACAAAAAACCCACTCCGTCTTGCGAGTGGGTTGGAATTTCTTTTGATGCTTACTTACAAATTCGCCCCTCGCCTCCTATTTAGGTGGCACCCAAAATCGAAACCAATAAGCGTAAGAGCGGGGGCTCATGGCCGATAGTGTATTTCGGGCGCCCGGCGAGCACAACAGTTATTTTGCGGGCCGGGCCGGAGTGGAGAAAAGCAGCACGGTGATGCGGAAGCGCGGAATTCCCGAGGCGTTGTCCGCGGGGGTACACGCACCGACGGCAGCCTGCCGGTATTTTCCATCACGAATTCTCCGCTGCAACGGCTCGGGAAGTTCACTGATGTCGGGCGCTTCATAACTAAAAACCAGCGCCGCCCGGGGCCCGGCAGCGGCCAACTGGCCGGAACAAAGCTTGCGGGTTTCTTCCCGTTCGCTGCTGACGTGGAGCCCCTGGGCGGCGAGCAGCGCCGCAACTTTTTCCTCTTGCGCTTGGATATTTAGATCGGCCACCGCCAGCGAGAAGTCCTCGACCGCATACAGCGCGCGGCCATCTTCGGCAACTCCAACGCCCAGCGCGGTGAAATGTACGTCCAAAATATTGGCGCGGTGACCCGGAGAATGCATCCACCCGGTATGAATGGGGGAGGCCTCCGGGCCCATCGCGATGTTCTCGCCGACTCGCGAGAAACGCGCACCGGCCTGACTGGCGCGTCGATCCAGGGCCGGCTCGCCGGGAAGCTGGTGAGAGAGGTCCTCTTCTTTGGCCATCAGAGCGGCGTGCTGGCGCGCCGCATCCGCTAACGCGTTATCCCACTTCAGCGGCGGCAAATGCTGCGCGATGCGCTCGCGGTTGGCGGAGTCGAAAAGGAACTGTTCCTCCGTGGAGGGCTTCTGCGCCCACAAGGGGCTGGGCGATACGAAGAGCAGAATCGTCAGGGTGGAGTGCAGCAGAAATCCTGGAGGCCCGGCCGATCGCTCCAGAGTCCATCTTGCGCGTGAGGGAGGACGCATCGCGCGCCGAATTAGCCGCGAACGCGGACGGCGCTGAAGCTGAGGATGACGTGGCCGCCGGAAGTGGGGCGGCCAAAACTCATCATGGGACGGAAGCGGGAGAAGAGCAGCATCTGATCGAGCTGATGGCGCAGGTCGACGCTGTGGGGACCGGAAATAATCTGATAGCCGACCATCTGGCCATGCTGGTCCACGGTAACATCGATGAGCAAGCCGTGGGGCAGCGCCAACTCGAGGTCGTGCTGTTCGGGAGCCCAGGAAGACGGGTAATCCGAAAGTGTGATTAGCTCCGCTGGGCGGAGAATGTTCAGCGGCACATCATTGGGCACGGCGCGCACGGTGATGCCGGGAACGATGAGTTGCAGAACGATAACGAAAACAAGGATGGCGGAGAAAAATCCGCCGGTAGCGGGAAGGGTCAGCGGACGAAAAACATTGTCGAGGAGCAGCTCGGCACGGTCATGGATTCGGCGCATGCGGCTGCGCAGATCCTGAGTGGGAGCGGCTTGCGCAGCGGCTACACGGATGCGCACGGCCAGATCCGCGGGCGGCAAATTTCTGGGCACCCGCGAGAGCAGCACGGAAAGCTTGCGGTAACGCTGCAATTCTTCGCGGCAATAATCGCAGGCTTCCAGATGCCGGCGAATGTGCGCACGCTCTTCCACCAAAGCGGCGCCGCTCACGGCGTCGTCAAGGTAGCCAGCCAGCTTGGTGCGCACGGTGTTGCACTTCATGAGAATTCCCCATTAGCCGCTTGCGGCATCATGCCCGAATTTCGGGAGGAAACCGCAGGGGAGCCGGCGCAAGTTTCGCGTCCGGCACTAAGGCAATCCGCGGCGGCGCGCGCAGCGGTGTTGCGCGGGCCGAGGAGAGGCTCCAAAAGTTCCTTGAGCGCGCGGCGGCCGCGAAGGATGCGAGACTTTACGGTGCCGATGCTGCACTCCAGAACTTCGGCGGTTTCCTCGTAGCTCAAGCCTTCCAGGTCGCGCAAGATTACGGCGCCGCGAAAAACCTGCGGGATTTCCTGCAGGGCGTGCCGCACGGCTCGCTGCATTTCGTGAGCGGCGAGCTGATCGAAAGGGGTGGCGCCCAAATCCTCGATTTCGATGGCGGCGTGGCCTTCTTCGGGTTCCGCGTCGATGGAAACATTTTTTTGCAGGTGGCGCTTGAACCAACGCTTATGATTCAAGGCTTCGCGGATGGCGATGCGATAGAGCCACGTCTTCAATGAGCTGCCCTGGCGAAAACAGCGAATGCCGCGAAAGGCTTTCAGAAAGACTTCCTGGGTTCCGTCGGCTGCGTCCGAAGTATCTCCGAGCATGCTTAAGATCAAGTTATAAACCGGGCCGTGGTAGTGAGTGACGAGCCAGTCGAACGCAGTTTCGGAGCCGGCTTGCAGTTCGGTTACCAGCTCCGATTCATCGCGGCCCCAAGAGAGGGCACTGGCCCAATCGGACAAGGACGGCCTTTCCGGCTCGGCCCAATCGTGAGCACGCGAAGCCTGCAAGGGCTGGCGAATCGGCTCCGAAGGGTCAACCGAGCCTTCACGGCTAAATTCTGCACCTAAGTGCGGGTTGGGCATCTGTTACGGCCTGCTGCCTTTACCCGGTATCCCGCTCTATTATTTAGACACCGGGGGAGGCGGTTGTGTTTCCGCCTTAGGGCCATATTACACCCGCCGCTGCCGGGCGCAATGGCACTGGGGTCGTGGTACCAGCGCAGCCAGCCTCAGACCCCAATGCGGCGGTGGCGAGGTGACCTGTCATCGTGCGGTCGACTCCTCTGCGGGTTGGGGGACCGGGGTGTCGGAATCGGGCAGGTCGCGAAGGGGTCTGGGGCAGTTCTCCCAATCGAATCGCGGAGGTTCGCTATCGATTTCGCGTTGGATGGCGACGAGGGAGCGAAGAAGTTGGTTGGTAATGTAGGTCAGCACGGCGGCACGGCGCGGGGAAATACGGTTTTGTACGACGAGGATCAGGAGCTTGCCGAGGAATTGGTTGATCTGTTCGGCGGATTGGAGATCGTCGAGCTGGAGCAGGAAATCGGCGGAGAGATCGACGTCAAGCGGCTGATGGGATTGGAGTTGCAGCGCAGCGTGGCGGAAACAGAATCCAGAGCGGACGGCGCGGCTACGGCAGCGGCGCCCGCGAGCGGTGAGGTGGCGGCAGCCGTCGGGGGAATGAGCGTCGCCAGAGTCAGGAACAGCGGTGATGCAGGGATTGGGTGTGTTCATTGTGATTTTCCTTTTGTGGGTTAGGCGGCGAGGGGTAGCACCCCCGATCGACCGGGAAAGAGTGCGCAAGGCACTGATTTGGAAGGGGTTGAGTGATTCCCATCGCGGCAAAGAGTTCGTAATCGACTGAAGACAAATGGTTTATGTGAAAGCGATCACAAGCAAAGCAGTTAGGACGGTGAGAAGAGAAGCAAAGGGAGAGGTGCAAAGCGAGCTGGGATTGCGATTTCACGATTCATGCTAGCACGGAATCGTGTATTTGTCAAGTATTTTATTACTTAGTTAGCGGTTCGAACGGGATGGACCGTGCAAACGACTGAAAGCAAATTAACTTATTTGGCGGCGTTAGCGTGCGACACGTTCGATCCACCCGGTAAACAGGCGGCTTCCAGCGCCGCGGTGCACGGCGGCGGCAATGTTTCCACCGACCATCCAGGTCAAAGCGCGTGGACGCGATCATGCCTTCGGCGTGAATCGTGCGGCTAACCACGATAACAGTCGCCAAACGCCGGGTAAACGGACTTACCGGGCAAAGGGAGGTTCAGCGATTCCATATGTCCGGTAAGGGCCACGAGGTGGCGAAATATTTTGCTGGCGGAACAGCCCCGCCTGAAATGAAACGGACCCAACAACGTATGTAAGAGCAGCGCCACAGGTGCCGGCGCCAAATCTGCAGACAGGAGAACGAAATGAAATACCGCGCTATTGCGTCTACAGTGGTGCTGTTCCTGGCCGCCACGGCGGCTTTCGCACAGGATTCCAAAACCACGCAGGGGCCGGCGAACAGCAAGGGCCAACAGGCTTCTCAAGCCAATCCGTTCAGCACTTTCAATAAAATCTTTTACGCGAGGATAAAGACTATCCTTATCAGTTCCGCTGAAAAAATGCCGGAAGAGAATTACAACTTCAAGCCCACGGAGGCCGTCCGCAGCTACGGGCAGATTGTGGGACACCTCGCGGACGCACAATACAACTTTTGTTCACTGGCACTCGGAGAGAACAATCCCGGCTTCAAAATCGAGCAGACCAAGACCACGAAAGCCGATCTGGTTGCCGCGCTCAAAGATGCGACCGCCTACTGTGACAAAGCTTATGACGGCATGACGGATGGGTCTGGCGCACAAATGGTGAAGCTGTTCGGCACGGACATGCCCAAATTGGGGGTGTTGAGCGTTAACAACATGCATGACATGGAACACTACGGCAACCTTGTCACCTACATGCGGCTGAAGAACATGGTTCCACCAACGAGCGAACAGGCTCCGGCAGCACAACCGAAAAAGTAATCGCAACAAAACTGGCAGCACAGCGGCGTTATAAAGAGAGCCATTCATCGACCTGCGATGGATGGCCTTCGAGATTTCTTCAGGACGATGGCAACCAGACGCGTTGCTCTCCAAAGATTTCCATTACGAGTGTCCGCCCCGAAGCTCCCATCACAGCGAACAGCACATACCTATGAGGTGATTAGCGCGTTCGGATAGCAGCCACGGTTGCGGTCAAAGCCGGCGTTCCGATGCGAGAAAAAGCTCAGAGCGCTGGCCTGCGGCTCGCTTGCCAGTCTGAAGACTGGCCACTACATGGCGGGGCACTACATGGCTACTACATGGCCGCTATACACAGAGCGTCAGGCGGCGGGAAGTGGGGCTAAAGAATTGGGGCCCAGGACGGATTGGATGCGGGCGAGCAACTTGACGAGGCCATCGGGCTTGGAAACGATAGCGGCGATGCCCAGCGTGGCGGTCAGGGAATTCCCCAGCACGTCCTCAAACATGGTGTAAACGACAACGGGGATATGGGGCATTCTGGCGCGCAGCAGGGAGGCAACTTCCACTCCATTCATCACCGGCATGGAGAGATCGAGAATAATCAGGTCGGGGCTGAGGGCAGTCGCTTTCTCCAGGGCCTCAACGCCATTTACGGCTTCGCCGCAGACTTCAAAGGGCGAATGATGTTCCAAAAAGGTGCGAACGGCGTTCCGTACGGAAACTTCGTCTTCGACAATAAGGATGCGTTTGGACATGAGACCAGGGGGGAAGATAGCACGGAGAGATGTGCAGGGGAGTAGGGTGAATACTGTATAGAGGAGTGGTGTGGCGAGCGAAAGAAAAAGGACGGATGGGGCTCCCCGAGGGGGACGGCGATGATTCAATTTGGGGCAGTACGAAATTAGGTCTGTGCAAAAATGTGAAGCTGTGGGAATTTGCTTTCCCCCCTTCTGCACGTCATTTCGCGCCTGTCCTCCCGACCAACCCCCAAACCGGCGCGGTAAGGAGCCAGCCATGACTCGATTCCAAAAAGACCGCCGATTGGCGGGACGATATAGCGTGAAAACGCCGTTGCGGGTGCGTATCTGGAAATCGGCAATTCCGGAAGTTGCGGCGGAGTCGGTGAATGTGTCGCAACACGGAATTTACTTTGCGACGGATTCACGGCTGAACGAAGGGGAAGCCGTGGAAGTTTTTTTTAGCATGCCGTCGGAAATTATAGGGGAGCCCAGCAGCGAATGGCGGTGCACCGGGCACGTGGTGCGGGTGGAAGCGATGGAAGCGACTGGCGGGAAGCTGGGAGTGGGAGTGCAGTTTGACTGCTACGAGGTGTCGCGTTCCAAGGCGGTCGATGCGATGGTATGCCGGGAAAGGCCGAAAAGAATGATTTCGGAGGTGGTGCCCTGACGTGGAAAAGCGAGCAATCATCGTGGACGACGAACCGGCGACTCGGGAGCTGATCGAGAAGGTGCTGACCGCGGCGGGGATCGAATCGCTGACGGTAACAAAGAGCGAGGAAGCGCCGGAAATCCTACGGCACGGGAAGTTTGCGGTGGCTTTTTTAGGGTACGAGATGGCCTTTCCGGACGGGCCGGCGTTGGCGCGGCAGATGCGGGCATCGGGATCGAATCGCATGACGCCGATTGTATTAATCAGCGACGACCAAAGACCGGCGGCGATGGCAAGGGGGTTTGAGGCCGGAGCAAGCTTTTTTCTCTACAAGCCAATCGACAAGGATCGACTGGTGAGGCTGCTGCGGGCGACACAGGGAGCGATCGAGAACGTGGAGCGAAGGACCCGGCGAGTGCCGTTGCGGTCGAAAGTGCGGATCAAATTTCGCGGACAGGAAATCGAGGGCGAGACGGTGAACGTCAGCATGGAAGGGATGCTGATCCAGACGCCGCGGACGCTGCCTGTGGGTTCGTCCGTGGATGTAAGCCTGCAGTTGAGCCAGGCAATGAAGGCGGTAGTCGGGGCCGGGTCGGTGGTGCGAGTGGAGGGACACGAAAGGATGGGGATTCATCTGGGCCGGTTGACATTGGAAGAGAGCCAAAGATTGCAGGAGTATTTGCTGCCGCTGCTGCCCTGATAGCGTAGGTCAGGAAGGCCCTACGCCTACCGGCAACCTGGAAACGGCGCGCGGACGGCCTGTTAAGTTTGCAATTCGTTCCACGGGATACTGAAGGAACTTTCCGAGGGGAGTCGCGAATCCCGGATCGGGGTGCGGTTTGGGGATAATTTTGAGTCACGAGCGTGACGAAAGTGTAGAAGTAGCGGCGGACTCCGGCGAAAAGAGCGCCGGTGGCCGGCTGCGCGTACTGGTGGTGGATGATTCGCCTTTCTCCCGCAAGCTGCTGGAACATGCCCTGGAAGGCCAGCCGTACGAAGTGATCTTTGCCGCAAATGGGCGGGAAGCTTTGGCCGCAGTGGCACGTTTTCGTCCGAACATCATTATCACCGATTGGATGCTGCCGGATTTCTCGGGGCCGGAGCTGTGCCGGAAGATCCGAGGACAATCTCAAGAGGGATATACGTATGTGATCTTGCTGACCAGCAATATCGAAAAGGAAAGCATTGTGGAGGGCCTGGCGGCGGGCGCGGACGACTATCTGACGAAGCCATTCCACGAGAAAGAGTTGGTGGCCCGAATCGGTGTGGGGCGCAGAATCGTGGAAATGAACCGGGTCATCGAGGAGAAGAACCGGCAACTGGAAGCGGCGGCCCGGACAGACTTTCTCACCGGTTTGCCGAATCGGCGAGCAGTGGAAGAATATGCGACCAAGCAGCTGGGAGGGGCGTTACGGCACGGGTTTCCGTTGTGGGTGATCCTGGCGGACCTGAACAAATTCAAAGAAGTAAATGACCGGTATGGGCATCTCGCTGGCGATGAAGTGCTCAAGCGGTTTGCAACGATTGTGAGAAAGAATACGCGGTCATCGGACATCTGCGGGCGTCTGGGAGGCGATGAGTTCATTCTGGTGGTGACGCATGTTCCGGACAAACATATCGCCAACTTGGCGGAGCGCCTGCGGAGTAGCTTTGCCGCGGAAGAATTCTCGCTGGGAGGAACGCAGAGGCGCATGAGCGCTAGCATCGGGGTGGGTGGCTTTACGCATCCAGAGCGGGCCACCTTCCAGCAGCTGGTGGCGCGCGCAGACTCCGCCTTATATGAGGCCAAGAGTGACGGACGCGTGCGAGTGAATATGCGATAAAGAGTAATGTGTCAGGGTGTTGCCGATGAGGAAACATAGAAGTATTGATTGACAAACCACAGCCGCGCCTGGGTCAAAATAAGAATCCCTTCCTGCCAGTCCGGTTCGGACCGGTCCTTTGCAATGCTGCGGTTACCTGTTATGGCCTTCAGAGGAAAACTCATTACCGGACTGGCGGCGGCGACGGGAATCTTGGTTCTCGTTGCAGTGATTTCCTATTCCAGCCTGCAGCGAAGTGGGGAAGACCGGCAGTGGGTGGTACACACCTACAGGGTAATGGGATATATCGATGAAGTTCTGCAAGGCTTGACCGATGCAGAAACCGGGGAGCGGGGTTACATCCTTACGGGGCAAGACTCCTACCTAGAGCCTTATGAGCGGGGCCTGGGCGAAGTTCGAAAGAGTTTAGGGGAAATTCGCAAACTGACGGCCGACAATGCCATCCAGCAACACTCCTTGGACGTTTTGGGACCGGTAATCGCCGAGCGACTGACCGAGTTGCGAGAGCGCATCCAGGTTCGCCGAGAGTCGGGATTTACGCCCGCGGCCATGGCGGTGCGTGAAGGAGCCGGAAAGCAGCTCATGGACACGATCAGGGCGTCGCTCGTGGACATGAAAACCGAGGAGGAGCGTCTGCTGGTGCAGCGATCCGTAGAGCTGAAAGCCAGCTCGCAGAGAACCCGCGTGGCGCTGATATTCGGTGAATCCTTAGGCCTGGTGTTTCTGGGAATCGCAGGATTTATTATCCACGCAGAAATGCGGCAGCGGGCCAAGGCTGAAGAAGAGATTCGCGAGCTCAATGCGGACTTAGAGCGCAAGGTTGCGGAGCGCACGGCAGAACTGGCGGAACGCGCAAAGGACTTGGAGCGCTCGAATATGGAGCTGCAGCAGTTTGCTTACGTGGCTTCGCACGATTTACAGGAGCCGCTGCGGACGATTGCGAGCTTCACGCAACTGCTGGCCAAGCGCTACGCGGACCAGCTCGATGACAAGGCGCGGGAATTTATCGGCTTCGCGGTGGATGGGTCCAAACGGATGCAGACGCTGATCAACGATCTGCTGTCTTTTTCGCGGGTGGGAACGCTGGGGAAGGCGCCGGTGCCGGTGGAGTGCGAGAAGACGTTGGACACGGTTTTGCGGAGTTTGAAACGAGCGATCGAGGAAAGCGGCGCAGTGATTAAGCGCGATCCGCTGCCGACGGTGCTGGCGGACGATGTGCAACTGGGACAATTGCTGCAAAACCTGGTGGGAAACGCGATCAAATTTCGAGGCAATCGGGCCCCACAAATACACATAGGGGCGGAAAGGTGCGGAGAAGACTGGAAGATATTCGTGCGAGACAACGGGATCGGGATCGCGCCGGAGCACAACGAACGCATCTTTGTTATTTTTCAGCGACTACACACCAAAACACAATACGCCGGGACGGGGATAGGGTTAGCGGTTTGCAAGAAGATCGCGGAACGGCATGGGGGACGCATCTGGGTGGAACCGACACCGGGGGGTGGTTCGACATTTTGTTTCACGATTGCGAACGGAGGGAGTTCGCAGTCCAAGGAGCGGGAAACCGATGAACTTCGAATCAACGCCACAACCGATTGATATTTTGCTGGTGGAAGACAATGCAGCGGATGTACGGCTTACGGAAGAAGTGCTGACGGACAGCAAGGTCCACAATAATTTGATCGTGGCCAACGACGGCGCGGAAGCATTGCGATGCCTGCGACAGCAGGGAAAATTCAAAGACTCACCGCGGCCGGACTTGATCCTGCTGGATCTAAATCTGCCGGTGAAAGACGGACGCGAAGTGCTGGCGGAGATCAAAGCGGATAAGGACCTAAAGAGAATTCCGGTGGTGATCCTGACGACTTCGAAAGCGGAAGAAGACATCCTAAAGACATACAACTTGCACGCCAATTGCTATATCACAAAGCCAGTGGATTTGGAGCAGTTTGTGACGGTGGTGCGGTACATCGAGGATTTTTGGCTGGCGATTGTGAGGCTCCCAGGAAACGGAAAGCGATGAGCAACCGACGGCTGCGCGTTCTACTGGTGGAGGACAATCCGGGTGATGCCCGGCTGATCCAGGAGTCCCTGGGGGAAGGAAGCGAGGAACCGTTTGATTTGGAAATGGCGGACACGCTAGCGTCGGGGCTGGCACGGCTGCACACCGGCGGGATCGACGCGATGCTGCTGGATTTGGCGCTGCCGGACAGTTTTGGGATGGAGACATTCGCCCGCGCTAAAGCGCAAGCGCTGGGCGTGGCAATCATCGTGCTAACCGGGCTGAACGACGATTCATTGGCGCTCAAGCTGGTGCAGGGTGGCGCGCAGGATTTTGTGGCCAAGGTGGACGTCGGCGGCAACAACCTGACCCGCGCGATATTGTATTCGGTGGAGCGGGAGCGGCTGGAACAGGAGTTCCGAAAGCTGAACGCGGAACTGGAGCAGCGGGTGAAGGAGCGGACGGCGGAACTGGAAGCGAGCAATCGAGAGCTGGAAGCGTTTTCATACTCGGTATCGCACGACCTGCGGGCGCCCTTGACAACATTGATCGGTTTTGCGGAGTTGCTCACCGTGAAAAATGAAGCGCAACTGGACTTGAGTGGGCAAAAATATCTGGGGCGGATTCAAGAGTCAGCGTTCCGAATGTCGCGCTTGATCGATGACCTCATTCGGCTGGCGAAAGTGAGCAGGCAGGGACCAACACGGGAGAAAGTCGCTCTGCGTTCGCTGGTGGAGGAAGTTTTGCGGGAGCTGGAAGGCCAAAACGGGGAACGACGGATTGAATGGCGCATCGGGCTTCTGCCGGTGGAGGATTGCGACCGTGGTCTGATCAAGCAAGTGCTGGCCAATTTGATTTCGAACGCGGTGAAGTACACGCGGCCGCGAGAGATTGCAGTGATAGAAATTGGGGAAGCGATGATGGACGGAGAAAGGACCTTTTTTGTGCGCGACAACGGAGTCGGCTTTGACATGAAAGAGGCGGACAAACTTTTTATGCCGTTCCACCGGCTGCACCGGGATACGGAGTTTGAAGGCACCGGGATTGGCCTGGCAACGGTGCAACGAATTGTGGAGAAGCACAAGGGACGGGTGTGGGTGAAATCGAGCGAAGGCGTGGGATCGACATTTTTCTTCACCCTGAATGCGGAGAGCAGAGCGGCTGCGGGGCCCAGCAGCCTGCGCACCACCGTGCTGGCCTAAGACCGCGGGACAGCTTTTTCACGAAGCAGCGGGCAAAGCGCTGCGCCAAGCACGGTGATGGCGCCCAGATAGGCAAACCCGGAAGTGAAATTGCCAGTGGTCTTATTCAAGTAGCCGACCAGCAGCGGCGCGAAATAGGCGCCGAGGTTGCCGATGGCGTTGACAAAACCCATGACCAGGCCAACGGTCTTCGCGGGCAAGGTTTCCGTGGGAATGGCCCAGAAAGGGGCCATTGGACCAAAGGCCCCGACACCGCTGAGAATAATAAAGAAATAGGCCGCCAAGAGAGAATACGGGATCAACGCAACGGCTAGAAGAATGAAAGAGCCGCCGAGGACCATGGCGGTGGCGGCGTGCAAACGACGCTCGCGGGTGCGGTCCGAGTGGCGGGCGACAATGAGCAGCGTAACGGCCCCCACGACAAACGGCAGGGTGTAAACCACACTGGTGTGCAAGCGGTTCAGCTTCCGAAAGTGTTCCATGGCGCTAGGCAGCCAGAAAAGCAAACCCATCTGACCACTGACAAAACAAAAGTAAATAGCGGCGAGGAGCAACACCTGGGGATGCGCTAAAGCGTACAGGTAGGTGACCTCCCCGGAATGTTCGAGTTCACCGGACTCCGAACGCAGCGTAGCAACCAGGGAATCGCGTTCCGCGGGAGGGAGCCAGCGCGCTTGCGCGGGATGGTCCTGGATCAACAGAAGCCAAATGGCCAACCAGACCAGAGGCAGGACGCCTTCGGCGATCAGCATGATTCGCCAACCCCAGTGATCCAGCATCCACCCGGAAAATGGGGAAGACAAGATAACGGCGCCGGGAAGGCATAGCAGCCACATGGCGTTCGCTCGGGCCCGTTCGGCCCGCGAGAACCAGTGGGAAAGGAGGATGAGGGTTGCGGGAAAGACGCCGCTTTCCGCTACGCCCAGAAGCAGGCGGAGAAGCAGTAATTCGTGGTAGGTGCGCGCAAGGCCGCAGCCGACCGCGAACAGGGACCAGGCCACCAGCAGGATGCTGATGAATTTCTTGGGGCTCCAGTGCTTGGCCAGATGGCCGCCCGGTATCTGCAGTGCCAAATAGCCCCAGAAAAAGATGCCCGCTACGGTGCCAGCCTGCTGAGGATCCAGGCGGAGGTCGCGGCTGATGCTGGGGAGCGCAAGAGAGATGTTGGTGCGGTCGATGAATGCGATGGTGTACATGACGAGAGCCACGGGAATGATGCGGGTCCAGCGAGAGCGGGCGAGAGCGGAAGGCTGCGAGGCGGTGTCCATAGGGACGGTGGATTAATCGCGCACGGTAAAGAAACAGCGGGGGATGGTATCACGCCTACAGGGCACAAACGGAAACTCGGGTAACCGTGGGAGGCGGGGCGGAGTGACACTAAATGTCATATGGTGTGACAGTTGACGTCTTCGCCTTGCCGGAACAAATCGAGTAACATAAATAAAATGAGCGACTTACTGGTGTTTATGGAAATGGCCGATGACGTGCTTTCTCTGCTCTTGGGAAACGCTCGCTCTAGGCGATTCCGGATGTGCGCAGTGAAGCTAGGAGCCTTCGACCAACATGAGGCGCACGCAAAAGGGATTCTCGCTAATCGAGTTGCTGATCGTCGTGACGATAATATTGGTGGTCGCCGCAGTCGCAATTCCGAACCTGTTGCGCTCGCGGATGAGCGCCAATGAAACTTCGGCGGTGGCTTCGCTGCGTACGGTCATAACATCGGAAATCGTGTATTCATCGACATACACAGTTGGATTCGCGGCCAACTTGACCTCCCTGAGCGATGGCGGCTCACCCGCGAATTGCGTTCCGCCGGCCATTCCGTCGGCGACCGCCGCGTGCTTGCTGGACTCTTCGGTGTCCAGCGGTATCAAGAGCGGGTACGCCTTTACTTATACGGCCACAAGCGGGGGCGGTTTCAATAGCAGTTTTACCCTCAATGCCGACCCCGTCAATTCGGGGAGCGGACAACGCCATTTCTACACCGATGATTCGGATGTGTTGCGAGTGAACACCTCAGTCACAGCATCGGCGTCCGACCCGGCGCTGTAATTCAGTCAGCTCATCGACTGACAGAACCGCTGACCACTTCGCCCGGCAGCGGTTGAGCGGCAGCCCGATCTTCATTGCGGAATCCAGCCCAGAAAAACACCAGCACCAGCGCGGAAGCGATGGCGGGCACCATCCAGATGGAGCGCCAATCGTGCAGAACCCCGTTGGGCAAGGACTTCGCATAGCGATCGACCACCCGGCCGCAGATCCAGGAGCCGATAAACATGCCGATGCCGTAGGTGATAAAGGTGATCAGTCCCTGCGCGGCAGCGCGCA
>DATGEY010000066.1:0-57880 GCA_035309625.1 Candidatus Acidiferrum sp.
CATGGACCTGACCGAGGCGCAGTGGCAAGTCCTCAAGCCCTTGCTCACTCCCAAGCGACGTCCCGACGGTCGTGGTCGGCCCTGGCGCGATGCGCGAGCCGTGCTGAATGGAATTCTTTGGGTTTTGCGCACCGGTGCTCCTTGGCACGATTTGCCCGACTGTTACCCGCCCTATCAAACCTGCCATCGCCGTTTTCAGCAGTGGCAGCGCGACGGCACGCTGACTCGATCGTTGCACGCGCTGGCCGAAGACCTGCGAGCGCGCGGCAAACTCGATGGCGATGATTCCACGCATTTCTTCCTGGTCTTCACTGGCACCGCAAGCTATCTCTATTACACCACCTATCAATCCACGGGTCCGACCACGGTACGTTCTCCCGGCCTCTCGCTGGCCCCCGGCTTGCGCGTGCAAACTCGCCGCTTTACCTTCACCGTTACTCCCGTACTCCCGGTTACGAAGTACGGTGGACACAGAAGACGCCTTCGGGCGGTCAAGCCCTGAATGTGACGGAGCACGGCGTTGCTGGCCAGGCCGCCGCTTTCTTCCAGGTGAACCCCCTTACGAATTTGAATACCATCATCAGCTTGGAAGATGCCAACCACTACGTCTGGGGCAGGAGCGGCTTCAAGCGGCAGATTACAAACAAAAACTTCACTGCGCCCAGAGCTGTCTCTATTGGCGCCGAAGTGACTGGCCAGGGCAACAGCGAAATACGCACGTATGGGGCCGGATCACTTTTTGAAATCGCCTTTTTGCGGTCTAGCACTTCGCTTCAATTCCGCGCCGGCTATTCGCGGCAACAGTTCCCCGATAATTCCGTCAGATCGCAACCGTATCTGGGGGTGGGCATTTACCATTCCTTTAAACACAGTTAATCAAAGCTTCTAGCAGTACATGCACCAGAGTTGGGCTCATCACCCAAAAGGTCGGGAATTTTAGGACGAACCGGCGAGTCCCTTGGCGTGCTGGCCTCCATCTCGGATTTAGCGTTCGAGCTGATCCGATTTTTCGCCCAGTTAACATTCTCATTCATACTTGCCATCATCCTTTTGGGCATGGGATGGACGTGGCTTAGCCGTTCGCGGCCTTGGTTGATGAGCACAATGGAGGGCACCCCTACCAGCGCTGCGACGAGCAGAGCCGCCAACCAAGGCGCAACTACCGTGATTAGCGCGTATACAATCGCCAGCAGTAGAAACCCCAGAGCGTAGATGGCCAGGATAATTCCGGCTCCGATCGTGGCCATTGGTGTGACCGTCCTGGCAGCCTCCTCTTTAATCTCGGTGCTGGCCAGTCGAAACTCCGAACGGATGATTTCCTGCAGATTTTCGACAATGTCATGCAGAACTTCCGGAACAGACCTCTGGTGTTGCAATGCCATATGTTCTCTCCAGCGCCTTTACGCGACGATTTCAATCGTTATTACGAAAAACTCGCGCAAGTAAGAAACCCACCACAGCCGCTACTGCGAGCGATTGTCCTGGATAACGCTTCACCAGGCCGTGGACATCATTCATCATGCCCTTCACATCGGTTTGGCGAACGTAATCGGCGGTAGCTTGAACCTTGTCGCCCGTGGCATGCGCCGCGCTGCCCACTTTCTCTCCGGTCTGGTGAAGAGCGGACGCCGTCCTATGGAGCGTGTTGGCCGCAGGAGCTCGCTGGGCGTCAATTGCATCGAGAGCTTTGCGCCCCAAATCGCCGACCTTCTCCTTGGCGGTCGCAAGCTTATCCGTGACTTCCTCTTTCATTTTTGTGGCGGTACCCGTGCTGGAGCCCGAAGCGCTACTCTGACTGGCATCCCTGTTAAATTGGTCTTCCATATGGATTCCTCCCTTATTCGTGTTACTTGTCGCCAAGTTATACAAAACTTAAGATTTTGAGAGGACGGACCTACCGCGCAGGAATGAAGAGCGCGGCGACGTCCCTGGCCCTCTCCCGGTCCGTGCGCTCGCGCCTTGCTCGCAGCCCCCGCAACTCCCCGGTCGGACTTTGACGAGTCTGCCAATGCTTCTCCGGTGGACGAAACATCTTCTGCCCCTGTGCTCTTGAGGATTTCCTTAGCACGCGTGATTTCCTCCGAAGTGTCGCAGTGCACCGAAAGGAGAATGCCTCCCTTTTACACGCGGCCTTCATCAAGTTCTTACTGCTTCGATGGCGTTACATCGATCTGGTTGGTCACGTTGCCGTCGCCCGCCACGGCCGCCGCTTTCGCTCCGACGTTGTTTTTCTCTTCTTCGGAACGTACCGGCCCCTTGAGCGTGACTTTGCCGTCCTGCGTGATGATCTTGATGTTGTGGGCGTACGTGGACAGGACCTTGTCCTCATGAATGGCCATGCGGATCTTCTTGGTGATTTCGCGATCGGAGGGATTCATCTTTTGCTGGTCAGCGGTCCGGGCGTTTTGCTCCCGATCGCGCTTGTTCGTCTTTGTGTTGTCGGGTGGCGTCTGCTGGGGATCGCTCTGTTGCTGGACGGATTGCGCCATCAAGGCGGGACCGATGAGCAATGAAGTGCCCAGAAGAACGGACTTGCAACTAAAAGGTATTTTCAAGTTCATTTTACTTTCTCCTATGTGTTTTCTTTGGACCGCAATTGCAAAAGTACCGCTCTCTCAAGTGTTCTACGCTGATGCCGTTTTCCGAAGCTGGTGTGGCTTAGGAGAGTGTTTTTCGTCGGTTCGGTCTTCTTCCGATTCGAGGGCCTCGACGTTGATTTGTTCCGCGAGTTGCGTCAGCTTACTGTCCGTTTCTTTTTCCTCGGCCAAAGTCTTATCCAGGAGAGCCGCAGCGCTGTTTTCTCCTAGAAGCGTGGCGTATGTGCGGACACAACCGTAGCCGGCAATTTCGTAATGCTCGACGCGCTAGGCAGCGGAGATGAGGCCCGCGTCCAGCTCCCCGGGTTCTAGACCTTCCTCAATCATTTCCTTGCCTTCTTCGATGAGTCCTTCCATGCCTTTACACTTCTTGCCCTTCGGGCTCTCTTCCATTCCTTTACAGATTCTCTCGAGACGGCTTACGTGTTCACTTGTCTGTTGCAAGTGAGCTTCGAAACCGGCGCGGAGGTCATCGGAACTCGCTGCCGCAGCCATTTTTGGAAGCGCCTTCAACAATTGATTTTCGGCGCTATACAAATCCTTTAGTTCGGCGACGTACAGCTTTTTTAAACTGCTTTCTTTGATTTTCACGGAGATCCTTCCTGCTATCATTTGAGGTTTGTTGTTACCAAGTCTGGTGGTGGGAGTCTTAGTGTGTGCCAGATAGTCCGTTAACACTGTTCCTTATGGAACACTTCTTCGATCAAGTTAGCGAAGCCACCTAGTTATGTCCACAGACACCGCATACACGGGCCTACAGCGTCTAAAGCTGTCTCTCCTCGGTGTTGGGTATTGTGGGCCGATATGCCGTGCCTCACGCTGCTTGAGGGGTATCTATGAAAAAGCTTGTTGCAGTCTGTGCATTAATGATTTTTAGTCTGACCTTGGCCTCTGCGCAAAGTAGCGATCAACCAACAAAAGATTCGAACGCCGCAACCACACGCTACGATGAGCCGCGCCACAACAATTGGAGCTGGATTGGCTTGTTGGGTCTCGTGGGTTTGGCCGGACTTCGCCGTCAGAAGAGTGAAACGGCGCATAGACTTGAAGCTCGTGGAGTCAAAGTCGGGAGCGTTTAGAACCAGACGGCATGAGCCGGCAGCACGGCGTATGACCCAGCATACTAACGTCGAGGGTGGGCGTGCACCGCGCTCATAAGCACCGATTTGTAGAACGGTCCAACTGACAAGAACCTCAAATCGATAAGCATGGAGCCTGCCGTCTGGAAGGTGGTATACTCCGAGTGTGGTGGTTTTTGCGTTTCCTCATTCAGGTCCTCTGACTAAGCAGATTATCTGATTTTTTTCCATCTTGGCCCCACCGTAAAGGGGCACATCCATGTCTTTTGATGCGATTCTGAGCGAAGTTGAGCAACTCCACGGTGTCGGTACACGTCTTGAGGGACTGGCCGAGCACCATGAGCCGATGACCGAACAACTCCTGACCATAGCGGGAACCGTTCGCAGCACCGCCACTTTGTTGGCCGTGCTGGTGGCCACCAAGCTGCGTAAGGCCGATACCGATTAACCGCGGGAAGACTTTTCGCCGTACCCTTCACGGCATTTCCAGGGCGCGATTGGACCTGTCCTTAAAGAGACAGTCTGAGTTAAGACAAAAGGGTAAAAAGAGTGTCTCCAGAAACCATTTCGCAGAGCGTGTTGGTGCCGCTGGAAGGAGACGCTTTGAGCGATGGAGAGTTGAAATACCCCAAGTGGCAAGCTGAGTTTCAGGAATCAATGGTCGAACTTGACCGCGAAAAGTTGTGTGAAAAAATGAAAAAGTTCGAGAACGCAGTGTTTGTGCGCCTTAAGGAATTGGCGTCTTCCAGCGATCATCGCAACGAGCGGGAAGCCATTGCCGACGCAGCCTCCACACTGCGCCTGTTGAAGAAAGACAAGCTGTCGTAGCCGTTTGGTCTGAGCGAAAACCGGGCTGGCTCGTACCTCAAGCCTCAATCCTTCGATATTTGTGTAGCGTGTCACTAATTGGACAGATTCCTCACCTTTCATTGCCCTATTCTTCCAACGAGCGACGGAAAACGGTTTCGAATCTTGTAAGGAGGAAGTGTGAAAAAATCAATCGTGTTTTTAGCGGCGGTAATTCTTCTCGGTTATGCCGGCTGTGCGTTCGCACAGGATAAGCCTAAGTCAAAGGTGAGAACAATCACCGGCTGTTTAACGAAGGCCAAGGGCGGAGACGAGTACTTGCTCGCCGGAAAAAACGGAAGCACCTGGGAACTTCACAGCAGCGATGAAAGCGACAGCCGGGTATCGCTTTCCGATCACGTGGGTCACACGGTGACTGCCACGGGCGTAGTGATGCACGCCAAATTGCACAACCTGAAAGAAGACGCGAAAGACACTGCCGCAGATACGGGCGTGAAAAAAGACAATAGAGAGCACGGCCATTTGACAGTTACATCGATCAAGATGGTGAGCGAATCCTGCGGCAACTGAGCGCCGGATCGATGATTGCTCTGCCGTAAGACTTACAGCCGCGGCCGACCGGACGCATTTTGTAACATATTTATTTGTTTCCGCGGAGGTTCGGGAATCGCTCCCCAGGCAGCGTGGTGGTAAGAAGCTGACGCGGAAGACGGAGTGTGCGAAATCGGGTGTTGCGCACGCCTGGATGCGTAAAGCCTAAGAGTGCGGCGTTGCCTAACTCTTAAGCTTCGCGCAAACTTTTAGCTGCTGCTTGTCCCGGAGAAACTTTCATCTGACTATCGGGAGTTATAAGGACCGCTACACGATCCCTTGCTTGAAGTAGAGCGTTCTCTCCATCGGCAGGACCCGAACCAAGCCCTAATCTGGTTTGTCTCAACAGAACGAAGGCTCCCTCCTCCCAACGCCGGCACTTCGCGAGATTTCCTCCCCGCCCCTCAGAAGGAATTGAACACGGGTGGAAAGGTGTCGGGCAGACGCGGCCGCGCGACTGGCTGCCTGGCTCGAACAACCATCGGTAGGTCCGAGGACAGCAATGATAAGTATCTTTCAACGCGACAGAACGTTTTCACAGCCTATTATTTGGACCACGTCGCTATTTATGATTTTGTTTCACATCGGCGCCATTGCGGCGCTCTTTTTCTTTACCTGGAAGGCGTTGGTGCTGGCTATTATGCTGTGGTGGATTTCCGGCGGCTTTGGCATCGGGATGGGTTACCACCGGCTGCTGACGCATCGCGGCTACAAAACTCATAAATGGGTCGAATATCTCTTGACCACTTGCGGCACCTTGGCGCTCGAAGGTGGACCCATCGCGTGGGTCGCCACCCACCGGGTTCATCATCAGAACACGGACAAGGAAGGTGACCCGCACTCACCTCGGGAGGGCGGACTGTGGGCTCATATGGGCTGGATTGTTACGGGCAAGGCCATGCATAACAAGTCCGACGAGCTGCTGCCCTTTGTTCCGGATCTGCGCAAAGATAAATTTCATGTGTGGATCAGCGAGTGGCATTGGGTTCCGCTGACTCTATTGGGCCTGGCGCTTTTTGCGATCGGTGGCTGGTCCTATCTTCTGTGGGGCATCTTTCTCCGCACCGTTGTCAACCTCCACGGCACGTGGCTCGTAAACTCCGCCACCCACATGTGGGGATCGCAGCGCTTCTTCACCGGCGACGCTTCCACCAATAGCTTTTGGGTAGCTATGCTAACGTTTGGAGAAGGATGGCACAACAATCATCACGCCGCGCCGCAGTCGGCACGTCACGGCCTTGCCTGGTACGAATTTGATTTGAACTGGTATGGAATCTGTGCGTTTCGTCTGCTCGGTCTGGCGTGGGACATCAAAGTTCCCAAATTCGGATCGGGCTATCAGCCACCAGCATCCTTGCACGCGTAGCAGTGATGTAAGTTTACGAAAACAGCCCAGAGCAGCCGCGCCGGGGACCCATCGATTTCCTTCAAATAGATCCGCGGGTGAATATCGGCGATGCCCGTCAATCCGCTGGAAGCTACTACCAGGTGTTATAGGGCGTGCCGTCGAACGGCGAGGTCTTATCCGAATTGGAGTGCACGTCCACGATCCCCGTGGTCGTCTGATCTGGGCTCATCACCGTATCGCCAAAATCCACGTGCCAGTCCTTCGCATTGGTCATCGGGTCGGTGGGAATCTCCCGCAAGTATTGCGACTGCGGATTTACCAGGTCTTCCAGCGCCTGCGGAGCCGCTTCCTTATCCAAGGTGTAGTGATCGATCGCCTGCCGCATCACCGTCAGATCGCTTTTCAGCGTTGCTTCCTTGGCCCGCTGCACCGACTTGAGGTACGCACCCGCCGCAATCCCGATCAAGATCATGATGATGGCGATCACGATCATCAATTCCAGCAGCGTAAAGCCCCTCGCCGCCTGGCATTTCGGCGCCCACTCGCGGCAATACCCCCGCCGCGGCCGATCGTTTGTCATCAGCTCCGCCATGCTTTTCTTTTTTACCAGTATTGTGAATCCGAATAGCGTGTTCCGTCGCTGGCTGTTCCTTGCGACTTTGAGTACACGTCGAAAACGTTCTTGCCTCCCCAGCTCGTCGAGTCGGGATCATCCTGCACCGCGCGCAATCCCCAGTCGGCTTGCCCGGTCATCGGATCCACTGGAATGCGCCGCAAAAATCGGATTCTCTTGTCATCCCCGGCCCCCAGCTTCACGCCCTTGACCAGCGTCTCCAGGTCCGGCGGGTACCCTTCGCTGCCCACTTCCACTCGGATCTTGTTAGAGTCCGCCAGATCCTTGTAACGGTCGATGGCATCCCGCATCTGCCGTAAGTCGTAGCGCAGCAGCTCCTCTTTTTTATGCACGATGCTGTAACGCGCGATGGGCAACGCCGCGGAGGACAGCACCATCAGGATCGCGCACGCCATAATCAATTCCAGCAGCGTCATCCCGGCTTCCGGACAATTTCGCGTTCGGTCTTTGCGTAGTCGGCGCATATGGCGGCTTCCTTGCCTTACGGCTGCACTTGCAGTGTGGCTTCGCCGGTCACCATCGGAATCGGTTTTTGCTGGGAATCCTTGGCGTTCACCTGCACGATGGACAGGTTCGACGCTCCCGGCGCGATCGCTTTCACCACGATCCCCAGGATCGTGCCCGTTCCATTCACACCCTGCGTGTTCGGCTGCCGCGTCGCGGAAAGAATCGCCTGCCCCTTGTCCTTATCCAGGTGTTGGACGATGGCAATTTCTTGCGTCCCGCCCGACAAAAATCCGCCGTGCTGCACGTCTTCCACGCTGATCACTTTCGGGTTGTACTGGATCAGGAAGGGAATCGAGAAAAGATCGTTTACATTTTCCACCACGATTCCTATGGTTTCCTGCTGCCCCACCTTCAGCGATAAGCTCCGCGGTTCGAACCGTATCTGCGCCGCATTGCTGTTGCCCGCTACCGTCGTTGCCGCTCCCAGCGCCGTAGGCACCGTCGGCGTCGCACCCGGAGGCGTCGGCACCGCTGCCGCCCCGGGCGCCTGCGGTTGACCTGTTGCCCGCGGTTCCGAATTCGGCAGCCGCAACGCTGACTCGCGCCGCACCTGCACTTGCGATTCTGTGCCGGAATACAATGGCCGCAGATTCGCCCGCGTCCATTCCGGCATGCGCACGATGTGCGGCGTCAGAATAATCAGGATTTCGTCGTCTTCCGTATTGTGCGTATCTTCGGAAAAGAAATACCGCAGCAGCGGAATATGCGCCAGCCCCGGCCACCCGCTTAAGCTCTTCGTATCGCTGCGCGTGATCAACCCGCCCAGCACGTTCGCTTCGCCTTCCTTCAGGCGAATTTCCTGCTCCAGCTTTCGCTGGCTGATGATCGGCTGCTGAATTCCACCAATGGTCGATTGTCCGGTCACCGACGATACTTCCACACTCAACTTCAAGCTCACGTCGTGGTTCGGATGAATTCGCGGCGTAAGATCGACGTTCACGCCCACATCCTGATATTGAAATTGCGTGTTCACCAGCGGGTTCACGAATCCGGCCCCCGCCGCCCCTCCCACGCCCACGCCCGCCTGAAAGCTGCCCGTCGCGATCGGCACTTTGTCGCCGATCCGCAGCTTCGCCTGCTGGCCGTCCACCGATCGTACTTCCGGATTCTGAATGATCTTGGTCGTCGAATCGTTCAGCAGCGCGTTAGCCGTAAAGCTCGGCACCGTCACCGCATAGTCCGAGCCGTTCAGGTGCGCCAGGTTTTGCAGCGAGAGCGTGTTGTTGTTCGTTGTTGTGGTTCCGGTGGTGTTGTTGGTGGTCGTGCTGGTGGTCGTTCCCGGCGGCACCAGCGCGACGCTGGCCGACGTCCCCGGCGATATTCCCAGGCTGCGCGCTTTGTCCACCCGCGCCTCCACCACTTGCACTTCCACCACAACTTCCGGCTTGGCCTTATCAATATCTTCGATAATCTTCTTCGCGATGGCCAGTTGGTCCGCCGAAGCCCGTATCACAATCGCATTCTGCGCGTTGAGCTGCTGGATCCGCTTTAAATCCAGCAACTGCCGCAACCCGGTCACAATTTCCGTCAAATCCTGCGCTTGTACCGTGTTGGACAAATAGAACGTCTGCACTATATTTTCTTCGTAGTCGCGCCGCTTCGCCGGCTGGTCCGGAATCACCAAAATGATGTTTTCGGTTACCGCCTTCCAGAACGCCTTGCTTTCCAGTTCCGCCACATTCAGCGCCTGCTCGATGGTGGCGTTGTTCAGCGACACCGTAATCCGCCGCGCCGGGAAGTCCGGATCGAATACCACCGTCAGCCCCGCCAGTTTCCCGATGGTCTCGAACACCACCTTCGCATCGTTCGACATCGAAAGGCTGATCGCCGTGTTCGGCAGCGGCTTCAGCTCCGGCGGCATGGAAGCCAGCGGTGGCTGCCCGCTGTTATCCTCCTTCGGCGGTTCCGTGGCCGCGTTGTTGACCCTGTTTTTCTCCTCGATCATCCCCACCGTCTTGCGCAATTCTTGTTGGGCAATCGAGCTGGACGGATCGATTGCGGCCGCCCGCTGGAATTCCGAGGCCGCTGCCTCCAGTTGGCCGCGCTCCCGCAGATTCACCCCGTTCTTTACGTGTTGCGTACTCGCTTCAAACCGGGCTTGGTTGAATTTAATAAGGTATTCGGCGTTTTCCGGATCGCTTTTCAGCGCTTTTTGATAGTAATCGTATGCCGCATCGTAATCCTGCAAATGTTCGGCCTTGCGCCCTTGGCTATAGCTTGTTTTGCCCTTCGGGCACCCCGCCGCCATCAGCCCGGCACCCAGGCAACAAATCAACTTGCTATAGCGGCGCATGCATTCTCCACTTTTTTGAATTCGCTTTCGAGTCTAGCACTCGGGTTAGAGGTGCGGCAAGGTACTGCAGGTTGGCTGTCTTGCATACAATACCCCTGGCGGCTAAGATTTAACCTGGCCGCAGCGTCCGACGGAATCTAGTGCCCAAACCACAAAAAAAAACCGAGAAGGCCGAAAAAAGCAAGGAACAGATTGTGGCCCAGAACCGCTCGGCCTCCTACAACTACCATCTTCTCGAAAGATATGAAGCTGGCCTGGTCCTCCACGGTACCGAGGTGAAGGCCCTGCGGCAAGGCAAGGCCAATATTCGCGATGCTTATGTGGACTTCAAATCCACTGGCCCCTGGCTGGTTAACGCCCACATTGCCCAATACATGCCCGGTGGCCCCTGGAACCACGAACCCTTGGGTTCCCGCAAGCTGTTGCTGCACAGGAACGAAATCCACAAACTCTCGGGCCGCACCGAGGCCAAAGGTTTGACCGTCATCCCCTTGCGGATATACTTTCGCGACGGCATCGCCAAGTGCGAAATTGCCCTGGCTCAGGGCAAAAAGACCTGGGACCGTCGCCAGGACGAGCGCACCAAGGAAGCCCGCCGGGAAGCCGATCAAGCGATGTATCGCAACCGGAGGCGATAAGGAGACCATGCAGATCACATTGGAAACAAAGCCGTTTGCCACCCTCGAGACCGAGGCCCTGGTTTCCTACGTTTTTGAAGATTCCAGCCCGATTCAGGGGCGCATTGCCGAAATCGACCAGTTTACCGACGGCCTGCTCCGTAAACTGGCCGCCAGCGGCGAATTGGCCGGCAAGCCCTTGGAAATGACCTTAATTCATGCCCCCCGCGGCATGAAGCCCGCCCGCTTGCTCCTGGTCGGAGCAGGCAAGCGCGAAAAATTCGACCCCGCCGTCCTGCGCAAGATCGCCGGCGCCGCCCTTCGCTACCTTAAGTCTCGCTCCGTCAAGCAGTTCGCCTTTGTTCTTCGCGAAAACGAAGCTCCCGAAGCCGCCGCCCAAGCCGTCGCCGAAGGTGCCCTCACCGCCAACTTCGAGTCCGACAAATACAAAACCGACAAGAAAGATTCTAAGTCGGTGGACACCATCACTCTGGCCGGTTTCTCGGACCAGGACCGCGCCGCCGCCGACCAGGGCCTTGCTCGCGGTCGCGTCATCGCCGAATCCCAGAATTTTGCCCGCGATCTCACCAACGAACCCTCCAACAAACTGACGCCAAGGATCCTAGCCGAAAAGGCCGAAGCGATGGCCAAGCAAGCCGGCCTCTTCGTAGAAATCCTGGACGAAAAGCGCATCGCCGACCTCAAAATGGGTGCCCTCCTCAGCGTGGCCCAGGGCAGCGTCGAGCCCCCGCGCATGATGGTGGTCACCTACACCCCGGCCAATCCCAAGCCGGGCGCTCCCGTCATCGGCCTAATCGGCAAGGCCGTCACCTTCGATACCGGCGGCATCTCTATCAAGCCCTCCGACGGCATGGAAAAAATGAAGTACGACATGGCAGGCGGTGCCACCATGCTCGGTGTCATGCGCGCTCTCGCCACCCTAAAGCCAAACGTCAAAGTTATTTGCGTCGTTCCTAGCACAGAAAACATGCCCGGCGGACGCGCCCAAAAGCCCGGCGATATCCAGACCGCCATGTCCGGCAAAACGATCGAAGTTCTGAACACCGACGCCGAGGGCCGCCTCATCCTCGCCGACGGCATCCACTACGCCAAGCAACTTGGTGCCACCCATCTCATTGACGCCGCTACTCTTACGGGCGCCATCGTGGTCGCCCTGGCCAATGTCAACGTCGGCGTCTTCGGCTCCGACCAGCCCTTCACCGACAAATTCCTGGCCAGCGCCAAAGCCGCCGGCGAAAAAATGTGGCAGATGCCCATTGATGACGACTACCGCGAATTCATCAAAGGCACCGTAGCCGACATCCAGAATATCGGCAGCGGCAAGGGCGGCGGCGCCATCACCGGCGCCATGTTCATCAAGGAATTCACCGGCGATTCCCCCTGGATCCATCTGGACATCGCCGGCACCGCGTGGAACGACGACGCCAAGCCCTGGCTCGCCAAAGGCCCCACCGGCGTAGCCCTGCGCACGCTGATACACCTGGTCATGTCCTATTGATATGTCCAAGCTCGTTGATATGTCCAAGCTCGCCCAATGCATCGCTCTCGGCGTACTCGCGCTGGCACTGCCCGTTTCGGCGTTAGCCCAAACCGCTCCGACCTTCGTCGGCATCCGCACTTTCCTCAGCGCGCCGTATCAACCTGACCTCGAAAAGCTCAACGCCGACTTTGCCGTCCTCGGCGTCCCGTTCGACGAAGGTACCTGGGGCCAGCCCGGCGAACGCTACGGTCCCCGCGATCTGCGCGAAAATTCCCAAGAGTATGCCCACGATCTCACCGAAGGCTTCTACTACATCGATGGCGACCGCACCGTCCTCAAAGGCAAACGCTGGGTCGATGTCGGTGACGTGGTCGTCTATCCCACCGTCCCCGCGGAAACCGATCAGAAAATCACCGAGGCGGTCAAAGCGATTCTAGCCAAAAAAGTTTTCCCCATTATCCTGGGCGGCGACCACAGCATCACCTTCCCGGTAATCCGCGCCTACGATGTTCCTCTAACCGTCGTGCACATCGACGCGCACCTGGACACCTGGAACGGCGCCAAGGGCAATCTCGACCACGCCTCCTGGGTGCTCCGCGTCGCAAAACTGCCTTCCGTCAAGAAAATCGTTCAGCTCGGCATGCGCGGCATCGCCAACGATCCCGAAGCCGCCGGCAACGCCAAAGCCATCGGCACCAAAATCGTCACCAGCGAAGAAATCCATCGTCGCGGCATTTCCGCCGCCCTCGACGCCATCCCGCAAAGCGAAAACATTTACGTAACCTTCGACGTCGACTCCATGGATCCCACCCTCGCCCCCGGCACCGGAACGCTGGAACCCGGCGGCCTCACCTTCGCTGAAATCGATGCTCTAATGCAGGGCATTCCGAAAAAAGGAAAGCTGGTAGGCCTCGACATCGTCGAGGTAAACCCTTATCGCGACCCCTCCGGCCGCACCGCCCAAACCGCCATCCGCCTGATGGTCGATCTCCTCGCCTCCGCCTTCAAGTAGGGGCGCAGCACCACTGCGCCCCAGGTCCGCACAACCTAAACAATTCGATGCGCAGCTGCGCAGCACCGCCAGCCCCAGGTCCGCACAACGTACCCGATTCATTTCACTGTTAATCCAGCTAACGAACCAAACTAGCGGGATGTAACTTCCTCTCAGGATTTTCTCTATCCCATTCCCACCGCGCTGGATTCTCATGAATATACCTCGTGGCATTTGAAAACTCCGCGCCATCACGCAACACTCGCTCAAAATAATTCCGGTGCCAAACAGGTCCGGTCCACCTACGTTCTTCACGCACCCGCCTTGTAGCCGCCGCCTTGAACGACCGCACAATCGCCCCAAGCGACCCCGCCTGTACCGCCGCTTCCCGTACGGGCGCAGCACCACTGCGCCCCAGCTTGGCGCAAATCTCAACAATTCCATGCAAATGATTCGGCATAACAATGAAGGCGTGCAATCGCGTGTTCAAAAAATGCGAAGGAATTGCCATCCAGCAATCCTGCACGATAAGCCCGGCCGGACTCAAAACCGCCCGGGCTTCGACAATCCGTCCAAAGACACAACGCCTCTCATGCGAGCAAATCGTAAGGAAGTAAAGTCCTTCCGAAGCATAGTCATCCCTCGGAGTCGAATCGAATGGTGCCCGGGATGCAACTCCTCTTGGTTCAGTTGCTCACGCAAGCCGCATCCCTCAAAGTACGGGCGCAGCACGGCTGCGCCCCAACTCGGCAATATGTCAACGATTGCAAGATCCCGTACTTTCCTGACCCAAGTCGGTAGTCAGCCGTAATTCAATATCTGCTATGAACGTAATTATCACAGAGTCGACGCCTCGACGTGCGGGGTCCAGCAATGCTGGACCCCTACATTTTCTCCGGCGCTTCGATTCCCATCAAATCCAATGCCCGCACCAGCCGCGCTTCCACCAATTCCGTCAATCCCAACAAAAACGCCCGCTTCTGCTCATCCGCTTCCGACAATATATGGTGCTTGTGATAAAAATTATTGAACGCCTGCGCCAACTGAAACGCGTACTTGGCCACAAACGCCGGCTCCCGCGCCACAATCGCTGCGTCCACCGCATAATCCAGGGATCCCGCCGCCATCAACACTTCCCACAATCCATTCCCCTCCGTGCCGCCCAGCAGTTGCTGCGCCGTTTCCGGCGTCACCGCCACCCGCGTCGCCCCGGCCTCCAATCCCTTGCGCCGAATTCCACGGATACGCACCACCGCATATTGGCAATACGGGCCCGTCTCGCCCTCGAAACTCAGCGCATCCTTAAAATCAAACGCAATGATCGCGTTGCGCGTAAACTTCAGCAGAAAAAATCGCAGCGCCCCCGCCGCGATCGCATGGGCCGTCCGCTTTTGCTCTTCCGCGCTCATCTGCCCGTGCCGCTGTTGTACTTCCCCCAGCGCCGCGGCCTCCAGGCGATCCATCAAATCATCCGCTTTCACTCCAAATCCTTTGCGCCCGCTCACCTCCACATACGGCTTTTTCGCTTCCTCGGGCGATAACTCGTAGCCCATCTCCCCCGCGCACCGCGGCGTCAGCGCCACAATCTCGTAAGACAAATGAATCGACCTGTCTGCGGCTTCCGCATGTCCCAACCCGCGCAATCCCTGCGCCACCACGTCCTGCAAATACGCCTGTCGTGCATCAATCACGTTGTACACTGTCTTAGCGGGCGCCCCAAACGGCGGCGACTTCGGATCGTTCTGGCCGCTGGTAGTCGCCCAAACCTCTTTCCCCTCCGGCGCCGCAAGCCACTTCGCATAATGAAAATCTTTCCCCAGCAGCCCAAATTTCCATAGCTGGTACGCAATATCCTTCCCAACGTAAGTAACCGTCCCGTTCGACCGCACAATAATCTTGTCCTGCGTATTCTCTTCTTCTAATTTCTCCGCGTCCTCTGCGCCGCGCTCTGTGTTCTCTGCGTTAAGCTTTTGACTCTGCTCGTCTTTCCAGGGCATAACCCAGCAACCCGCCATCTTCCCATGCTGCACAAGCTGAATCGCTCCTGCCTCCTTTAACTTCGCGAACGCCAAATCCCAAAAATGCAAATGCAAAATCTCGCTCTCCCGCGCCAGCAACTCGTATCTAATCCCCAGCCGCGCCATGGTCCGCAGATGGCAAGTCACAATCGCATCCGCCACCACCTGCCCCACCTCGGCTTCCTCGCCGCGCCCCTCTTCAATCGCCTTCAGCGTCTCCCCGCGCAGTTTCGCCGCCCGCTCCTTGTCCTCCGCGAAAAACTGTGTGGCCTTCGCGTAAACGTCCCAGCAGTAATAATCAAAGCGCGGCTCCATCGCCATCATCTTCACGCTGACCGGCGTGCGCTTCTCCATGTGCAGCAGCCCGATAACCACATCCGCCACTTGTACCCCGGTATTGTCGATATAGTTTTGCACCTGCACGTTGTGCTCCGCCGCCCGCAGAGTCCGCGCCATGGTGTCGCCCAGCACCGCATTCCGCACATGCCCGATGTGTGCCGCCTTATTCGGGTTAATGCTCGTGTGCTCCACAATAATCTTGTCCGTCAGCTTTTTCTCCTCACTCTGAGACAGCCCGCCCCGGCTGTCCGTCTCGCCACTCGCCGCTCGCCCCACGCCACTCTCTTTCACCCTTTCCCAAAACGCCCCGCGATCGAAATACGCATTCAAGTATCCCGCTCCGGCCACCTCGATCCGCGCAATCTCCGGCACCGGTCCCAGCCCGTTTTGTATCTCCTGTGCAATCTGTCGCGGCGCCCTCTTCAGCCGCTTGGACAGCTCAAAACAAACCGGGCAAGCCGCCTCCCCCATTTCCATCTTCGGCGGTCGCTCCAGCACAATTGCCAGCTGCACGCCATATTTCGCGCGAATATGTTTTGCCAACGCCTCACGCAGCCTTGTTGTGATTTCTAGGTACACGCAGCCTCAGTCAGCTCCCAACCGGGTCGGGGCACCACAGTATAGTGCCTGTCGGAATGCGGTCAAAACCCGGCCCGTGCGATGAACGCCGGCCGGCCCACTGCACCGCCCGAGTTTTCCGCGGTCTTCCCCAACCCGCGTCCCTTCAGTTGTTTACCAGTTATAAATATACATGGACAACTACCTTAGCATGTGCTATCCTTCCCCTGGGTAGTTTTGCGCCCGCTCCCGGGTATTCGTCCTGAGTTTTTACCCAAGGATTTCCCGTCAATACTCGAGCGTGTTCTGTCGACTGTGTAACTCCATTAGAATGTGCAGATCCATCGCATAGTAGCTGCAAGTCCTTTAGAATCCGCAGATCCGGAAAAGTAGGGGGGAGGGGGGTGGGGGTTCCCAAAATTTGACACTCCCCCGCGCCGCCGATAGTATCGAATAGCTCCCGACCGACAAGTTTATTGCGGACCTGGCATTAACCTCGGCGGCATATTTCCATGAAACTCGCCTACTTTGATTGCTTTTCCGGCATCAGCGGCGACATGACCCTCGGCGCATTGCTCGACGCCGGATGCCACATCGAGCGCTTGCGCGAAGGGTTGCGCGGGTTGCAGGTTCCCGGCTGGGAGCTGTCCGCCGAAAAAGTCTGGAAAAATGGCATGGCCGCCACCTACGCTCGCGTCAAGACGGACGATCGGCAGACACACCGTTCGCTCGGCGCCATTTTGCAGATATTGGACCAGGCCCAATTGCCTTCGCCGGTTCGCCATCACGCTTCCGCCATTTTCCAGAAGCTGGGCGAGGCCGAGGCCCGCGTCCACGACGTGCCGCTCGAGAAAATTCATTTTCACGAAGTCGGCGCAGTGGATGCCATCGTCGATATCGTCGGCGCGTGCATTGGCTTTCACCTGCTGGGCATTGAAAAGTTTGCGTGTTCGCCCCTGAATGTTGGCGGCGGCGCCGCGAAAATGGCGCACGGCATTTTGCCGGTACCCGCTCCGGCCACCGCGAATTTGCTGCAAGGCAAACCAACCTACTCGAACGGAGTTCAACGCGAGCTGGTCACCCCTACCGGCGCAGCGATTGTGGCCACCTTGTGCGATTCCTTTGGCCCGCAACCGGCCATGAGCGTCTCGGCGATCGGCTACGGCGCGGGCGCCGCCGACCTCGAGGGCCAGCCCAATGTCCTGCGCATCATGCTTGGTGACGCGGCAGAAAAAGTCGTTCCTGGATACGACCAGGAAATCACCGTCATCGAAGCCAATCTCGACGACATGAACCCGCAGATCTACGGCTATTTTCAGGAGAAAGCGCTGGCCGCCGGCGCGCTCGATGTCTTCACCGCTCCCGTACAGATGAAAAAAAATCGCCCCGGAACCCTGCTCACCGTTCTGTGCCGGCCCGCCGATGCGCAAGCCCTCATGTCCCTGATTTTCGCGGAGACCACCACCTTTGGCGCGCGCAGCTACACCGCGCAACGCCGTGTGCTCCCCCGCGAGTCTGTGAAGGTGATGACGAAATTCGGTGAAGTGCGCGTCAAGCTCTCCCGTGTGAACGGCCGCATCCTGCACGTTTCTCCGGAGTACGACGATTGCCGTAAACTGGCCGAAGAAAAAAATGTCCCGCTGCAGCGCATAATCAACGAAGCCCTGCGCGCCTACGAAAGCACGAAGCCGTGAACCGGTAGGGGCGCGGCACCGCTGCGCCCCAGTTGGGCAATCTGTATCGTACGCAGCGGGGTCAGGTTCTTAGCCGGACGCATCCGGCAGGGCGTTGGAAGGACCGCAACGTCCCTGCGGGGCAAGGATTGCAACCGTACCGAGCAAGAAAGCGACGAATGATCGAGACCGATGGCTAACGCGAAACCAAAATTCTACCTGACCACGCCGATCTACTACACCAACGGCTTGCCCCACATCGGCCACACCTACACCACCGTGGTTGCCGACACCATACGCCGCTACAAGCGCATGCACGGCTACGAAGTGGTGATGACCACCGGCACCGACGAGCACGGCGTAAACGTCGAGCGCGCCGCGCAAAAAGCCGGCATAAAAGAGTCGGAATTCGTCGCCAAGATGGCCGAGGCCTGGCGCGCGCTGTGGGAGGAACTCGGCGTTCCCGCCGATGAATTCATTCGCACCACCGAAGTGCGTCACGCGCGAACGGTGCAGTGGCTGTTCCGCTTGTGCCGCGAAAACGGCTTCGTTTATCCCGGTCATTACACCGGTCAATACTGTATCTACGACAATGCCTACGTCGACGTAAAACCCGGCGAGAATTGCCCCGATTGCGGCCGGCCCACCGAAACGGTCACCGAAGAAAATTATTTCTTCAAGCTCTCCGCTTTCGAGAAACCGTTGCTCGATTTTTACAAGAAGAATCCCGGTTTCATCCAGCCGGAAACCCGCCGCAACGAAATTCTCAGTTTCGTCGAAGGCGGCCTCCGCGATCTGAGTATCACCCGCACTTCCATTCGCTGGGGCATTCCCGTTCCAGGAGAAGAGCCGCACGTCTTCTACGTCTGGTTCGACGCCCTTACCGCCTATCTCAGCGCCGTCGGTGGCCCCGAATACGAGCGCCGCGGCTTCTGGCCCGCGGATTTGCATCTGGTCGGCAAGGATATCATTCGCTTCCACACCGTCTACTGGCCCGCGTTTCTCATGGCCGCCGGTCTTCCCATCCCCAAGCAGGTGTGGGCGCACGGCTGGTTCCTGATCGACGCCGGCAAAATGAGCAAGTCCAAAGGTAACGTGGTGCAGCCACGTCCGATTGCTCAGGTGCTGGGCATGGACGCGCTACGCTATTACATGCTGCGCGAAACCGTTTTCGGCCAGGACGGCGACTTCAGCTACGACGCGCTGGTGCAGCGCTACAACAGCGACCTCGCCAATGGCCTCGGCAATCTAGCCAGCCGCACGCTGACCATGATCGAAAAATATTGCGGCGGCGCCATCCCCCAAGGCAGCGGCGATCTCTCGCTTTCGCTGGCTCCTTGGCGCGTGGCGGAAAAAATCCACCAGATTCGCGCACTGTATGAGCAATATCACTTCACCCGCGCGCTGGAAGAAATCTGGCGGCTGATCACCGACGTCGATCTGCTGATCTCCGAGCAAAAGCCCTGGGCGCTGGCGGAAGATCCCGCCAAACGCGCGCACCTGGAAACCGTTCTGTGGATTGCCGCGGATACCCTGCGCGTGGTTGCGGTGCTGGCCCACCCGGTCCTTCCCGCCGCAACCGAGCGGCTCTGGAGGTCGCTGGGACACAGCGGTTCGGTGGAAGGGCAGGGAATCGACGCGCTCGACTTTGGCGCGCTCAAGCCGGGAACCAGGATTGCCAAAGCGGAAACGTTGTTTCCGCGAATCGAAAAACAGGAAGCAGTGGAGAGGATGGAAGCCATGGAAAGCGAACCTCAGAAGCCCGTAGCGGCGCCGGCAGCCAGCAGCACCGCCGCGGCCCCGTCGGGTGCGGCGGCGCAGACCGCTCCGGAGAAAATCGCGATTGAAGACTTCGCGAAGGTCGAGATGCGCGTGGGGCAGATCAAGACCGCCGAACGCATCGTCGGCGCGGACAAGCTGCTGAAGCTCACGGTCGATATCGGCACGGAGGTGCGCCAGATTTGCGCCGGCATCGCCCAATTTTACGAACCGGAATCGCTGGTGGGCCGCAAGGTGGTGGTAGTGGTCAATCTCGCGCCCCGTAAGCTCCGTGGCGTCGAATCCAACGGCATGATCGTAGCCGCCACCGTCGGCCCCGAAGGCCGTCCAGTGCTAGCCGCCTTCACCGAAGACGTAGAAGTCGGCGCGCGCCTGAAGTAGCACAGGCACTCCTGCCTGTGCGGTGTAACCGTTGCCCAACTGTCGGCCCGCACAGACAGGAGTGTCTGTGCTACTCAAGATGGAACTGATTGATTCCCATGCGCACATCGATTTCCCGCAATTTGCGGAGGATCGCGAGGCCATGCTCGAACGCGCGCGCGCCGCGGGCGTGACCGCGCTGCTGGCCATCGGGTCCGGGCCCGGGCCGGAGAAGCTGGACGCGGCGATTCCCTTCGCCGAACGGCACGATTGGATCTATGCCACCGTGGGCACCCATCCGCACGAGGCCAAGGAGCTTACCCCCGCGCATCTGGAGCAACTGGCAAAGCTCGCCCAGCATCCTCGCGTGATCGCTTACGGCGAAATCGGTCTGGACTATTTCTACGATCATTCGCCACGCGACGTGCAGCAGCGCGTTTTTCACGAGCAGATGGAATTGGCGGCGAAGGCCAAGCTGCCCATCGTCATTCATTGCCGCGACGCTTGGGCCGATTGTCTCGACATGCTCGAGAAAAACTGGCGGCCCACCGGGCTCGGCGGCATCCTGCACTGTTTCACCAGCACGCTGGGCGACGCCAAGCGCGGGCTGGACCTGGGCTTTATGATTTCTTTTGCGGGCAATTCGACCTATCCGAAAGCGCAGAATCTGCGCGACGTGGCAAAAGCTTTGCCGCTCGAGAATCTTCTAGTGGAAACGGACTCTCCGTTCCTTGCGCCCCAGGGGTATCGCGGAAAGCGCAACGAGCCGGCTTACGTGGGCGAGGTGGCTAAGTCCATCGCGAGTGTGAGAAACTTAGCCGCGGAAGAAGTTGCGTTGGCTACCGCCGGGAACTTCCGGCGCTTCTTCAAATTAACCGCGGTTTCGCCGGCCCAATCCAGTGCGGCGGAAGCGCAATAGTTCGACCGAATGACGCCGCGCGTGGTATTGTCCGATGCCAGCTGACGCAGGATCGAAGCAGGCCAGGGAGAAAGTCATCGCACTGCTGACGGCCAGGGAAATTTTTGACCTCGTCCGGGACGATCTAGTTCTGGTCGAGCGGGAATTGACGCGGCAAACCGCGGCTGCGTTTGGGCCCGTTTCCGAAATTACCAGCTATCTTTTGGGCGGCGGTGGAAAGCGTTTGCGTCCCGCATTGTTGCTGCTTTCCGCGCGCTACGCCGGCCGGACCAACAGCGAGGGAGCCATCCGCCTGGGCGCGGTGGTCGAGTTGCTGCACAGCGCCACGCTGATCCACGACGACGTAATCGACAGCGCCAACACCCGGCGCGGGCGGCCCTCCGCGAACTCTCGTTGGGGCAATCATCGCAGCGTTTTGGTGGGCGATTGGCTGTACATGCTGTCCTTTCAAATGGCGCTGGAAGAACGCAATTTCCGCATCCTGGACATCCTGATCGATCTCACCCAGAAAATGGTGGAAGGCGAGCTGATCCAACTGGAAAAAATCGGCCGCATCGATGTCACCGAAGAAGACGCGCTGCGCCTGGCCACTTACAAGACCGCCTGCCTGTTCAGCGGCTGCGCGCGTCTGGGCGCGGTGCTCGGCGGCATGGAATTAGCCGGCGAAGAAGCGCTGGCCGAATATGGCCGCTACGCAGGGCTCGCGTTTCAACTTGTGGACGATCTTTTGGATTTTACCGCCTCGGCGGAGCAGCTCGGCAAGCCGGTGCTCAGCGATTTGAAGGAAGGCAAGGTTACCCTGCCTCTGATTTATGCCATGGAAAATGGGCATCGCGAAGCACGGGAGATGGTAGCCCGGGTGCTGGAAGAAAAGGAATTCGATTCGGTTCGCCCAAAAACGCTGGTGGCGCTGGTGCAGGAATCGGGCGCGCTGGACCGCGCGCGCAACCTGGCGCACGAGTATGCGCACCGCGCCAAGGCCTGCTTGAATGGGCACGGCGATTCCGAATACGCGCGCGCTCTGCGGACCTTGCCGGATTTCATTTTAGAGCGCGAGAATTAGGCCTTGCCGTTCGGCTGCGCGCTTCGACGGATTGCACTTGCCTAGCCAGGCGCGGTGATGCTGCGCCCTACGAAGGAAATGCTTCCATTCAAGGTCGTTTACCACGAAAAGTACGATTTGAACCTGGGCCCGCACGTTTTTCCTTCCCAGAAATTCCGGCTGATTGCGGAGGCACTCATCGCAGAAAAGATTGCGACTGCCGAAGACTTC
The DNA here is from genome assembly GCA_035309625.1 of Candidatus Acidiferrum sp. Lineage (GTDB taxonomy): Bacteria > Acidobacteriota > Terriglobia > Acidiferrales > UBA7541 > Acidiferrum. Next base: position 21,885 of record DATGEY010000066.1, read on the forward strand.
GCAAAACCCGACCCAGCCGGCGACGAAGATATCCTGCGCGTGCATGCGCCGGATTGGGTGCGCAAACTCAAGACTGGCACGCTCAGCGCCCGCGAAGTGATGCTGCTGGAGATTCCGTATTCGCGCGAGCTGGTGGATGCCGTGTGGCTTGCCGCGGGAGGATCGATTCTGGCGGCGCAATGCGCCTTGCGCGACGGCTTCGCCGCCAATCTTGGCGGGGGCTTTCATCACGCCTATCCAAACCATGGCGAAGGTTTCTGCGCCATTCACGATGTGGCCGTAGCCATCCGCCGCCTGCAAGCCGACGGCGCGATTCGCAAGGCCATGGTAGTGGACACCGACGTGCACCACGGCAATGGTACCGCCGCTATTTTCCAGAAGGATCCTTCGGTTTTCACCATCTCCATTCATCAGGAAAATAATTATCCGGCGCACAAGCCGCCCTCCAGCATCGACTTGAACATGATGGATCGCGCGGACGACGAGGAATATCTGGCCGCGTTATTACCCGCGTTGCAAAAGGCGCTGGATGAATTTCGGCCCGAACTGCTGTTCTATATCGGAGGAGCGGATCCTTTTTGCGAAGACCAGTTGGGCGGGTTGTCGCTGACCAAAAAGGGACTCATGGAACGCGACCGGAGGGTTTTTGAGGAAGCGCGGCGGCGTGGTGTGCCGGTGGCGACGGCGTTGGCCGGTGGCTACGCCAGGCGCGTAGAGGATACCGTGCGCATCCATGTGAATACGATTTTGGCGGCGCGGGATGTGGCGGGGCAGTTTCCGGTGGCGGTCGCTTTGCGCGGGTAGCGTGGGCACGCAAAGAGGAAAGCGGGTCGCTCGCTTCGCTCGCATCGAAAATTCGGCAGGACGCCGCGAGGTTGCCGGGCTGGGGCGCAGCATGCTGCATCCCTACAGGTTAGGAGGCGCGCAGGCGAATTTCGCCGGAGACGGTGTGCACCTCAATGCGCCCGCCAGTGCCGCTGCCCACGCGCGCGCGCAGGGAATGTTTGTTCTGTTCTTCCACCACCACCGGAATGTCGCTCTTGATTTCCCCGGAAATGGCTTCCGCGGCCAAGTGAAAACTGGCATTCGACGGCACATCCAACTGGACGCTGCCCGAAGCAGTCTTAAGGTCCCAATAACTGGTTGCGCCCGGATTGCCCTGCACGTTCACGCGCCCGGAAGCCGCGTGCGCTTTTACATCGTTGTTGGCCCCTTCCACGTCCACCGAGCCACTGGCGGTGGAGGCTTCGACCCGTCCACCGGGCTTGGTGACTTGCGTGGCCCCGGAAAGCGCGCTGATGCGCACGTCCCCTTTGATGTCGGAAACGGTGACCGTGCCGGAAGCGCTGTTGGCGCGGATGTCGTCGCCGATATGATCGGCGCTGATGGAACCGCTCAGCGTGGACAGTTGCGTCTGCCGCTCGATATGGCTTACGCGGATCGAGCCGGAAGCCCCTTCGGCTTTCACCGGGCCGCGCACGTTCTGAATCCGTTGCGAGCCAGATAATACGGAAGACGCGATTTCGGTATCGCGTGGCACCTCGATTTCGTACGTCACACTGACATTGCGGAAACGCCGCATCTCCCCGCCGACGCGAATAGTGTCGCCGTGCTGCTCGACCGGAGGATTGGCCAGCAAATCATTGAGCCGCTTTTCCGGGCTCTCGAAGCCCATGCCCGAGGCTCGCGCATTTCCATGGACATGCACTTTCCCGTCGGCGCTGCCGGTGATGGAAACGTCGCCGGAAGTATTGCTGAGCTCGAGACGAATCGGACCGCTGACGGTGAGCGTGCGGTCAAAGCTGCCGCTGACGGAGGGACCCATGGCGCAGCCGGCGGCGGCCAGAGCCGCAGCCAGCAACGCCGTCAGGGCCGCCAAATTGCGATGTCTCATCGTTCCTCCCACGCGAGTTCCTGGCGAAAGCGCGCGTTTGCTCCCAAGCCGTCTACAGGAAGATACGCAAAGGCGCGGAATTATGTTCCGAATGCGGGAAGCGCTCAAGAGCGTTTCTGCGGGAGCGTCTCGTTGAGGGAGCCCTGGCGGTAGCCTTCCAGGTCCAGCGCGACGTAAGTGAAACCGGCGTGCTTGAGCGCTTGCGAAATCGCGGCGCTCATGTCCTTCGAGAAGGCGCGGTCCATCTCCTCCGGGGCGATTTCCACGCGCGCCAAGTTGTCGTGCAAGCGCACACGGAATTGCCGGAAGCCCAGCTCGCGCAGCGCGGCTTCTCCGCGCTCAATGAGGGTGAGGCGTTCCGGCGTGACCTCCGTGCCGTACGGTACGCGCGAGGCCAGGCATGCGGAGGCCGGCCGATCCCAGGTGGGCAGACCGGCGCGCCGCGAAAGCTGGCGAATCTCCGCTTTGCGCAGGCCGGCGTCCAGCAGAGGCGCGAGGACGCGATGCTCGGTAGCCGCGCGATGGCCGGGGCGAAAGTCCAAGGTATCGTCGGCGTTCACGCCATACGCAGTGGCATGGAAGCCGCGCTTTTGGGCCAAAGCATCCAGCACGGAGAACAGCTCATCTTTGCAGTAGAAGCAGCGGTCCGGGGCGTTGGCGCGATACGCAGGATTTTCCATTTCGTGGGTCTGCACGAATAGGTGATGAATGCGGAAAGCGCGCACAAAATCCTCCACCGCGGCGCGATCGTGCCCGGCAAAACTGGGGGAAAGAGCGGTCGCCGAAAGCGCACGCTCGCCCAATGCGCGCTGCGCGGCCCACGCCAGGTAGACGGAATCCGCGCCGCCGGAGAGCGCCACGATCAGGGAGCCGGCTTCCGCCAGGCGCGCGAAAAGGGAAGCTTCCTTCTGTTCCGGCGTGACACTGGAAGAATCGGCAACGCGAATGGGAACGAATGCAGTCATTGCGAGTCAGTATAACTTAGGATGCGTTGCGAATTGGAAAAGACGCGAGTCATCAGAGCCGCGCGCGGGCGGTGCCGGCAGAATCCCTTCCGGCCATCACTTGAAGTCGAGAAGAACGTCTACCGTTTGTTTGGCGTCGTCGGGCTGCAGCCAGTGGCCGACTTCGTCGTAATGCACCGGCAAATCTTTAAAGATGTCCACGGAATGAGCCTGCAACCTGGTCAAGAAATCCTCGAATTGTGCTTTGTCGAAGAGTTCGCCTGGCGGAATCGGCCAGGCGTCGCGCAAGCGTCGCTCGGCATTCACAGAGAGTCCGGTGATCGTCATCGCGCCGAAGCGAAAGGGTTTTCCTTCCGCGACGCGCACGGTGTAGCCCACGGTGTGGGCCGCATCGTCGTAGCTTGCGGCGGGCTCCACTTTTGCCTGCAGGTATCCGCGGCGTCCATATTCTTCGTGCACACGGTCCCACGCGGCTTCAATGGCCATGCCGTCGGCAACGTCGCCGGATTTTAGCGCGACGCTGTTGGTCAGGGTGATGGACGACAGCACATTGTTGCCGCTCCATTCCACGCCTTTCCAGCGATACACCGGGCCCGGACTTACCGGAACGTACACCGGAATTTGCTGGGGCAATGTTTTGTTGGGATCGCCGGTCAAGCGTACTTCCGGCGGACCGAGCTTGACGCGAAGAAAACCTTTCTGGAAAAAAATCGGGCGAATCTGTTCGGTCAAGAATACTTCGATGGCCGTGCGCGAATACGGTTTGCCGAGCAGTTCGGGAATTTGCTGGCGAACGACGGGCGAAGAATTGAGCGCCGGATCGCTGAACTCGATTTTGGCGATGTGCAGCGCCTCCGCGTTGATGTGGAAAAGCTGCACGGTGCCGTCGCCGAGCGGATTGGGGGTCACCTGGTGCTCGACAGCGGCTTGCAGGCCGTGAGCCACCAGGAATTGCGCAACGGCGTCGGCGGCTGCCTCCACCACACTGCCGTGTTCCGGGAGCGCGCCTTCGTAAAAAGGCAACTTCGCGCGAATGGCTTCGTTGAGTTCGCTGTCCGCGAACCAGGGGAGATTGTCGAAGTAGACCGGAACGCGGGGCGCCTCCTGCAGGTGAAACGTCAGGGACAAGCCATCGGTGCGCGATTGGAAATTGTATCTCACGGTGGCGAACAGTCCGCTCTGCACCAGCTTGTCGGCGGCGCCTTGCAGATCGTCTTTGCCGACTTGTGCGCCCATCTGCAGGCCGGTCAGCGGAGCTATCTGGGCTTCGGGGAAGGACTTGAGGCCGTCGGCGCGGATTTCGCGCAGCGGTGCGGTGGCCGCTGCTGCTGCGGCCGACGTTTGCGCCGCCACTGGAACAGCGGACGCGGCAGCGAGTAGCACCGCGATGGAAACGATACGCAAGCGCATGAAGATAGTTTACCGAAAATTTTCCGGGTGCGCTGGCGTAGGGGCGCAGCATGCTGCGCCCCATTTCAGCTAGATCGAGCAGATTGCCGAGGTTGTGGGGTGAACGAGCTGGAGAGCGAGAAAAGAACGAGCACCTTGGGAGACATCGAAGCCGGCGGATTACATCTTGCCAAGCTGGGGGCGCAGCATGCTGCGCCCCTACCGAGGGAGTTATTCCACGGTTACCGATTTGGCCAGGTTGCGCGGCTGGTCTACGTCGCAGCCACGGCGCACCGCGATGTGATAGGCCAGCAGTTGCAGCGGCACGATCTCCAGCAAGGGAGATAACAGCTCCGGAGCGCGAGGAATCTCGATGACGTGGTTGGAGGCTTCGCGGGCCAGATGATCGCCGGTGGTTACTATGGAGATGACGATGCCGTCGCGCGCGCGAACCTCCTGAATGTTGGAGACGCTTTTTTCGTAACGGGTCACCGAGTCCGGATCGTCCTGGTCGTGGGTGGCCAGAACAACGACCGGGAGATTCTCGTCGATCAGTGCATTGGGGCCGTGCTTCATTTCGCCGGCGGGATAGCCTTCCGCGTGAATGTAGGAAATTTCCTTCAGCTTCAGGGCCCCTTCGAGGGCAATGGGATAGTGGATACCGCGGCCAAGGTACAGAAAATCGGTGTTGCGGAAAAACTGGCGGGCCAGCGTTTCGTACAGGCCGGTTTCGTCGCCTTGCAGCACGGTTTCGATTTTGTGCGGGATGCGCGTAAATTCCTGGAGCAAAGCCTTGGCGGCCTCGGAGCTCAGCTTGCCGCGCACCTGGCCCAGGTGGGAGGCCAGCAGAAGCAACGCGGTGAGCTGGGAAGTGAATGCCTTGGTGGAAGCCACGCCGATTTCCGGGCCGGCGTGAGTCAGGATGGTGCCGGCCGCTTCGCGGGTGACCATGGAACCCATTACGTTGCAGATGGCCAGCGTCGGCGAGCCTTTTTGCTTTGCTTCCCGCTGGCCGGCCAAGGTGTCCGCGGTTTCGCCGGACTGGCTGATGCAGACGGTCAGGGTCTTGGCGTCGAGAATGGGATCGCGGTAACGGAACTCGCTGCCGTAATCGACTTCCACCTGCAGCCGGGCCAGGCGTTCGATCATGAATTTCCCGGCCAGGCCGGCGTGCCAACTGGTGCCGCAGGCCACGATGCGCACTTGCTGGAATTCGCGGAACTGTTGCTCGCTGATCTGCATGTCGTCCAGAAAAATCTTTCCGGTGTCCTGGGAGATGCGGCCGAGCAGAGTGTCGCGGACGGCGCGGGGCTGCTCGAAAATTTCCTTCTGCATGAAATGCTTGAAGCCGCCCTTTTCGGCCATGATGGGATCCCAGGTGACGTGCTGGGTGGTGCGTTGGATGGGGCGGCCATCGTGGTCCACTACGCAGACCCCTTGCTTGGTGAGCACGGCGATGTCGCCATCGGCCAGAAAAAAGATTTCGCGGGTGTGCTCCAGGAGGGCGGGGATGTCGCTGGCCACAAAAAATTCGCCGTCGCCGAGCCCAATCACCGACGGCGGTCCCATGCGGGCGGCGACAATCTTGTGCGGGTCATTGGCGGACAGGAATACCAGGGAGTAGATTCCACGCAGCTCTTTCAGTGAGCGGCGCACCGCTTCCTCGAGCGGGGCGTTCCTGGAATTCTTTTCCACCAGGTGCGCGACGATTTCCGTATCTGTTTCGGTGAGGAATTTATGCCCTTCGCGCTGCAGCTGCTCTTTTAGCTCCAAATAGTTTTCGATGATACCGTTATGCACCACCACGATTTGTCCGGTGCAGTCGCGGTGCGGGTGCGCGTTTTCTTCCGTGGGGCGTCCGTGCGTGGCCCAGCGGGTGTGCCCAATTCCGTAGGTGCCTTCGATGGGCGACTTGCGCAGAACTTCCTCCAGGTTGCGCAGCTTTCCCGATGCCCGGCGGACTTCCAGCTTGCCTTCCTGAGTGACCACGGCGATTCCCGCCGAGTCGTAGCCGCGATATTCGAGCTTCCGCAGCCCTTCGATGACGACGGGCACGACTTTCTTGGGCCCGATATAACCGACAATTCCGCACATAGCGGCGGCTCTCCTTGAGGGGAACTAAGCTAAAAGCGTAACACGGAGCTTTCGAGTGCGCGCGTGCGGCGAAGCAAATGTTGCGGCAAAAGCCAAATCGAAAGCGCGCCACGATCGATGCGCGAGCTCTATTCGAGGATCTCGAAGCGGTATTCCTCGATGACCGGGTTGGTGAGAACTTCCTTGGAAATGCGCTCGAGTTGCGATTGCGCCTCATCGCGGCTCCAGCCATCCAGGTTGAGCACAAAGAATTTTCCCTGGCGTACGTCCCGCACTTGCTGATAGCCCAGCCCGGAGAGCGCGTGCTGGATGGTTTGGCCCTGCGGATCGAGAACGGTGCGTTTCGGCATCACCCAAACGTGTGCTTTCATAACGCCAGTATAACAGTGGGACAGCCATTTCTGGCTGTCCGCGCGGATCTGTCCGGCATCAAGGGGCGCCGGGCGATCAGCGCAAAGACCATGGGAGCGCGATAGCGCGCGGGTGTACATTGGTGTCGAGAAGGGAGTGGATCATGTCGCCCGGGCCTATGCGTAGCAAAGCAAGCGGTACGGAGGGATTATCGGCGCTGCCTTTCGACGCCTGGAAGGACACGCTGGCCACGCTGCATATGTGGGCGCAGGTGGTGGGCAAGGTGCGCTTGAAACTAAGCCCGCTGGTCAACCACTGGTGGAACGTGCCGTTCTATGTTACGGCGCGGGGCTTCACCACTTCGGCGATGCCGTACCAGGGACGCACCATCGAGGCGCAATTCGATTTTATCGAGCACCAGTTGGTGGTTGAGAGCAGCGATGGCCGCGCAATCAGCATCGCGCTGCAGCCGCAGAGCGTTGCCGAGTTTTACGCGCAGTTCATGGCCGCATTGGCCGAACTTGACGTTCCAGTGCACATCTGGACGCTGCCTTGCGAGGTTCCCAATCCCATTCCCTTTGAGAAAGATCGCGTGCATGCGGCCTACGATGCGGAAGCGGCGCACAAATTCTGGCGCAGGGTGGCCTGGGTCGATCAAGTGTTGAAAGAGTTTCGCGCGGGCTTTGTGGGCAAGGGCAGCCCGGTCCATTTCTTCTGGGGCAGCTTTGACCTGGCGGTCACTCGCTTCTCCGGAAGGGTGGCGCCGCCACGGGAGGGCGCCGATTCCATCACGCGGGAGGCGTACTCGCACGAGGTGAGCAGCGCGGGGTTCTGGCCGGGCGGAGGGGAAATCAAGGGGCCGGCGTTTTATTCGTATGCCGCGCCGGAACCGGCGGGATTTGCGGAGCGGCGCGTGGGGCCGCAGGGCGCTTTCTATCACCCGCGGATGAAAGAGTTCCTGCTGATGTATGACGATGTGCGGGCGGCGGCGTCTCCCAGGGATGCGTTGATGGAATTTTTGCAGAGCACTTACGATGCTGCCGCGGAATGCGGCAATTGGGATCGCGCGGCATTGGAGCGGCGCGCGGCTAGGTAGCCGGCGCTTGCGGCAAGCCACGCTGGCGGTCCCACAGTTGCAAAGCAGGACGGCCGGAAATGGCTGTCCTGCCAAAGCCAGCAGCGGCTGTGCGTTCGCGGACTTACTTTGCGGGCAGGCCGGTGAAGCGGATTCCGGCGCTGTGTACTTTGTAGCGGATGTTGAGGCCGATCAGCAGCGCTGTCACTGACTCGACGATGCGGGCGTTTTCGAGTTTCCCGCCGTTCAGGGCGCGCACCCCGGGAATTTTCGCGGCCAGCTCCATGGCTGTTTGCTTGGCTTTTTCGTCGTCGCTGCACACCAGCACATCGCAATCGATTGCCGCTTCACCCGCCAGCAGCTCTGCGCCCAGGTTGTGAAACGCGGCGGCGATGCCGATGCCCGCGGGCAGCAGTTCCGCGGCAGCTTCCGCAGCGGAGCCTTGCCAGACGCCGAGCATGCGCGTGGGCGATGCGCCCACCGTAGCCGCCAGCGGCACGGTGGTGTCAATCACGATGGTGCCGGGCTTCCAAACGCTTTTCAATTGCTTCAGCAACGCTGCCTGGCCGGAGAAGGGAAGGGTAAGCACCGCGACATCGCACTGCGCGGCAGCGGCGGAATTGTCCGCGCCATCGATTTGCGCCGCGTCGCCGATTTCGGCGCGAAGTTGCCGCGCGGCATTCTCGGCGCGGGCGGCTTCACGCGAACCGATTACCAGGTGTTCGCCCGTGCGTGCCAGGCGATTCGCCAAACCCATTCCCTCGGGGCCGGTGCCTCCCAAAATCGCAATCTTGCGCGCCATCGTGGCACTCCTTCGCACTACCGCATCGCGTTGATTATACGTGACGCCAGCACGCCACTTGTGCGCGGTCTGTGTTATCTTCAAAAACTTCCACCATGACACCGGCCACCCCAACCGCGTCCGAGTTCCGCCTGGCGGTCGGGCAATTCGCTACGGGAGTGACGGTGGTCACCGCCGAACGGGCTCCCGGCCGCGTTCATGGCATGACTGCCAATTCTTTTACCTCCGTCTCGCTGGACCCGCCGCTCATTCTGATTTGCGTCAGCCACGGCGCGCAGTTGCTGCCGTTGATAAAACGCCAGAAGCGTTTCGGGGTCAACGTCCTGAAGTCCAGCCAGCGGGCGCTCTCGGAATATTTTGCGCGGGCGGAAGACAGCGAGGAGACCGAAAATCGCATGGGGATCCGCTATCGTTGGACGGAAACGGGAGTCCCGCTGCTGGAGGACGTTCTTGCGCACCTGGCGTGCAACGTGGTCGGTTCGCACCTGGCCGGCGACCACACCATCTTCATCGCGGAAGTGGAAAGCGTCGAGGTCTACGATGGGGAGCCGCTGCTGTTTCTGCGCGGGAATTACCGGCAGGTCGGGCAGCACGCGGCGGAGTAGAGCGGTCCGCTGAGAGTTTGCGCGGAAATCTTGCCGGCTGGAGCGCAGCGGACGCGCCCCTACCGGGCGACGCGCGCTGGAGTCCATCGTAGATTTTAGTGATGACCGCCTAAGGGGTTGCGCTTCACGCCGTATTCCGTGCCCCACTTGTCGGTCATATGCGAGCGAATCTCCCACAATTCCGGAAAGAATTTGTGGCGCATGCCTTCTTCGAGAATTTCCACCGGGCGGCCTTTCAGCGATTTGGAGCCGAAGCCGATGGTGCGATGAATGAGCTGCATGTGTTCGTAGCGGAATTTCTGGAATAGCTCGTCGAATTCGGCGAGGGCCTCGGCCACCACGTAGGCGTCGCCGTGCGTATACTCGCTGTCGTACACCTTTTCCAGCGTCAACCCGTGCTTCTCCAAATAATGTTCCTGGAAGGAGTTCCAAATCGGCTGGTACATCTTCAGCAGCACGCGAAATCCCGGTGACTCCTGCCCGCTGCCGTTGCCCAGCTTCAGGCGAATCTCCTGATATTCCTTGGGCGACATGATTTCCAGCAGAGCAATCTGCTGGGTCATCAAGCGTTGGGCGGTGTGCACGCGGCGAAATAAGGTGAGCACGCGATTGGTATTTTCCTGCTGCAAATAGTCGTCGATATCGAGCAGGGTGTACGCGATCAATTTCATCCACAGCTCTTCGACCTGGTGCACCACCTGGAATTGCAGTTCGTCGGGGTTGCACAGCTCCTCGAATTTGGCCTGGCAGGAAAGCAGCGTTTTCGTATTGAGGTACAGTTCGTAATCGAGCGTGCCTTCGCCGCCCATGATCGCGTAAAACTGTTCGCGGTTCACAACCATTCCTCCGGCGCGTACCAAGACCGTTTCATGTCCATCCATCCTGAGGGTACCGCAAATTGCGAGGGGAGAGTGGCGGGAGGGAAGCGCAAAGGAGGCTTACTGCAGAAATCGTCAGCGCTCCGAGCTTCCCGATGGGCGCGTCTGTTCGGTGTCGCTCACATCTTTACGATGGCTCTTCACTTCGCGCAGCGCGTACACCGGCTTGTTCTGCGACTCGTAGTAGGTCCGCGAAATCAATTCACCGAGCAGGCCCATGGACACCAGTTGCACACCGGAAATAAACATGGCCACGGTCATCAACATCAGCGGACCGTGCTCGGTCATGACGTCCACATGATTGACAAATTTCTCGACCGCCAGGTAGCCGGCTAGCAGCAGGCCCACCAGCGCGCCGCCAAAACCCAGCAAGCCGAAAAATTGCAGCGGGCGCGTGGAATAATCCAGCAGGAATTTCACGATCAGCAAATCCAGGAAAACGCGGATGGTGCGCCCGATCCCGTAGTTGCTTTTCCCGCTTTTGCGCTCGCCGTCGGTGATGGGCACTTCCGCGATGCGCGCGCCAGTCGAACTGGCCAGCGCCGGAATGAAGCGGTGCAGCTCGCCGTACAGCTGAATTTCCTGGATGATTTCGCGACGGTAGGCCTTGAAGGTAGTGCCGAAATCGTGCAGCTCCAGCCCGGACAGCTTGGCCATCATCCAGTTGGCCACCCGGCTGGGCAACTGCCGCAGCAGCCAATGGTCGCGCCGCGCGTAACGCCAGCCGCTGACCAGGTCATAGCCTTCTTCGATTTTTTCAAGAAAGCGCGGAATCTCTTCGGGGTCGTGCTGCAGATCCCCGTCCATGGAGATAATCACTTCGCCGCGCGCGAAATCGAATCCCGCTTTCAGCGCCGGGGTCTGACCGAAATTACGCCGCAGCCGCACCAGGTTCACCCGGCGGTCATGCTCGTAAATATCGGAAAGAACTTTGAAGGAATTATCGCGGCTGCCGTCGTCGATGAAAATCAGCTCATAGCTTTCGCCGATGGAATCCATCACTTCGGTGATTTTCATGTACAAAGGAGGGATATTTTCCTGTTCGTTGTAGAACGGGACGACGATCGAATACCGGACGTTGGATTCGCTTCTCATACCGCGCTGGCCAGGAAGGCATAGTCTATCAGGCGAATCCCCTGGGAAGCGACAAGATTTCTTATCTCGGGGTCGGTCAGAATTTCCACCTCTTTTTGGCGGGAGGCTTGCAGCCGTGTCGCGGTCTGGCGCAGCGCGTCATCGGCATATCCCGGGTGACACATCAGTTCGGTGGTGCCTTGCGGTAAGTTGCGCAACAGCCGGGCTACTCCCTTGCGGGTCAGCTCGCCGGTCTGAGCAATTCCGCAAAAATAATCGGAGGTGGACAAGCCGGCCCGTTCCGCTTGTTCTCGCGCGCCGCGCGCCAGCAACTTCAGCCCGCGCGCCTGCACCCCCTGTTTGAGCACCACGCTTCCCGGCATTCCGCCGTCGGAGAGCGCGGAGCGCAGGCTGGAAGCCTCATGGGACACGCGGATGGCCGAGATGCCGTGCCGCTTGGCCAGCCGCAGCGCGATCTCAAACAGTCCCGGCAGCATGTGCACGTGTTTATGGCCGTCCAGATGAGTGGGCGCGATTCCCGCATCGCGCGCTTTTCCGATTTGCGCGCTCCATTCGGTCTCCACTTCGCGCAAGTTCAGGGCCCGCGTGGCCATCTTCAGCAGCAAGCTATCCGGGCCGCCCTCAAATCCGCCGGCATGGTTGAGCAGGCTGGGCACCGCCTCGCGCGCGGCCACCGGCAGCCCATCATTCAGATTCAGGTGAATGCCGACGTCGAGGCCAGGCGTTTCGCGCGCCAATTTGACGGCTTCGGCAAACGCTCCGCCATTGGCCAGCAGGGAAGCGCTGGTGACAATTCCGTTGCGGTGGGATTCGGCGATGCCGCGATTGACTCCCGCGGTCCAGCCAAGGTCATCCGCATTTACAATCAGGTTCCTTGCCACCTGTACGATTCCTTTGCGGCCGCCTGTCCCTTGGGCCAGCTACACAGTACTGTGCCCAGGCGCTTGTGTACCATTGACCCTCTCGGCTCCCAACTCTAGCATGGCCCTTTAGAGGCCGGTATGTCCGTTCAGATTAAAGAACCGAAGAAAGCACCTCGCCGCGCGGTAAAGCTGGCCAATGGCCGCTACAAAGAACAGCGCCGCGGGCATCGCATGAATTCGCGTGTGCCGGTGCGGCTGGAGTGGGATTTGCCTTCGGGCAAACGGGTCAAGGCCGAATCGCATACCCGGGTCGTGAATCCCTACGGTTGCATGGTGATCCTGGAGCATGATCTGCCGCTGGAGCATCGGGTAGCGCTCACCAACGTCCCGCTGAACAGCAGCAACGCCGCCGTGATTGTGTGGAAGAGCGATGAACGCCCGGAAGGCGGCTGGGAGTACGGAGTGGAGCTAGTGGCTCCGGCGCTGGATTTCTGGGGGCTCGAACTGTGAAGCCGCCGACGCCCTCGATGAAGCCGGCCATGCCGCATCCTTCCGCGCGGCCGGCGGCGACGCGCCAGCCGACCGCCGAGGAACGCCGCCGCTCACAACGCGTTCTGGTGCGCATGCCGGTGGTCATTCACGTGGTGGGCAAAGCTCCGCTGCCGGGGAACACGCACACGGTTAGCGCGGGCGGCGCCATGGTTATTCTGAAGGAAGGCATCAGCGAAGGCACCAAGGTCACGGTGGAGAATCCCATAACCAACCTGAAGGTGGAAGCGAAAGTGGTGCGGCCACCGCAAATGAATCAGGAAGGTTCGCTTGTGCCGGTGGAGTTCGCCACCCCGTCGCCGACGTTCTGGAATATCTTTTTCCCGCCGTCCACAAATTAACGCGGTTCTTGTTTCCCAAATAAAAGCGGCTCCAAATCGGAGCCGCTCTTTCCGTTCTAGGTGCGTTTGCTATTGAATGGTGACGCTGGCCGTCGCAGAGGTGGATCCGGAATAGTTGGCATCGCCGCTATAGATCCCGGTAATGCTGCGCGTTGTCCCCCCGCCGCCGCCGCTCCCCGAGCCGCTGCAGCCGGCAAATCCCGCAGCCAAGCACGCAAATAGCAGCAGACCTGCCGCGGCATATCCCAGCCGATGGGTGAGGCGCGGCCATTTGCGCTGTAGCGGCGCCGCATGCTGCGCCAATACCAACAGCAGGATCAACAGGCCCACCAGCGGCCACAAGGTCAGTGGCGGAATCCGCAAGCGCGGCTGGGGGGTGGCCAAGGGAATAAACTGGGAGAGCGTAGTGGTTAGCATGGCGGTGCAGAATGCCGATCCGGAACTGGAGCGAGTCGCCGGCGTCGGCGTGCAGTTGGCCGCGGCGCCCAGATTGCTCGAACCATTCTTGAATTGCACGGTGCCGGTAGGGCCCGCGCCATTGCTGGTGGTGCCGACGACGGCAGTGAGGGTCACGGTGCCACCGGAGGCGATGACCGTGGGGCTGGGAGTAACCGTGGTAGTGGTGGTGGCTTGCGTGATCGTTACCGACAGCGTGTTGCTGGTGGAGCTGGAGTTGAAGCTGCTGGTGGCATCGGCGGAGTACGTGGCGTTGAGGCTGTACGAGCCGGGCACCAGTTGGATGGGCTGATCTTCGGCGAAGCCGCGATCGTTTAGCCGCGCCGTGTTTGTGACGTTGGCATTTTGCGCGGAGGGAAAGTCATTCAGAGGAGTGGTTCCGTTGAACAGCTGAATCGAGCCGGTGGGGCAGACAAACGAAATCGCGAAAGTGGTGAGGTTCTGGCAGGACGTTCCGCTGGTGTTGGTAACGTCCACGCGCAAAATGTACGGCGAGCCGTAGGCCACGCTTTGCGCCGCGGTGACTAAGGTGCCGCTCGCGTTGACGAAGCTCACCAACACTTTGCTGTCTTGCTTCGGTACGCTCATGCTGAGCGCGGCAGAATCGCTGGCCGCGAAATTGCCGTCGCCGCCGTAGTGCGCCACCAAGTTATACGGGTTCGCCGATGCAGGCAGCAGCGTGGTTGTAATCGTGTATGCCCCTGCTGCCGATAGAACGCAACTCGGCGGCGTGCATGAGGCAATTACGATGCCTGGCGCGATAGACATGTCCTTTAAGAGCACCGTTCCTGTTGGGGTGGCCGTCCCCGAGGCTTTCGTGACAGTTCCGGTAAAGGTCACGCTCGCGCCGATGGTGGAAGAAGTCGGGCCCAGCAATTTTGTGGTGGTTGAGGTGAGGCTAGGCGATGCCCACTTGGCAAGCAAATTTGTTACGTTGACCGTGCCGAGACCGGTGGCCAGGTCGTATACGCTCCCGGTTTTAAAAGCTGGGATGGTCCCACCGGTGGTGGTCGTCAGGATGCCAAACTGTCCTGCTGTTTTATTGCTGCAGTCCGGGCTGCCGCCCACACAGGCTACGGAGTTGTTGCCTTTGGTGATGTCGTAGAAAACGCAGCTATTGGACGTAAGTTGCGCGGTCGTCAGCGTGCTCGAATTGCACACGTTGGCGGCGGTTTTGGCCAGCGCGTACAGGACGTAATTCGCCACGCCCTGGCGCTGCAAGGTTTGCTGATTGACCAGCGCGATGATGGCGGCGAACGTTGGCGTTGCCGCGGAGGTCCCGCCCACCGCCTGGAAATCATGCGTAGCGACAGTCGCCGAGGTCGTCAGGTTGCAACCGGTGCCGCCGGTGGGATCCTGGTCCGATTGGCAGATGATGTAAAAACTTTTGTTCTGTCCGTCCGAAGAAAAAAGGGAAACATCCGGAAGATCGCGCACGTTATCGGTTGGAGTCAGTCCCTGCTGATAGGCAGGCTTTGGATACCCTGCGGTGCAGGCGCCGGCCGTTGTCGAGGTTGCACAGTTACTCGGGCCGCCGCTTCCGGCGACCAGATCGACGCCGGTGCTGGCGTTGGCGTTGATAATGGTGGCGGTGCATCCAGTGGTCGATCCGGCGGCCGCGCACGAATCATTCCAGGTGGTTTCCGGAATATAGCCTTTGGCCGAGGCTGGTATCGCGGGAGGCGTGGTGGTGGTGGTGTTTGTCGTGTTCCAGAAGTTCGATTGGGTGGTGGCGTCGTCAAAGTCCGTTCCGCCCATGGCAATGTCGAACGGCGTGGAGGCGATGCCGCTGACCGCAATGCCGATGGCCGCCGCATCCTGGTTCGCGGTGCTCGATCCCGGATCGCATCCTGCCGAGCCATTGTCTCCGGCAGAAACCACCACGGTGATTCCTTGTGCCGCCGCCTGCTGCCACAGCGAGTTATAGAAAGCGTTGCCGCCGCTTCCCAGTCCGGCCTCGCAAGCCCCATAACTTTCGCTGAGGATCGGCGAAATATTGTTGTCCACGATGTACATGGCCGACCCATCGATTCCTGCTGTGGCGTCGGTAAGCGACGTTTGCGTGGTTACAAAATTGATGGTTGCCGCGGGGGCGACGGCTCCGGCCCACTCCACGTCCAGGTCCGATTCGCCTTCGTCGCCGCTCACCAAGCCGGGGTCCGGGCCGTTCAGAACGATGTTGAGTTGGCATTGATTCGGTGCGCCGGTGCAGGCGGGTGACGCGGGCAAACCGAACATGGCGCGAAAATCGGCGACGTCCTGCAGCTTGATATTGCTTTGCCCGACGATGGCGATGCTTTGGCCCGCGCCGGTCATCCCTGAAGGAACGTTGTAAATCGTGGCGAAGTCCGCCGGGCCTAAACCAAAGAATTGTCCATTTAAATCGGTGTAGGTAAACAGCGGGCGAATTTCGCCGGTTTCCATGCGGCGGAAACTGCCCAGATGTCTTGCCTGTGGCTGTGGATGAAAATTGTGCAGCGAACGAATTCCGCGCACCACCGGAGCAAGCGCCGCGGGTATCTGCGGATCGCTTACATTGGCGAAGTGTTCTTCGCCCTGCAGGTTGAATTTGTGGATTTCCGTGCCGAACGCGGCGCGCACCTGGCCGATATTGCCGGAAAACTCCACCAAGGTTTTGCCCTGGGACACCTTGATGTTCTGGAATCCGTGCGAGGTCAGCCAGTCGGTGACCGCCTGGACGTCGGCGTCGGCGGGGCCGAACTGTTTGCCGAATTGTTCAGGAGTAAGCCAGGCGTGATAATTCGGGGAATTTCTGGTTTGCTGCTCCTCCATCAACTGCCGCAGCGCCGCTTCCTGTTCGCCGCTGCGCTGCAAGAGCAGCAGGATGCGGGTCAGCGGCTGCGCATCGGCCAGCGTGCCGCGATCGAATTCCGGCCGGGCCTGGGGATGCACGTTGCCGCGCAGCAGTAAGCGGTTGGTGTCGTCCACCGTGTCTGTGACGCGCGCGGGAATCCGGCTCTTTTGTTCCGCGCCCGATTGCGCCGCCGGCGCTTGCGCCATGGCGTGGAGACAAGAAAACGCCAGCAGGGAAGCGACTGCCAGCACACCGCGACCCGCTACACTTTTGTGCATTCTCATAATCCGCCCGCTCCCAGAATTTTCGCGCATGTCACCGAATACAGTCGCACCCAAGCGTAACCCCAACAAGGAAACCAAGCATGCTTAGAAGATAGATTTAATCGCAAATTGGTTGCCTGCGCCCCCGGTTTCCTGCTGGTACTTTGCTGATGAAGCAACCCTGAATCAGCGCAAAAGTTGCGTCGCGCGCTTGCGCTCGGTGTTGTTTTGGCCGCCCCACGAGTGGCGGTCCAGCGGCACGCGCAAACCTGTCTCCAACTCTTCCCGAATGGACGCGCGCAAGTTCCCGTTCGGCGCGATTCGCGTTTCCGGCAGGCGCACGGCGGCGAAACCAGCATTGTCTCATTCGCGTCACGCGCCGCCAATTCCCCCTTGCCAGTTCTGCTGTTAGTGACTAAGCTACCCCCCTCGCAATCTTGCATTCATGAGGGTCATGGACATGCCAAAAGAGAAGCCGCGCGTCAATATCGGCGAAGTCATCAAAACATACCGCAGCCAGCGGGGATTGTCGCAGGGGGACATCGAGCGCCGCACCGGCCTGCTGCGCTGCTACCTGTCGCGCGTGGAGAATGGCCACACGGTCCCGTCGCTCGAGACGCTGGCCAAGATCGCCGAAGCCATGGACATTTCGCTGGCTGACTTTTTCCCCGGCACGGAAACGCCGCGCGACCGCGAAACGCAGAAGATGCTCGGCGAACTTTCGCAAGACGAAATCCGCTTCCTCGGCGAAATCAAGCGTTTCAGCACCACGCTATCGGATGGCGATAAGCGTCTGGTCCTGGCCATGATCCGCAAAATGGCCACCCTGGTCCCCCCACCAACGGCCAAGAAGCCGCTGGTCCGCCGCCCCACCGCGTAGGCCGATCACGGCCGCAGCTTTCTCCCAGGCTAGACTCGATTACAATGCTGCGCGGAGGACTCATGTCCACATCGCGCAGGGATTTTCTCTCTCACGCTTCGCTCGGACTCGCCGCTGCTGCTGTATCTCCTGCTCTTACTCTGGGAGAAGGGGTCGGCGAACATCTTCAGGAGCCGGCCCCCGGAACGCCGCCGGCCTTCGGCACCGGACCTGGAGTCGGGCCGGAAGTTTCCCCAACGACGTTCAGCGAAGCGGAGAAGCTGGTGCAGTTCCCATTGACCGGCGCGGAACGCACGCAGGCGGCGGAAAGCTGGCGGGTGAATCTGGCCTCGGTGTACGAGCGGCGCATTGGCCCGCGCAAAGTTGCGCTGGAGCCAAGCGTGGCGCCGTGGTCGCGCTATGTATCCGCCTTGCCCGGGCAGCACGTCGGCCCACAACGGGACCAATTCCTCCGGAGCGCCGGCGATCCCGGTCCATTGCCTGCGAACGACGCCGATATCGCTTTCGCTCCGGTGACCCGGCTTTCGCGTTGGATGGAGCAGCGCAAGATTACTTCGGAACGCTTGACCAACATTTATCTGCGCCGCCTGGAGCAGTTCAATCCCAAACTGCACTGTGTGATCACCCTGACGCGCGAGCTGGCCCTGAGCCAGGCGAAAAAAGCGGACCAGGAAATCGCCGCGGGCAAATATCTCGGCCCGCTGCACGGCATTCCATGGGGCGCCAAGGATTTGCTGGACACCGCGGGCATCCCGACCACTTACGGCGCCGAGCCTTACCGGAATCGAATTCCCAAGGAAGACGCCGCGGTGGTGAAGCGATTGCACGCTGCGGGCGCGGTGTTGGTGGCCAAGCTCAGTCTCGGCGCGCTGGCCCTGAACGATATCTGGTTCGGCGGCCAAACCATGAATCCGTGGCTGCTGGAGGAAGGCTCGTCCGGCTCGAGTGCCGGTCCCGGCGCCGCCACCGCAGCAGGACTGGTCGGCTTCGCCATTGGCAGCGAAACCGGTGGCAGTATTATCGGCCCAAGCATGCGCTGCGGAATCACCGGCCTGCGGCCCACCTACGGCCGCGTGCCGCGCACCGGTGCGATGACGCTGAGCTGGTCGCTGGACAAACTGGGTCCCATGACGCGCAGCGTGGAAGACGCCCTGCTCGTGCTCAAGGAGATCTCCGGGCCCGATGCCGGCGATGTATCGAGCGTGCCGAGCCGGCTGGATTTTGAGGCCGACGGGAAAGTGCAGGGGCTGCGCGTCGGATATTTTCCGGCATGGATGAAAGAAGAGCCCGCAACCGCTGTGGACCGCGCCGCGCTGGAATTGCTTCCCAAGCTCGGCATGACTCCCGTGGAAGTGTCTCTCCCCGACTGGCCCTATGACTCGCTGAGCCTGATTCTTTTCGCCGAGGGCGCCGCCGCCTTCGAGGAATTAACCCTCTCTGGCGGCCTGCGTGAATTGAAAATGCAAGTCCCCGACGCCTGGCCCAACCTGTTCCGCCAAGCCCGCTTCCTCTCCGCCGTCGACTTTGTACAGGCCGACCGCTTCCGGCGCAAGGTCGCGCAGGAGATGGAGCGAATCTTTTCCCAGGTGGACTTGCTGCTGGTGCCTTCGCTGCGCGACGAGATGTTGACCATCAGCAACAATACCGGGCAGCCCTCACTGACGCTGCGCGCCGGTTTCATCGAAGTTTCCGAGGCCCGTTCCGACTGGGCCCCCGACCCCAAGCACCCGCTCCCGAAATTTTCGCCGCCGCGCCGCGTACCGCACGGCATCACGTTGATTGGGCGTCTTTTTGAGGAAGGTACATTGGGCCGCGTGGGAATCGCGATGGAGCGCGCTTTCGCGGTGGCCGGCCAGCGCCCGTCGTCATTCTAATCGAGGGGGCACGCGATTTTCGATACCTTTACCCGCGAGGTTTAACTCGTTTGCCCGCGGATAATGCGGATGGCATCCGGCTCGGCCCCGCCACCGCGGCCGGACGGCGCATCCGTGCCATTGGTATCGTTTTGCGCGGAATCGCCTTCGCCCGGAGCCAGGAATAGATTGGTCTCCACCGCATGCTGCTTGGTATACAAATCGTAATAACGGCCGCCCTCAGCGTATAGCGACTCATGCGTGCCGCGCTCGATAATGCGGCCGCCTTCCACCACCAGAATCTGCTCCGCGCGGCGGATAGTGGAGAGCCGGTGGGCGATCACAAAGGTAGTGCGCCCGCGCATCAGGTAGCGCAAACCTTCCTGAATCAGCGCTTCCGATTCGGAATCGAGACTGGAAGTAGCTTCATCCAGAATGAGGATGCGCGGATCGGCCAGGATGGCTCGCGCAATGGAAACGCGCTGCTTTTGGCCACCGGAAAGTCGAACGCCGCGTTCACCGACGACGGTCTCGTACTGCTTCTCAAACTGCTCGGCGAATTCATCGACGCGAGCGATACGGCACGCTTGCAGAATTTCTTCCTGGCTGGCTTCCGGCCGTGCAAACGCCACATTTTCCCGAATGGTGCCGTCGAACAGGAACGTATCCTGCAATACCACGCCGAGCTGCGTGCGGTAGGAATCGAGCTTCACGGTTGCCAGGTCCACCCCGTCGACCAACAGCCGGCCCCTGCCCGGAACGTAAAACCCGGCGATGAGTCCGATGATCGTGGATTTTCCAGCACCGGAGGGGCCCACCAACGCGGTGACCGTGCCGGGCTCGGACGCAAAACTCACCTCATGCAGCACTTCTTTGCCGGAATCGTAAGCAAAGCTGACGTCCTCCATCACCACGCGGCCATCGATACGGCCCAGCGCGACCACCCGGCCCGCGGCGTCGTCTTCTTTCTTTTCGTTCAGGATTTCGCGCGTGCGCTCCAGCCCGGTGATGGCTTCGGTGATTTGCGTGCCGATGGCCACGATCTGAAAGACCGGAGCAACCAGGAGAACCAGGAAGGCGTTGAAGGCCAACCACTCCCCGGGCGTCATTTTCGCCGCCAGAATGGCGTGGCCTCCGAATTCATACATGAGCGCGCCGACGATCCCCATCAGAGTGGCGCCGGACAGGCTCATCAGGGAAGTGGCGGTCAGGGTCTTGAGCACGTTGTCCAGCAGCCGCTGCACACCGGCGGAGAACACTTTTTCTTCGCGCTCCTCGGCGTGATAGCCCTTGACCACGCGAACGCCGCCCAGCGACTCGGTGAGCCGGCCGGTAACTTCCGCGGTGATCTTGGGCCGGGCGCGGAAAATCGGGCGAATGGTCTTGAAGGCTTTGCTGATGAACAGACCGAAGACCAGAATGATGGAAAAGGCCACGCCGGTCATCATGGCGCTGGCGCGCAGCAGATAAATCAGCGCAAACACCGCGGTCATCAAGCCGCCGACAAATTCCACCAGGCCGGTGCCAATCAGATTTCGCACGCCTTCCACGTCGCTCATGATGCGCGAGACCAAAACTCCGGTCTTGTTGGCATCGTAAAAGGAGATGGGCAGCCGGCCGATGTGCGCCTGCACCTGGCGGCGCAGTTCGGTAATCATGCGCTGCGCGGATTTCGAGAGCAGTTGCGTGAGGGTGAAGGAGGTCAGGCCTTGAATGATGGTGGCCGCAAGAATGCTGAGAACGATGGGCGTAAGGAGATTGGCCTGGCGCTTGGAGATGACATTGTCCAGGAAATACTTCGATGACGCCGGCAGCACCAGCCCGGCCACGCGATTGATGGCCATCAGCACGAAGCCCAGTGCCAGCAAACCGCGGCGCGGTTGGATCAGCGCCCAGATATCGGGGAGCGATTTCCAGGCGGATTTCTTCTTTGCGGCGGGATCGGACGCATCGGCGGCTCGGGATCGCAGGTCGGACCGGCGAACGTCTGTGGGCATTACCGAAGATCGCGGGAAGCCTTGGGGCATGGCAGGTTGGATGCCGTCATCTTAGTCCAGACTACACGCAAAGTCCCTAGCCAAATGGCTAGCATACGAAAAGCGCTGCACCGGGCGTCACGGTCAGTCGGCGGCACCGGCGCGGGACGCGGGAATGGAGGGATCGACGTTGAGCACGCTGGAGACAAACTCGCTCAGGGTAAAGCCCAGGTGACCCCACAGGCGGCGTTTCAGGCTGGTGTAATCCTGCGCGCCGCTAAAAAGATCGCCCATCAGCTGCCGGAATACGGGACTGCGGCGCAGAAACTGCACCATGCGGGTGGTGACGGCGGTGCCGAGGAAGGAGCCGCGATAGAATCGCCGGACGATGCGAGCGGCAAACTCCAATTCCGCGGAAAACGCCGCTTTCACGCGCGCCGGATATTTTTCCGGGCAGCCCTCGGCCAGCGCTCGCCCCAGCAATTCGCCGGAGCGCATGGCGTAGAACAGCCCTTCGCCGGTCAGCGGGTCGACCCAGGCCGCCGCATCGCCAATCATGGCCCAATTCCGGCCGACCACGGCGCGCTCGGAAAATGTGCGTTCGCGCGGCGAAGGCAAAACGTGACTGTAAAATTGCGCGCCTTCGGTGACGATATTCTTCCGGTGCACAAATTGCTGCAAGTGCGACCGCAACTCGTTGCTGGTGTGCGAAGACATGCTGCCGCAGATGCCCACCGATAAATGATCGGAGCGCGGAAAGGACCAGATGTAGCCCTCAAAGTGAGGCAGAAATTTCACGGTAATGGCGTCCGCGGTTTGCGGCACGAAATAGCCCTGGGTCATTTCCAGCTCATCGCGCTCCAGCGGGCGCGTTTCCGGCAGCAGGCGATTGCGGGCCCCGGCCGCAAGCACCAAAAAGTCCGCCGTGCGCCATTCGCCATCCACGCAAAAACGCGGCTTCTCCACACTGGTATCGACTCCTATGACATGCGAGCGCTGCACTTTGCAGCCGGCCTCCGCCGCGCGATTGAGCAACATGCCGTTGAGCACGGTGCGCGAATAGATCACGATCGGATGGCTCAAATCGAGCATTACGCTCTGCTCGTTGCTGCTGATCAGCTCGATCGAGCTGACCAGTTTTTTGGGATAGGGATTATCGAGAAGAAAAGGGAAGCACTCCACCGCTTTGTGGGTTAGGCCACCCCCGCACGGCTTTTCCCATGCCAAATGCTCGTCGAAAATGGTGACAGTATTCCCGGCGCGAGCGAGTTGTTCGCCACACATGGCGCCCGAGGGGCCGCCACCGACGATTGCAATTTCAGTCATGTTTGGTAGCTCGCCGCAGCCCGGCATTCGCTCAATGGCGAATTTGCAGGCGAAAACGGCCCTCTCCGTCCAAAGAGCCCGGTCAGGTGACGGGGAAAATCACCAGGCAAAGACCAGCCAGAAGTATAGCACCGAAGAGGGCGGCGGCAATTGGAGATCCGGTCTGCCGGCGCACCAGGTCCATGCCCAGCCGCTGAAACAAGAAAAAAACCGCCAGATATAGCGCGAGCAGCAACAGAAGAATGGCGCCGCTATGAAGAACAAATATGCCGAGCAGCAGGGCCACGAAGGCGATTACGCGCAAGGTCAGCGCCAGCCACACCCGCACGACGGCGCCCCGAGCGGTGATGGGCCCGAGCAACCGCTCCTCGGCAAGCAGGCACGCAAACGCGGCCACCAGCAACACCGGAAAACGCTCCCAGCGCGCCCACGAAATCCAGGCTTCGGTGAGCGTGATATCGAGCCAGCCGGTGATCAACAAATGCAGCACGAAAGCAGCCAGCGTCGCAAACAGCAGAGGCTGGGCGTGCGCCGGCCACAACGAGCGCACCCATTTGCGGTGCAGCAGCAGCAGAGCAACGCCGGACAGGAGCAGGAAGCCCGCGAAATATCCTCCGTTGTACAGCCGGATGAACGCCAGGGGACTCCAGAACGCCAGCACCACTACGGTCAGCAAAGAAATGGCTGCGACTTCAAGTAGCGCCCGAAACACGCGCACGGTGGTTGCTGCCGTGCTGGCTTCAAGAGCAGGCGGGACAGGAGAAGCGTCTTTTTCAGCGCGCGGCATGTCCAGCGTTTCGCGTATAAAGGGCCCGGCCAACAGCAGGATGCCGGCGAGCCCGGCGATCCCGCCAAGCCATGGGGCCGCGGAGGGAGTGTGGAACTCCACTGGAAACTTAAGCGTTTGCGCGCTCCATTCTTGCGCAGCGTGTACCACCCGCGGGTCGAAAAGCACGCTGACGTGAGTGGCACGGGGAACCAGGAGATATCGGCTGGTGGACGCGTCGTCGCCGCGCAGCAAATCGCGCGTCGCATCGCGAATGCCCAGCGGCTCCAACGCCGCGCTGATGGCCAGCGTATGCGGGGGCAGCGGCGGCGGATTGGTATAGGGCAGCATGTCCGCCGGCAAACCGAGCGCGGCGCGCTGCGGCGCCGGAGAAATGGCCACCACACCAGCGACGGTTACGCGCGACGCCACACGCAAGGCAATCGCGCCGCCCATGGAGTGCCCGGCCAGCATGGTGCGCTGCGCATCAATGGCGCGGCGCGCGATGAGCGCACGCACCAGAGCCTCCGCGCAGGACTCTGCCCGGTCGAACGAGAACGGCCCCTCTGTGCGGCCGTGTCCCGGCAGGTCGGGCACAAATACGCGCAAGTTCTGGCCGGCGAAGCCGCGCGCTATATAGGCCATGATTTTTTTGTTGGCGGACAGTCCGTGAAACAGTACGACCGAGCCGCGGGTTTCGTCGTTCCCTTGGTCGAACACGTCGGTGACCAGGTGGCAGCTTCCGGCGTTGATGATCACCGTGGTTTCGCGGTAAGGCGTGGCGCGCGCCAGGAAAAAGCCGGCGACAACAAGCAATACTCCTGCCACTGCACGCAGCCTCTTTCCCTGCTTCATCGCGCCGGGCCTCGCTTTGCACGGCGTGGCAGGTTCGCGTGATAAACTGGAAGTTCTGGCTTCACGATTTGTGCCAGCTGAGTATGCACGGAGACCTTTTGGCTTCCATTCTGACCCTGGAGCAAGCGATTTTGCGGTTTGGCCGCGGGAAACGCAATGGCCGCTGGGTGGTATTCACCAATGGCTGTTTTGATTTGCTCCATCCCGGACACATCCGCAGCCTGGAGTACGCGCGCGGGCTCGGCGATGTGCTCATCGTTGGCTTGAACAGCGACGCCAGCGTTCGGCAACTCAAGGGCGAGAGCCGACCCGTGATTCCGGAACGCGAGCGCGCGGAAATCCTGGCGGCTTTAGAATGCGTGGATGGCGTATTGCTGTTCGATGATTTGACTCCGCAGCGGGTCATCGCCGCGCTGCTTCCCGATGTTCTGGTGAAAGGTGGCGACTGGGCCGGCGACCAAATTGTGGGTCGCGCGGAAGTGGAAGCGGCGGGCGGCCGGGTGGTATCCGTGCCCGTGGTGGCCGGCTATTCCACAACCGAGATATTGAAAAAAATCCGTGACGGCGCTCCGTCTGGCGCAAAATTCTGAATCTTCCCGCATGATCCTTCCTGCAGTCCGCGAACGGCTTGAAAATGTGCTTCGCCATCCCTCGATGGACGGCGCCATCGCGGCTCTGCGCGCGGGCGGCCAGCACGTTTCTCTGGCCGGTTTGCAAGACGTTGCTAAGGCCCTGATCGCCGCTTACATTGCTCACGAACTGCGCCGTCCGGCGTTTTTCGTGACCGATTCCAATCGCCGTGCGGAGGCGTTGGGCGACACGCTGCGCTTCTTCTCCACCATCTTTCCCAGCTCGCTGGGCGGCGTTGCCACTCTGCCCGCTTTCGATACGTTGCCCTGGCAGTCCCAAAGCCCCCACGCGGACATCCTCGAGCGCCGCGCGGCCACGCTGTTCCGCCTCACCGACGGCCAAATCTCCCTCCTGGTGGCGCCGGTAAGCGCCGCGCTGTGGCGCTATCAGGATCCTTACGTTTATCTCTCCCTGGCCCGGACGTTGGCCACTGATGCGGAAATTCCGCTGGAAGAATTGATTACCCATGTGGGCTCGGTGGGCTACACCCGCACCGAGATGGTAGAAATGCCCGGGCAATTCGCGGTGCGCGGCGGCATCGTCGATCTTTTCTCTCCGGAATCGCCGCGCCCGGTGCGCATCGAGTTGCTCGGCGATACCGTCGAGTCGGTCCGCGAGTTCGATCCCCGAACCCAGCGCTCCATATCGCCGGTGGTGCGCACCACCTTGCTCCCCCTTACCGAATGGGCCGTTCCGGCCGAAAACTATTCCCCGGAGGATGGCTCACGCTGGGAAGCGCCTTCCTTTTTCGGGCCACAGCGCGACGCTGGCCCGGCTTCGCTCTTCGAGCTTTCCGAGAGTTCCCTGCGCCCGATTGTCTTCCTGGACGAGCCGGCGGCCATTCGCGAGGCGGCCGCCAAACATTTGGCCGCTGCGGTGGAAAATTACGAACGCCACGGCCAGGCCAACGCGCCTGCGGCGGAGCATTATTTCTGGAAAGAAGATCAGCTCGTCGCCGCGCTGGAAAAAACTTCGCAAATCACTCTCGAACATCTGGGGCTCGGCATCGGGTCCCATCCGCAATTTGAACTGTCTTCGCGCCCGAGCGCGCGCTTTCACGGCGACGTGGTGGCCTGCATGAACGGAGTCAAGTCGCAAGTGGGCGCCGGTGGGCGCGTTATTCTTACCGCCGCCAGCACCGGCGAGCTCGAGCGCCTCGCCGACATTTGCCGCGAATACGAAGTGCCGTACGTGCTGGGCGAATCGGAAGACGCCGCCGCCGGCTTCACGGCGGAGACCGCGCAGGAATCCGCCGGACTGTTGTTGATGCGCTCGCCGTTCGCGGAAGGTGTGGCTTTTCCAGATGCCAAGGTCACCCTGTATGGCAATGCCGACCTATTCGAGGTCACTCCCGCGCTCGAGCGGCCCGCCAGAAAGATTCGCACCTCCGGCTTCTTCAGCGATTTTGCCGAACTGAAGCCCGGCGATTTTGTCGTGCACGTCGATCATGGCATCGGCCAGTTTGAGGGCCTGCGCCAGATCGAATCCGATGGCCGCCGCGGAGAATTCATGCTCCTCCGCTATGCCGAGGATTCGCGCTTGTACGTTCCCCTGGAGCGTATGGATCTGGTGCAGAACTATCGCGTCGTTGAGGGCGCGCACCCCACGCTGGACAAACTGGGCGGCACCGGATGGAACACCCGCAAGACCCGCGTGCGCAAATCGCTGGAAGACATGGCCGACCAGCTTCTGGCGCTGTACGCCGCGCGAAAAACGGCGCCGGGTTTGGCCTTTTCTCCGGACGGCAATTTCCAGCGCGAATTCGAAGATGCTTTTGAGTTTGACGAAACGGTCGATCAGAACGCCGCCATTGCCGACATCAAGAAAGACATGGAGAGTCCCACGCCCATGGACCGCCTCCTTTGCGGAGACGTGGGCTACGGCAAAACCGAGGTGGCCATGCGCGCCGCCTTCAAAGCCATCGCGGACAGCAAGCAGGTGGCGCTGCTGGCGCCCACCACCATCCTGGCCTTCCAACATTTTGAAACCTTCAAGCGTCGCTTCTCCGCGTTTCCCATCCGCATCGAAATGCTCAGCCGTTTTCGCACCGCCGCCGAACAAAAGCAAGTTCTTGCCGCTCTGGAGGCCGGAAAAGTGGATGTGGTGATCGGCACTCACCGCCTGCTCTCCAAGGATGTGCGCTTCCACGATCTCGGCTTGATGATTGTCGATGAAGAGCAGCGCTTCGGTGTCGCTCACAAGGAGCGCCTGAAAGAGATTCGCAAGAATGTCGATGCTCTCGCTCTCTCTGCCACGCCCATTCCGCGCACATTGCACATGTCCCTGGTCGGCCTGCGCGATATGTCGCTGATCGAAACGCCGCCCCGCGATCGCCTGGCCATTCAAACGGTGGTCGCGCCGTTCAATGAAGAACTGATTCGCAGCGCCATCGAAAACGAATTGGCCCGCGAAGGCCAGGTCTATTTCATTCACAACCGCGTCGAATCCATCTACTCGCTGGCCACGCTGGTCAATAAATTGGTGCCCAAAGCGCGCGTGGTGGTCGGCCACGGGCAGATGGCCGAAAAAGAACTGGAAAGCGTGATGCTCAAATTTATTCGTGATGACGCCGACGTGCTCGTCGCTACCACCATCGTCGAGAACGGCCTGGACATCCCGCGCGCCAACACCATGCTGATCAATCGCGCCGACCGCCTGGGCCTGGCCGAGCTGTACCAACTTCGCGGGCGAGTCGGCCGCTCGCACCAGCGCGCCTACGCCTACCTTCTGGTCCCGCCGGAGACCACGCTCTCGGACATCGCCCGCAAACGGCTGGCGGCCATGAAAGAGTTCAGCGAACTGGGCGCCGGCTTCCGCATCGCGGCCCTGGACCTGGAACTGCGCGGCGCCGGCAACATGCTGGGCCGCCAGCAGCATGGCCACATTGAAGCCATCGGCTTCGATCTATATTGCCAGATGCTGGAGCGCGCGGTTTCCAAGCTCAAGGGCGAGGAAGCCGCTCCGGAGCTGCGCACCACCCTCAGCCTTGGCTTCGATGTGCGCATCCCCCACGATTACATCCCCAGCGAAAATCTCCGATTGCGCACTTACAAACGCATTTCCTCCATATCCACCGATGAAGAAAAGCTCGACGTGCGCAAGGAACTCGCCGATCGCTTCGGGCCGCCGCCAACTTCCGTGGATAACCTTTTGGAGTACGCGGTCCTCAAATCCATGAGCGAGCGTTTGCGCATCTCCGCGGTCGAACGGCAGGGCAGCAAGATCGCCATTCGCTTTCATCCCGAGACGCCCATCGATCCTGCCGCTCTGGTCGCGGTGGTGCGCTCGCGCAAGGGCATCAAGCTAGATCCCAGCGGCGTGCTGTGGATGGAAGTCACTCGCGGCGAGCAAGTTTCCGCGGCACTGAGAAACGTATTGCTCAGCCTTCGCGGGCAGGGCTAAACTGGGATGGTGAGGAAAGTAATGCGTACTGTGATTTTGCTTGCGGCGTTCTGCGTCGCTATGCCGGTGTTGGCTCAGGATCAGCCGGCTTCGTCTTCCCAGCAGCCTCCGGCTCCGGCGCTGGAGAAGCCTGGCACGGCCGCTCCCGAGCCCGATAAAAAGCCCGTTGAGGCCAAGAAACCCGCGGTGGTCGCTGCCAACGCAAAGACGGTCGAGGAAATCATCGCTCGCGTCAACAACGAGATCATTACCCGCTCCGATCTCGAAAAGGCGCGCGTCGCTGCCGAAGACGACGCCAAGCAGGAATGCCAGGGCAAGTGCACCCCGGATCAGCTGCGGAAGGACATTGACGATCGCCAGAAAAACACCTTGCGCGATTTAATTGATCAATCGCTGCTGGTACAGCGCGGCAAGGATATGGGGTTGAATGTCGAGCCTGACGTCATCAAAAAGCTGGACCAGCTCCGCCAGCAGAACAAGATCGATAGCATGGAAGAGCTGGAAAAAGCTGTGACCGCGCAAGGCTCCAACTGGGAAGATTTCAAGAACAACATCCGTAATGGAATACTGACCCAGCGGGTCATCAGCAACGAGGTCGGCTCGCATATCACTATCGGCAAGGAAGAAGTCGAGAAGTATTACAACGCGCACAAGAAGGATTTCATCCGCCCGGAGCAGGTGGCCTTGCGCGAAATCGAAGTCAGCACGGAAGGGAAGAAAGAAGACGAGCTGCCGGAGCTGAAGAAGAAAGCGGAAACGGCTCTAAAGCGCGTGAAGGATGGCGAAGACTTCGGCGAAATCGCCAAGCGTTTTTCGGACAGCAGCACCGCCAAGCAAGGCGGATTTCTTGGCGTTTACAAGCGCGGCGAGCTGTCCAAGCAACTGGAAGATATCGTTTTCAAGATGAAGAAGAACGAACTCACCGACGTCATGGACACCAAGCAGGGTTACCTGATCCTGCAGGTCCTGGAGCGCTATGAAGAGGGCGAGCAGCCGCTCGACAAAGTTGAAAATGAAATTATGGACCACCTCTATGCCGAGCGCATGGAGCCGGCGCTGCGCGATTACCTTAAAACTTTGCGGGAACAGAGCTACGTGGTCATCAAGCCCGGCTATCAGGACATCGCCGGCGGCGGAAATTCCGAAATTCAGGAAGTCAGCGCCACTCCAGAAGCCAGCAAGTCTAAAAAGGGCCGCAAGAAGTATCTCCTGTTCGGCAAGAAGTCCAGACAGTCGTCCGGCCAATGAAGACGTCGTACGTCACCGATCTTCTCTCCGAGCAGAACGTCACTACTTTCTTCCTCGTTCACGAAAAAGAATTGCGTAACACCCGCGAGGGCCGCGCCTACCTTCGCCTGGAGCTCGGCGACCGCAGCGGCACCATCGAAGCCCGCATGTGGGATCAATTCGAAGCCGCCGCCAAGGACATTCATCGCGACGATTTCGTGAAGGTGCAAGGCCGCGTCGAGCTGTACCGCAATAAGCCGCAGCTCGCGCTTCTGCAATTGCGCCTGGCCAAACCCGAAGAGATCGACCTGGCCGACTATCTGCCGCACACCACCGCCGACGTCGAGAAAATGTTCGCCGAGCTGCGCGCCTACGCCGAATCCATCGCCAATCCCTGGCTCAAGCAGCTAACCCTGAGCATGATTGCCGATCCCGAGATCGCCCGCTGCTACAAGCGCGCTCCCGCGGCCAAAGTGATGCACCACGCTTATCTTGGAGGCTTGCTCGAACACGTCATCTCCTTGTGTGGCATGTCGCGGCGAGTAGCCTCGCACTATCCCGAGCTGGATATCGACCTGCTGCTCACCGCCGCCATCCTGCACGACGTTGGCAAGCTCGAAGAGCTGTGCTACGAGCGCGCCATCGGCTACACCACGCCGGGGCAGCTGCTCGGCCACATCGTGATGGAACTGGAAAGCGTAACCCGGGCGATCGACAAAATCGAAAATTTCCCCGCGCCGCTCAAAACCGTGGTGCAGCATCTGCTCATCTCGCACCACGGCCAGTACGAATTCGGCTCCCCCAAGCTGCCCATGATTCGCGAAGCCATGGTGTTCCATTACCTCGACGACCTCGATTCCAAGCTGGCCGCCGTCCGCGTGGCGTTGGCGAGTCCCTCCGGCGACGAAGAATGGTCCGCCTACAGCGCCGCCCTCGGCCGCAAATTCCTAAAACTCGACGAATTCCTCAAGCCCACTCCTTCCGCAGGCGAATCCGTGCAATCCGCCCAGCGAAAGCCGCAGCCTGCGAAGCAGGTACCGGCCGCTGGAAGTGCCCCCGGGCCCACATCCCCGCCAGTTAAGTCCGAAGAACCTGGCTTCCTCCGCAAACTCTTCTCGTAGCAGCGAAAGTCGCGCCCGCGTGCCCTGCGACCAGCGCCCATCGGAAGATGGCCGCTACGTAACCCCGACGCGCGTGAGTCCCTATAGCTCTGGTTCGGGTGCCCAACCCAAAGCTGTTTCCGTGATGATGATGAAATCTAGGAAAAACCGCACCCTGAAAAGCGCAGGGATGCGGCACCCAAGGGCATTTTCGGAATTAAGGCGGGGTCACCGGCCGCCTGTACGATAACTCGACAAAGCCGTTCTTGTACGCGACTACGTTTTTCAGATGCCAATTCTGCTCCGTGCCGGAATCGCCGAATAGGTGCAGTCCGTCACCCAATAGGACCGGCGCTATCATCAATCGGATTTCATCCACCAAACCGAGCCTGAGAAAACTCTGGCCTAACATGGCCCCTCCCACCAGCCAGATGTTTCGGTATCGAGGCGCGAGTATCTCACCCACCAGTCTTTTGAGGTCGCCTGAGTAGAACTCCACGCTCTTCCTGGTGGACGGCAGTTCTCTATTCGTCAGCACGACCGTGGGAGTATCGCCATAGGGCCAACCGAGTTGCAGCGCGTGCTCATAGGTGCGAGAACCCAGCACGTAGCAGTCGATCGACTGGAGGACCTCCGCGCCGTCGTCGGTAACTCCTTTTTCGTAGACGTCAGAACTGTCCATCCACGAAACACTGTTGTCCTTCTTGGCGATGAAGCCATCCAGGCTGGAAACTAGGTGCAGCGTTACCGTGGATCTCATTGTGCTCGACCAAAATCCTTTTTGGGGAATGGAAACGCGGCCAGCGGGCCGTCGTCAGAAACTTGCAACCGCCGCGGTTTCGGTGGGACACGTTTCGAATAGGGGCAGCAAACGGGCCATTTCCAACGCTCGCGTCAAATTCGGGCGGAGGTGACAAAGCTTGAGGCTTCCGCCTTTGGCCTTTGTCTTCCGCTGCATTTCGATGAGTGCGCCGAGGCCTGCGCTGTCGACATAATTGACATGCTCCAGATTAATGACGATGCGTGTGGCGCCGGATGCCAGGAGATTGTCGACCATGGTAAGCAACCCGCTGCTTTCTTGGCCGAGCGCAAGACGCCCGTTGAGCGCCAGAAGGTAGATTCCGTTCACCTCCCGCTGCGTTATTTCCAAAGGCATCGGCGTTTGCCTCCCCCAAGAGCGATTCAAGTACCATTATGCGGATTCGCGAACGCATCCATGATAGCCTGCGGATTCCGATAGCGAAGGAAATAGTCGAGGCTGAAAAACGGAAGTCCGGCACGCTCGTTGCTCGTCATTTCCTCATAAGCGGTGCGCCACCAATTCAAAAGCCTGCCCCACCCTTCTCGTTCTCGCAGGAGACATTTTGTGCCAGTGGTTTGCAGATTGCTAGAACGTTGTAGAGATCACGCAATCGACATGCTCATTCAGAAAAGCGGCAATTCTCTTAGCTTCTTCGAACGATATCCCAGGCCGGAGGTCCAACCCAACGGCTGAGATACCATGCGCACGTTAGGGTGATTGGCGAAGTGCTGCCAATCACCCATTCTTTCCCTCACGCGAATCCTTTGATTTCGACGCGAACGACGCGGCGAGAAAACTCGGATCGTATGAACGGCCCCGTCGATTACGGATTGCTTTTGTCCGACCTGTTTCCGCATGGCGAGGTCTGCTCCTTTCAACGAATTCATAGCATGGGCAAAGAAAAGACGAAACGCCATCCGATAAGTACAGCCTGTTCTTAATCTGTACGCAGGGCCAACTTGCGTTGCATCTATTGCAGTCTTAAGATGGGGCGCACTGAGGGGTTCGGACCCTCAACCTTTCCAACACCAGTGGAACGCTCTACCTGTTGAGCTAAGTGCGCCGCAGTTGGATGCGGTCGGTGCCGAAGAGCCGGAATGCTTTTCGGCACTTTCCATTTCCGTACGTAAATTACAGTGATCGCTCTATGCGCCGCTACTGTCCTTAGGAACAAATTGAGAACAGGTATGGCAATAGGATTGCCTGATGCCCTTTCGGGCAGGTGCGATAGGAAGTCGGGTCCTGGAACTGTTACCCGGTCAGATTGCCAGGCTTGCCCGATGACACCGGCCTCCACGCCGCAGGCTTCGCATATCAATACGTTCGTTCCCGTATTCCGGCCGCTCCGTGAACTTCGCGTCGAAATTCTTAGGCAGCTTCTTAACTCGGGGGACGGAAGGTTTTCTGATATTTGACAGGGCTCGTTTTGCTCAATCGGAGATTTTCAGAGCCGGGGAAACTTCCCGTCTGTGCCCGCTCTCCCCCTAAAATGAACGTGGATGGTCATCCTTCCGCGCAGCGCGCCATTTGAGCTCTCTTGCACGGTCAATTCTGCCGTTTCTACTTATGGTGCCGCTTATATGCAGAGGCTAAATCTGTCTCGGACGGTGGGTAGACATCGTACCAATTGTAATCGTAGACTTTCTCACGTTCTTCGTCGATCTTCGCAGGATCAATAGGAATTCGGTCTCCCGGTTTTCCTGGTCCTTTACCAACTACAAGGGCCGTTAGTGGCGGGATGCTATTGTCGATACAGTAGAAAGCTATGTGTCCGAGTATTGCGGCAAGTACTCCAGCGGCCTCTTTCTTGTACATCAGGATAGAAAGGCCCTCGTAGGTGACTGTCTGCCGGTTCATGGCCTTGCCCACAAGTATCTGCCACGCTTGAACGGCGCGTGCCGGGTGTTCCGCGGTTGGGTTGAAGGTTTTCATCGGAGTTTTATGTGACCAACTCAAAGGCCTTTTTCCGCGAGCTCGCGCTGGCACTGCACCGCCAGTCTCAGCGCGTCGGCAAGATTGGCTTTGGCCTCTTCGATGGTTTCGCCTTGGTAAATCGCGGCAGGAAACTCTTCCACAAAGCAGGTGTAGCCCCCCTCTTTAGCGGGTTCAAAAACGGCTGTTAATTTCATGCCTCTAGGTTATCACAGCTGCCCACTGCGGGCGGGAACGGCGGGGTCGCTGGTCCCTTTTCTAATTTTCTACGATTCGGGTTAGGAGAGCAGATGAGGGCCGACGATGCCAATGAATTCGCGGAAAGGATGATCTTGGTTTTCTTCCAGAACTTTGGAAAATGGCGGGGATTGCCGGTAATCAAGTAATCCGCGCGGGCGGCGTCGGCACATTCGAGAAAAATATTATCGGCGGGGTCGAGCGTGACTCGAAGCGAGGCGGAGGGCGCGACGCAATGGCGCGGGCGGTTACGGCTTAATTCCGAAAAACGGCGTTGGGGTTGGCCAACGTCGGCACAGCGCGCATTTTTGTGCGTTTTTTGCAGCCCATCCTTTCTACCGGGGCGTCCCGGATGGCTATCTAGGGTCGAGCAGAGCTTTGGGAAAACATGGATGCTTCGGGAGCCCTTGGTAGGCTCGGAATAAACCAAACGCTGGCGCGTTCTTGTAAGACTGGCGCAGCATGCTGCGCCGCTACAAGGGGGAGTCGGCGACAAATTGTTGTACGCCTTGCCGAGCGGGGGAGCAGCGGTTCCTTCGAGGCTCAGGATCAAGCTGCGCCGCTACGGTCAGAATTCATGCTGAGCCACGATGAGGCGACGGATTCACGCTACACGGTTCCGCGTGAAGAGGAGGGCGACAAGCAGGTCTCTCCCACCGCTAGCCTCCGCGCCTCCGTGTTATTCTTTCGGGCATTCAATTCCACTATGGCGCGCACGAACAAACTTCTTGACCAAATTCTTAGGGGCGGCGCTGACGCAAATATTCCCTTTTCCGGTATGGCGCAACTTCTGAAGCGACTTGGGTTTCAGGAACGCATCAAAGGCAGCCACCACATATTCTTCCGCGATGGCATCGCTGAAATCCTCAACTTGCAACCTCAATCCGGCAAATGCAAACCGTATCAGGTGAAACAGGTCCGGAATGTTATAATTAACTACCGCTTGGCTGGAGATGCTGATGCCTAGATACGAAATTATCATTTATTGGAGTCAGGCCGACGAGGCTTTTGTCGCCGAGGTCCCGGAACTTCCCGGTTGCGCCGCCGACGGAGAGACCTACAAGGAAGCTCTCGCCAACGTAGAAGTCATCATCCAGCAATGGATCGAAACCGCCAGAGAGCTCGGCCGCCCCATCCCCGCGCCGCGCGGCCGACTGGCCTTCGCGTAAGGCGCAGTACACTCCACCGATCGGCAGACGGAGAAAAACGTCCCGTCTGTTTCCCGGTTCATCCCCCGGTTCCCATTGATAGCTTTCTGCGATGCATTCGTCGATCAGGGCGCGCATTTAGGAATGCGGGAGTGTTCGTTTTGCTCGACGAGCAAGTACTTTGTGGGGTTTTTGTACTCCGGTCGTTTCTGCCGGGGCTCTCGGAGGAAGTTTCGAAATCAATCAGAGCTTCGGGAAGACACGGATCCTTCGGGAATCCTTCGTAGGCTCGGAATAAACCAAACGCTGGCACGTTCTAGTAAGACTGGCGCAGCATGCTGCGCCGCTACAAGGGAGAGTCTGCGACAACTTTTGTGCGCCGCTGCGCCGCTACGGTCAGAATTCATGCTGAGCCACGATGAGGCGACGGATTCACGCTACACGGTTCCGCGTGAAGAGGAGGGCGACAAGCAGGTCTCTCCCTGCGGCAGGCAGGCCTAACCCCGCCAAAAACGCGGGGATTCCCTTTGACTTCGCTCAGGGCGGGCGGGATGACACGCGCCGGGGGAAACAAGCCGTGAGCCACGGGAGAGAAAGCACGGGTCTGAAGCCCCGCCACTACGGGGATTTACGGCAAAGAAGGGCGGAACTTGCCGGAGGCCAGGCCGTCGAGGGAACGCAAAACACGCATCGTCTTGCTCCGCCGCGCACACCAGCCTAAACTGGAATCCATGATTCCGGCTTCTTACAACGTGCGCGATCTCACCATTCGCCCGGCCACGGTCCTTGCGCCCATGGCTGGGGTCACGGATACGCTTTTTCGCCGGGTGATTCGCGGGTTGGGCGGCTGCGGGCTGCTGATGACCGAGTTCACCAGCTCCGAAGGCATCACCCGCAGCGCCACGAAAACGCTGCGCTATCTCTTTTTCCAGGAAGACGAGCACCCCATCACCGCGCAACTCTTCGGCGCCGACCCTCGGGTGATGGCCGAAGCGGCGAAAATGGTCGAAGATCTCGGCTATGACGCGGTGGACATCAATCTGGGCTGCCCCGCCAAAAAAGTGGTCAAGTGCGGCGGCTCCGGCCTGCTGCGCGATATGCCGCTGCTCGAGCAAATCTTGCGGGCGGTGCGCGCCGCCGTAAAAATTCCGCTGACCATCAAGTTGCGGGCCGGCTGGGACGAGAATTCCATCGTCGCGGTGGATGTAGCCAAGCTGGCCGAATCCGTTGGCGTCGAAGCTATTGCCGTGCACCCGCGCACCCGTATGCAGGGCTACGCCGGCCAGGCCGACTGGAAGATCATCGCCGCCGTCAAGCAAGCCGTGCGCATTCCGGTCGTTGGGAATGGCGATATCAACACTCCCGAAGACGCCGAGCGCATGCTGGCGCAAACCGGATGCGATGCGGTAATGATCGGCCGCGCCGCC
>DATGEY010000067.1:0-2400 GCA_035309625.1 Candidatus Acidiferrum sp.
CGATCACCGCTTGCCGCCTACATTAAACGTGGACGTTCCCGATCCGGAGTGCGATCTTGACTACATTCCCCACCAGAGCCGCGAGGGCGAGATCGAGCACGCCATCTGTAATTGCATCGCGTTTGGCTCCAAGAATTCCGCACTGGTCCTTTCTCACGTGGCTGCGAATTAAAACCACATGCGCCGAACCACCACGCACGAATTGCTGGACGACGACCTGGGGACTCCGGAGGAAATCAGCACCAGCCTCGACGATCTTTGGCGCATCAACCGCCGGTTGGGCGGAGTGTCAAGCAACTTGCGTATGCTGGAGCATGTTTTTTCCCGCACCGGCGAGCATCCATTGCGCATTCTTGATGTAGGTTCGGGTGATTCGCGTTTGGCCGACCGCCTGAGGACAGAGTTGGCTCAACGAAATATTCGCGCGGAGTTCTTTGTGCTGGACCGCCGCCAGTCCCACCTGGCCAGCGGGCGCCCATTGGCGGCCGGTTTGCGACCTGTAGTGGGCGACGTTTTTGCGCTGCCTTTTCCTGAGCGAAGTTTTGACGTGGTGATGTGTAATTTATTTTTCCATCATTTTTCCGGTGAGGAAGCACAGAGACTTCTATGCAGCCTGGCCAAGGTGGCAAGCCAGGCCGTATTAGTGAATGATCTCGAACGGCATGTGTTACCCTATCTATTCATTAGATTTCTTGGGTTTCCTTTTGCGCATAGCCGCATCACGCGGAACGACGCCCCGGCAAGCGTGCGCCAGGCTTATACGCGCGACGAACTTGAAGCATTGGTTTCGAGCGCGGGTTTCAAAAACTTTGAGGTTAAACGAGTGCCGCCTTTTCGTCTTGGTCTTACGATTTGGAAGTGACGCTGAAGTTGTAGCGGCGGTCGGAGCTTGTCCTGACGGCAGGAGGGGACCGCCGATATTTAATTTTGCAGAACTACCGGCGCTCGCAGAGCGCCGCTACAACCGCGGCACGAGAGACATGGAAGGAAATCTTGATTGATCTGGCCATTATCGGCGGCGGCCCCTCGGGGACGGCGGCGGCGCTGGAAGCGAGGCGCCATGGGATGCGCGTGGCCATCTGGGAGCGCGATCGTTTTCCCCGCGATAAAGTCTGCGGCGAATTCCTGTCCGCTGAATCGCTCCCGCTCCTGCAGCAGGAGATTCCCGGCGCACTCGCGCTGGGCGCCCCCATCCAACGTTCCGAATTCATTTCAAGCTCCGGCCGCGTGCGGGCGTTCGTTTTGCCGCAACCGGGCCGCGGGCTGTCACGCCTTATCCTTGACCAGGAGCTTTGGCACGCGGCCACCGCGGCGGGCGCGCAGACGCGGGAAGGTGAGGTGATCACCTGCTTGCGCAGGCTTGGTCCGCGAGTTGAGCAGGGCGCGGCGTGGGAACTCCAATCGGCAAACGGAACCTTAGTCAGGGCCAGTGCGCTGCTGGTGGCCTGCGGGCGTTGGTGGACCATCCAGGGTTTTCCTTCGCCGGCCAATCAGCAAAAGAACAGCGCCATGGGTCCGGGGATGGGCGCGAAAGCTCACTTTAGCGGCCTGGCTCAGCGCGATGCGGTGGAAATGTATTATTTCCCCGGCGGTTATTGCGGCCTGGCCCCCATTGAAAACGGGCTTTACAACGCTTGCTGCCTTGTCCATAGGAACCTGGTGCGTGATGGAGCGGCGAGCGGCTTCAACGATTTTGCATCCTGGTTGAGAAAAGTGGCCCGGCACCCAGCCTTGGAAGCCCGCCTGCGTGGGGCAACCCAAGTGTCGGAGACGATATCCACAGCACCGCTTCGCCCTGCACGGCGGTGCGCTGATTATGACGGGACTTTGATTTCAGGCGATGCGGCGGGTTTTCTTGACCCTTTTACCGGCGATGGCATTTCCATGGCATTACACAGCGGCCGGCTGGCCGCCAGCGAATTGGCCGGGGCGTGGTCGCGAATGGGGGTGGATACCCATTTGGTTGCCGGCGCTTATCGCCGGCGTCTGGGCAGCGCCGTGCGCCGTAGTTATGTTGTTGCCGGATTGCTTCGCGCGCTCGTCTGCGCCCCAGGCAGCATTCAGTCTTCGGCCGCGGCCGCACTCCCCTGGCTCGGAGCGCGGTTGCTGGAAGAGACTCGCTGGCGCGCTTCGGCTTGAGTGGCTGCTGCAATTTAGGGGTAACCAAGTCAGGGAATTTGGAATCTTACCGGTAGGAGGGCGTATGAAACTTAAGCGAGCTTTTTCCACCTTTTTTGTGCTGGCCGCCGTATTTACAGCCAGCGCCTTTGCGCAAGAGCAGCAGGCGGCGAATCCGGCGCCTCACGAAATCCAAATGACCGCAAAGAAATACGAATTTAATCCCACCGTCATCACGGTAAAGAAAGGCGAACACGTGAAACTTGTGATCACGGCCACCGA
>DATGEY010000068.1:0-40198 GCA_035309625.1 Candidatus Acidiferrum sp.
GCACACAGAAAGAATCTAGGAGGGCATTTGGGTGCCGCACCCTTGTGATTTTCTAGGGTGCGGGTTTAGAGTCCACATCCTCTCCACTCGCTCTTGGTGGTCATTGGTTCTCCTCCAGAGCATCTATTCGGATGATCCCCGCTTGCGATATCACGTAATGTGACCAACTGCTCCACGGCCAGTCTCTGGGGTGTTTCACCAGTCCGCGCTTTACTGGATTTGCGTGCATGTAGTTCAGTTCCTCTCGCAGTTTCTT
This sequence comes from Candidatus Acidiferrum sp., assembly GCA_035309625.1. Lineage (GTDB taxonomy): Bacteria > Acidobacteriota > Terriglobia > Acidiferrales > UBA7541 > Acidiferrum. The sequence goes on from DATGEY010000068.1 coordinate 257, forward strand.
TTCGCTCCACACATTGAAGTCATAGAATCGTCTCTGCCAGAAGTGCTTGTCTAAGTCAGGGGTGTTTGCACACTTCCACGCCAGTTGGCCCGTGGGCCTGCGCTTTCGTTTTTTCCGGAGAGACCGGGAGACCTGCTGCTTTAGAACCGGCAGCACTTTGGAGGGATTGCCGTCTCTTGGCTCGTTGAGAATCAGACAATGACCGGGCCACCCATCCTGCATCGGATAACTCACAGCGACAAATTAAAATGAATGCCATCCGGAGTCCCAACAGAGTCGTTGCGCCCGGCCAGGATCAAGTGTTGCCAGGAAACTGGGTTTGATGTCGTAGGGTCGTTTGGGCCGATATTCCTTGTCGGGAGGAATGATTTTGGGTCCTCGAAAATGCTCTTCAAACCAGAATATCGAATACCCCGCATCTTCTAAAATTGTGTGGCTCGGCGCCGGATATTTGGCTTCCTCTTCAAAGATAATGTCTCGTATAACTTTTGAGCGGAGATAGGCTCCGGCCCCCTGAAGGACTTCCGCCTCGTGATATTCGGCATCAATTTTCATCACCCCTACTTCCCGATACTCGGCAAGGAATCTATCCAAACGTGCGGTCTGAACTTTTACGCCTGAATCAGAATTACTGAAAGTCAGGTGCGCGTGACTCTTGTTGCTTGCGTCGTTTTCCGACAGATCAAGCATAGCTTCGCCTTGCTGGTGGCTAAGCGCTAGTTTGTGCGGCGCGATCAACGCCCACTGGTTCATGTTCTTCCATTTCTGCACATTTCTTTGAAGCACCTCATAGGTCTCGGGATGGGGTTCGAACGAAATCACGGAGCCGGAAGGCCCTGAACGAACCGCCAAAAGACTCGTCATGTAACCTATGTTCGCACCTACATCGATGGTGTTATCGCCCCGCTCAGTTAGCCGCCAAAGAATCTCAGTTGTCACAATATCGTATAGTCCCTGATTGGAGAGCGCGTCACCTACCGTGTCACCTGCATCTATTTCAATCGGCAAACCCCATGGAAGCTGTACAACGGACTTGTCTGGCCTCTGTTGAAATTCTTGCAGGACTCTTCTGACAATCTGAGCGGGCCTGAATACATACTGCGGTTTGCGGAACCCATTTAGTGGATTCAAACCAGATTTTCTCCAAACACCGAATTGAAAACATACTATTACAGTGACCGGAAAGCCCTCAGGTGGAGGGTACGTGTGTGCTTTCTTCCAGATCGGGGAATGTCACGTTCATCTTTTTTACTAGGTTTTTATTCTCCGTGTCGTCGTCGCTCCGCTCCTTGTTTATCTGGGGGCTGTAGTGCATAGTATAAGGCATAAGGTGGCGCCGGGAATGCTTGCGGCGAACAAACAAAAACCAAAGACTTAATAAGCGCCCTAAGGCTGCCGGTCGTCGTGATGCCCCGAGATCTAACTAAAGAGTCTTACTGAATCGGTCGTTTCGACTTCGTCCGTTGCTCCCTGGGCCGGACGACGAACTACCTTTTTCTCGGGTCTTGTGAATTTCGGCTTGCAACGCCTTAATAATCGTTTCCGGAGATTTGAGGCTCGATTCCTGAGCACCAAGGCTGCGAACACCGGACCAGTGCCAAAGTTGTTTCTTCAGCACCAAAACTCCTCTCTCCGAGGCGTCTTTGGCTAATTCAACAAAGCGACTATCGCCTTCACCCTTCTTTGCGGTGGCCAATTCCAGAATCGCTGTAAGAGCGCCAACCGTATCCGATAATTCATCGAATAGCTGCTCTATCTTCAGACAGTCAGTTTCCTGCAGGTGTGAGCCAGTAGTTTTTGTCATATTTAGTGATTTCCGGGGTACCGCGGGAAAATCGGCCCGACCTCCTTTGCCAGCAAGCGCTGGCAACATCCATTTTCGGTTATATTTATCTACAAGTCAAGATACGTCTGATGAAATAGTTGTGGGAATTTCTGATCGGGCGTAAATCATTCACTTGACAGGTAATCCCAGTACTTGTATATAGTCTATAGTAAACACGCTTATGCGTCTGTGAAAAGAAAGGAATAACCATGTATCCAACCCGGAGAAACCTGCTCATCGGGATTATCGTATGCCTAGGTATTTCAACTGCGATTTTGGTCCTCATGCTCCAACCGCTGCCGACTGCCCGATAGCTTACTGAGTCAGGCGGGACCGGGACCGTCGACCAGAATGGTTAAGACACTAAGGCTAATTTGAGATGAGACTCGCCCGAACGCCGAACACATGATAATCCATGAAATTGCCGCGACACCAATACACGTGCTTGCTGTCTCGACCCTCCACATAAATAGTCAAAGGAACGAGCCAAAGGTTTTCGTCCGCTAGTTTGAGCCAGCCATAGGTAAGAACTACGCCATAGTCCTCCCACCCCCGATAAGCCTTCAATTTCTCCGACAGGTCCAATCGCTCCGACATGCGAACTATGTTCATATCTTCGTCCGTCCAAACTTCCCCGTAACAAGCAACCGCGACAGTCTTCTCGATTATGAAGAAACCATAGTCCTCGATGGGCGCAAAGGGACACAAGTTATCCTCGACGCTGGAATAATACTGAAAGATCTTGATTCGCCGCTTGTTCACGACCATATCCGGGGCCTGACGAACATGTAAACGGATGTCGGCTCCAACCATGTTGGGCAATTGCGACCATTCGTGGACCGGAATCACCCAAGCGGTCCTGTTAGGGTGAGGCACTTCTTCTAAATCTTTCTTGCCGTTCGGATAATCTCGAAACCGCTGACCGCCGTCGATAACCCGAACTTCATACAACGCCTCAACATCCGGGGTCTTCGCTCCCGTGCCCCATGCAAAAGTCTCTACGGCCATAAAGTTACGAATACTATTCGCCAGAGATTGCGCTTTTTGTCTGAGTGCTTTGACATCCTCCGGTTCCTCGGTTCGGTGCTGTAGCACATCGGAACGCGCCGGAACGAATTTTGGATAGATGTCGGGCGATGCTGGTGGGATTTGTTTTGTAACAGGAAAAAGTTTTTGGGCTAGGAACGGCTGTACTTTGGTCACGAATTCAACCAAGGTTTGAACCGGGATGACGGCGACAGTGGTTTCGTTGCCCTGGCTCAGAATACCTACAATCTCCTCGGTTTTCCTATCAACAACAATGCCGCCACTTGAGCCCGCTATGCGAATTGATTGGTTGGAAGGTGACTGGTAGTCAAAGGCGAGAAGTCCTGATGTGGTCCTTCCCTTAAATTTCGCTGGAAATCGAGTGAGTTTGCGAAAAGGGCTGATAGGTCCTTTAGGGTAGCCGTAGATATCCACTTCCTGGCCGGGTTCCAATTCATCGACACTGAAGCTAAGTCCGTGATGTTGACGGAGCGGATGCTCTAATTCAAAGATGGCAAGGTCACGTTTCGTCGCATATCCGAAGACCCCGATGTTGGGAATGAAGTTTGGCGTAGCGCCCTCATCATCCGGTCCCGTGGCAAAATACCGTTGAACGATTTTTTGCTTTTGGACCTTGCCAACCTTTGTAGTTATTGCTACGTGGTAGTTGGTTGCGATGAACGTACAGGCCGCATCGAGACAGAAGCCCGTACCGAAGCCACCATCTATACCAATCTTGGGAACCAGCTTCCCAGACATGCCAAGTGCGGGTGAAGCAGTAACCTTCGCGGAGGTAATCGGAACAACGACCTCACTAAAGTTCCGCGTGTGCTCTGGAGCGGACGGTTGAATTGTCGAAGTACTTGGCGGAAAGGTTTCTTGCGCCAGTGCAATCTGTGAGAGGCAGAAATACGCGATTACGACCGATAAGATTCCGCGCAATGTCACCGCCATCTCCTACAATTCCGCCGGAGATTGAGAGGACCTTGCACGAGCTTTTCCAAGGAACGGGAGCGTTTGGTGTGGCCTTCTAATGAACCCGCTAAAGCCTTGTGGAGTAAATGGATTCGGGCGGATATAAGGCCGCAGTGACTAGCGGCACCGAAACAGTTTGTCACACCGTTTTGGAACGGGCGTCTATCTCGGTTTCAATTTAGAAAAGCTAACGGGCGACTTTTCTCAAGCTCGCTAAACACAATTCCACCTAAATCTGTGCAGCCCCTGATCGGCGTAGCGGATTTCGTCTGGCGCAATACGTGCAAAGTCGGCAGGGGTGCTCGGAGATGGACAACATGAAAAGGGCAATCCTTGTGGTGGCATGCTCGGACGGGTGGCCCGGTCATTGTTTTCTTGTTTCTTCCTCTGCGGCAACGTACCATGCGACGATACCACTGCTGTAATTCACTGTGGCGTGAACCGAAGAGGGTGCCCCGCCCTCGGTTTTGCAGGGTGGGGCTTTTTGAAGCTGCATGCCAAAGGGACTCCAGCGCTACTATGGTCGCGGCGAATTGCATTTCTTTACTTAATTCGGGACAACAGAATAGTTGCAGGGCCTGACGGCATAGCTTCTGACTCTGGACAGGGCCGCGTGCAGGCGCGCAGGGAGCCCGAGTGCGCAGGCGGCTTTCTTCCGCAAGGTTGCCTCCTCCGACCTAACCTTCAAGCATTCAAACAATTTAACCTGCCAACGCGTTTCTTCTGCCATCGGCCACCTGCACCTCAACCGTCCCTCCGGCCAGTTGTCCCCGCGTACCCCTCCTGCTATCGTTTACCCCGACTAACATCGAGAGATCAGCCGTGAACCTCGCCCTTCCGCCCCGCCTCCCAACTCCCGCCCTCCCTCCCTTACCTGAACCGATTCTTCCCAAGGGCCGCCCGTTCATCCAGAGCGCCCTCTATGAAGACCCTCAGGTCGTCGCTCGCCATCTTCATTCTCGCCACTCGTTTACCCAGGGCGCCCTCTGCGAAGGCCCCACCTGGTTACCCACAGCGCTCTCTCAAGAGGATCCCTGGTCAACCCAGAGCGATTTGCGCGAAAACCCGCTGCCTTACCCAGCGCTCTCCCCCCGAAAAGCCGCTCGTTCAGGGAGCCATACATCGCCTTATATAACTACCTTTAGAATCAACACTTGCAAAAGTGTATCAAAACAAATGACTTTATCTACCTTTAGAATCAACACTTACGCAAAAACCGGGGGGGGAGGGGAGGGGTAGCACCCGTCTGGTTCGACCATACGGTCCACCTCGGGCGGCAGTCAGGCAGATCGCTGGGCAAACGGCGGCTTTCTGGAAGATTATACGTTCAGCCCATGGCTGCGGCAGCGGTGCACAATGCCGAGCCGGTTGGCCGCGCCTACTTTTTGTTTCATGCGGTACAGGTGGTTCTTTACCGTTTGCTCGGAGAGGCAAAACTGTTCGGCAATCTCTTTATTGGACGCTCCGCGCGCCAAAAGCGGAACGAGTTCCTGCTCACGCTGCGTCAAGCCGAGGGATTCGCGGATAATCGAGGAGGGCAAAGCGTTCGCGCTCTTTTCAAAATAATTGAACAGCAATTGGCAAAGGTGACCGTCACAAAATGCGCCGCCGCGACACACCACCTGCACCGCTTCCAGCACGCGCTGCGAAGAAGCGTCGCGCAAAACATATCCGGCGATGCCGGCGCGAATGCATTGCAGGAACTCCTGGGGGTCGTCGTTCATTCCCAACATCATGATGCGTACGCGCGGCGCCTGCATGCGGGCCATGCGAACAATCGACAAATCATTGCTCACGTCGCCGCCTGAATTCAGCAGCAGCACATCCGCGCGGGCGTTAGTAAATTCCTGGACGGAATTGGCGGTCGCCGCGCTCTGACCGGCGACCTGCAGATCGTTGCGCTTGGCTAATAATTTCGCGAGGGTTTCGCGAAGAAGACGGTTATACGCGAGGACGTAAATGCGAGAAGCGGTTTCGACCACACGCTTCACCTCTCCGTCCAAGCCCGGCCGAGCATCGCGTTCGGATTCGGAGGAATGGTTCGAGGTAACCGGCGCGGTCAAGTCGGCCATAGGATTTGCGAAGTTTTGTTTCATCATGAACCCAAGTGAAGCAAGTCGCGAGATTCGTCCGGGCGGCCGAAGTCACAACTTCGGCGACCGCATCTGCAGTTGGGCTGCTGCACGATGCATATCAGGAACGGCGTCCTTACGGCGATACACTTCAGCGGGCGCCGGATGCTCGCCACGGCTACAAAGCAAAAACGAGGGTCGCAGAATAAATAGCAGACCAAGGGCGTTGCCGGAATAAAGTAAACCCAGTAGAAGCCCTCTAATGTCGCCTTACTCTTCCAATGTCGCCTTAGCGGAAGTCTTAATGCCTTAGCTGGCCAGCCGGCGGCGCATTCCCCGGTCACGACCGGCGGCACGAGTGGTCGTCGCGCGTTCGCTGCGGGCCGCGGAGAAAAACCGAATGGGGATGCTGGGCAGGCCAAAACTGACCGAGTCTTTCCAGAATCGAAGCCGCCACATTTTTCCCGTGCAGCAATGGCTAGTTCGCCGCGGACGATGCGCAATCGGGTAAAACATTCAGTCACTTGCGCTTTGGAAAGCGCGAGGACGGTTCGAAAGGCCGATAACCGCGCTGATTTTCGCCCGGGCGTTCCAGACTTGCAAACATTTCCGGGCCATTGCGGCTTCTGGCGGCACTATAATGCGATTCGCCATGGCTGAACTGGCCGAATACCATCGCAAGCGCCGCTTTGCGGATACGCCGGAACCACGGGGCAAGAAAGCCGGCCGGGACGAAAAGATTTTTGTGGTGCAGAAGCATGCGGCGCGAAGGCTGCACTATGATTTTCGAATTGAATCGGGAGGGGTACTTAAATCCTGGGCCGTTCCCAAAGGGCCGTCGCTCAACCCGGGGGACAAGCGACTGGCGATTCAGGTGGAAGATCACCCGTTCGAATACCGCAAGTTTGAAGGGACAATTCCCGAGGGAAACTACGGCGCCGGCGAAGTAATTATCTGGGATCAAGGCACGTACGAACCGGAAGGCGCCGTCAGCACCGCAGAACAGTTGGAACGAGGCGAGCTGAAGTTTCGCTTACACGGGACGAAACTGAACGGAAGCTTCGTCCTGGTAAAGTTGAAACGCAGCCAGGCTAAGAACGAATGGCTGATGATCAAGCACCGCGACGAGCACGCCGATCCCCTGTGGAACGTGGACGAACATGGGGAGTCGGTGGTGAGCGGACGCCCGCTGCCGAAAACACACAAAGAGACGCAAAAGCAAAAAGCTACGGGCGCGGACGCCAGCTCGGCAAATCCCGGCGAATTGCCGGGCGCCAAGATTGGGCCGATGCCGAGCGACATTTCCGTTACGCTGGCCAAGCTCGCGGACAAACCGTTCTCCGATCCCGACTGGCTTTTCGAGATTAAGTGGGACGGAATTCGCACGGTCGCATTTATCGACAATGGCGCGGTGCGATTAGCGTCCCGTTCGAAGCGGGACGTGACCGCCGAATATCCGGAATTCCAGGATCTCGCCAAGCACGTGCGCGCGGGCAGTGCGATTATGGACGGTGAAATTGTTACGCTGGACGAAAATGGGCGCAGCGATTTCCAGAAGCTGCAAAATCGTTTCGGGGTGAGTAAGCCCTCGCAAAAGCTGATCAGCGAAGTTCCACTGACTTATTACCTTTTTGACCTTTTGTACTGTAACGGCTTCGACGTCCGCGAGGTTCCGCTTTCGCAGCGCAAAGAGCTATTGCGCCAGATACTTCGCGGGACAAACGGCGTGCGTTACTCCGAACACCAGATTGAGAAAGGCCAGGAACTGTTCGCCGCCGCGGAGGGACAAGGCCTGGAGGGGATTGTTGGAAAGCGGATCGACAGCGCTTACGCCGGAAATCGCACAGGCGACTGGCTAAAATTTAAAATCGTAAACGAACTGGACGCGGTGGTGGCCGGGTGGACCGCGCCGCGGCGCACGCGCCAGTATTTCGGCGCGCTGGTGCTGGGGTTGTACGACGATAAGAAGGAGTTGCAATTCATTGGCAGCGCGGGAACAGGTTTCGACCAGAAAACGCAAAAGGAAGTGCTGGCGCAACTCGAGAAACTACGTGCTTCGCGTTCGTCACTGAGCGCCCCTCCAAAATTGCGGGAACATGTGGAGTGGGTGCAGCCTGCCATGGTGGCGCGAATCAAATTTGCGAACTGGACCGCAGACAATCATTTACGGGCGCCGGTTTTCCTGGGTATTCGCAAAGATCGCGGGCCGCAGGATTGCAGCTTCGCCGCAGCGCGACCCGATCCCGATTCTCCGGTTGAAAAACAACCACGCGCGGCACCGGGAGCTTCACAAAACGCCAGGCGAGGTTCGCGTCGGGAGCCTTCGAGCAGCGATGCCGGTTTCAAGGAACTGGCGAATGGGACGGCAGAGAGCTTGCGCCTGCAGATTGATACGAGAACACTGGCGCTCACGCACCTCAACAAAATATATTTTCCGGAATCGGGTATTCGTAAGCGGGACCTGCTCGCGTATTACTACCGGATGGCCGACTCTATTCTCCCTTTCCTGAAGGACCGGCCCCTGGTGATGCGGCGGTACCCGAACGGAATCGAACAACAAAGCTTTTTTCAGAAGGAAGCGCCGGGGTCCATTCCGGATTGGATCCAGCGCGCGACGGTGTATTCCGATGAACGCGGCGGAGAGATGGATTATGTAATGGCGGAAGACCGCGCCTCGCTGCTCTTTTTGACCAATCTGGGCTGCATCGACCACAATCCGTGGTCCAGCCGCTTCGACCGTCAGGATTACCCCGACTACGTATTTTTTGATCTCGATCCAACGCCGGAAACTCCGTTCGGTACGGTGCAGCGGGTAGCGCGTTTGATTTACACCATACTGAAGTCTACGCAGCTGACTTGTTTTCTGAAAACCTCGGGCGCGACTGGGTTTCATATCTATGTGCCGCTCGAGCCGATCTACAAGTATGCGCAAACGCGTACTTTTGCGGAGATCATCAGCCAGATGGTTGCGTCGGAACTGCCCCGAGACACGACGCTGGAACGCAGTATTCGCAAGCGCCCGGCCGGACGCGTGCTGCTGGACGCACTGCAGAACGCCAAGGGCAAGCCGTTGGCAACGGTTTATTCCGTGAGGGCCCATCCTGGAGCTACGGTTTCGATGCCGGTGAGCGGGGACGAACTTATGGGTGGCAATATCAACCCGGAGGCCTGGACGATAAAGACCGTGCCCGCCCTTTTGCAAACAAGGGGAGACCTTTGGAAGGACTTTTGGAAGAAGCGGCAAACCCTGGATGGGGCGTTGGAGGCGTTGAGCCATCGAATGTCCGGGAAAAAGACTAGACCGTAAGGTTCGCAAAACAACGGCTGGATCTTTTTACAGACCCAGCCGCCGCTTTGCTATGAACTCGCGCTGGAGGCGTTAGGCACGCGCTCCGCGAGCTTTTCCGCGAGTTGGCGCTTCTCTTTCTTCGCCTTCATTACCTTCGCCCTCGCTGCCGCTACCCTTGGCTTGCACGTTAATTTCTTCGGCAAGCTGGGTAAGCTTCTCGTCGGTTTCTTTTTCCTCTTCGAGGGTCTTATCCAAAAGCGCGCTGGCCTCGCTTTCCCCCAGCAAATCGGCCCAGGTTCTGACACAACCGTAGGCCGCGATCTCGTAGTGTTCGACGCGCTGCGCCGCGGAGATCAGGGCCGCGTCCATTGTCTCGCCCTCGAAATCCTCCTCCATAATCTCCTCGCCCTCCTTGACGATGCCCATCATACCGGCGCATTTTTTGCCGGAGGGTTTCTGGCCCAGGTTGTCGAAGATTTCCTTGAGGCGATCCACGTGGCCACGGGTCTGTTCGAGGTGCTCCTCGAAACCAGAACGAAGTTTTTCCGAGGAGGCAGCCTTGGCCATTTTTGGCAAAGCCTTTACCAAACGATTCTCGGCATCGTACAAATCCTTCAGCTCGTCAACGTACAATTCCATCAAGGCGTTATGCTGCATTGAATAGTCTCCTTTTGGCATATCGAAATCTAACCAATCTCCAGACTCTCGCGTTTTTGCGGGCCCGATGCGACGTTAGAAGTTGGACGGAACGGCGTCTATACACGATAGCCTCTAAGCTTTTGCTGGTGAGTGCGTAACGAGGCGCAGAAAAGGGCGCGCCGGCGAAGGCGACCGTGCGTAAGGCCGCAGATTCCCGAAGTCGCATGGGCTCGGGTCTCGCGGCCACGGTTCTCAGGTTCTCCCTGTATGGAAGGGATATGCGGAGACGCTTAGCGTGGATTTGACCGCTAAGGGAGCGAGGGCAGGGTGACGAGTTCCGTGGTCAGAATTGGTTGGCCGGGTTGGGTGGCGAAGGACTTGCTGTTGTTCGCGGTTTTGGCCCTCTCGTTTATTGGAACGCCGTGGTCAATTACGTCGATTCCTAACGACGGAACGCTGCAGGTCGATGGTCAAGCCGATTCACTGGAAGCAGCCCAGAGCGATCAGCCGGCACAATCCGACAAAGACCGCGAGGTTACTCGCAAGATCCGCCGCGCGATCGTGACCGACAAGAGTCTATCCACGTACGCCCACAACATCACGATCACGACGCGGGATGGAATGGTCACCTTGAAGGGCGAGGTGCGTTCCGCCGAGGAGAAGAGTTCGATAAATGGCACGGCGAAGAAGATCGTGGGCCCGGACAAGATCAAGGATGAACTCACAGTGAGAACCAGAGATTAGAAACATCCCAGAGAAAGCCGGCAAAGTCAGGAGAAAAGAAACGTTATGGCGAACCCGAAGAAATGCGCGCATCCATCCTGCAGTTGTATGGCGGCCAGCGATAGTAAATATTGCAGCACGCAATGCGCAGCCATGGAGAAGACGCCGGACGTCGAGTGCAGCTGTCCGCATGCGGGATGCAAGGGCAAAATTACATCCTAGGCGTTCGGGAGGGCGACTGGAGCGGCTAGTCTGCCGGCCAGCAGTAGAATTTCTCGTGGCGGAGCAGCGCGGCGATGCCCTCGGTGATTTGCGAGCCTGCGGCCTTAGAGACAGCACCTTGGATGCCCAATTTTTCGGCCTGCCGTACGACATACGTAGAGAGCTGAACGGTACAAAGTAGGATCTGCATTTCGGGCTGGACCTTGGCCAATTCCCGGGCGGCGTCGAAGCCGTTCATTTCCGGCATCACCAAATCGAGCAATAAAACATCCGGACGTAGTTCGCGAGCCCTTTCGACAGCTTGGCGGCCATCCACGGCTTCGCCGCACACATCCCAATCGCCGTGATGCTGGATCAGATCGCGCAGGCCGCGACGGACGGCGGAATTATCGTCAGCAATCAGAATACGCTTCATAAGCTAGACCTAATTTGAGGGTGGCATTGTTCCTGCCTCAGGTGCAATAGAGCTTATGCTGCAGACCGGCGCAACCCACCGCCACGAGCGCCGCAACCGCAAGGCCTGGACGGTATCTAACCTAGAATGGCGGGGACAGAGATGGACGATTCACCGGCTGGGAATACAACGGGAATTCCTCGATGGGGATTGCCGCCGTGGACTATTCAACTTCATGCGGACCCTAGTGATTTGCCCAAGGAAGTGGATTTCGCCATTGTTGGCGGAGGCTTTACCGGCTTAGCCGCCGCCGCCTGGCTGCGACATCTGGAACCGGGTAAACAGGTTGCCGTGTTTGAAGCGAGCCGCATCGGCGCACGCTCCAGCGGACATAGCGGCGGCATGACCCTTTCCGAAACCGCGGCGGGAAACATGCCTGGGCTGGGAGATGTGCTGGCCGGATTTTCCAGCATTTTGCGCGAATTACAGGTGGACTGCGATCAAACGCTACCGGGCGCATTCGAGATTGGGCGGCAAAACGTCATGCCGAATTCGCCGATTGAGTGGAACGATTCCGGCGCGCTGGGCGTCACCCGGGAAGTGCCGGGCGGCACGATCGATCCAGGGAAGATGCTGAGCGGATTGGCACAGCGAGCGAGCGGAGCGGGCGCTTTGCTTCTGGAAAGTGCGCCGGTAGAGTCGTTGTACCAGGAAGAGTCCGCGGTGCTCACGGTTCAGGGGCAAGCGGTGCGGGCGGGGCGCGTATTGCTGGCGACCAATGCGGAATCACTGGAGTTGAGCGGCCTGGCGGGGCGGGCACAGCCGAAATTTACGATGGCGGTGGCAACCGAGCCGCTAACAGACGAACAAATTTCGTCGTTAGGACTTGCTTCGGGCAAGCCGTTCTACACGGTCGACCTACCTTATCTGTGGGGGCGGGTCTTCCACGCAAATCGCGTGATTTTTGGAAGCGGGTTGGTGCATCTGGAGGATTGGCGGGAACTGTTGGCCCTGAATGTAGTGGAAGGTCGAGCTTGTGAGCTGCTGAGCGAACTCGAAGGGCGGGTGCGGCGGCTACATCGGGCTTTGCGTTCGGTACGGATCAGTCATCGGTGGGGCGGCCCAATTCTGATCGCCGATAAATGGGAACCCATCTTCAAGCGACACACGGAACACGAAAATGTGATTGTGCTGGGCGCCTATAGCGGACACGGGGTGGCACTGTCCGTGTATCTCGGTGCGTGGGCCGCGGAAGCGATGCTGGGAAGAAGAGAGTTGCCGGAATGGCAGAATGCTACCAACGCCAGCGCGCCCTTACAGCAAATGCCCTAATTTGGCCGCCTGCCGTAGGGACCCAGCCTGAGCGGTACGATCGCTTCGCTCGGTAAAGTGCAGGGAGACGGAGCGGTAAATCACGATTTTGCTTTGGGTTACAAGGAACAGTCCCTAAAGTACCAAGTTGTTTCAAGCCCGCGGTACTTTCGTCTTGCCGCCTGGTACTTTTTGTATCCCACTTTTTCGAGTCTTTTCCTTTCCTGTTTTTGCTCTAGTGTCCCAACTGTGCCAGCCCTTGACGACCGTTACTAACAAGCCCGGCGGGAGAGCCGTTGTGATGGAAAACGCAGTTCGCGTCCTGGTGGCCAACCGCCCCCGACTGTTGCGGGAGATGGTGCTGGCCGCGCTTTCTGAGCAGGCCGGAATAAATGTTGTGGGTGAAGCGGAAGACGAACGGGACGTGCCGGAATTGGTGGAAAAAACAAAACCTGATTTCTTGCTGATTGGAATGGAGGAAGGGAGAAGGCGTCCGCGAATTTGCGACGTCTTGTTGAGGCAATACCCCGCGCTGCGGATTATTGCCGTGGCGCCGACTTCCAATCTTGGGATTTTCTATTGGGCGTCTTTCGAAATTCATTCCGCGACGTTGGAAGCGAGCGAAGAAGGATTGTTGGAAGTCATCCGCAGAAAGGATGCGCTTCCGGGAGGGCGAATTTCTTGAGAACCGCGCCACCCACGCAAAACAACTCTGCGATCTGGGCGATGGGAAGGTTGCGACGCCCGACGGCGCTTTTGCTGGCCGGTATATTGGCCGCCGGCCCCTTGGCCTCCGGAGGCCAGCAAGACGGGCAACAGGGGACGCAACCGAGACAATCGTCACGAAGCGATGCAAACGCCCAAGAAGTGCCAACGGGATTTGAACGGAGGCCTTCTTCTTCCGACCTGGTTTCGGAAAACCTCGCGCGCGTGGCCGCCACCGCGGACCAAATCCTTGCGGCCCTTAACAAGGATTCTGGCCTGATGGTGGAATTCAAGGCGATCTACGCGCGAGAAGCCGGGCAGCAAGGGCAAGTGCTGGAGGAGAAGGACTTGACCGATGCAGCGGTCGAGTCCCGGCTACGGCAGGATTTGCGATTGCGGATGCTAGCCACGAAGCTACTGCAGCATTACGGGTATTTGCTGCCGCGGATCAATCCGGATTCGGATATGGCCGAGGAACACATGCTGTACTTGCGCCAGCAGGCACAGGAAATGCAACGAGCCGCGGCCAGGCAGGAACTCACCGGGCAGTATCCGTTGATGCAAGGAGCGGGATGCGATCCGCGAGCGGACCTGAGTTGCCTTGCCGGGCAGGCCAACGCATTAGGCGCCGTGTCCGGAGGGTCACCCAGTTCAGGCGCGCGAGCACCTGGCGCCCCGCAACAGGCACCGGCGCCCGACTATTCGACAGCCTCTTCCGACATCCGAACGGCGAGCGCTCAACAGTCAGGGAATCCCGAGACGCTATTGGCATCGGCGAAGCTGGCCGACGGCGGAGGCCCGAGCAATGTCAATCCGCCGAACGGAATGGCGCTGCCTAAATCGGTGACCGGAATCGGGGATTTGCCGTTGCCGGCGTCGCAGTCCGATGCGCTTCTGGCCTTGGCGTTGAGTTCGGCGATGAGCCCGCCGGAAAAGCGGGCTTCGGATTCGTCACGCAATGGCGGCGGAGTCGATATGGAGCAATTGCTGGGCGCGTATCGCAACGCGCAGCCGGGCGCCGGGGAAGTCGAACCAGTGCGCATGGTGCGTCAGCCCAATCCCTACGCCGATGTGCCGGCGCTCTATGACTTGTACGTGCAAGCGGCGGCCATCAACCGGCCCAACCAGCGATTCGGTTTGGATGTGTTTCAGCGCGGCGCCGCAAAAACGGATTTGCTGCCGATGGACCTGCCCGTCGGACCGGATTATGTGGTGGGTCCAGGGGACGGCTTAGCGATTGACCTGTGGGGCGGCGTCTCCCAACGGATTACCCGGACAGTAGATCGCGAGGGCCGGGTTTCCCTGCCGGAGGCGGGACCGCTGCTGGTAGCAGGCAAAACGCTGGGAGATATTCAGGATCAGATGCAAAGAATCCTGCGCACGCAATTTCGCGACGTGTCCGCGGATGTTTCGCTGCTGCGCTTGCGCACCGTCCGCGTGTACGTAGTGGGGGAAGTGGCGGCGCCAGGGGCCTACGATATCAGTTCGCTTTCGACGCCGCTGAATGCGCTGTTTACCGCCGGGGGAGTGACCTCGCGCGGGTCCCTGCGCCAGCTGGAGCATTATCGAGGCAATCAGTTGGTGGAAAAGGTCGACGCTTACGATCTTCTGCTCCACGGAGTGCGCCGCAATATGCTGCGGCTGGAGAGCGGAGATTCGTTGCGCGTACCGCCGCTCGGCCCGACGGTAGCGGTGGATGGAATGGTGCGTCGCCCCGCGATTTATGAGATTCGTTCGGAGAAGAACCTTGAGGACGTTCTGGACCTCGCCGGAGGGATCCTGCCGGCCGCAGCCCTGCGGCACATCGAAGTGCAGCGGCTGATGGCGCACGAAAAGCGCACCATGTTCAGCCTGGACCTCGGCGAGACGAGCGACCCCGAGGCGGTCCGGCGGCAGATGCGCCAATTCACGGTACAGGATGGCGATCAGATCCATATTTTCCCGATCGCGCCGTACAACACGTCGGCCATTTATCTGGAGGGGCATGTGCTGCGGCCAGGCCGGTATTCCTACCGCGAAGGGATGAAACTGACTGATGTGGTGGGATCCTACAAGGATTTGCTCCCCGAGCCATCGGGGCGCTACGCAGAGATTATCCGCTTGAAAGCGCCGGATTACAGGCCGGTGGTGGAAAGCTTCGACCTAACCAAGGCGCTGGAAGACCCAGCTTCTGCTCCGGATTTGCAGCCACTCGATACGATACGGATCTTTGGGCGCTACGATTTCGAACCTGCCCCGGAAATCATCATTACCGGCGAAGTTCGGACGCCGGGGCATTACGCAGCTTCCGGACAACAGCACCTGCGGGACGTGCTGTATCAGGCCGGCGGGTTGTCGCCCGACGCGTGGCTGGATTCGGCGCAAGTGTTTCGCGCGCAACCCGATGGAACCACCAAAGTATTCAGCGTGAATCTTCGCAACGCGCTGGATGGCAACGCGCTGGACAATCTGTTACTCGAGCCCCGAGATCGCGTGCTGGTGCACCGGCAGCCGGAACTGGCTCAACCGCAGAGCGTTTATGTTCAGGGCGACGTGGCACACCCGGGCCGCTATCCGCTTTCCGGAAATATGCACGCTTCGGACTTGATTCGATCGGCCGGTGGTTTGCTGCGTAGTTCCAGCCCGGAAAATGGCGAGCTGACGCATTACAGGATGAAGGGGAGCGAGACGGCGGCGCCGGTGCCAATAAACGTAGCGGTGAATCTGCGGGCGGCACTGGAAGGCGATGCCGACAAGGACGTGACACTCAATTCCGGCGATGTCCTGACCATCCCACAAAAGACAGGGTGGAAAGATATCGGAGCGGCGGTGTCGTTGCGCGGCGAGATACGGCATCCCGGGACCTACGGAATTCGCGACGGTGAACGCCTCAGCGCGTTGCTCGAGCGTGCCGGAGGCTTCGCCGCGGATGCGTACCCCTACGGAGCGGTACTGACACGCCGGGAAGTACGCGATTTGCAGATGAAGTCCCACGATGACCTGGTGCAACGGGTGAAGTACGAGCAGTTGGCGCTCAAGGCCCTGCCGGAGACTAATGAGGACCAGAAGACAGTGAAGCTGACGGCCCTCTCGCAGGTGCAGACGACGTTGGACCAGCTACAAGCAAGTGCTCCAATGGGACGCATGGTGATACGGGTTCAAGGCGACATCAAGCAATGGAAGAACACCGATGCGGATCCAGTGATGCGCGACGGCGACGAACTGGTGGTTCCTAAGAAGGCCAACTACGTGATGGTCACTGGCCAAGTCTTCAATCCGACGACGATTGGCTACCGGCCGGGACGAAGCGCGAGATGGTATTTGAGCCAAGCCGGAGGCTTCACGCAACTCTCGAGCCGTCAAGCAGCTTTTGTAATTCGCGCGGACGGGTCGGTTGTGGCGGCGAAGAACAATTCCGGCTGGTGGTCCATGGATCCGATGAGGACGGTGCTGAAACCTGGCGACACCATCGTGGTTCCCGAAAAGGCTCCGAATGTGGCCGGGCGTAATTGGATGGTCACCATGCAAATGGCACAGATCGCTGCATCGGCGGCCTTTACCGCGGCGTACCTGGTGAAGTGAAAAGCCGTGCTGGCGCGAAAGAGAGCGGGGATTTTTCTTTGTGAAGGGCTCATCGCTATGACGATGACTTTACCGGTGCTCGCCGCCGGCTGGCCTGGACAAGAGGGAGCTCCAAGCACCGGTATGCGCAGCAAAGCGGCGCCGGCGCCGGAACCCCCTGCGGTCAGCAAGGACAGCAATATCCACAAGGAACCGGCACCGGGTGCATCGCGAACGTTTTCGGAGTTGGCGCGAGATTTCGTTGGAGACCAGAAGGCGATCTGGACAAGCCCGGCACGTCTCCGATTCGACGATACGGAATGGCTGGTGCCTTTTGCTGGACTCACCGCGGGTCTGTTCGTGACCGACCGGCAGGTCAGCGGGCATCTTGCCACGGACCTGAACACCCAACAGCACTACCGGAAAATCGCCACGGATGGATCACTGGCGCTCGTAGGCGTGGGCGGAGGGCTCGCTGTCTGGGGCGCCTTTTCTCATAACGATCACCAACGCGAAACGGGATTTCTTGCGGGAGAAGCGGCAATCGATAGCCTGGTAGTTGCCGAAGCATTGAAATACACGTTCAATCGAGAGCGGCCCTATCAGGGGAATGGCGCCGGCCATTTTTTTAATGGTGGAACATCCTTTCCATCCGAGCATTCCGCAGCAGCCTGGTCGATCGCCGCGATTGTTGCTCACGAATATCCGGGGCGGCTCCCGCGCCTGTTGGCCTATGGATTAGCCACCGCGGTTAGCTTGTCGCGCATTCGATCGCGGGATCATTTTCCCTCCGATGTCCTGGTGGGCAGCGGAATGGGTTACCTGGTCTCTGAATATGTTTATCGCAAGCACCATGATCCGGAAGTGGGCGGCGAGGAATGGCGCTCCATCAAGGAATGGATGCGAGACGACCGCAACGAGCCGGGGAATATGGGCTCGCCCTACGTGCCGCTAGACAGCTGGATCTATCCGGCGATGGACCGCCTCTCTGCGCTGGGGTTCATCGACAGCGGATTCGCAGCCATGCGCCCGTGGACCCGACTTGAGTGCATGCGGCTGGTCAACGAGGCAGTGGACGCCTCAACGGATGGCAACGATGAGAATACCGAAGCGGTTGAGCTGATCGCCGCGTTGCAACGCGAACTGCGGGCCGAGAGCGAGCAACTCGGCGGAGACGGTCGGGCGACATTTCGAGTCGAGTCTTTGTACTCGCGCACGGAGAATATCTCCGGCGCGCCTATCAATGACGGATATCACTTCGCACAAACACAGATCAATGACTTTGGGCGACCGTACGGCGAAGGCTGGAACACGACGAACGGATTTTCGTCGTATGCCACTCGCGGCCGCTGGGTTGTTTACGTGCGCGGAGAGCTGCAAACCGCGCCAGGTGTCCCGGCTTTTTCTCTTTCCGCCAGGCAAACCATCCAGACGGTAGACTTCCTTCCTGCCCTGCCACCCTCGACACCGCAACCGGCTGTTTCGCAACCAGCCTTGTTGGACGCGTATGTAGGCCTGACATTCTCGGACTGGCAGATTAGCTTCGGGCGGCAAAGCCTCTGGTGGGGACCCGGTGACGGCGGTCCAATGATGTTCAGTGACAACGCGGCGCCGCTTGAGATGTTTAGGATCAATCGCGTGTCACCGCTGACGATACCGTGGGTATCGAAGTGGCTGGGTCCGATGCGACTAGAAGCCTTTCTTGGGCAAAAGCAAGGCAACGAATTTGTTTTCAGTCCTACAGGTTTCGTGGGGCAATTTGGTCAAGCGCTCGCTAAACAACCCTTTGTACATGGGCAGCGGATTAGCTTCAAACCGACCCGCAATCTCGAGTTTGGTGTTTCTCGCACAACAACTTATGGCGGTCCGGGGTATCCGCTCACGCTGCATACGCTAGTTCGAACGCTATTTTCGACCGGCAACGATGTTGCCGGCAGCGCTGACAAGCCGGGAGACCGCCGGTCCGGAGTGGATTTCAGCTATCGACTTCCAGGTCTTCGCAACTGGCTAACGTTTTATGGTGACGGCTTCACCGATGACCAATTTTCACCGATCGGATATTTTGACCGCTCGGCGTGGCATTCTGGGCTGTATTTGTCCCGACTTCCGAAAATTCCTAGGCTGGATTTTCGCGCCGAAGGCGTCTTCACGGACGTGCCTCCGGGCGGAGCTTTGAGCCACGGGTTTTTCTATTTCAACGGGACTTGGAGGAACGGCTACACGAACAATGGGAGCTTGATGGGCAGTTGGATCGGCCGCGAAGGCCAAGGGGCGCAGGGCTGGTCAAACTATTGGTTCAACGCGCGGAACCGCGTGCAGATCAATTTTCGACACCAGAAAGTAAGCCAGGAATTCATACCCGGCGGCGGAACACTCACGGATATCGGAGTCCGAGGCGACTATTGGACCCGATTCAATGTGGGAATCTCCGGCTGGTTGCAATATGAGCGTTGGCTATTTCCGGTCATTCAACAACCCGCGGCAAGAAATGTGACGACCGCCATTCAAATCAACTTTGCGCCACAAAAATGGTTCCGGACTAATGATTCGAGTCATTCGAGTTCAGCGGCTTTCGACGGAGACCGCCCATGAACTTCACCAGCAGCGCTCCTCCAAATCCCATCACCGACGCGCCGCAAAATGGTCACTCCGTAATGTACGCATTTCCGGATCTTGTTCACAAACCCAGCAAACGGGTGCTGTACCTGCGAATGTTCTGGGAGCAGCGCCGCTTTCTCCTTCGCGTTGGCATCTATGCTGTGCTCGCCAGTATTCTCCTCGCGTTCCTCGTTCCGCCCCGCTACAAAGCTAAGGCTCAACTTATGCCACCCGAGGGCCAGCAAGGGCTAGGCGGTGCTTTACTCGGCGCGCTCTCCTCGAAGGGAGCTGCCGGCGCTCTCGGCGGGCTGGCTGGCGATTTATTGGGGTCGAAAAACAGCGGCGCTTTGTTCGTGGGCGTGTTGAACAGCCGCACCGTAGCCGATCACCTGATTGAGCAATTCAACCTGCAACACCTTTACCACGACGCGAAACTGGAAGACGCGCGCGACGACCTGGAAAGCCATTCCGAGATTACCGAGGACCGCAAAAGCGGAATCCTTAGCATTGCCGTCACCGACCACAGTCCTCAGCGCGCGGCCGCCATGGCGCAAGCCTATGTTACCGAGTTAGACCGGTTGGTTTCCCAGCTCAGCACTTCCTCGGCGCGCCGCGAAAGGATTTTTCTGGAGGGCCGACTTCTTGAAGTGAAGGGCGATCTGGATGTCGCTGCCAAAAAGTTCAGCGATTTTGCCAGTAAGAATACAGCGCTCGATATCCCCGCCCAGGGCAAAGCCATGATGGAAGCGGCCGCCACGTTGCAAGGCCAGCTTATCGCCGCGGAGTCAGAATTGAGCGGCCTGCAACAGATTTATGCGGACAGCAACGTGCGCGTGCGCTCGTTAAAGGCACGGGTCAGCGAACTGAACCAGGAGTTAGAGAAGATGGGTGGCGACGCGGCAAATCCGGCCAACGGTGAAGGATTAATGGCCCCGCCGATACGCAAACTGCCGCTCCTGGGGATCACTTACGCAGACTTATTCCGTCAGAACAAAATTGAGGAAACGGTTTACGAGCTGCTAACACAGCAGTACGAGATGGCCAAGGTTCAGGAAGCCAAGGAGATTCCGACCGTAAAGATTCTAGATGCGCCGGTGCCCCCAACCAAAAAGTTATTCCCCGGTCCCCTTGCTTTGATTGTCCTCGGAACCATTTTGGGCCTCGCGGGCGGCGCAGCGTGGCTCGTGCTTCGCGAGAAATGGAAAGAGGGCGATCCCGGGCTGCCGGGCCGTGTCTTGGTCCGAGACATCGGAGCGTCTTTACGCGTGGGAACTCGCCGCTTGACGCCGGCTCGCGCGACGGCGGAAAGGAAGTTCACCGGCGATGCCGCCTAGTTGGGTTGTTCCGAAGAAAACGCCTTTTACAGGGATGAAACCGCAAAGGAGCAATAGATGAATTGGAATAAGACACGGACGCTGGTTACCGGCGGCGCCTCATTTATCGGTTCGACGCTGGTGGACGCGTTGGTGCAGCGTGGAGCGCAGGTCCGCGTTGTGGATAACTTCAGCAGCGGAAGGAAAGAGCATATCGCCGGTCATCTCAAAGCAAACGCGATCGAATTGATGCACGCCGATCTCCTCGATGACGGTGTCGCACGAAAAGCCGTGCGAGGGGTCGATCTGGTCTTTCATCTGGCCGCCGATCACGGCGGTCGCGGCTA
Source organism: Candidatus Acidiferrum sp. (assembly GCA_035309625.1). Lineage (GTDB taxonomy): Bacteria > Acidobacteriota > Terriglobia > Acidiferrales > UBA7541 > Acidiferrum. The sequence continues at coordinate 21,236 of DATGEY010000068.1, forward strand.
CGTGGATCTTCATCAGGCCGCGTGTGCCGGCAATTTAGGTTTGGATGGCCAGCTGTTTCGTGCCTGCGTTCAAGAGGACGTCGAAAAGATTGTCTATGCATCCTCAGGATGCATTTATCCCAATTACATCCAAAGAGACCCACAAGAAATGCTGTACCTGACGGAAGACAAAGCTGGTCCGCCGTACGACGCCGACAATCTCTATGGCTGGGCGAAACTGATGGCCGAGATGACTTTACAGGCGTACCACAAGGACTACGGTATGAAAGCGGCGTCTTGCCGCTACTTCACCGTATATGGACCGCGCGGACACGAGAACCACGCGGTGATCGCCATGATTGCGCGGGCCTTCATTGGACAAGATCCGTTTGTCGTATGGGGAAATGGTGAGCAAATCCGTAACTGGACCCACGTTGACGATATCGTTTCCGGCACTCTGCGCGCTGCAGAAGTGGTCGATGACGGCACCGCAATGAACCTGGGAACGATGGAACGCACCCGCGTTATCGATGCCGTTCGTGAAGTGCTGCGCTACACCGGCCACCAAGCCGCGATTGAATTGCATCCGGAAATGCCGACCGGGCCCATGAACCGGGTGGCCGACAATTCGCTCGCCAAGCGATTGCTAGATTGGGAACCGCAAGTTCGATTCATGGACGGCCTGCGAAGCACTATCGATTGGTATTTCGCAACCAAAGACCGCGCAAAGGTGGCAGCCGAGTTGGAGTCGTTGCTGACGGAACGGCAGACGGTGTCGCACGAGAACAGCAACAGCAGACGGCTTTCGGCTGTCACGGCAAATTTCAGAGGATAGGAGCAAAGAGTCTCTTTTCATGAGGAGCACGGTCACATCCCGAAGCGGTTCGGCGCGCGTGCTTACCTGGGCGCCTCCGCGAGGACTCGTCACCGGCGCAATACCGACGGAGCACCATTCCTCGAGTGGGGGTGGCCCTGGGAAAAAAGGCGCGCGCGGATTATATGTCCAAGCAACGTATGCCTTGATTGACGTGCTGTTCGTATCCGCCGGGGGAATCGCGATTTTCCTGCTTCGCTTCGGCCTATTGCACCGCGTGCGCATCACATCACAATTGTTCCACAGCACTCCGGCTCACGCCTATCTGGGTTTCTTCCTGCTGTATGCCGCGCTGGTGGTGCTCAGTTGCATCAGCCAGAATCTCTATCGCACACCCAGAGACCGCAGTATTTTCGACGAAACCTGGATGGTGCTGAAGGCCGTCGCCGTCGCCACCGCCTTGCTGGCGCTCTTCATTTTTACGTCCGGCAATAAAGAAATCTCGCGACTGGTAATTTGGAGTTCCGGAGTCTTCAGTGCCCTGGCCCTTTCCGGATGGCGCGCGGCAAAGCGGCGGCTGGTCATAAAGCGCACGGAAGCCGGAATCAATGTCGCTCGTGTGCTGATCGTGGGCGCTGGCCGAGTTGGGCGGTCTCTGGCGCAATGGCTGGACGACAATCCGCAGTTCGGCTACACCGTTTGCGGCTTCCTGGATTCTCGAACGTCTGCCGATCCCCGCGTGCTGGGCTCTGTACGCGATTTACGGACCATCGCGCTTGCGCAGTTCGTCGATGAACTGTTCATCACGCTGCCCGCCGACCGCAAACTGGTGAAACACCTGGTGCTGCAAGCGCGGTTGCTCAAACTCAATTTGAAGGTTGTGCCCGAGCTGTATGACGGCTTGGGCTGGCACGCCCCGCTGCACTCGCTTGGCGGATTTCCTTTGATGGAGCTGTGCCGCCAACCCATTCCTGTCCTGGGACTGGCCGTCAAGCGGGCCATGGATATTGCTCTGGCCTCGCTGGCATTAATTCTGGTCGCGCCCGTGTTGGCGTTGCTGGCGCTGCTGATTCGCCTGGATTCTCCCGGCCCGGTCTTTTACGTCGCAGAGCGCGTGGGGCGCAAGGGAGTGAAGTTCCGCTGCTTCAAGTTGCGCACTATGGTAGCGGGCGCCGATGAACAGAAAGAAGAGTTGCGTAATGCCAATGAGCGCAATGGACCCTTCTTCAAGATGGAAAACGATCCCCGCGTGACCCCGTTGGGGCGTTGGTTGCGCAAGTTGAGCCTGGATGAGATTCCCCAACTTTGGAATGTGTTGTTTGGCGATATGAGTCTGGTGGGTCCACGCCCCCATCCGGTTGACGACTATGAACGCTACGACATCGAGCATCTGCGCCGGCTGGATGTCAAACCAGGCGTCACCGGGCTCTGGCAAGTCACGGCGCGCCGCGACCCGTCTTTCGACACCAACATGGCGCTGGACCTCGAATACATTGAAAACTGGAGTTTATGGCTGGATTTGAAAATTGCCCTGAGAACATTGCCGGCGGTACTGCGGGCGCAAGGAAACTGAGCTGCCCATGACAAGCACGGCGCTACCGCCGATTCCAGGAGCTGCCCCCGAAGCAGCCGTGCAGGTGGTCGGATCACCAGCGCAGCGTATTCGCATTACTGCCGAGCGGTTGCGCGTTTGGGGGATACGCTCGGCGCTGTCCGTTTTGGATCAGGGCCTCACCGCAGCAGTCGGATTCGGAGTCAACGTAGTCCTTGCTCGGTGGCTATCGCCGACGGCTTACGGCGCTTTCGCCGTGGCATTTGCTACCTTTCTGCTGATTTCCGGCTTCTACAATGTGCTCTTGCTCGAACCCCTCACGGTTATGGGCCCGTCTCGGCATTCCCACAGGTTGCCCGCGTATTTTCGAGAGCAGGTTGTTCTACATGTGCTGCTGGTCGGCGTGTTAGCGGCGTTGATCTTAGTGGCAGGTGCCGTGTTTTGGTGGTTGTCACCGGATAACCCGCTGGCTGGCGCTTTGCTTGGGAGCGGCCTAGCTCTTCCCTTTATGACTTTGCTGTGGTTGATACGCAGGATGTGCTACGTGCTTCAGCAGCCTTCCTTTGCATTGTTGGGCAGTGGATTCTACGTGTCGTTTGTATTTTGCGGCTTCCTGCTTCTCCGCCATTTTCAGCACATCGACCCGCTAACGGCGTTCGGATTGATGGGCATCGGCAGCTTATTGTCGGCCTTGGTGTTATGGCTAAAGCTCGACCTGAAACAAACGCAAACTCCGCGGGAGCCGCAACGCATGCTGTGGCGCGAGGCGGCGCGTGAAAACTGGAGTTATGGGCGCTGGCTAGTGGGTAGCACCGCTCTCAGTTCGATATCTAACCAGGTTCAAATGTTTCTGGTCGCAAGCACGGTCGGTTTGGGAGCGGCTGGAGTGCTACGTGCCATGCAAATTCCTGGGCTGGTTATGACCCACGTTAACTCCGCAACAGGACTTTTGATCTTGCCGGCGTTTTCGTATGACTTCGGCAATGGCTCGATCGCAAGATTGCGTCACAAAGCGTCATTGGTGAGTCTGGCACTTGGTGGTGGAACGCTCGCCTTCGCGGCGGCGCTGGCACTCACCGCTTCGCGCACCGAGCATCTTTTGTACGGCGGAAAATATGCCGAATACGCCTGGCTGATGCCGGTCTTGGCGCTGGTCCCGACAGCCCTAGGCGGGTCCATAGGATATTCCATGGCGCTGCGAGCGATGCACCGACCGCACTTCGACTTGGTCGCAAACTCCATAGCCGCCCCTGTGGGAGTTATCTCTGCAATTGTTTTAATGCGCTGGTGGGGGCTGGGTGGGGCAGCCGCCAGCATAGTGCTTAGTTACGCGACGTACGCCGTAATGACTTGTTGGATCTATCGCGCCGCAGCACAGAGAAGCAGGAAAGAGCTGTGCAAGACATAATGCACCTGCGGGAAGAAACGCCGCTCGACCTTGAACCTTCGGGAATTTGGCCCGTGGTAGCCACGATTCTCATCGTTGGCTACCTTTCGCTCAGCCGCGCCTTCGCTTATTTGGGAATTCCCTGGTGGAAGGTGTTCATCGGCGAGGTGGTGCTTGCGCTTTTGTTCATTTTCGGTCCCAAGCTGAATGCCCGGGCATGGCCTTGGGCCTTCCTCAAGGTCCCGGTTCTTAAGCGTTTCTCAATTCTGTATGGGCTTTTCCTCGGATACGGAATCGTCCAGATTGGGCATGGGATTTTGGCGGGCAATCCGCCTCTTGTCGCCCTCCGCGACCTTACCTTCAACTACTATCCCATTTACTTCTTCTTGGGTTTATCCGCAGGCTTAATGCGTCCGGATCTTTTGCCTAGGCTCTTGAGAGGCTTCGCTTGGTTCAACGGAATCTACGGCGTCCTATACTTGTTCGTTCTCAATCGCGTTGATTGGTTCGTGCCCGGCGTTTCGGATGAAATCGTCAACGTACCCATTTTCGGTCAACCCATCTATTCCTTCATTGCACTGCTCGGCCTGATCGCTTACGAAAAAGATTTATGGCGAAGCTGGCACCTGCTGGGCCTCAATGCGTTTGTAATGCTAGGAATGCAGTTTCGTACCGAGTGGTTCGCCTTCGCGGTAGGAATAATCACCTGGTTTATCGTCACCGGCCAAGGTAAACGTCTCTTACAGGCAACAGCGATCTTATCCGCTTTGTTCTGCTTGATGTACATTACGAACTTCAGCGTGCCAGGCCCGGAAGGCCGCGGCGGCGGTGACATCTCTATACGTCAGCTTACAGACCGAGCCATCGCGCCGTTTCGGGCGGATACTAGCGACGCGAAAGCCGCGGCCGGAATTGGCACGGAGAGCCAGGAGTCGACCTTTGTATGGAGGACGGTCTGGTGGCTGTTAATCTGGAATGCGGTTCATTCGAGCATCAACACCACCGTTTGGGGCTTTGGATACGGATATCCCCTGGGGGACTTGGCTCCGTATCTTGCGGGGGAGTTCATTCGGACGCCTCACAACGAATTCTTTTATGCCTTGGGTTACACCGGCTGGATTGGAGTTGTTCTATTTTTCCTGTTTGAAGGAGAAATCCTGCGTCTCCTCTGGCGCGTGAACAGGAGGACGCGCGAACCGTTTGGTGTGCCTTTCTGGGTCTCCATGATGGCTTATGGAATGTTTTTCCCTTTGGGCGAGACTCCGTATGGTGCGATCCCCTTCTACCTGATAGTGGGATGGGTCGCCGCTCCTGTTCTTCTGGCAAGCCGCCCTGTGCAGCAGGAGCAATATGTCTCGACAGAAGCGTATTTCCCCGCCGCAAGTTCCTCTGGAGCTGCGGTTCTTTGATGCGAGCGGGTTAAACTGGCGATAACTGGGTCCGAAGATGAATGTAATTAAACGACTTGCTTACGTACCTTGGATTGCTTCTTCGGTGAGCCGTCTGCGTTTGCGGCGGATTGCGCAACATAGTTATTTTGTCCTGCGCGGCCGCCCAGAGATGGTCTGCCTCTCGCTCGATGGAATCGAAGCCACCTTCGCCGCACGGACCCCGCACGAATTGCGCTGCGTCGAGAGTACCTGGTTTTCCGAAAAACAAATGCTGGTTCGCGCCCTTTCCTGCCTCCAACCCGGTGACGTATTCGTGGATGTTGGAGGCAATTTGGGAATGTTTGCGATTTTTGCCGCCAAGATGGTGGGTCCGGAGGGGCGAGTCATAGCTTTTGAACCCGAAACGGTTGCCTTCGGCCGGCTAAAAGGGAATGTCGCATTGAACGAATTGTGTAATGTCACCGCCCTGCAGCTAGCCTTGAGCGATTCGTGCGGTAGCCAAACGTTAATTCTTGGAGAACCGGACGCGGTCAGCCAGTCTGCTCATATCGGCGACCTGGGTGGCAATTCGCAAACCATCGAGACGGCGACCTATGACGGACTGGTAGCTCGTCGGGAGCTCCCGGTTCCCCAGGTAGTTAAGGTGGATGTTGAAGGCCACGAGTTGGCCGCGCTTCGAGGGATGGCAAAGTCCCTTTCGGATCCCTCTTGCCGAGCTCTCTTTTGCGAGCTTCATCCCCAGTTGTGGCCGGCGGAGGCTACCGAGAGCGAAGTCGACGCCCTGGTTCGGTCCTTTGGATTCGATACACTCCACATTGAGGGAAGGTCTTCACAATTGCACCTCGCTGCGATGAAGCGTGGAAGCAAACTGAGTCATCGCATTCCATCGGAGATTATTGGCGCTCAGGAGAACAAGATTGAGCGGACATGCAATGAATCGTGATCCCTCCTCGCGTTGGATCCGTAATGGCGAGCTCACAATGAATCGCATTCCCTTAGCGCCGGATCGTGAGATGGGTGTCGCAAATCGCCTTTTAGCGGCCGGGAGCATGGCACAATCTTCCTTTGGGGAATACAAATTCTATCGCTTTGGTTTACATCTGGGAATTTCTCACCTGCTTGCGAACGGCTTCTCTCTGGGCGTCAGGAAGACCATGGGAAAAATCGCTCAACCTATTAATTCCTACACCCGATTTCCAGAGTATGCGTTGCTGGAAGAGAACATAGGTTCCTTTTGCGATGCTCGCGGAAGCGATGTTCCTGCAAACATTCTGGACGTGGGAAGCCCGAAATGTTTCGGCCTGTTCCTTGCGTCGACGCGACGTTGCACCGTGGAGATGACCGACCTTAGCCCCCTCAATCTTGACCACTACAAAGTCATGTGGAATTCCATCCGCGCACAGGCCAAAGGCCACGCACGCTTTTCATTGCAGGATGCCCGAGCGCTTAGTTTTGAAGAAAGCTCATTTGACATCGTGTACTCGATGTCTGTCTTGGAGCACGTTTCCGGCGAGAGCGGAGATAGTGCCGGTTTGAGCGAAATGATCCGCGTGCTCAAGCCTGGCGGGCTGTTACTCCTCAGCGTCCCTTTCGGCCCGGTCTACACCGAACAATGGCGCAATGGGTTCGCCGGCGCTATCGAGGAAAGAAATGACGGCAATTACCATTTCTTTCAACGCATATACGATTCCCAAGCTCTTCAAACACGCTTGTTGCGGCCCCTGGAAACTTTTAATGATTGTTCGATATGGACCGTGTGGCGGCCGCGTAGTGTGTTCGTCAGAGCTCTGGCCCATCTCGGCCAAAACGTGCGCGGAGCTCTCGGCATCCTGAACCCTCTTTTGTCCTCAGGTTTAAATCATTGCGCGCAGGGCATCTTGGAGGGAATACCCAGCCACTACGGCCAGATCCATTCGCCAGATGATCTGTGCGGGGACGTGATTATCGTAGTGAGAAAGTGTTCGTAACGAACGAACGTCAGGTTATTTCTATGGGAATCGTGCAAGCGGAATCGACGGCCCGGGCTCTCTTCCTGCGCATGAGCAAATTCAAGTGGGGGCTCGTCAGGGCCTTTGAAATGGCCTTACAATCGCTACTTTTCCTTGTACCCAAACCGAATCGTCTTCCCCCTTCCGATAGCGCGATAAGAATTCTGGTCATCGAATACTGGAACCTTGGGGACCTCGCCATCCTTGTTCCCTTCCTGAGCAGGCTGCGAAACAGCTTTCCGGGTGCGAGAATAGCGCTATTGGTGAACGCCAATCTCAAGTTTTTCCTGGAGGCTCAAGAGCTAGTCGACGAATTCATTTCGATTCGCGTTCCCTGGGCCCAGCACTTCTCGCGCTGGAAAAAATACAATCCATTTTCGGGGCTTGTGCTCCCCTTTCTTCGCGTGGTTTGGAGTCTGCGAAAGCGCCGGTTTGATTGGGTGTTCTCGGGCCGAATGGACATCCGCGACAATCTGTTGATGTGGCTATCCGCCACCCCGCGCAGGATTGGCTACGGCATCGGAGGCGGCGGATTTCTCTTGACCGATCGTGTGTCTCCCGATCTTTCGCGGCCACACCGCGCGGACATTTGGCTCCGACTATTATCTGCTGTTGACGTCCCTCTCGATCAGTCTACCGGAAGCCTGAAGGTAGGCGAGAGCGGCCAGCAGGGCGCCGCCAGGTTCTTGCGTACCCGCGGCATACCGCATGACGCAACTATTATTGGTTTTCATCCCGGAGCGCGGATTCCCATTCGGCGTTGGGGAGACGAGCGATTTACTGATGTCGCGTTAACCTTGCTGCGGCACGAAGATGTTCATGTCGTATGGTTCTCAGAACCTGGTTTGAGCGCAAATCCGCCAGCACACGATCGCTGCCACTTGGCAAATCTCGATTTCGACTCATTCCTCGCCCTCTTGTCGCAATGCCGGCTCCTTGTTTGCAATGACAGCGGCCCAATGCATCTTGCCAACCTCCTCGCAGTTCCGGTGGTGGCAATATTTGGTTCAACCAATCCGGTCTGGTTTGGTCCGCGCGGTTCTCACGATCGAGTGGTAATACGCCCGGAGATGTGGTGTCGTCCCTGCTTCGATTACTGCATCTTTGATCAACCCTACTGCCTCCGTGCTATCAAGCCGAAGGAGGTCCTTCAGGCGGCAAGCGATCTGCTGGCGGACGTGCGACCCGACGTGAATCACCCATCTGCGTCCCCTTTGCTCGTACGCATACGAGGGAATTGAATGAGCACAGTAGATCTTACTGTCGAGCGCTCCTGGAGCCGCGGCGGGCCTGCCGCATATGGTTCCTACGCGATCGAAAAGCGGTTGCAGACGCTGTTTAAGTATGTCTCCCTGCGCGGTCAGCAAGTGCTGGACCTGGGCTGCGGAAATGGCTGCTATACCCAGGAAATGGCACAAACCGCGCGATCGGTGATCGGCGTGGACCTGGAACTTTCTAATTTGACTTCGTTTCAGAGACCCATCCCGAGGCTCGTGGGCGTGGGCGAAACGCTTCCCTTCTCCGCGCAGACCTTCGACATCGTAACCATGATCGAAGTTCTGGAACACACAGCCAACGACAGTGCCGTCCTGAGGGAATGCCATCGCGTTCTCCGGCCCGGCGGATATCTTGCGCTCTTTGTCCCCAACAAGCTCTACCCACTGGAAAGCCATCCATGCCACATTGCGAAACATTCGATCGGCCGAAACATCCCCTTTGTTTCGTGGCTGCCTGACTCCCTACGCAAGCATCTTTGTTTTGCCCGAATTTATTCACGTCGCCGCTTGCTTAAGCTGGCCCGCGAAAAGGGCTTCGGCGTCGAGAAGTTCAGTTATGTTTATCCGCCAATAGACACCTTCCCTTTACCCGAAAAACTAAAGGGTTTTTACCGAGACATGTCCTGGCGCCTAGAGGAATCTCCGCTAAAAATCTTTGGAGTCTCCCTCTTTGCAGTGCTCCGGAAGAATGCTTCGACAGAGGCCCAGTCCTTGGCCGAAACGAAACGAGCCGATGCTTCATTCACCCCATCGATCTGGCCGTCCATTTCATACTTCTCGCCTTGCACACTAAAGAGCCGTGACCATGGACGCACTTGAAACGCCAAATGTAGCTCAGTCCGTCCCGCCCGCCAGCGGCGCTTATCGCGTGCTTGGCACGCGTGTCGACGCACTCCAAATCCCGGGCGTCATCGCCAAGATGCAGGGGTGGATTGCGCGCCGCGACGCGTGCCGCTATATCGCCGTAACCGGTATGCACGGCGTCACCGAAGCCCGGCACGACCTTCAACTGCGCGAAGCGCTCGCAGACGCGAGCCTCGTCGTCCCCGACGGCATGCCGCTCGTCTGGATCGGGCGGAAGCACGGTTTCGATCTTCCCCGCCGGGTCTACGGCCCGGAGCTAATGCTACGCTTCTGGCAAGAAACGGCCAGCCACCGCCATTTTTTCTATGGCGGCGTGCCTGGAGTGGCCGACGCCTTGGCCGCTAAGTTCGCGCGCCAGTTTCCGGCTCACCAAATCGCCGGCACTTTCTGTCCCCCATTCCGCGACCTGACGGCCGACGAGGACCAGCAAATTTGCGCTCTCCTCAATGGGTCCCGGGCCGACATTGTCTGGGTCGGCCTTGGCACTCCCAAGCAAGAACGTTGGATGCACGACCACCACGAGCGTCTGAACGCACCGGTGCTAATCGGCGTGGGTGCTGCTTTTGATTTTCACGCTGGAAAAATGCGCAGCGCCCCGGTTTGGATGGGAGACCACGGCCTGGAATGGCTCTTTCGGCTGGCACAGGAACCCCGCCGCCTATCGCATCGTTATCTTGTGCGCGGTTCGGAATTCGCCGCCCTGGCCATCCTCGAACTCCTCAAGCAAAAATAGCTCCATCGTCCCGTCGCGCCGCTGATTGCCAACCAGCTAAGGGCATATACAGTGATTTCCCAGCCTCTCTCCGGTTATCGATGGATGGGAAATCTATTGAGCCCAGTCTAGCCTGCGCTCCTCGAATCGGCGCGCCAGCGCCCCGCAGCTCGGAGGCATCATGGAAGGCACCCCCCAAATCCTTGTTGTGTCCTCGGAATTAGAGAATCGCCGCGTATTGAATGCCCTTCTGCACAAGGAAGGTTACGAAACCATTTGCGCCTCGCGGGTCAGCGAATGCCAAGAAGCGCTGCAAACTCAAAATATCAGTTTAATTTTCTGCGACCGCCGTCTCTCCGACGGTACCTATCGCGACGTAGTGTCCGCAACGCACGCGTATCAACCCCGCGTCCGCGTGGTGGTCATGTCCAGGCTAGCCGATTGGGACCAATACCTTGACGCGCTTCACAGCGGTGCATTCGATTTAATCGCGGCTCCTTGCCAACCCACCGATGTGCTCTGGGCCATCGTACAGGCTCGCCGTGAGGACCATGAACGCACCGGCTTTGTCGCTCCGGCAAGAGCGCGTAGCGCCGCCGCTGCCGCCTGAGGATTTGCATCTCTTCTTCCTCTCGCCACATGATGTTAGGCGAGCCCCGTAAGGTTTGCGCCGTTTTCCAGCTGGTCCGCGTTCTTCTGAGCACCCCTTATTAAGCGGACGCCGCGCCTGCTGGCCAATAGGGCTTTTCTTTATCGGCCAGCCGCCCGTCCGCGTACCGGTCGTGATGCCGGACCCAGGCCATCGTGAACGGCAAGGAGTCCTCGTCCCGGCCCTTGGGCACCAGATCTAAGTAGTTGGATGTAGCCAGATTGCTTGCCGTATCGATCCTACCGGGAACCTCCGCTAGCAGGTACAAAATAGATAATTCCAGGACCGCTGCCCTTGACGTTGGCACCGATGCGGAGGACCATATGCGCCTCGATGAGCAGAAATCATATCGCCTGGAGGAAAGTGGCCAATATGCAGCCCCGAGCCCGCCGATTCGCCTTCCCGGAAGACGCAAAAGTGAAAGCGCAACCCGCAGCCCCGGAGCACAACACCTAATGCGACTTAATCCCAACCTGCTGAAGGCCACCGTAGTCGGCGCTCTCGGCGGACTCCTGTTCGGCTTTGACACCGCCGTCATCGCCGGCACTACTCATTCCCTCACCCTCACCTATGCTCTGACCCCGCGGCAACTTGGCTTCACCGTTTCTGCCGCACTTATCGGCACCGTCATCGGCGCCATGGCCGCCGGCATTCCCGGTCAAAAGTATGGAGCCAGAGAAACGTTGCGTGTGCTGGCCGTTTTCTACGTGCTTTCGGCGTTGGGCTGCGCCTTCGCGTGGAACTGGGACTCGCTGCTGTTAGCGCGATTTCTTGGTGGTTTGGGTATAGGGGGCTCGTCGGTACTGGGTCCCGTGTACATTGCCGAACTCGCACCCGCGAGAATCCGCGGCCGCCTCGTCGGCATGTTCCAGATCAACATCGTCATCGGTATTTTGCTCGCGTATTTGTCCAATTTCCTCGTCGCGCGCCAGGCTCTCGGCGCAACTGAATGGCGCTGGCAGTTCGGAGTGGCGGCACTACCCGCACTGCTCTTCCTGATAATGCTGTTCGGCATCCCCCAAAGTCCCCGCTGGCTGGTGACTCAAAAGCGCGTTGACGAAGCGCGCGCCGTGCTCCAGAAAATGGGCGCCGACAATCCGGAAGCCGAGCTGCAGGAAATCGTCAGCTCCATTCATTTGGAAACCCTGCAGAAAGCCGAACCGCTCTTTAGCTGGAAGTACCGCTTGCCGATTTTCCTCGCCATCACCATTGGCATGTTCAACCAACTGTCCGGCATCAACGCCATCCTTTACTACCTCAACGATATTTTCGCGGCTGCCGGCTTTAGCAAGCTTTCGGGTGATTTGCAAACGGTGGCCATCGGCAGCATGAACCTATTGGCCACCCTTTTGGCTATGTCCGTCATCGACAAAGTAGGACGCAAGACACTGCTGCTCATCGGATCGGTCGGGACGGCGTTGTGCCTCGCCGGTGTCGCTCGTATTTTCTTGACCCACCAGCACCGGTCCTATCTGCTCTGGTTCCTGGTCGCCTACATCGCGTGTTTCGCCATCTCTCAAGGCGCGGTCATCTGGGTTTATATCAGCGAAGTGTTTCCCAACCGCGTGCGCGCCAAGGGCCAGGCCCTCGGCAGTTCCTCCCACTGGGTCATGAACGCCGCTATCGCCTACACGTTTCCGCAACTCGCCAAATCCTCCGGCGCTTATCCGTTCCTGTTTTTCTCTGCCATGATGGTCCTGCAATTCTTCGTCGTGCTCTTCCTGTACCCGGAGACCAAGCGCGTCTCCCTCGAACAGATGCAGCAGCGCCTCGGAATCGAGTGATGCCTGCCGCTATAATGGGCCACAAAAAACAGGAACCCGAAGATCATCAGCACAATTTCACGCTAGGCGTAGACATCGGCGGTACAAAAGTCGCCGCCGGCTTGGTCGATGCCCAAGGCTCGATTCTCTTTCAAACCCGCGCTCCCATGCCCGCGCGCGCTGACAGTGCCGCGGGTTTCGGCGCCGTGCAGCGCGCCATTAATGCAGTCTTCGCGGCCCAGCCGCAAGCCCGCCTCGCTCTTGCAGGAATCGGTATCTGTGCCCCGGGTCCGCTCGATCCCATTCGCGGCGTCGTCCTGAATCCCCCGAATCTCCCCTGCTGGCGCAATTTTCCCCTCGCTGCAGAAATCCAACGGGTCTTCCACGTTTGCGCGAAAATAGATAATGACGCGAACGCCGCTGCCCTCGCCGAAGCAGTTTGGGGAGCCGGCGTCGGATTTCGCAACGTGCTGTACACCACCCTGGGCACCGGCATCGGCACCGGAATCATTTTTGACGGCCGCATCTACCATGGTCGCACTGGCAGCGCCGCGGAAGGTGGCCACGTCACCATCGATTACAACGGCCCCCAATGCGGCTGCGGAAAGCGCGGATGCATCGAAGCCCTTTGCTCCGGCCCAGCCATAGCGCGGCGAGCGCAAGCCTGCTTAGCGCAATCGGACGCGCTGTCCAGCCTGCGGCAGGTGGCAGGCGGCCATGGGACGGCATTGACCTCGGAAGATGTGGCCCAAGCGTTTCATGCGGGCGATGCGCTGGCGCGGGAAGTTTTGAATGCGACAGCAGATTTGATGACCGTTTGGCTGGGCAACCTGATCGATTTGCTGGAACCCGATGTAATCGTATTTGGCGGCGGCATCGCGCAATTAATGAGCGAATTCTTCCCCCGCATGCGAACCACTTTGCCGAAGTGCTCCATCAATGCGCGTTGTTGTGAAATCCCGCTGCTGCTCGCGAAATACCGCTCCGACGCCGGAATCGCGGGCGCCGCCGCGCTGTGCCGGTCGTAGGCCATGGCAGGCCAGTATACGAAGCGGTTAGCGGAGGTCTGTGGATATAGCAGCGCCAGCAACCGGACCCTTGATATAGCGACTGGCGAAGGTCAAGAAGGAGGGCCAGTTGGGGCCGGCGGTGTGTCCTCCGCTGTGTTGGCGGAAAGCGATGTCGCCTTCGATCAGCGCGGTTTCCATGGGGGGAAATTTGGTAGTCCCCAGATCCTGTTTGCCAAGCAGGTTGTAGACGGGCCCGGCGCCAACAGCCCCGAGAAACATGCCCTTGCCATCGATCCAGCCGCCTTCCAGTTGCGGTGATCCGCTGCTGATGAAGACCGGCCGCGGAGCGCACATAGCGATCAACTCATGCGCATCCACAGGCAAGTCGTTTGGCGTCAGGGGACCCGCATATTTTAGAAAGTTGCCCGCCATCCAATGGTACTCGGACACCGCAGCCAAGTTTTCAACCTGCTCGCCAAACTTGCGTCGCAGGATCTTCGCGCCGCCTTCGCCCGAGGAAGCGATAAAGCCAATGGCGAAACGTGGATCGTAGGCCATGGCAACCAGCGCGGCTTTTCCGTAGCGCGAAAGACCCTCGATGCCGATTTGCCGCGCATCCACCGATTTGTCGGTTTGCAAGTAGTCCAAAGCGCGGCTGGCGCCCCAAGCCCAGGCGCGCAGCGCGCCCCAATCATCGAGCTGGCGCGGTTGGCCTTTATTGGCCAGACCGATAATGCCCGCGGTCAGACCACCGCCATTATCGGCCTGAAAGCTGGTGGGGATGATCACCGCATAGCCCCAGCCCTTGACCAGGAGCTGCTGCTGCCATGTTGGGCCGCTGCCGTTAAAGGCAGCCAACTGCGCCGGGGACATACGCTTTCGCATAGCGGCAACAAACTCAGGATCAAAGGCGAGCTCCATAACTACGGGAACGGGTCCAGGGGCATTGGCGGGAATGCTTAGAGTCAACTGAATGTTTACAGTGATGGCGGAAACGGCGGAGTTATCGACGTGGCCGACAAGTTTTTTGAGGATGACCGGAATGTCGCCATTATTTTCGCCGGTGGCGCTGACCACTTCCCAGGTCACCTTCGGAATAGTCTTCGGAACCCTTCCGTAGACTTCGCGATCAAAATCTTCCACGATCTCCGGGCGCCGCTGGTTCCACCATACATCTGGAGTGGTGACCTTCTGCCCGGTTTTCAACACCAGGGGATCGGGCAGGGTGTAAGGTGGCACTTTGAATTCATCGATGTTGGCGGCGTTGGGGGACTTAGGGTCGCCGTCGGGGCCGCGACGCAGTGAAGTTATGTGCAGTAGGTCGAGCAGACGCTGATGATCCTGTTCGGCGGTCAGATGAACGGGCGCCGATGATTGCGCCGCCAGATGGATTCCGCCGGCGAAGAGGGCCAGGCACAACCACGAAATCCAAACGGCAAACGGTCTGCGTTGTTCAACAGTCATCAGAAACACTCGATGATAAAGTCCCTACACTTTGGCGCAGCTTCCGCGCCTAAGGGTACAAACAAGGCGGCACGTAAGGGCACCGGTGCGTTAGCTACTAGCGTCAGTAGTTTAGTCACAGGAGGCAGGCTTTCTGCTCCTTCGACCGTTCGAGTATCTGGTCGAGCACAGCATGAAACTGGCTGATGCCGTTGACTCATAGATTTAGTTTAGCCTTCGGGCGGACCCAATCTGCTATCAGACTATGCTGCGTGAACGCTTGAGCACAACTGGCCTATTGCGGCGCGCCCAGCACGGAATCGAAAAGGTCGCCCAGTTGCTTGGCGGTGAAGTCGTTGCCTTCGAGATCGGCGACGAGCTTTCCTTGCCGGTCGAGGATGACGGTATGGAGAGCGTGCGTAATCAGGCTCTCGTCTTGCCAGAAATTCATGCCAAACTCATGACACACTTTTTCGACCTCGAGGACTGGGCCAGTTAGAAAATACCATCCTGGAACGCCAGCGGCATTCCAGTTACGCGCATACTCAGCGAGAACTTCAGGCTGATCGTGTATGGGGTCAAAGGTGATGTTTAATAGGACCAAGTCGCGCCCCAGGCGATCCGGAAAGCGCTTTCGGACCATGCCGAAATTATTGGAAAGACGAAAGCAGTAATTGGGAAACGGGCAGTGCGTATACATGAACGTAATGCCAACTACTTCGCCTGTGAATAAAGAAAGGGATACAGCTTGGCCCCTTTGGTCGATAAGTGAGAAATCCGGGACACGCTGGCCAATCTCAAGCTTCTTCGCCGCAACGGTAGCGGGACCGACGAGACCCTCGAGGAGATTGAGCTGACGAGCAGCCATCGGTTCGGGATCGGCGCTCTGGAATTGATGGACACGAATGGCGGCTGCGTAAGGGGAGCCTTTCTCCACGACGAGCGTGAAATCGATCAAGGTGCCCGGCTGCAGGCCATCAAGCTCTTTGGCGTTGCGGACTGGAAAATCCATCACCATGGCGTCCATGTAACCTGGAATCTCGTGGCAGGAAACTCGAAGAGTAAGATGAGCGCGATCAATTTCCAAGACCACTCCAAAAGCGGTGTGGCGCTCCGCAGCCCAACTCAGTGGCATACAACAGCACAAGAAAAGCGTTGGCAGTATTCGCATCTTGACTTTAGTCAGGCTCATAAATCCTCTTACGGGCTTGCTGCCGGTTCGCGCCCGGTTTCTGCGCGTAGAGGTTTGGCAAGTTTGTAGCGTCCGATTTCATACTTCCCAGACGGAACGACCGGCGCTCGAGTTTAGTGTAATCCTTGGCGAACTCCTTGATTTCGATAAACTGATTTGTGCCAACATTTACAAAACTCTGTTTCGTATTGCTCGAGGGCCACCAAATTTCCAGCTCGGCGATTTTCGCGGACTTGCCCAACCCAATATGTTGCTGAAGCGGTGAAGCGCCAAACGAACCGCCGCTACCGACGGTCCGATAGATGGAGCGCGGAGGTTTGCCCTCATTTTCCACGGTCAGATGGATGCGTGCCCCGATTGCCGAGCGATTCGTTCTTACACCGACAAGCTTCACCGTGATGCAATCGTTGTCGTTTCCCGGATTTTGAAAAACCCGGAAGGCGTGCGCGTCACCGGGCGTTGCGCCTCCAATGGAGACTAGGAGGTCCTCCCGGCCGTTGTTGCCGAGGTCAGCGAAGGCCACAGCGTGACCTTTGTGGAGCTCGCCGGTGCCCGACGAGGCGGTGATGTCCACGAAGGATTTTCCCGCATCGTTACGAAGAAGCATTTTGGGAACAAGAGCACCATACTCCGGCCCCCCGGTTGCGAGAAAAACGTCCAAAAAGCCGTCGTCATCGACGTCGCCAAAATTGGCGCCCATGGGCATGTTGATCTTATCGAGGCCAACTTCGGCTGTCACATCCTTGAACGTCCCATTCTTCATGTTCCGGTAGAGCTTCAGTGTCTCGACATTGCGCGGAAGACCAAGGTAGCTGCGCAGGGTTTCGTCGGCGGAAAAGAAGTACGAAGTAACAAAGAGATCGGGCCAACCATCATTGTCGTAATCGAAAAACCAAGTGGCAAAGCTCTGCGATTGCGGCTGATGCACACCAGCCTTTTCGGAGACTTCGGTGAACGTGCGGTCGTGATTGTTGTGATAGAGGAAATTACCGCCGTAAAGATTGGAGACGTAGAAGTCGACGAACCCATCCAGGTCGTAATCGGCGGCGACAACGCCCTTAGTGAAGGCAATTTTGTCTACGCCGGCGGAGTGAGCGATGTCTTCAAAAGTGCCGTCGCCCTTGTTGTGGAACAGCTGACTGGGACCGTTTTCATTGCCCACGAATAAGTCGAGGAAACCGTCGTTGTCAATGTCGGCCCAGACGGCGGTTTGCGTGCGTGTCGCGGGTTCGGCAAGGCCCGCTTCTCGCGTGACGTCGGTGAACGTGCCATCGCAATTGTTTCGCAACAAGGATTTTCGCATGGGGAATTCCCAAGCGCCGCGCAACACCAGGATGTCCGTGCAGCCGTCGTTGTTGTAATCGGCTTGAATCATGTTGAGGCCACCTAGCTGGTCGGAAAGTCCGGCCTGCGCCGCGCGATCGGTAAACGTTCCGTCGGCATTGTTGTGCAAGAAATGCAGCGGGGCACAGACGTCGTAACCTGAAACCGCCAAGTCCAGGAGCCCGTTGTTTTCCAAATCGTCGGCGATCACGCCATTCGCCATTGTCACAAAATTCAAACCCATTGCGGGAGCCACGTCGACGAACCTTCCGATGTCTTGCTTCGATTCGAACGCCGATTGAGAAATCAAATATGGCTCAGGGACGCCGGAAGGGTATTTCCCGATGGTCATATAGGCAAGATTGAGAAGCCATTTGACTTGGAGTTGATCGGGCCCTTCTGGTTTTATCGCCAGATATTTAATAAAATATTTAATGGCCTTCTCGGAATCATCCGTTACACGGTAAGGCTTGGCGAGGCGCGGTGGGAACAGACACCAATCTCCCGGATTCCGATAAACATTGTTTTTCATTTCTGACTTGTGGAAATAGGCGACGCCGAGCACCTCCGCCAGCTGCGGGATTCCTGCTGGAATTTCATCAGCGGCAATTTTGTAAGCCGCCTCCCAGTGCTCGACGGCCTGGTCCATGTTTCCCTGGTAGGCCCGAAGTTGCGCCAACGCGTAGTGTGACTGGATCACGTCAAAGGGCTTCATGGCTTCCAATCGCGGTTTGTTCGCGGGTTCGAACAGCTCTTGCAGGCGCGACACTCCTGCGGCGAGCGAGCGTTTGCGAATATCGCAGATGCCCTGCAGGTCTTGCTGCCAATTTGGCGGCTTGGGAAATCTCTGGAAAAGCATGTCAGCTAGAACCTGGCCAGCCACATCGGCTGGATAGCGCACGGCTCCTTGACGCGCGAGAGGAAGATCGCGGGCCTGCCCCGGCCCCATTCCCTGTGCAACTTCGGGCTGATTCTCGGGGAGGAGTTTGAGAATGACGTAACCGGAAGGCACTGCGATTGCGCTCGTAATCTCCCCAGGCCGGATACCTTTCAAAGCCTCTCGCAGTTCTGGACGGAGGGTTGAGGGCTCAACAAGTCCGATGTAGCCGCCTTGCGATCCGCTTGGATCGATCGAGTCGGATTTGGCAATTCCGGCAAAATCCTCGCCCTTCTTGAGGCGATCCAGTATTTGCTGAGCTTTTCCAGGAGAATCCACAACAATCACCTGCAGATTCAGCGTGCCGGGGGAACTATCCTGAGAGGGGAACGCAGAGGAAGCCGGACAGACAAAACCGAGTACAAGCGAGACTGAAAAGCAAAGTAGAGTGCTCTTAAGGTTCGATCCTTCCAAGATCATCGGTAAACCATGAGGATGCTTAGAGCGCGTAGCGCGCGTGGATTCTAACACGGGGTTCAAAAGGGACAGCAGGCAATCTGCGATGAGATGCGAGCAACCTACCCTTTTTCGCTCACGAATAACCTTGGGATGCGCTTCTTTGCTAACTCTGTCACTCCTTCGCCGCTTGCGGAGCAAAGCGAACCCGAATGGTCTTGATCTCATAAGGTTTTGTATGAACCGTCACGGCGCCTTCCCGCAGAGATAGATCACCCAGCGGTTT
>DATGEY010000069.1:0-49534 GCA_035309625.1 Candidatus Acidiferrum sp.
GATATCTTTCAGTTGCAGGACGCCCTGACCGACCACATTGTGCAGTCGTTGATGCTTCCGCTGACGGATCGGGAGCAAAAAACTTTGAGGCAGGACGTGCCTGCGGTTGCTTCCGCTTACGAAAGTTATCTGCGCGCAAATCATCTAGTGTTGAACCGCAGCCTGGAGAACATGAAGGCGGCGCGCGACCTTTATCTCGCATGTCTGGAGCAAGACCCGAGCTACGCTCCGGCCTGGGCGCGGCTTGGCCGCTGCTACCGATTCATCGAAAAATTTGGCGAAGAAACGCTGGAGAATTTCCAGCTCGCAGATGCCGCCTACCGCAGGGCCTTTGCCCTGAATCCTGATCTCGCCGTTGCTCATAGCTTCTACACCAGCATTGAGGCCGATCTCGGACAGGCGCAGCGAGCCATGGCTCGCCTGCTAAATCGCGCCAAGTTAAAGCGCCACGATGCGGAGTTATTCTCCGGACTGGTACAGGCCTGCCGGTATTGTGGCGAATTGCAGGCGTCCTTGGCCGCTCACGAAAGGGCCAAGCGACTCGATCCCAATATTGGAACGAGCGTTCCTCACACCCTTTTTCTGCTCTGTGCGTACCAGAAAATCGTGGATTTTGCGCGAGTTTCCGAAGGCTACTATATAGACGCCGCGGCCATGGCCTGTCTCGGCCAGCGAAGCGATGCGATCGCGTTGTTGCGTCAACGAGAGTCTAACCAGCTAAGCGGTGGTATGGCGGCGATGATGACGTCCCTGCGAGCATTGCTGCAGGGCCAGCGCACCGTTGCGCTAGGGTATCTCGACGAGGCTGAAGCCGCGGGAATAAAGGATCCGGAGTGCTGGTTCTACATGGCCCGCCATCTAGTGCAACTGAATGAGCATAACCGCGCGATTGACATGCTTCACAAGGTTATCGGCGAAAACTTTATTTGCGACTTCTCGCTGGTCCACGATCCCTGGCTCGCGCCACTCCGTTCACATAAGCGTTTTGATGACCTCATGGGTGAAGCTTCTGAGCGCCGCCGCGAAGCGCATGCGGTCTTCGTTGCAGCTGGCGGCGAACAACTCCTGCGGCCGGAAACGTCGCCATCTCCCAATTGATTTAGCCGTTGCGCGAGGCGCGAAAGCGGAATCCGCCGGGGCGCAGATCGAGGGTGACATCGGCGAACCCTATATTCCTCAGTCGCGCGGCAATCCGTTGCGGATGCACCGGCACAAATGTGCTCCTGGTGTGCACCAGCCGGTGCAACCATCCATCCGGAATTTCAAAGGCAAAAAACTGGCCGCCGGGCCGCAAGACCCGATGAATTTCCCTAAAGGCGCGATCCTGCTGCTCGCTGGAGCGCAAGTGATGCAAGGCCAGAATCGCGATCACTGAGGAAAAGCTGCGGCCGGTGAAGGGAAGAGCTGCCGCGTCCCCTTGCACCACGCCGGCGCCCAGCCCGTTCTGGTGCGCCAGCTTCGTCGCAAAGCCGCGGTCGTATTCGAGGCTGACAACATGAGGAACGCGTTTGCGGAGTGCGGCTGTGGCGGCCCCGGCCCCCGCCCCGATTTCCAGAAGTTGCTCGCCCAGGCTGGCGCCCCCTAGCAGCCAGGGCAGCAATCGCTCGCGAGTCATCCAGCGCCAGAACGACGTCGAGCAGTACCAATTTTCGAGCGCATTCATTCCGGTTCACGACGGATGGGCAAAGCCCTATTCCGAATTCTCTTCGGCTCGATAACCACAATCGATCCATGTTCTAAAGCTTCGCGTATCTCATTGCGGTGGATGGTGAGGATTAGGTCGACCAGGAATTTCAAGACACTCAGACTACGGGCAATTCCCGCTCGCGGACTGCGCTAGCGGCGTAACGTAAGGCTTCACGAATATCTTCTTCTTCGAGGTCGGGGTAATCAGCCAAAATCTGCTGGTGAGTCATTCCATCGGCAACCATGCTGACAACCCGGGCGACCGGCATGCGTAAACCGCGGATGCACGGCAAACCGCCCATCTGCTGGGGATTGACGGTTATGCGCGGGAAGGCCTTCATGCAGTAAGTATACTCCGAAAGGCGCGTGACGTTGACGGTGCCCGGGCGGCGATCCTTCGGACGGCCGTCCGGACGCCCGCCGTAAACCAAGCCCCGCGGGACTTCCAGGGCCTTCTCCTGATATTCGCCCCGGAACGGCCGGCCGCATCCCCTTCTCGCTGTTCGGGTTATGGGAGCAAGCCCTTTGGTTGTAGCGATTTACCTGCTGGGAGCATCTAAGGTAAAGACTAACAAAACATTCACAATATATACGCATGACACCCATTAAAATAATTCGTGGGTGACCAGCGCGGAATGTGGTTAAGGTGTAAGGGCAGGCTACGAAAGAGGAGTACTAGAACATGGTAAAGCAGTTTCTTCTGGCCAGTGACTTCGACCAGACGCTCAGCTTTAACGATTCGGGAGTGGTACTGAGCGAACTCATCGGCTTTCACGGCTTCCACGACAAAGTGGACGGACTGTCGCAAATGAACCTGGTGCAGCAGGGCGCGGAATTGAGCTACCTGATTCTGCACGACCCGGAGTTCCGCCGTGTACGGCGCGACGATCTTATCGAGACCGGCAAGCGAATTCGCTTGAAGCACGACGTGGCGCTGTTTGCGCGCGCGCTGGATCATCTTGCGGAGGACTACAAGTTTTCGTTTTACGTGATCTCGGCGGCGCCGCAGGAAATCATCGTGTCGGCGCTGGAAGGAGTGGTGCCGTTCGACCACATTTTCGGGACGCGCTTCCGCTACAACGAAGCAAACGGGGAAGTGGAGTCGATCATCCGGGCGTCGGCGGGCTGGGGCAAGATCACGGTGTTGGAGGAGATTCGCGCCACGCTGGGGATCAGCCACGACCACATCATTTACATGGGCGACGGCAGCTCGGATTTGCCGGTGATGATGCACGTAAACCAGCACGACGGCCTGACCATTGCGGTGTCGGAAGCGAAATACATTACCAAGGTGGCGCGGCGGACGGTGCTGAGCGACAACGCCACCAGCGTGCTGGTACCGGTGCTGGAGGAAGTGCTGCGCTGGGACTCGGTGCGCATCCGGCGCATGTTCGCGAGCTACGGGCTGACGCTACGCGAGTGGGACAAGACCCGGACGGACATGCTGACCATCCAGGATTCGGCGTTGCCGGTTCCGGCGGTTGCAGCCAGTCAGACGCACTAAATCATCCAACTAAGGTGTTCTGCACTGCGACAATCCATGCGCCTGTTTGACGCGCATCAGAGCGCGCACCGCAAACGCGTCAGGGGCGCCCATGACTCTAATCCTTAGAAACCTGGTATTTACGGCAAGCTTGGCGGCGGCCTGGTGCGGCCTTGCTGCCAGCCCCGGAGCGGGGGCCCGGCCGCAGCAGACGAACACATTGGAGAACAAGCCGGAGGTGTACGTTTCGGATTTTGACATTGATGTGCTGCCGCCAGCCGGTAGTGCGCCAAAGCCGGAAGAGGATCCGCGGAAGCAGGCCGGCCGCCTGGTCGACTGGATGTCCACAAAGGTGATCGCCGCGTTGCAGAAGGCCGGGTACCGCGCGGTGCGCTTGCACCAGGGGGATGCGCGCCCGGACAGCGGCGTGCGCATCCGTGGATTGTTCGCGGAAGTGGACAAGGACAACCACTGGCGGCGCGCGGTAATTCGCACCGCCGCGGACTCCGGCAAGATGGAAGCGCTGGTGAGCGTAGCCAACCTGGGCAAGCCCGATCAAAAGTTGTACGAGATTGCGCAGTTGCCGGGCAATGAGAGCAAGCCCGGCGCGGTGATCACCCTGAGCCCGTACGTGCCGCTGACGAAATTCGATCTTGGCAAGGATGCCAGCGAGGACGATTTCCAAAAAATCGCGGCGCGGATTGTGAACGATTTGACCGCGCTGCTGAACGCAAATCCGTCGGCGGTATCGCAGTAACCGCCGTGTAGGTGCAGGGGTTCAGCGGGTTGTCTCATGGACTGGACCGGTGTGCGGAAAAAGTATTTGACTGGCGAACCGCGAAAATTCCTTGTGGAATGCTGCCGGCAGGGCGCAACTTTTCCGAAAAGCGAGTGTTTGCGGGTTTAAGAAGGGGTGTTTTTCGGCCGCAAAATTTCCCTCCAAAAAGTGCGTAAATCTTGCCTATTGAATTAGTTGCGCGAAGAGGAGTAGTTTTCGAACACGCGCAGCGAAAAAATTCGCGGCGCGAAGACAGGTGGGTTCCGGCAGTGCACCGCTCACGCTCGCGTTCTGATCTATCGTCCCCGTGCCCGCGCATAGAGCCCGATCTGCCCGACCTGCGAACCGGGAGGTAGCATATGCGGCGAATCTTTCTGTATTTTGCGGCTGCTGTTTTGTTTCTAGGTGTGCAGCGGAGCGCCAAGGCGCAAGACACACTCGTGCCGGCCGGCACGCTTTTGCATTGCACGCTGGACGAACCGAATTTTTCTTCGGCCACGGCGGATATCGGCGATCCGGTGATCTGCCATCTAAGCGCGCTGCGGGAATTCGGCAAGACGGTCTTTCCGCGCGGCAGCTATCTGGGCGGACATCTGGAAGCGGACAAGGAGCCGGGACATTTTGTAGGCAAGGGATATTTGAAG
The DNA here is from genome assembly GCA_035309625.1 of Candidatus Acidiferrum sp. Classification (GTDB taxonomy): domain Bacteria; phylum Acidobacteriota; class Terriglobia; order Acidiferrales; family UBA7541; genus Acidiferrum. The sequence continues at coordinate 4,592 of DATGEY010000069.1, forward strand.
ATCGAGTTCGATCGCATTGGCTTGCCGGAGAGTGACATTCCGGTGCCCAGCAAGATGATTGCGGCGAAGGGCTACCGGGTGGACAAAAAGGGAGACGTGGTTGGAAAAGGGCACGCCACGCGCGACACGGTGGAATGGCTGCTGCCGCCGCTGTGGCCGTGGAAAGTGTTGACATTGCCGGCCCGCGGGCCGCGTCCGGCGCTGAAGGGCGAAGAGCAAATCACCGTACGGCTGATGGACGACATCGATGTTCCGCGCATGGGTGCGTCGGCCCGTTCGTATGATCGGCCGGCAGCTCCGTCCTCTTATCATTCGCAGTCGTTCCACAAACCGGCTTCACTGAATAGTTCGCAACTGCCGGCGAACGGAGCGCGCAGCGGATCGGGAAGCGATTACGCGGCGAGCAATCTGCCTGCGGCCGATAGCGCGGCCGACCCCGGAGTGGCGGCAGAGCTGCCCGCCGCGCAGGTGGCGCGGACCAGTGCGGTGGTGACCGGGCAGCCGTCGCGGGTGCGGCTGATCGCACTGAAGTCCGAGAACGTTTACGCGGTGACCAATTACCGGATCAACGGCGGCAGCTTGAGCTATGTGCTCACCAGCGGCGGAACGGGCTCGGTAGACGTCACCGAAGTGGACTGGCGGGCGACTTCGCGGCTGAATGCGGAGCCGGCGCCGGCGAATCAAGATAACGGCCAGATGAACTGAGTGCGCCTGCTGGCGCCCGGGCGCGAAGCCTAAGCGCGCCCGGGCCGCGCGGCACGGAAGGCCAACGCCGCTAATCGGCAGCGGCGACGGACGCCATGGATTGACGAGCGGCAGTGTCGGTGACCATAGTGCGCGAGCCGGCGTACAGCACCACCGCTAAAATTACGGACAATACGGGAATAATCAGCATGGCTTGCTGCAAGCCGATGGCGCGGAAGCTTTCCGCGACGACGGCGGAGCCTGCCATTGTGGCGGCGCGGTGGGCCAGGAAGTCGCTGAGCCGGCCGGTCAGCAACGGGCCCAGGGAGGCGCCGCACAGGTACATGGCCATGAAGTAGATGGCCATGGTCGTGCCGCGCTGGTTAGGAGCCACCAGATCCTGGATGGCGGAGTAAACCAGGCCGTAATAGCTGGTGAGCAATGCATACGCGAGGATTAGGAAGAGAACGGCGAGGAGCAAAGAGCCGGCGGGTTGCATGACGCCGATGCAAGCCAGGGGCGCGGCGGCGAAGGAGTTTACCGCCGCAATACGCAGACGGCCATCCTTGCGGCGATGGACGATGGCGTCGCCGAAAAAGCCGGCGATGGCGCAGCCTGCCAATCCGCCGGTGATGTACACCATGCCGCTGGCGATGCCGGAGGATGCCACGGAGAGGCCGTGAATGCGGCCCAGGAATGCGGGAAGGAACGTGGCGATGGCGTACATGCTGAAATTGAGGAGCGCGCCGGAGGCAATGATCCACCAGAGGGTGGGGATGCGCAGCAGGGCCCACATCGAGCCGGTGGCCTGGGGAATTGCGTGAGCCTCGCTGGCGCCGCGTTGCGGCTCCGGCAGAAGGAGCACAAAGGGGATCAGAAGCAGCGCGGGAGCGGCGGCGACGATCATGGCGGTTCGCCAGCCGTAAGCTTGGGCCAGAGGCCCGCTGAAGAAGAAGCTGAGCGCGCCGCCGAGCGGGACGCCGAGCATGAAAAGGGCGAGGACGCGGGAGCGCTTATCCGGGGGAAACAAGTCGCCAAGCCAACTGGTGGCGGCCGGAGCGCAGCCCGCTTCGCCGATGCCGACGCCGATGCGCGAAAAGAGCAGCATGGCGAAGCTCCCGGCGAAGGCGGCGGAGGCGGTGAGCGCGGACCAGATGAGGATGGCGGAGGCGAGCAGCTTCTTGCGGCTGGCGGAATCGGCGATACGGCCGAGCGGCAATCCAACGATGGCGTAGATCCAGATGAAGGCGCTGCCGAGCAGGCCGATTTGCGTGTCGGTGAGGTGAAACTCTTTTCGAATGGGTTCGGTGAGCGCGGCGGCGACGTGACGGTCGTAGAAATTCAGGATATTGACGGCAAAGAGCACCAGTGCCGAGGGCCAAAAGGAGCTGCGATTGATTTTTTGAGCCAAATCTAGGTGAGCCACGGGGCATGCTACCACGGGGACGGGAAGATGGATCAAGGGGCCGGTAAATGCGGCGACGAACGGAATAAGGGGAGTCGGCGCCAGATTTCTGTCAGGGCATATCCGGCGGGGAGGAGGGAGGTCCAATAAATCGGATAGCGGTAGCGCGGCTCGAACTGAATGAGATAGTAGATCAATGGGAACAGCATCCACGCGGCGGCCATAAGCGCTGTGGCAAGGCGGTTTTTCCTGGCCATGGCCCACAAACCGGGGAGCGAAAGTAGCGTGAGCAGCCACACAAGAACGGCTTCTGTCCTGCGATCGAGCGCAGGCAACCAGAAGAGCCGGAATCTGCGAATCGTGAGGACCAGAAAGGCGTAGCGGTGCGAGCCGATCCAAGCGAAGGCTTGGTGCAGCCTGGCACGATTGAAAGAAAGCTCCCCAACCGCGGCAAGTTGCGCTGCGACAGCCGGGTTCGCATTAGGATGCGTGAGGTAGTGGCATCCGGATTGAATGTTTTCGCGAATGGATGGCGCGGCACATGGGTTATTTGCGGTGTACAGCTCGAGACCGAGATTGTCGCGCACAAAAAAGAAAGCTCCGAAGCGGGCGTAGTTGTAGGCAATCCACGGCGAGATTGCGAGCAGTGCAACGGCCACGACGGTGGCGGAGCGTCGCGCTGATGGGGCGCGAAGATGCTTCGGCTGTGCCAGCGTCCAGCAAAGCGGCCAAGCCAGGGTCAGAAGGATAAGAACAGGGTTGGTCAAAATCGCAACGCCCCATATAGCGCCTGCGCCGAAAGTCGCGCGGGAACTCTCTCGGCTGAAGCTGTGTTCCGTCGCCAGAAGTGCCAACAGGAGGAGCAGGCCTGCGAGGAAGCACTCCCATCGGGTGTCGATCGGGGAATAGAGCGAAAGAGTTCCGAGCGAGGCCGCGATGATTCCCGGCAAGATGCCGAAACGCAAGCGGTGTGACAGCAAGGGCAGAAGACCCATTTGCGCTGCCAAGAAACCCACGTTCAAAGCCCAGAGAAACCGAAGCGCGGCGTAACCAGCGCCAAAGAGGCGCAGGAATGCAGCGTAGATTACTGGGTACACCGGAGCTACATGCGCGGTGGGGCCGGTTGACAGAGTGGCGAACGGATCGGCAAAGGTGTTATGGAAAGCGAGAGAGCGCGCAACGCGGACATTTTCGGCGCCGTTGGAAATATCGAAATCGTTGAGGCGCCCTTCCGGGAGCAAAGCCAGGACAAGAAAGCTAAGGCAGGCCACGGTGACACACCAGTGTCCCAAAGTCCATTTGGGAAATCTCGCGAGGAGGGGATCCGGTGGAAGAGCTTCTGCGCTGGTGCGAGGCATGGCTAAGCGATTCGATTGTGGTGGTGGCTAGGGCTGTAGTGTCCAGTTCGATTACGATTTTCGCTCGATTTTGACGCCGGAGAGGCGAAGAATTTCTGGCACTTTCAAGGGCAGCAAGGGTGAGAGGACCAGAAAGAAGAATGACGGCAGGACTGTGGTGAGAATCGCAAAAACGCCGTCGGTCTCCACCCTCCTTCGCACCAGGAGGGTGGAGCAACCCGAAGGTGTGAAGGCTCAGCTGGATTGGCCGGCGGCCTTGGCCATTTGCTTGGACCATTCCTCGGAGCGGCGCTGCATCTCCTCCGGAGCAACGTCCTCCACGTGAGTTGCTATACCCCACTGGTGACCGAAGGGGTCGGTGAACTTGCCATAGCGGTCGCCCCAAAACATGTTACTGGGCGGCATGTCGGCCCGCGCGCCAGCCTTGATGGCTCGATTGTAGGCGGTGTCTACGTCATTGCTGTATACGAACAGCGAGGACGAGGGCAATGCGGAAGGATTGGGCGCTGCGGACATTCCGGGATATTCGTCGCCGATCATGAAACGGGAATCGCCAATCTGCAGTTCCGCATGCATGACCTTACCGCCGGGGCCAGCCATGCGCATGATTTCCTTAGCGCCGAGAGCCTCCTTGTAGAAGTCAATAGCGCGGGCCGCATCGCGGCAGGTGAGCTGCGGAGTGAGGGAATGATAGCCATCGGGGATGGGAAGTACGTTTGCCGACATTAATAACCTCCATGAAGTTTGAACGTGCGCGCCCGGTTGGTTGGGAGGAGCCTAGGGCGCGTAAGGGTAGATACTCCCAGCGCGCAAGATAAGTCAAGGGTTTAACCGAGGCCCGTCCTGCCTATCCCGCTCGGCTGGTCTAACTGTTCTTTGCAATCTTAAGCGGCAGGGGGACCTAGAGTCCGATTTAGCGATTGCTGAAGGTTTGTCCCGATGTGCGACGCAGGTTTCTAGTGCAAGAATCTTTAGGCGAGGAGTGCCGAATCGAGCTTCCTCACGAGGAGAGTAAACGAATGAGAAGCAAATTAATGTTGAGCTTTCTTGCTCTTTCAGCATTAGCGTTGCTGCCGGGCGCGAGCTTTGCGCACAACGCGAAGCAAGATCGCGACGATGATCGGGGCAAAGTCCGGGAAATGACGGGTTGCTTGCAGCGGGAAGGCGATGACTTCGAGCTCATGGCTGATAACGGCTCGACTTGGGAACTCAAGGGTGACCATGGCCGTCTGGCGGACCATGTGGGGCACACCATCCGCGTCACGGGCACGGTGGACCACGAAAAAATGCACGATGCCAAGGAAAAAGCCAAGGAAGACACCGAGCACCATGCGAACGAGCATGGCCACTTGACGGTGACTAACGTAAAGATGGTCAGCCGCAGTTGCAGCAGGTAGCCGCGCGATTAATCGCGCGCACCACCAATAAATCAGGAAGGGCGGGCGAAGAAATGCCCGCCCTTTTTTATTTGGCGTGAACATTGCTTGCTCCTGTACGAGTTGACGGCGTGGAATGGACAGGGTGAAGATGCACCTAGCCGGTTGCTCTTGCGGGAGATGACCTGTGCGCTACGAATTTCTGACCGAGACTTACGAGACCGAACGGGTAAAAGTAGTCAGCGTGTGGAGCGAGTTTCACGACGAAGATATGGGGGTGCGTCCGCAAGCCGGCGATCCACGCGGGCGCAGCGTGCGGGAACAGATGGTGCACCAATGTGTAAGCGAGGATTTGTGGTTTCGCACCATGCTGGGGATTGACGTCGGCGCGCCGCCGCTGCCGGCTCAGGAAACGCGGCTCGAATTCATCAAGCGCTACGCGGAAGATAGCGGAAAGCGGCTGGAAGCAATGCGCGGAAAGCCGGAGACCTGGTACGAGGGCGAGACGAGATTTTTCGATGTGGCGCGGTCGCGGGCCTGGGTCCTGACCCGGCGGCTGACCCATACCTCGCACCATCGCGGGCAGCAAATGGCAATGCTGCGGATGCTGGGCCGAGCGTTACACAGCACCTATGGCCCGACGGCGGACACCGGCGGGCTGATGCAGAATCACGCTCCGACCATTTACGCTTATAACGGATTGCAAGCCCTGCTGACCGGCGAGTCCCAAGGCGGAGCAAAGACGACGTTGCCGGGAGCACATGGCGCGGTGACGGAGCGTCCCGGCCCCGGTTAGCTTCCCTCTATTTGCGATAGAGATCCGGAAATTGTTTTTTCAGGTGCTCCAGTTTTGGCAGGTCGTTGTAAACAATGTAGGGTTGGTCGGTGTGGCTGCTCAGGTAGTCCTGGTGATATTCCTCGGCACGAAAAAAAGCCTTGAAGGGCACAACTTCCGTGACAAGTTTGCGCGGGTAGACCCTGGCGGCATCGAGCTGTTCGATGTAGGCGGCAGCGATGCGGCGTTGTACGTCGCTCGAATAAAAAATTGCCGAACGATATTGCGTCCCGTCGTCGGGCCCCTGGCGGTTAAGCTGGGTAGGGTCGTGCACAACGGAAAAAAAGATCATCAAGAGCTGTCCGTAGGAAATTTGCGACGGATCGAAGGTGATACTGACGGATTCGGCGTGGCCGGTAAGCCCGCTGCTGACCATCTCATAGCTGGGTGAATTGACTCGCCCGCCGGAGTAGCCCGCGGTCACCGAACGTACCCCTTGGAGATGCTCGAAGACGGCCTGAACGCCCCAGAAGCAGCCGCCGGCCAGCACCGCGGTTTCCTTGGTTTGGCCCGCGGCGAGCGGGGCATCGACGGCCGGTTTGGGAAAGGGATAGCGGGGTTCAGCGGCGGGCCGGGCGCCGATTGACCGGACCGCGGTCCAGGCGAAAAACGCGGCGATCGCGGTAATCACCAGGATGCGGCCGAGATGGACACTGCGCATGAATTCACCACCCAAACGTTTCGTTGCGTGAACAGGCTTCCATTGGAAGTATACGACGATGCCGCTTTCTTGGATGAGGCTTACTCGGGCCCGCCGGTTACGCCGCTAAGAGTATTTATACCTTCCAACGACATATACTCTCCGGCTACGAGCTAGCCGACAGTTTCCTGCCGGTTGATGCATCTCGGCCGTGAGTTTTACTTGGCGATGATGCATTGGTATAGCGGAAGATACGAGAGGAGGAGAGGCGATGAGAAATCTAGTGTCCGCCGTGCTGTTGCTGCTCTTGGTGACAAGTGTGCGTCTGAATGCACGGAGTAAGGCGGATGAAGATGCCGTCCGCGGGCTGCCGCAGGCTTTCTGCGACGCGTGGGCGAAGCACGATGGTCACGAATTAGCGAAGATCATGGCTGAGGACGTGGACTTCGTGACCGTGGCGGCCCTCTATCTGCATGGCAGAGCCGACTTCGAGAAATTTCACGTGCAATTGCTGAGCGGGCGCTTCAAGGATTCAACCATTACACCGTTGGAAACCGCTGCACGCTTCCTGCGATCGGATATGGCCGTCGTTCACTGGAGCTGGAAGATTACGGGCGATAAGAACTTCGACGGGACACCTCGCCCGCCACGCTTCGGGATGATGACCATGGTTGCTGAAAAACGGGGCGCCACGTGGCAGGTTGCCGTTGCGCAGAACACCAATGCTTTGCTTGGCACACCACCTGAGTTGCAGGGCATCAAGACTCCTATCGCGATACCTGGGACGGCAGGTAAGCCGTAAGCTCCAGCCGACTTTTCTGGCATCCAGGCCGATTGCATGCTTGTTACCCTTTGATCCTCTTTCTCCCAATACCCTATGTGGCGTAGGCGCATGTTCTATCCGCATTTTAATTCGGGCTGCGTTTTCGACACCACATGCGCGAGCGTATTATTCCGCTCAACATAAGGACACACATTACTGCACCGTGAGAGTGAGCTGCAGCGGTGGGATGCCTTGTAATGGAGTGCCGGTCGCGGTCATGGCCGATGGGGTGAGCGTGATGGTGGACGTTCCTTGCGGCGTACCCGTCGCGTGCGGCCCATTGACAGCCAGGGGACTAACCGTTGCCCCGCCGCTGCTGCATCCTGCAGCCTCCAATACGCACAGCGACGCCAGGACGATTACGGCCATTGCGCGGAGCACCGTTACTGATGAGCTGTAGCGCGGCAGTTTGGAAGCACATAGGAGCAACAGAATAGCTGCGCAAGCCGCGAGCGCGGAGTACATCCTTGGCCAAGGATTGGAAGGGAATCGCGGAACGAAGGGCAGATTTATCCCGGAGTTGGCCATGGTGGCGACACTTACCGTATAGGCGATCGGGGTGCCTGCATTGAATTGAACGCCGGGAGCGGCGCAAGTTGCCAGGCTGGGGACGCCCGAGCAAGCGAAGGAAGCGCTGCCGGTAAAGCCGGCGGCGGGCGTTAGCAAGAGACTGAAGGCTGCGGTCTGCCCGGCGGTGACGGTAACGGAGGTCGCTCCAGGTGCGGCCGGCGAAATGGTGAAGGAGGGAGTGACATTGGCGGTAAGAGCGATGGTCTGCGGAGAGTTCGGTGCGTCATCCGTGATGGCAATGAACGCGGCGCGAGCGCCCAAGACAAGCGGCGTTATCGATACGCCGATATTGCAGGTGCTGCCGACGGCATAGGCGGCGGCCGTGCAATTGTTCGTCAACCTGAAGTCGCCTGCGTTGGCGCCTCCCAGAACGACAGAAGCGATATGGAGCGAACCGGTGCCGGAACTCGATAGTGTTATGACCTGGGCGGCGACGCTGGTTCCCTGGGTGATGGAGCCGAAGGAAATGCTGGTGGAGCTGAGCTTCACCACCGGAGTTCCGGGAGGGGGGGCGGCGCCGGTACCAGTCAGCGGCACGGACTGAGGAGAATCGGGTGCGTCATCGCTGATGGTGAGCGAGGCGGTGCGTTGACCGGTGGCGATGGGAGAGAACGCCACAACGATGTTGCAACTGGCGGCGACCGGATAAGCGCCGGAGCAGCCGTTGGTGAGCAGGAAGTCGGCAGGATTGGCGCCGCTGAGCAGGACCGAGGAAATGTGCAGCGTCGCAGGGCCGAGACTGGTGAGCGTAACCGTCTGCGGCTGGCTGGTGGCGCCCTGTAGGGTACTGGCGAAGGTAAGACTGGCCGGCGCAAGGGAGACGGAGGATTGCGGAGCTACTCCCGTTCCGCTGAGCGGGATGGATTGCGGGCTGCCGGGTGCGTTATCCGCGAACGATAGGTTGGCTTGGCGCGGCCCCGCGGCAGTGGGAGAGAAGGACACGCTGATGGTGCAGGTGGCGTTGGGTGCGAGAACGGTGGGAATCGAACAATTGGGGGTGGCGGCAAAATCGGAGGGATTGGCGCCGGTGACGCTTATCGAGGTGAGGCTGAGTCCTTGGCCGCCGGTATTGGTAATGGTCACAAGTTTTGAGCTGCTGGATTGGCCGACGGTTACGCTGCCGAAATCCTGTGCAGCGGGAAAGATTGCTGCCGCCGGTCCGCTGACGGCCTGGACCGGCGCACCGGTGATCGTCAATTCGCCTTGCGCGAGGGTGCCTCCGAAGGGCGACCCCGGCACTTCCGAAAGAGCGCCACTCAGCGGATCGATCAGAAAACCGTGAACGCCGTCATGCTGCAGCGAATAGATGTAGGGACCGAGGGGATCGGCAGCCGCGCTGACCGGGCTAAAATTTAAGGTGGTCAGCGGGGCCGGAGGAACGGCGAGCGCGCCGGTAGTCTGGTCAATTGCATAGACCACCGCGGCCGAGCCTTGCTGCACGTATAAGAATTTGCCGCTGCTGTCCGCCAGCATGGCCGCGGGAATCTGATTCGACGAAGTTATGCTGGAAATTCCGGTGAGCGCGGTGCCATCCGCTGGAGAGATGAGCGCGCTATCAATGGTTCCGAGAGTGGTGCCCCAGCCATCGAAGAAAAAACGCCCTTGCGGATCGATGGCAATGCTTCTGCCGGCGGACAAGGCATTGCCTGCGGTGCCGGTGAAGGCGAGAGTGCCGGTGACCGGATCGATGGAATAGACATTGGTGCCAGCGTCCTCGATCCCGGTGGACGGATTGCGTCCCAGCCCGACGTAAAGATGTAAACCCTTGGGGTCGGTGAGTATGCCGATGGGAGCGGAGGCGATATCGGTGGTGGGTTGCCCCGCCAGCGGCAGCAGTTGCCGGTTGGGGGCGTCGATGAAGAACTCGTTGAGGGCGCCCATGTCAACGAAATTGCCGAATTCATAACCGACATAGAGGAATTGGCCGGATTTATCCGCCGCCAAGCAAACCGGCGAAGTCGCCGCCATGCTCGGATTTTCGGTCGGTCCACTGGAAAAGGGAGAACCGGGCACCTCGGTAAGGGATCCGGAGGTGGGGTCGATCTGAAACATCGAAATATTATTGGTGCTGGTGTTGACGACGAAGAGAAAGTGGCCGAGGCCGTCGATGGCCAGCGCGCCGCCCGGCAGGGTGTCGGCAAAGGGGGAGCCCGCGACCGCGGTGAGTGCGCCAGTCTGTCCGTCTTTTGCAAACCCGGCCACTTGGGAAGTAGCGGTTGTGACGGGAATGGAGCTGAAAACATATTGCTGTTGAGGAGTTTGCGCCGGAGCGGCGGTGGCCCAGAGGGCCTGCAGTAAAGCCAGCCAGAAAGCGGGCCGCAAAACTCCAGCCGAATGTGACCGTGCCAACGTTAAGGAAGAAAGAGAGGCTTGCCTGGCTATAGCGCTTCCCCGAAAAATAAATAAGGGACGTGGACAGCTTTTCCGAGAGGGACCGTGGACAAGATAGGGCGGGCGTTCTGGATAGTCAAGAAAATAGTTAACGTAGGAATAAAAAGACATAGGACGAGAATTCCCAATTTGGGAACTGCTCCCCGGGCTCGCTATACTCGGACCATGTTTGACAAGAATGATGTACAAGGGGTGAATGCGGATTTCGCCAGGCGGGTTCGCGATAGCTTTGAGCGGCAAGGTTTAATGAAGCATTTGGGGGCGCGCATGGTTACCTTGCAACCCGGGCAGGTGGAGATTCGTGTGGCGTATCGCAGCGAGTTGACGCAGCAGCACAACTATTTTCACGCCGGAGTTTCCGGGTCGATTGGCGATACCGCTTGTGGGTACGCGGCCTACACCTTGATGCCCGCGGATTCTTCGGTGTTGACCGTGGAATACAAGATCAATTTGATCGCCCCGGCGGACGGAGAAGAACTGATCGCGCGGGCCCACGTAGTGCGTTCGGGGAAGACGCTGAAGATTTGCATGGCGGATGTGCATGTGCGCCGGGGTGAGACGGAAATTCACTGCGCGACGATGCTGGCGACCATCATGTGCCTGCCGGGGAAATCCGATCGCGCGGCTGCGCCTAGCTTGGCTTCCAGTTGGGATGTGCGGTGAACAAGCCGAAGACGAAGCCGATCTGGTAGCAGACGAACAGGCCGAAAGCCAGGCTCAGGACCCCCGAGCCAGTAATTAGCGCGCGATTCAGCCAAGCGAAACGATATCCCGCGAAAGAGAAGGGAAGCGCGATGATGCTGGTGATCAGCATCATTCCGGCGATGGTGCCGACACCGAAAACCAGCAGGTACAGCACCGCCCATGTGGGTTCGCGGATGGTGCTCAAGACCAGTAAGGCTACCGCGGCGGATCCGGCCAAGCCGTGCACAATGCCGATAAAAAGAGGGCGCAGCGTTTGATACAGGCCGATACCGGCGAACGATCGCTCCAGTAATTGCGGTGGCGCCAGGCTATCGGCGTGATGCTCGGTGGCCGGAGCGTGAGAGTGCCAGTGAAAGTGCAATTTTTTGTCGTGCCCGTGAAGGTGCGCGTGCTGGCCCGCCACCCGGGGATGGGCCGGAGAGAATTTCTCGCTGATCCATCGCATCGCCCCGGTGAGATTCAGAATGCCGAGCAGAATCAGCATCAGGCCCACGCAGAATTCCAGGCTTAGCCCTACGCGAGGGGGAATGGCCAATCCAAACAGAATGATGGTGGCGCCTACCGCGAGGATGGTCAGCGTGTGGCCCAGCCCCCACAACGCGCCGACATAGGCGGCTTTGGCGATGGAGCGTTCGCGGCTGACGATGGTGGAGACGGCGATAACGTGGTCGGGGTCGGTGGCATGCCGCATGCCCAGAAGGAACCCGATGGCGAGGATGGCTAAGCCGCTAAGCATGAGCTGCGCCTGAAGAAGGCGTCGTTGTTGCAGGATACCGAAGAATCGGCGAGAGCGCACGTTCTGGGAGACCGCGTAGTGGGCCAGTTTCCGGTAACGCATGCGGGCACTAGCCCGCTACCGTACATTGGGGCGCGAGTGGAAGGGGTATGTCTGCTGGGTTTCTTGCTCGTACACGCTGCTACTGATTTCGAAGAAACGTAGAGCGGCAACTCGTTGGGGTTCCGGTCCAAGCTTTGTTTGATTTCCGCGATAGGCACTGCAATGCTCGGACCTGCAGGGCCCTCCAGCGCGAGGAAAATGCGGCGGCCCTTGTAGTTGACTTCTTCGGAGTTATAAGGCGAAGCGCCGCGATACTTCGCACATTCGCAGCGGGGCTGGAGCTCTAGTGCATTGCCATATGTTCAGGATCCATTCGGGAGCTGAAGAAAAGGAAGAAATTGGAGCCCACTTCAATGGCCCTGCCCGCCGCTTCGGCGTCGTCCATCGCCTTTGACGAGGTGATGCCACTGCTCCCATCGGCGGCTGGCCAATCGCTTTGGTGCAGTATCAAAACTGGCCGGACTTCCCACCAGATCGGACGAGTGTTGACGCGGCTGGACTCGGCCTTGATCTTGTTGAAATCCAGATCCATCGCGGACTGATCCACGCAGTCGAAATTCTGCAAGTAGGTAAAGGTAAGGAGCCGGCCGTTGCCGAAACCGTTGGTCTGATTAGGTGCTAGTTGTGCCGATGCCATACCCCCTGCGAATGTCAAGCACGTGCAGGCAAGAACGACGATGGCCGGTCTGGACAGCGATTTCAGGGGAGTTGTGGAGCGGTTCCTCAGTGAGCCATTCCTCGTTTGACGTTGTCCGCCCGCAATGTTTAGTTTGAGATGCTTCATAGATCCTCCTTTGTTGATGGGAACTTCGGTCCGACGAACTTCCCGGCTGAGGCCGAAGGATAAATCATTCAGGTACCTCCTGAACGCGGGGGCGGGATGTTTAGGCGCGAGATCCGCCGCTCAAGGCGCCGTCGTCGGCATTCCGAATAGCGGATAAGCCGGGGCTGAGGAACAGTCAGTCTGCTCAGAAGGGCCGATGAAAACGATTCTGCCTAGAACGTCAGGCTGAGCAGATACTGTACGAGATCGCTTTTCTCGGTATCTGAGAGTCCCAAGCTCATGCATTTGTTGTAATGGTCAACCACAGCGTTCAGATCCCCGAAGCGACCGTCGTGATAGAAGCCGCCTTTGAAGTGGGTCGAAATTGCACCAATCGGCGATGTTCGATAGCGCAGATCGGGAGCGCGATTTGCCTGGAAGCTGTCTATGCAGACCTCGGCCGGCGCATGCAGATTCCACCCGGGCTCGCTCCAGAGGGGCTCGACGTGACAATTGTTGCATTTGGCTTTGCCGCTGAAGAGTTCGTCACCACGCTCCGCCGCTTCTTTGTTAAATGAGACTGTTGACGGTGGTGCGGGAATGGAGAGCTGATAGAGCTGCAACGCAGCCAGCTTGGAGGTTATGAGATCCTCATCGGGGTTGATAGGAGGCAGATCGGCGAATCCGTGCGCAGCGGCAATGGGGAATTGTGAAGCATTATTCAGCCTCGGATCGAAGAAGCGGCCCTTCCCGTGCATCTCGAGGTTGGCCACGAATGCGTTCCAATGAGGCACGGAACCCCAGCCCGTCCAGGTGTGGAGATTGACCCCTCCCAAACCAAACGCTGGCGGAATCAATGTGGCTCCCGGTACGTTGGCGCCGGTGGCGACGCCGTCTGTCACTTGATGTGAATTGAAGGCTTTGCCGTCTAAAATCAGTTCTGCGTCAAATTTTCCAGGTCCCCAACTCTTCAGCACGGTCCTGACTGTGCTTTGATCTGTTCCGAGCAGGCCCGCCAAGACGCTCAGGTCTGGCGCGAGAGCTACAATCGTTCCAACGTTGAGATCTCTATTGGGCCAACCATCCAGGCGGCGCCCGATACAACCGGTTCCGGGATTTGGCATGACCGAACCTGCGCAAGACGCGGGACTAGAATTGTCTACTGTGGAATGGCATAGAGCGCATTGGATCCCGACGGATTCAAGACCTCCGGAAGAATTGAATGAACCTGTCAGCCCAATGACGGCGTTTAACTTGAGCAGCGCGAGAGTGACCGCCGGGCTGTTCAGGTTAACCTTTCCCTTGCGGAGTTCCTGCTGTAGATGGTCCGGTAGCGCATCGACGTCTACCTTGAGCCCCAGAGCGATGGCGTTATTGGGACTCAGTCCTGGTCCCACACCTCCGAGGGCCGCACCTTCGATGGCCTGATGAAGCTTCAGGGTATCGCCCCAGAAGGCCTGGTCTCCGAAAGTGTCGAAGCGGAAGATCTGGCGGCCCTGCTCCACCTTTCGTGTCGCGTTTGCCACCACGGGATCACGATTCATGTCATGGTTTATCTCTTGCGCCGATATATGACGCGAGCGGCCGACCGCGACCACACTTGCAAGGAGTAAGGCGGCGGCTAAAAAGATCATAGCTATTTGCTTCCTTTGGGGCATACGCATCTCCTTACGCTCGTAGATCGACACCCACGTCGAGCGTGTGAACTTCTGCGCGTCCGCTTGCAGTGCCAATCGGGAGAGGAGGTGGCTTCACGGTGGCTGGGAGTGCCAGTGATCTTCAAAGAACCTCACCCCGGTAGGCGATGCCCAGCCCACCATCGAAACTCAGGATGATTCAAGCGGTTCGCAGCCGCGCCTTCGTTCGACAAATAGGAGCTTCGAGGAGGACAAACGGGTGTCGTCAATTTGTCAAATCACGGTAAAAATTAAGCCAGTCTCGGCAGTAGAGTCACGACACCGGATGCTTCGAGCACATTTGAGATTAGCTCTCTGTGATCTGACCAAAGAGGTGGTTCCCTGAGGAGCCCAGTCCCGGAAGTGAAACCAATTGGCCAGACCGCCCTTCAACGCAAGGACTGTCACATCGCTGGAGGCAAGCTCTCCGTAACCATGGATCGTTGCTAATGGAACCACTAGCGGGGGCCGGACGTGGCTAGTCCTCTCCGTCGCGGAGGATACGCATGAGTTCCGCGGCGGCGTGCGGCAGGCGCGCGCCCCTGCGGGAGACCAGATAGACGTGGCGGGGCAAGCTCAGTTGCCGCACCTTAACTTCTTTCATCCAGCCGCGCTCGATTTCCCATTGCACGCACATGCGGGGCACGATGGCCACGCCCATGCCCATTTGCACGAAGCGTTTTATGCTCTCGATGGTAGGCATTTCAATGGGCATGTTGAGGGTGGTGCGATTCCTGGCGAACAATTCTATGACCCGGCGGCGGAAGGGCGATTCGACGATGTGGCCGATAAAAGTTTCGTTGCCGAGATCTTCGACGTCGACCTCGCGACGCTTGGCCAGCGGATGCTTCAGCGGTACGACCAGGGTCAGCTCGTCTTTGCGGATTTCCGTGGCCTGCAGCTGGGCATCGCGCGGCACGAAGGAAATAGCTCCAACATCCAGGCGATAATTCAGCACTTCATGAGGAATGTCGCGGGAAAACATGCGGTGTACGCGGACTTGCACGCCGGGATGCATTTGGCGGAACCGGGAAAGAGCCGGCAGCAGGGCATGGATGGAGCTTTCGTTGACCCCCAGGGACAGCTCACCGCGCTTCAGGCCTTCCAGTTCGGTGAGCCCCTTTTTAACTTCATCGCGCAAGTTGAGCAGGCGCTCGGCGTAATCTTTCAGCAGCACGCCGGCATCGGTAAGACGGACCGGGCGCGAACCGCGCACAAACAGGGGCTGGCCCAGGGAGTCTTCGAGTTTGCGGATGCCCAGGCTGATGGCCGGCTGGGTGCGGTAGAGGCGTTCGGCGGCACGAGAGAAGCTGCCCTCCCGGGCCACGGTCAGAAATACCTGCAATTCGCCAAGGTCCACGGTGACTGCCTCCCGGGCGATAAGTATAAGGCAGTATTATCAAAAGTAGAATAAAGATAAATTTGACCCACGGTCCGGGGTCTGGTTATCTATGTTGGGGAGACTCTATGGACTCCGTACGCATTTTTGACACCACGCTGCGCGACGGCGAGCAGTCGCCGGGCTTTTCCATGAATACCGCGGAGAAAATCCGCATGGCGCGGCAGTTGGCCAAGCTGGGCGTGGACGTGATCGAGGCGGGTTTCCCCATTGCGTCGCGGGGAGACCTGGACGCGGTTCGTTTGGTGGCCCGGGAAGTACGCGACGTGCCTATCGCGGCCTTGGCGCGGGCCAAGAAAGAGGACGTTGCGGCGGCCATCGAGGCGCTGGAGCCAGCGGCGGCTCCGCGACTGCACGTTTTTCTGGCCACTTCGGATTTGCATCTGCGGGTCAAGCTGAACATGTCGCGCGAGCAGGCGCTGGAGGCCATTGCCTCCATGATCCGCTTCGGCCGGCAGCACGTCGCCGAAGTGGAATTCTCGGCGGAAGACGCGGGACGCACCGATATTGCGTTTTTGTGCCAGGTGTGCCGGGTGGCCGTCGACGCCGGCGCCACGGTGCTGAACTTGCCGGACACGGTCGGCTATGCGGTGCCGGAAGAATACGGGGCAATGTTTCGCCAGGTGCGCGAATATCTCGGCGACCCGCAGGGTGTGACGCTCAGCGCGCATTGCCATGATGATCTAGGGATGGCGGTGGCGAATTCGCTGGCGGCGGTACGTGCCGGCGTTCGCCAGATCGAGTGCACCATCAATGGTATTGGCGAACGCGCGGGCAATGCGGCTCTGGAAGAAGTGGTGGTGGCACTGGCGGTGCGCAGGGAAAGCTTTGGGGTGACCACCGGAATTCGCCTCGAAGAGCTATTTCCGTCCAGCCGGATGCTTTCGGAGATTACCGGTGCGGCGGTGGCCCCCAACAAGGCGGTAGTGGGCGCCAATGCCTTTGCGCATGAAGCCGGGATTCATCAGGACGGCATCATCAAGAACCCGCTGACCTACGAAATTATCTCGCCGCAAACGGTGGGAGTGCCGGCGCGGTCGATGGTGCTTGGAAAGCATTCCGGGCGCAACGCATTGCGCTTATGCCTGCGCGACTTGGGCTATGAGCCGAGCGACGTGGAACTCGCCGAAGTCTATCGAAGAGTCACCGCGCTGGCGGACCAGCAAAAAGACGTGCGGCAGCGCGATTTGCTGGCTATCGCGCATCAAGTCATTCGTCGCGGCGCGCTAGCTGTTGCGGCGGAGGCAGCCTCACCAGCTTGAGCCTGGCAAAGGCTCGTCCATAAGCGGGCGAGTGTCACTGCGCCTTGCCGCGCAACATACTAGGATTTTCCGAATCGGGGTTCGACCATGAAGAAGGCCATAGTTCTGCTGCCGGGAGACGGCATCGGCCCGGAAGTGACGCGGGCCGCGATCACCGTGCTGCGCGAAGCGGCGCACGAGTTTCATCACGATTTTGCATTCGCGGAGTTTCCTATTGGCGGCGCGGCGATCGACGCCACCGGGATGCCGCTTCCCAACGCTACGCTCGACGCTTGCCGCCAGGCGGACGCGGTTTTCCTGGGCGCCGTCGGCGGGCCGAAATGGGATTCCCTGCCGGTGGGCAAGCGGCCAGAGAGCGGCTTGCTGGCTTTGCGGCAAGGTCTCGGGCTGTATGTGAACGTGCGCCCGGTAAAGCTTTTGGAACCGTTGCGGGGAATTTCGCCGTTGAAGGCCGACCGGCTTGGCGATCTCGACCTGGAAATCGTACGCGAACTTGCCGGTGGCATGTATTTTGGCGAGCGCGGCAGCGTGGTCGAAAATGGCGTGGAGCGCGCGTTTGACACGGAGTCGTATTCAACCTCCGAAATCGAGCGGATCGCCACTTTCGCCTTTGCCCGCGCGGAAAACCGCTCGCGGCGCATTTGTTCGGTGGATAAAGCCAATGTGTTGGCCAGTTCGCAGCTTTGGCGCCGCACCGTGGCGGCCATGGGCGCCGCCTATCCGGGCACCCGACTGGAGCACATGTACGTCGATAACGCCGCCATGCAACTCACGCTCCGGCCGGCGCAGTTCGACGTGATTCTTACCACCAATATGTTCGGCGACATCCTGAGCGACGCGGCGGCGGCTTTGGCCGGATCGATCGGGGTGATTCCCTCCGCCAGTTTTGGCTCGAGCGCGCCGCTATTCGAGCCCATTCACGGTTCCGCGCCATCGCTGGCGGGCACGGATAGCGCGAACCCTATCGGTTCCATCCTCAGCGTGGCCATGATGCTCCGCGATGCCTTCGGCCTCTCGCTGGAAGCGGATTGGGTGGAGCAATCGCTGTTGCGGGTGCTGAGCGGCGGGTACCGCACGGCGGACATCACCGAACCTGGCGCGCGCACGGTCTCCGGCTCGGCCTTCACGGAAATGCTGCGCGAAGAGATGCAGCGCACGCTGGAACACGCCGAACGATACGGCTGGGGCGTTTAGCCCGGCCCGGTGTCCCGTCTGCGTTATGGATGGTTACCGCGGTCCGACTGCATGTCTTGCGAGAACCCGCTGAGAATGCTACTTTTTCACTTCCCAGATAGGTGACCGCTCGCCTAAGCCGGGGACCTTTGGCGTTGGTGTGCGGAGGCGGAGCTGTTAGGGCGCGACCTCCAACGTTCATTCAGGTGCCCACATCTTTCGTCTGGAGTTTGGCGTCCGGAACATTCGGGATAGCAGCGGGCGTGCGCGTGCCCAATCATCGTTTGTCGGTTATGACGAAAAACAGAGCCACATTGAACAGGGTCCCAGAACAGCGTTCGTTGCAAGGCTTGACGTATTGGCGGGTGGAAGGCTCGCTACTGGAAGTAGGCGCCATGCGGCTGGTGGGCTTTTTCACCTGGAACGCGCAAAGCTTTTCGGAGCGCTGGGCCCGGCGTCTGGGCATGGCGGCCATGGCCGCCTCGCGACCCTTCGCCTATGCGGCGAGCCGCACCTTCGCCACCCGCCTTCTTCATACCTTGCTGCGCGATGTGAGCCGTGACCGCCTCGATTTGCTGGGCGAGGAATATTTTCATTACGTCCTGAAGCCGCAATTGCGCCGGGAAGCGGTGGAGAAACTATTGGCGGTGGTGCGCGGCGGCGAAGAGGTCGTGCTGGTGAGCCAGCTTCTGGATCACGTGCTGCGGCCGCTGGCCAATCACTTCGGCATCTCCTCGTTTATTTCCAATCGTATGGAATTTCGCGATGGCTATGCCACCGGACGCCTGTTGTCCCCGGTGGTGCGTCCGCGCGGGCCGTTGGCATGGATTGCCAGCGGCTCGATGGATGGCCGGGTGCCGCGCGAGAAGCTGCTTTTGCGGCTGGGTTGGAAGCCATCGGAGCTGGACGCCGCAAGGCAGAGCGCCGCACGAACGGTCCCGGCCAGGGGTCGCGGGGTAGCCGCAGCAGACGATGTGCCTCGCATCGAGCGGCTGGCCGTTCGCGAAACGCTGGCCAATCGTCACATTTTACTGGTCGGAGTGACGGGATTCATTGGCAAGGTATGGCTGGTCGACCTGCTCGAAAACGTATCGGCTATCGGCAAAATCACGCTGTTGATCCGGCGCAATCGCACAACCTCCGCGCAGCGCCGCTTTGAGAAAATTATCGAGGAGTCGCCGGCCTTCGACACGCTGCAGGCGCGGCACGGGCGGCAACTTGGGGCGTTTTTAAGAGAAAAGGTGGAAGTGGTGGAGGGCGATGTCAGCCAGCCCGGGCTGGGGCTGGACGATGCAACCCAGGCGCGTTTGACGAAATCCCTGGATCTGATTGTCAACAGCGCCGGACTGACCGATTTCAACCCCGACCTGCGGGAGGCGCTGGCGTCGAACGTCGATTCCGCTTTGCATTTGCTGGATTTTCTGCGCAAGTGCCATCACGCGGGTTTGATGCATCTCTCGACTTGTTACGTGGTGGGAATGCGCGACGGCCGCGTCGGCGAGGACTTGCGAAACAATTACACACCGGCCCAGGATGCCAATTTCGACGCCGAGCGCGAGATCGATTCTCTTCGTGAGATGATCGCGCGCATTGAAGCGCGCGCTGAGAGTCCGGAATTAACCCGGGCCCTGCGACGCCAGGCATTAGGGCGGCAGGGAGATCCTTCCGCGGTGCCGGCCGCGGAATTGGACGGTGTGCTGAAGCGCAATCGGGTGCGCTGGGCGCGCAACAAGTTGCTGCGAGTGGGCATGCGGCGCGCGCACCACCTGGGCTGGCCGAACACTTACACCTACACGAAAAGCCTGGGCGAATCGATTCTGGCGCGGCATGGGCAGGATTTACCGATTGCCGTCGTGCGGCCCTCGATCGTCGAAAGCTCCGAGCGTTCGCCGTTTTCCGGCTGGAACGAAGGCATCAATACTTCGGGTCCGCTCTCGTATTTACTGGGCACGAATTTTCGCCAGTTGCCCACCAACGAGCGCAAATGCCTGGACGTCATTCCGGTGGACATGGTTTGCCGCGGCATGACGCTGATTGCGACGGCGATCGTGGCGCGGTGCAACGCTCGCATGTACCAGTTGGCCACGTCGGCGATCAACCCGGTGAACATGGGGCGCAGCATCGAGCTCACCGGACTGGCCCATCGCAAGCATTATCGAACGCAGCAGGGCATTGAGCATTGGCTCAAGGTAAAATTCGAGACGATCCCGGTTTCCAAGCAACGCTACGAGCGATTGTCCATTCCCATGCAGAAGGCGGTAGTCTCGCGCATCAACCGCATTGCGGTGCTCCTGCGAATGAAGAAGGCGCCGCTGGCGCGGCAGGAGCGCGATTTGCTGCGGGCCGAAAAGCTGATCGAGCTTTACGAGCCTTTCATCCTGCACAATGAGCATGTCTTTGAGTGCGAGAATGCGCGCTTGCTCTCCGCCGCACTCTCACCGGAGGAGCGCGATCTTTTCGCGTTTGATCCCGAATCCATCGACTGGTGGGATTACTGGATCAATGTGCACATTCCGGCGCTGCGCCGGTGGTGCTATCCGCTTATGGAAGGGCGCCCGCTGGAGGCGCGTGCGCCGCGCGAACTCGATTGGCCGGAGCAGGCAGCGTGTGCTAGCGCCGGTCCCGGTTCCGCGCCGCCGTCCGATCCTTTATGGCGATCTTCGTAACCGGCGCCACCGGCTATCTGGGCAGCTACCTGGTGGCCGGGTTGCTGCGCGAATACCGGGACTCGCTGAATTTGCTGGTGCGCGCAAATTCCGAGCAGGAAGCGCGCGAACGCCTCTGGCAGTCCTTGCAGCTTCATTTTGATTTTCCCGAATTCTTCGAGCAGGTGAGTTCCCGAGTGCGAATCTTTCGTGGCGATCTGACTTCTGGGCGCTTCGGCTTGAGCGAAGGCGAATATGGCGCCCTGGTGGAGAGCACCGACTCCATTATTCATTGCGCTGCGTCGCTAAACCGCAAGTCCGAAAAGCAGTGCCTCAACGTGAATCTGCGCGGCTCGCTGGAAGTGATTCAGTTGGCGCGCCGCGCGCAGGACCGGCAAGGTCTACGCCGCTATTCGCATGTTTCCACCGTCGCGGTTGCGGGCCACCGGCGCAATGAAGTGGTCAGCGAAGAGACGTCCATCGACTGGGCCCGCTCGGATTACGATCCGTATGCCCGCACCAAGAAGTTCTGCGAACACATGGTCGCGCAGCTTCTACCCGATGTGCCGCGCACGATTTTCCGCCCGGCCATCGTCCTGGGCGATAGCCGCCGGGCGGAGACCTCGCAGTTCGATATGGTGCAGGCTTTCGATATGCTGGCGCGTTTGCCTGTTCTGCCACTGCGCCCGCACGATAAAATCGATATCGTGCCCGCGGATTTCGTAGGCAAAGCGATCGTGATCATTCATCAAAAAGAGCGCCCTGCACATGGCATCTACCATATTTCGGCGGGTGTTGGCGCGCAAACGTACCAGGAACTGACCGACAGCCTTGCGCAAGTGGGCGGCGGGCGGCGTCCGTTGTACATGCCCGCGCTCGGCCGGCCATTTTCGGCTACCGTAAATTGGCTGGCCCATCGCGGAGGCGCGGTGGGTTATGGTGCATCGCTGATGAAGGTATTTTGGCCCTATCTGGACTGGAATACGGTCTTCGACAATTCGCGCGTGGTTGCCGAACTCGGGGAGTCGCCGGCGAAGTTCTCGAGTTATGCGTATCCGCTGCTGAAATTCAGCCGTGCAAACAAATTTCGCTATCCCGCAAAGCCGTGGCCGTCCTCGGCGGGCGCTGCCTCGGCCAAAATTGTCGCTGGGGGCGCCCGCGCATGACGGACTTTCTTCTTGTGGCGTGGGTCAGCGCACTGATCGAAATCCGGCGTGTTGGCTGGATGTTTGGGCTCGGCCGACGTTGGGAGCCCGGCGAAAAATTGCGGCTGCTGTTCGCCGGATACAACGGCACGCGCAACACCGGCTCGGATGTGCGGGTGCAGGAAATGCTGCGGCAGGTGCGCCACGTTCTGGGCGCAGACAACGTCGATTTCAGCGTAATGACCCAGGATTTTAATCGCAGCCGCGGCTATTTCGACGGTACGAGGCAGGTTTATCTTCCTGACGTGTTCCCGCCGTTCTTGTTTCGCGAAGTGCGCCGGAATCACGGCGTCATCGCTTGCGAAGGCTCCATGTTCAAGAGCAAATTCGCGAACGCGCTGACCACCATGATGATCGGATCCCTCGGCCTGGCTTCGGCGGAGAACAAATTGTCGCTGGGATACGGCGGCGAGGCCGGGCACATGGATCCTCTTCTTCGAGACATGTGCGCCCGCTACGTGCATGATTCGCTGGTCATCACCCGCAATGTGGAGTCGCAGGATTTGTTGCGCAAGCTCGGGGTCTCCACGGAACTGGGCACCGACACGGCCTGGACTTTCGAGCCGCACCCTCCGGAATACGCGCGCAAGACCCTGCGCGAAGCGGGCTGGGACGAAAAAACACCTATCCTGGTCCTTTGCCCCATTCATCCGTTTGTTTGGCCGGTGAAAGCCTCCATTGCGAAATACATCGCTCGCATTGCGACGGGCGCTTACAAGGACAGCCAATATCGCACGGTTTATTTTCACCAGTCCGGCACGGAAGTAGACGCGAAATACCGGCGCTACATTGCAGCTTTCGGTAAAGCCGCCGCGGCGTTCCGCGAGCGCCATCGCGTTTTCCCGATTCTGGTCGCCATGGAACGCCTGGACGCTCACGCTTGCCGCGCGATGCTCGAATTTCTACCGGGCACGCCGGTTTTTACCTCCGATGACCACGATATGTTCCAGCTGGTCTCCATCCTGCGGGCCGGTTCGTACATGGTTTCATCCCGCTATCACGGCATGGTCACCTGCATGCCCAGCCTGGTGGCCTCCGCCGGCGTGACTATGGACGAGCGCATCCGCAACCTGATGCGCGAACGCGGCCACGAGCATCTTTTCCTCACGGTGGACGATGCCGATCTCGAGTCTAAGCTCTTGCAAATCATGGAAGCGCTGGTGCGCGAGTGCGAGTCCGTGCGCGAAGGCATCGGCCGCACGGTCGTTCGCAACCTGAAAGTGATGGCGCGTATGGGTGTGCTGTTGGGGGACGAGGTCCGCCGTACTTATCCGCAATTCCCGTTGCGCTCCGGTGTGCTCTCCTGGGAACGGTATTTACCTCCGCTCGGCAAGAACTTGCGCGACTTGACCGAACGGTACGACACCATGGCCACCGTGCAGCATTCGGCCGCTGGGTCCGCCGGGCGATGACCATCCCCGCGCAGCGTGGGACAGCGATACTCCATTTCGCGGGCAGGCGTTAAGCCTACATGCCGAATTTTCTCGACATTATTTTTGCCCAACTCCAGAGCAGCACCGGGCGCGTGGTTTTGCGCGAAGTTCGTGGGGAGCAGTTCGTCCGTGTCACGGGCAGGGAACTGCTCGATCAGGTTCGGCGCGTTCGTTCCTATTTGCGCCTGGCAGGTCTTCAATCCGGGGAGCGCTGCGCCCTCCTCGCCCCTAATTCGATTCACTGGGCGGCCTTCGACTTGGCGTTGATGGCCGAAGGGATGATTGTAGTGCCGCTCTACCATCGTCAATCGGCGGCCGAATTGGCAGCCATGATGAAAGACTCGCAGGCGAAGCTGTTGCTGGCCAACGAAGCGGCTCTCGCCGACGCCACGATACAGGCTTGGACCGGCGATACCGCTGCCGCGCCTCGCCGAGTTTTGTTCGACGAAGCTTTGCAAGGGCCTGACCAGGCTCAATCGATCGCCGACGCCCCCAATCCGCGCCAGGGTTCCGATCTGGTCACGATCATTTACACCTCCGGAACGTCCGGCGAGCCCAAAGGCGTTTGCCTGACCACCGCCAACCTGACCCACATGCTTTCCTGCACCGGCGAACGCCTGGACCAGCTCATGGGCCAGACTCGCGAGCCCGACCGCGTATTTCATTACGCGCCGTTCAACTTCGCGGCGTCTTGGATTCTCTTGCTGTCCTGTCTTTCGCGCGAGAGCGTGCTTACTCTCTCGACCGATCTCAGCAAGCTGCCCGATGAGATTCGAGTATCGGCTCCGCACTATTTCCTCAACGTGCCGACGTTGCTTGAGCGGGTTCGCCGCAGCGTTGAAGACGCCCTGGCCAAGCGTGCCGCACCCATTCGCTCTCTGTATGCAAGAGCGCGAGATGCCTGGCAGCGGAGCCAAGCGGGCCGCGCCCGTTTTGGCGACGCACTTTGGCTGAGGCTCGGTCGCAGACTCATCTTCAGCAAAATCAAAAAACGCTTCGGCTCGCACTTGCGCGCACTGATCTGCGGTTCCGCGCCGCTCGCGCCCGAAACGCAACAATTCTTTCTCATGCTTGGCATACCGGTGCTGCAGGCTTATGGCCTCACGGAAACAACGGCCATCTGCACCCTTGATGATCCGCGCGTTCGGGTCGAGCCTGGGTATGTCGGCCAGGCCATTCGGGGCATCGAAATGAAAATCGGCGACAACGAAGAGGTGATCGTTCGGGGCCCGCATATTTTTTCCGGCTACTGGAATCGTGCGGAAGAAACCGCGCGGGTCCTGCGCGATGGCTGGTTTCATACCGGCGACCAGGGTGAGGTGAACGCGCGCGGACATTGGCGCATCATCGGACGCATCAAAAACCTGATCATCCTTAACTCCGGACACAATGTGGCTCCCGAGCCGATCGAAGACAAGATCGCTCAGCTTCTTCCCGCCGCGCAGCACGTGGTTATGGTGGGCAATGGCCGCGGCTATCTTTGCGCCATAATCGCCGGCCCGGTCGAGGCGACAGCGGCGCAATCCGCTCTCGATTCCGTGAATCCCGAACTTCCACACTATCGCCAGATCCGCAATTTCGTCGTCGTGCGAGAAACTTTCACCGCGGAAAATAGCTTGCTGACCGCTAACGGCAAGATTCGCCGCGACGCCATCAACGTCCGCTTCGCCTCCGAAATCAACTCCATGTACGATAGAAAGCCGTCATGAGACATTTCGCCGGAAAAACGCTGCGCTGGGACTGGCGCGATGCCATCGTCGAGCTAACGCTGAATCATGAGCCGGCCAACGAGATCGGCACAGCCACCCTTGCTGATCTCGAAAAATTTGCCGCCGCCATTCCCGCGCTGTCAGCGGAGACCGCCGCATGCATCATTACCAGCGCCCGCAAGGAAGGGTTCTCTGCCGGCGCCGATCTCCGCGAACTCTACCGCGGCGCCGAGGCGCTCACCGAAAAGGAGCGCCTCACCGGCGTCCGCCAATTCCTCGAGCGCATCCACGCCGTGCTGAACACGATCGACGCGGCTCCCTTCGTCACCATCGCCGCCGTGCACGGCGTCTGCTTCGGCGGCGGCTTTGAGCTGGCGCTGGCCTGCGACATCATCGTCTCCGACAAGATGGCCCGCTTCGCCTTCCCCGAGTTGCGCCTTGGCCTGATTCCCGGCTTTGGCGGCATTCCGCGCCTCAAGCGGGACCTCGGTAATGCTTTTGTCCGCGATCTGCTGCTCACCGGCCGCAGCGTCAACGCCGCGCGCGCCCAGGCCGTCGGCCTCGTTGCGCAACTGGCCGCCGAAGGCGAAGCCCTCCAAATTGCCCGCTCGACTGCCGCGCAAATCGCCAAGTTCGATTTCGTCACGCGCGCCGCCGCCAAAAAGTTCATCAAGTCTATCCCGCACGACGAGCTGCGCCGCGAAATCGATCTCTTCTGCGAACTCTTCAGCCGCCCCGCCGTGATGGCTGCCCTGAAGAAATTTGTGGAATCCACCGACGCCATGCCCTATCTTCCGTAACAAGAAGACCGCAAGGATCTACACGCATGCCAATCCTAATTATCGACCACGTACAGATTGCCATCCCTGTGGGCAGTGAAGAGCGCGCTCGCGCTTTCTATGCCGGCATTCTCGGCTTCACGGAAATCGACAAGCCTCCGCAAATGGCCGAGCGCAAAAGCATCTGGTTCGTGGCCGGCGGCGTAAATCTTCATCTGGGCCTGGAGCCCGACTTCGTTCCCGCCAAGCGCGCCCATCCCGCCTTTGTGGTTGGGGGCCTCGACGCAATCCTCGCAGCCTGCGACCGCGCCGGTTTCACCAGCAAACCCGACACCTCCTTCAACGGTTTCCGCCGCGTCCACGTCTTCGACCCCTTCGGCAACCGCCTCGAACTAATGGAACGCGCCACCGCGTAAAACACCGCCGGCACATTGTAGTGGGCGCAACGCGTCACCCTGAGCTACGACGGCGCGTTCCAGTCCGAGCGCAGCGAGGCCTGTTTTTTTCCTCCCTTATGTTCCCCCCAAAACCTAGCCGTTCGGCGGATGTATACGCCCGTACACCTGCCGCATCTTGTTCATGGAGGCAACCCATGTCAGCCGAACTCATCCATCTTTCCGAGGCCCTGTCGCAAGCCACGACTGCCGCCGCAGCCAACATCGTCGCGGTTCATGCCGAAGCTCGCGGCTCGTCGAGCGGTGTCATCTGGCGCCCCGGCGTCATCGTCACCGCCGAACACGCCCTGCGCCACGACGAAGATATTCATCTCACGTTGCCCGATAGTCGCGTAATCCCTGCAACCCTCGCCGGTCGCGATCCGTCCACCGATCTGGCCGTTTTGAAGTGTGCTGAAGCTTCCGCCGCGGTAACCAACTTCGGCGACCCCAGCGCACTCAAGCCGGGCAGCCTGACGCTAGTGGTCGGGCGCACGCGGGCCAGCGGGGCGGTCGCCGCGCTAGGCGTAGTCAGTCTGGTGGCCGGGGAGCGCCGCACCTGGACCGGTGCCGCTCTCGCTCCGTACATCCGCCTGGATGTGGGCCTGCAACCCACCGCCGAGGGGGGTGCCGTAGTCGACGCGCAAGGCCGCATCGCCGGCATCGCCACGTCACGGTTCGCACGCTTTGGCGCCATCGCCATCCCGGCGCCCGCTGTTGCTCGCACGGTGGACACCTTGCTGAAGAAAGGCCACATACCGCAAGGCTACCTTGGCGTCGGCCTGCAAACCGTGCGTCTCCCGGAGGCGCTCCGCCAATCTCTGCAGCGCACCGAGAGGACCGCAGCCATCGTTCTGGAAGTTGAGCCGGAAAGCCCCGCGCACAGGGCCGGCATCGTCATCGGAGACATTTTTGTGGCGCTAGCCGGCCATCCCGTCGCGCGTCTTGAAGACGTCCACTCGCAACTCCACGGCGACACCATCGGGAAGACGCTGGCGCTGAAATTTGTCCGCGGCGGCGCGGCGCAAGAGGTGAACCTCGTCGTCGGCGAACGCTCGCGCGGAGGCGAATAGCCATGGCCATCCGCGATTTTGGTGAAATCGCCGAAAAGCTCCGCCGTTCCACGGTGCTGGTCCTTCCCGGCGAGCGCGGCAACGGCTCCGGCGTCATCTGGTCCGCTGACGGAGTTATCGTCACCAACGCGCATGTAGCGCGCGGCTCGCAAATTCGCGTTCAATTGTGGGATGGGCGCGAGATGGAAGCCAGCGTCGCCTCCCGCGATACCCGGCGCGATCTAGCCGAGCTTCGCGTCAGCGCCGCGAATCTTCCCGCCGTTACGGCCGCTGATTCCTCGCAGGTGCGTCCCGGCGAACTCGCCATTGCCATCGGCAATCCGCTTGGCTTCGTCGGCGCGCTCACCACCGGCGTGATCCACGCTGTCGGCCCCCTGGCCGGTATGTCGCACCGTCTGGGCTCCGCGCCCTGGGTACAAGCCGGCGTCCGTCTGGCCCCCGGCAATTCCGGCGGCCCGCTCGCCGACGTCCGCGGCCGAATCATCGGCATCAACACTATGATCGCGGGAAGCCTGGCGCTCGCCGTGCCCAGCAATGCCGTCACCAGCTTTCTCGCGAGCGGCCCCATCGACGCCTGGCTAGGCGTCAGCGTAGCGCCGGTGCGCGTCCCCCGCCCCGGCACCCGTGCCAAAACTTTCGGCTTGGTATTGCTGGAAGTGGAGCCAGGCGGCCCCGCGGCCAACGCTTCGCTCCTACCCGGCGATATTTTGCTCGGCACCGAAGAAAAATCGTTTGCGTCGCTGGATGATCTTTCGGCGTCGCTGCAAGGCTCCGGCCCGCGCCTGTTGCGTCTCGCGTTTCTGCGCGGAAGTTACGAGCGTTTCCGCCGCGTCACCGTGCAACTCGGCGTCCAGCACAACTCCCGGAGCGCCGCCGCGTGATTCGCGTCTTCCTCATCGCCGCTTCGCCGCTGGCTCGCGCCACGCTGCAAAACCGCGTCAAGGCGCAAAGCGTGAAGGTTGTCGGCAGCGCCGCATCCATCGATGTCCTGAGCGGCAGCCTTTCCGATACGCAAGCCGACCTGCTTTTGGTCGACGCCAGGGGCGAGCCGCCGGAAGCCATCATCGAATCGCTCGCCGATTCCGACCTCGCCGCCGAGATTCCCGTCGTCGTGCTAACGGAGGCGGCCTCTGCCGCGTCATCCGCGCGAGCCCTGCAAGCGGGCATCCGGGCCCTGCTTCCCAGCGAAATCTCCATCGATCAACTTAACGCCGCACTGCAGGCCGCAGCCGCGGGCCTTGTGGTGTTGCATCCCGCCGAAATTCCCGCCGCATTCCCGGCCGAAACGCCAGTCGGGCAGCCTCTAGCCGAACTCCCCGAGCCGCTGACCCGCCGCGAGCGCGAAGTGATGCAAATGCTGGCCGCCGGCCTAGCCAACAAGGAAATCGCCGCCCGACTGCAGATCTCTGATCACACTGCCAAGTTCCACGTAGCCGCCATCCTCGGGAAACTTGGCGCCGCCACCCGCACTGAAGCGGTAGCCCTTGGCATCCGCCGCGGCCTGGTCCTCGTGTAGGGTCGCCCCCTTTATCGTCAAGGGCAGCAGGTACGAGCCGGTCGCAGAGTTATAATCCGCCGTTATGCATGGCCGACGAGGGTTTTGATATTGGTATTCGCATGATTGGCAGTAATTCCTAGAAAACAGGAGGCGGTACTCCTACAACCCCAGTACCAAATTTTTGGTGCTACCGGCCCATGGAACGATATCGCAGGCTGCCTTACTTTTCAGATGGGTCTCTGGGTCACCACCGATGGTTTCGCTCATTGCTTTGCTGTTTGCTCTCCCCGTAGTTGGCCAAGGCTGCCCCCACGAAGGTCCCGATCACCGATTGCTGGGCCACTTTGGCTGTCAGATCCAGCGCAAACTGACCATCGAACACGCTCGCCCTCCGCGAACGATCTGGTCGTTTCATCTCTTGAAGCTTTCCGTGAAAATTGATCCCCGGCATCCCCACCTACTGGCGGAATGGCCCGCGAGATCACAAAGACTTTGGCGCTTTCGCGCCGGCTATCGCTGGGACGCCAATGCCAAAGCCTACATTTTCCCCGCCGTCGCGCTAAAGAAAGTCGATGGGCCGATGCCGGAGTACCAAACGAAATCGCAACCGCCTCCCAAACCGAAGGCGATCGCCTCGTCATCTGTGCCCTCACCGAGTTTGAAGTCGCCGCCCTATTCGGTCAGCTCGGCGCAGCCACTTGGATTGAACCCCTAGGCTCCAGCATCCACCGCGGCCTGGTCCTCCTCTAATCTCAGATGCTCGTTCCGGCCGGGAATCGACCGCATCTTTCGCAACTGTGCTAAATGAGACTACATCGCATCCATTTCCATGCCACGATGGTTCATGCGGCATAAGAAGGTAAACAGGGCAAGGAAAGAAGTCGATGACGCAACACGCGCCAGCGTCAAGAAGGAAATGGCCAAGCCGCGCATGGCCAGGTCCGCAAGAATCACCGAACTGAATCTCGATACAAGGCGAATTCCAGAGCAACCGAGAGCTACTCTGCACGGGAAGGTCGACAAAATCATCCCACCACGACGCCCGAGCCGACCGGAAAAGGCCCAGATCTCTATTGACGGGACCGACCGCGGGCGTCGAGAGTTCCGCATCGAGAATACCCTAACCGACGAACACGGTGACGATGTCAGGCTCAAAAAAGGTGCTTCTGTTGAGGTTACCGTCACCGCCGAACTGAACACCGTGCACATCACCAAATAACACATCCAGTCAGCCACTCGGCCTCCGCCACCTCGGCCTGCGCTTGATTACGCGTATCCGGGATTACTCCACCCTTCGGCAGAGCGCGCTATCCGCAGCCGTGGCCACGCCATGTCCCTAAGTGAACAGACATTTCTCTCTGCGACGGGCAAGCTAGGTCTGTTAGAGACTCTTGTATTTAGCAATGGGCGCTGTGCGCGAATTTAGAGAGGGCTCAGTTTCGTGCCCGGTGCAAGGAGATGAAATTATGTTGGGACTCATCGCTGCGGTCTTGATCATTTGTTGGTTGCTTGGGCTTTTCGCATTTCACATATCCGCCGGTCTATTCCACATTCTGCTTGTCGCCGGCCTCATTCTTCTCGTTATGCATTTCGTGACCGGAAGAAGGGCCAGCGTATAAGGACAAACTGCACTCGGGATCCGCAATCGGGAATCGTCGTGAGTGCGCAAGATACGAAGAGGAAGCCATCCAAAGAGACGGATGACCGGCGCAATTCGAAATTGACCGGCCATCCCATCCTCTCAAGAATCCTCTCCTGAATTTTCATTCCCGCGCCGATGGTGATAAATTGATTTATCCATGCGCACCATCGACCAAACCACGCAGGAAGTGCTGACCCTGGCCTCAAAGCATTTCCAAGTACCCTCCGATTCGCTCGCACCCGACGACGATTTCTTCCGCAAACTCGGCATCAACAGCCTGCAAGCCCTTGAACTGCTCAGCCGCCTCGAAAATCACTTCGGCATCGAGCTTCCTGACTACGAAGTTCAGGGAGTGAGCGACTTTCGCACCCTGGCCTCCCGCATCCAATCCCGCTTGTAAAAAAATGATTAGCCACAGAGCCACAGAGAGCATTGAGGCTTTCACTCAGTGTTCTCTGTGCCAGTTTGGCTGGTCCTCTTTCCTTTATGCTTGACCTAACCCGCTATCAATCCTGTGGTGCCGCGCTGAAGGATGCGCTCGAGCAGTTTGCCCCGGAAGTTTGTCTTATCGAATCCGATCGCGACCGCGAGAAGGAACGCCTTACCTATCGCGATTTCAAGGAACGCGCTCACTCCTTAGCCACGGGTTTGCAAGACGCGAGTTTCAAGGTCAATGACCGCGCCGCCATCATCATGACCAATCAGTCCAAGTGGCTGATTACCGCTTACGCCATCTTCTACCGTGGCGGCGTCCTCGTCCCGCTCGATTACAAACTCACAGCCGAGGAGCAGTGGCAACTCCTCAATCATTCGAGCGCAAGCATGCTCATCACCGAGTATCCGATTTGGCGGCAACTGTCCGCCTCGCCATCGCGCAGTTCCGCCATAACTCTCAAGACCATCCTGATTACCGAAGCCCCAGCCAACGCCGATCTTTCCGGGGCAAAACGTTGGGAGGAATTCCGCGGTTCGGGTGAACCCGCCTTCATCCCGCGCAATCGCAACGACGTGGCCACGATCGTCTACTCCTCCGGCACCGGCGGCCGCCCCAAAGGCTGCATGATGACCCACGAAAATTACCTAGAGCAATGTATCGCCCTCACTTCGCTTTATCCGTTCGCTCCGGGTTTCCGCTACCTCAGCATCCTGCCCACCAACCATGCCATCGATTTCATGGTCGGCTTCTTCGGCCCGTTCATCTGCGGCGCCACAGTAGTGCATCTCCGGACGATGCGCCCCGAATATGTCCGTGAAGCGTTTCCGAAATACAAAATCACCTACGTTAGCCTGGTTCCGTTGGTGTTGAAGAATCTCCAGAAGAGTTTGCAAACCCGCTTCGACGCGTTGCCATCAAGCAAACGGAAAATGTTCCGCGCTCTCGTAGCCATCAACAAAGCCTTGACGCGAAGCAAGCCTCGCCTGGCGCTAAGCCGCCGCTTGCTCCCGCAAGTTCACCAGGCTTTCGGCGGCCAGCTTCGCGCCATTATCGTTGGCGGCGCTTTTACCGAGCCACAAACCCTGCAATTCTTCTACGACCTGGGTATCCCGGTGGCCAACGGGTACGGCCTCACCGAAGCCGGCACAGCCATCACCGTCAACGACCTCAAGCCTTTTCGCGCCGACACCGTCGGCAAACCCCTTCCCGGCATGCAAGTCCGCATCGTCAATCCCGGTTCCGACGGCATCGGAGAAGTCTCCGTCCGCAGCAAAACGGTAATGTCCGGCTACCTCAATGAGCCCGAACTCACCGCCGAAACCATGGTTGACGGCTGGCTCATGACCGGCGACCTCGGCCGAATCGACTCCAGCGGCCACCTGCAACTCTTCGGCCGCAAGAAAAACATGATCGTCACCGAGGAAGGAAAAAACATTTATCCCGAAGACATCGAGGCAGCCTTTGAAAGTCTCCCGGTAAAGGAATTCTGCGTCTTTGCCGCCAATTACATTTGGCCGCAGCGCTCCATGGTCGGCGAGCAGTTGATTCTCGTTCTCCGATTGGAGCCGGGTCAGAGCCTCACCGGCGAACTTCGGCGCGATATCTCCGCTCGCAACAATCGCCTGCTAAACTACAAGCGCGTGCACGGGCTGGTCCTCTGTAACGAAGACTTTCCCCGCACGGCATCACTGAAAATTAAACGCAACATTCTGGCAGCGCGCCTGGCCCTGCAAGACCGAGGCTCCGCAATTCTGCCGTTGTGAGGCCGGTGCCGTTCGGCCTGTGCAAAGGATCTGAATCGCTGCGTCGGCGGCAGTAGAGGGCGACTAGCCACAAGGTATCCGATGTGAAGCTGGGTCTGGCGAAGCCCCGAGCACAATTACGCCAGCACCTTGCTGGCGAAACTCTCAAAATGGTGCATCAAAAGACTTTTTAGCTTTCTGTGTAAGACGTGAGCGGCAGGAGGCCGCTCCTCTGTGAGAGAAACCTTTTTCGCTATCGTCAACCCCGCCGCAGGCGGAGGCCGCTCTGCCAAACTGGCCGGTCCCGCCATTGCCCGCTTGCGCGAACACGGCCTCCGGGTTGATGTCATCGTCTCGAGTGGTCCCGGCCACGCCGCCGATCTCGCTCGCGAAGCCTACGCGCAAAACTATCGCCGCTTCATCGCCGTCGGCGGGGACGGCACGGCGCACGAAATCCTCAACGGCATATTTACCCACGCCGGCCCAAGAGCCCATGTGTCTCTCGGTTTTCTTCCCCTGGGCACTGGCAACTCTTTTCTTCGTGATTTTGCCAAGAAAGACGCGGCCGAAGCCGCGCTGCAAGCACTGCTCGAAAATCGTCATCGTCCCGTCGATCTGCTTCGTCTCACCCACTCCAGAGGCGAGATCTATGCGTTCAATTTATTAAGCATCGGATTCACCGCTGACGTGGCAACGCTAACCAACCGCTACTTCAAGCCCCTGGGCCCGCTCGGCTACCTTCTCGGCGTCTTGGTACGGGTCGCGCAACTGCGACGCCGCCCCTTCGCCCTGCGCTGCGACGAGGAGCAGAACTGGGACAATCGCCGCTGCCTCTTCCTCACCTTCAACAACAGCAAATACACCGGCGGCACCATGCTCATCGCGCCCAATGCCGATGCCAGCGACGGTTTCATCGAATTCGTCCGCTGGGGCCCCATCGGCCGCTTTGGCCTTCTGCGCATGTTGCCCAAGCTCTACGACGGTACCCACATCCACCATCCGTTAGCATCGCGCCGCGCCGTGCGTCACATCGAATTCAATCTGCCCGAGCCGGTTGATGTCATGATCGACGGTGAAACCGCCTCCCTGGAGATCCGCTCCCTCGATAGTCTCCCTGCCGCCGTCGACGTGTACATATGAAGCGTACTTACCTTGTGGTACGCAGCGCCATTTTATGGATTCTCAGCCTCATCCACTTCTTCATCGCCGCCCCTTTTCTGGTTTTCCTGAATATTTTCCTGGACATGCGCAAGCACGATTGGCTGCAGCGCGCCTTCTGCCGCCGCATCGCATTTCTCTCGGGTGCTCGTGTCAAAGTCGTTCGTTCTCCCGGTTTCGATGCGCAGCGGACCAGCTTTTTCATGGTCAACCACGTCAACGTCTTCGACCCCTTCATCCTTTATTGCGCCATCCCGCAACTGGTGCGCGGATGGGAACTCGAATCCCACTTCAAAATCCCCGCCTACGGGTGGCTCATGAAGCGTTTCGGCAACGTTCCTGTCCCCGACGCGCGGCGCCCCTCCGACATCAAGCGCATGTGGCGCCTGACCCGGGACGCCGTCAATCGCGGAACCAGCCTGATCATTTTTCCGGAGGCCAAGCGCACCCGCGACGGCCACGTCAACGAATTTCAGGATGGCGGCTTCCGCCTGGCCCAACAACTCGGCGTCCCCATCGTGCCCGTAAGTCTGGCCGGCTCCTTCCAGCATCACCGCACCGGCCACTGGATGCTGTGGCCCGCCACGGTCACCGTCTACCTCCACGACACCATTGACACCACGAGCGTTACGAAGAACGAAGTCGCTGCCCTCCGCGACCGCGTCCGGGCGACCATCTCCGCCCCTATCCAAACGTCCTTCGATGGGCAAAAGTGATGGGCTAGTTAAGTTGTTTCGGGATTGAAAACGTCGAGATCGTGCTTCTGTGCGGCTGTAACCAATTGCCGGCTCGAGGAAGCAAATATCTGCCCATGCGGTTTTTGAATTACCGGCTACCCATTTTTTGCATGTAGCTCCCTCACTAAGCATTGTGGCTACAACGAAGGAAAAGCGTAATCACAAGCTCAGGCGAATACCCGGAAGAACGCGCCTCGCCCGCGTTTCCTGCCAGGTGTACACAATGCGATGAATCACGGTGATCGTTGAAACCACCGCGATGACCCACAACACCGGCCCCATGCGATTGAACAATC
Organism: Candidatus Acidiferrum sp.; assembly: GCA_035309625.1. Lineage (GTDB taxonomy): Bacteria > Acidobacteriota > Terriglobia > Acidiferrales > UBA7541 > Acidiferrum. The sequence continues at coordinate 39,277 of DATGEY010000069.1, forward strand.
CGCCGATAATCAGCAGCACCAGCCGCTCCGGCCGCTCCATGAATCCCACCTTGCACAGCGGAATCAGCGATTCGGCTCGCGCTCGCGCGTAGCTCACCATCACCGATCCCGCAGTGGCCACCGCCGCCAGTACCACATACGGTGTTCGTCCGCTCACCGAGTAATACACCAGCAAGCCCATGTACAGCGCCATGTCCGCGTAACGGTCCAGCGTCGAGTCGTAAAAGGCCCCGAACGCGGTCACCCGGTTCTGCCGCCGCGCCACCTGTCCGTCCAGCATGTCTAGGAAACCCGCGAAAAAAATAATCAGCGCGCCGGTGCGGAAGCGTCCGATGGCGAACATGGCGGCCGCCCCAAAATTCACCACCAGCCCCAAAAAGGTGAGGAAATTCGGATTTACGCCGGTGGCCGCCAGAGCTCCGACGATGCGGTCCAGCAGCCATTTACTTCCCGTTCCGATCGCTCCGGTAAGCGTAGCCATACGCGGGTCAAGTCACCAAGGAATGCGTTTCCACTACTCATCCAGCAAGTGCTGGCCGCGAAATCGTACACCAGCCTTGCGGCCGGTCGCAAACTCGCAACGACAGGCCAACTTGGAAGGTGCAGAAAAAAATCAAATCTGCCAATTTCGGCGTTTGTCCTTGACGTTACCGCACCGCCATCCTAAATTCCTAGTTGCTCGCTGCACCCTCATTTCTATGCTTAACGATCTTAGCCGTCGCAATTTCTTGACTCGTGCCGGTGGCGCCGTTAGCGCCGTCTGGCTATCCGCGCATTGGCCGGCCATTGTGGCCGCCGCGGAGCATGCCCACCAGGCCGGCAAATCTTCCGCTCCCGCGAGATTTCAATTCTTCTCCCCGGAAGAAGCCGCCGAAGTCGACGCCATCACCGCCCGCATAATCCCCTCCGACGAAACCCCCGGCGCCCGCGAGGCCGGCGTCGTTTACTTCATCGACCGCGCGCTGACCACTTTCGCCGCCGACGACCAGAAGACCTACCGCGAAGGGCTGCCCGCGGTGCAAGCCCGGACGCGCGAACTTTTTGCGACGATCCCAAGATTCTCCGCCGCCTCGCCCGAACAGCAAGATCAAGTCCTGCGCTCCTTTGACGAGCCTGCTGGCTCGTCCCGCAGTCCCCGCCGGCGTATCGCCAACTCTTCCTTTTTCCAGACTCTTCGCGCTCATACCATCATCGGTTTCCTCATCGATCCCGATTCCGGCACCGGCGGCAATCGCGCCGGCGCGGGCTGGAAAGTCATCGGCCGAGACCCGGACCACATGTTCCAGCCGCCCTTTGGCTATTACGACAAAGACTATGCCGGTTGGAAGCCCAATCCCCCTGACGCCGAAAAGGCCAAAGTATGAACCTGGACCTTCCCAAGTACAAAACTTCCGACGAGGTCGATTTCGTCATCGTGGGTTCCGGCGCAGCGGGCGGCATCATCGCGAAGGAACTCTCCGGGAACGGGTTTCGGGTGGTTGTGCTTGAGCAGGGCCCCTACCTCACAGAAGCCGATTTCGTGCACGACGAAGTAAAAGTCATGAACGAAGATCTGCTCACCAACAAGCCCAAGCTGCAGCCGACTTCTTTCCGCAAAACGCCCAGCGAAAAAGCCAAGCCCCGGCGTGCGCTGGTCTACGGTCGCCTGGTCGGCGGCAGCAGCGTGCACTTCACGGCGAATTTCTGGCGCTTCCACGAAATCGATTTCGTCGAGCGCAGCAAAGTTGGCCCCGTCCCCGGAGCGGACCTCCGCGATTGGCCCATAACCTACGCCGATCTCGAGCCCTACTACACCAAGGTCGAATGGGAAATTGGTGTCTCCGGCCTGGCCGGCGCCAGCCCCTTCGATCCGCCGCGCTCCAAGCCCTATCCCATGCCGCCGCTGCCGGTGAAAGGTTCCGGCGTGATTTTCGAGCGCGCCGCTCGGCAGCTCGGCTGGCATCCGTTCCCTGCACCAATGGCCATTCTTTCGCAGTCCCGCCCTGGGCGCAGCGCCTGCACCAATTGCGGGTTCTGCCTCGGGTTTGGTTGTGAAGTCGGCGCCAAATCCAGCTCTCTGGCCACCACCATCCGCATGGCTGAAAAAACCGGCCGCTGCGAGATTCGTCCGAATTCGTACGTTCATCGCATCGCGACGGACAGCAACGGGCGGGTTACCGGTGCTGTCTACTTCGACGAACAGCGCAACACGCATCTGCAGAAGGCCAAAGCCGTTGTCATCTGCGCCAATGGCGCGGAAACTCCTCGCTTGCTGCTTCTTTCCGCCAGTAAGCAATTCCCCAACGGTCTGGCCAATTCCAGCGGCATCGTCGGCAAATATCTCATGCTCAACAGCGGCGGCGTTACCACTGCGGTCTTCGAGCATCCCATCAACGATTACAAAGGTTTCGCCGTCAGCCGCTTGCTTCACGATTTCTACGAATTAGACCCCCAGAAAGTGGGCTTTTGCGGCGGCGGCGGAATCGATGCCCGCTTCGACGTCACTCCTATCACCTTTGCCATGGGCGGTCTGCCACCCGGCACACCAGGATGGGGCAAAGCCTTCAAGGACACCCTAGCGCACAATTTCAATCGCACCATGGAGCTGTTTTGCCACGGCACCTCGCTGGCCGTCGGAACCAACAGCTTCTCCCTCGACCCCGACCTTAAAGACGCCTGGGGCCTTCCCGCGCTCTGCCTCACCTACAAGGATCATCCCGACGACCTCAAACTCTGGGCTTTTCAAAACCAGCGGGCCGATGAGCTGCTGGACGCCGCTGGCGCACAAAAGAAATGGTCGCAGCCCATCCAGGAATCCCAATTCGCCGTGCACCTGCTCGGCACCTGCCGCATGGGCAACGACCCCAAGACTTCGGTAATCAATTCCGATCATCGCACTCACGACGTGAAGAATCTGTTCCTATGCGACGGCAGCAGCCTGGTCACCTCCGGCCGCGGGCAACCCACCATGACCATCGAAGCCTTGGCCTTCCGCGCCGCCGACCGCATCACGTCCCTAGCCAAGCGCGGGGACCTGACCTAGGTTTTAGGAAGCAGCAACGACTTTCCGGGCGGCTTCCAAAAACTCACCGAGGCGCCGAATGCACGTACTTGCTGGAGCTGTCGCTCGAAAGACGTAAAGCTGGATGGCGCGTAGCACCCTTGAAGGGTGACGATGATCGGGACGGGGTGAAGTTGGAAGCGTGCGGCGGCTACTTGCCCCGGCGCTCGCGAAAGCAAGGAAATAGACGGCGGATAGATGGGAAACGAGGATGGTCAGGGGTTGCCTTAGCGAGGCTGAATAGTTTGTGACGGCGGGAGCGATGTGCTAGTCTTTGCGCTGCAAGCAGTTGTACGTGCCGCGCAAGTTCCAGCGTTGCTCATGTCCCCGCGTTCGCGTTCCGTCTTGAGTTCACTCCGTCGAGGCAGACTTGCCTCTACGCCAGCGAGGACGCGGAGACAACCGCGGCTCGAATGCTTGATTCGCGACGCAGGAAACAGGAACCGCGGACAAAAGGAACGACCAACCCCATGAGCGGCCAAGCCACTTCAAAGACGTCCACCGAAACGCGCGAAATCAAGCTGGCGCATTCCCCGGACTCGGACGATGCCTTTATGTTCTACGCGCTGGCTACCCACAAAGTGAACACACCCGGGTACAAATACACACACGTCCTTTCCGATATTCAAACGCTGAACGAAGCGGCGCTGACGGAAACTTACGACGTGACTGCGTTGAGCTTCGCGGCTTATCCGGGACTGCGCGACAAGTACGTGCTCCTGGACACTGGTGCGAGCTTTGGCGAAAACTACGGCCCCATTGTGGTGGCGTCGCGGTCGATGAAGGGCAGCGAGATCGTGGGAAAACGGATCGCGGTTCCTGGGCTGAAGACCACCGCGTACCTGACATTGAAGCTGTACGAACCAAATTTTGAAGCGGTGGTGACGCCGTTCGACAAAATCCTGGAGGCGGTGAAGAACGAAGTGGTGGACGCGGGATTGCTAATTCACGAAGGACAACTACTGTTCCCCCAGATGGGCTTGCACCGGGTGCTTGACCTGGGCGTGTGGTGGCACGAGCAGACCGGAATGCCGTTGCCGCTGGGCGGGAATGCGGTGCGCCGCGCGCTGGGTCCGGAAATCGGACGCGCCATTGCGCGAACCATTCGCGGCAGCGTGGAATACGGGCTGGAACACCGCGAAGAAGCACTGAATTACGCCATGCAATTCGCGCGCGATATGGAGACGGAACTGGCCGACAAATTTGTCGGCATGTACGTGAATAAGTGGACGCTGGGCTACGGCGAGCGCGGCAAGCGGGCGGTAACCGAGTTGATCGCGCGAGGGACGGCGGCAGGCTTGCTGCCGGGGCCGGCGACGGTAGAGTTCCTTAGCGAGGAATAGAAATCGGTTTCCAGTTCTTGTCTTTAAGTTGTTAGCGCGGAGACTTCCCTCACAGCAAAGCTGAATCCTGGCTCGACGGCGCCGCCGGCGTCAGGCAGCGTGCGCGAGAGCACTTGCTGCCATCCAATACACCAAGCCAGCCGGGCCGATTATTTTTTTTCGGTGAGCACCGCTTCGGGGAGCCGGGCTTCCCGCAGGAAGCGCGCGGCTTCCTCCGGCGGCGTGGGGTTGATATAAAAACCGGTGCCCCACTCAAAACCGGCTACCTTGGTTAGCTTGGGGATCACTTCAATGTGCCAGTGGTAGTGGTCGTTGATTTCCTCGCCGATGGGCGAGGTGTGAATCATGAAGTTGTAAGCGGGACGGTCGAGCACGACGTCCAGGCGCATTAGCGTGTCTTTCAGCATGCGGGCCAGGCTGGAATAGATGGTGCTCTGATTATTTTCGAAAGATGAGCCGTGGACTTTGGGCAGCAGCCACATCTCAAAGGGAAAGCGGGAGGCGTAAGGTGCGATGGAAATGAAATGCTCGTTTTCGCCGATGACGCGCTCGCCGGTGTCGCGCTCCTGGCGAATAATGTCGCAGAAAATGCAGCGTTCTTTTTCGTCGTAATAGTGCCAGCAGTTGTCCACCTCTTCACGGACGCGGCGGGGAACGATGGGCAGAGCAATCAACTGCGAGTGGGGATGCTCGAGGGAAGCGCCGGCGGCTTCGCCGTGATTCTTGAAAATCAGAACGTAGCGAAAGCGCTTGTCGTTTTTCAAATCGAGCATGCGGTCGCGATACGCCCACAGAACATCTTCCACGGCGCGCGGGGCGAGGGTGGCCAGCGTGGCCATGTGGTCCGGCGTTTCCACGATAACTTCGTGGGCGCCGACTCCATTCATTTTGTCGAACAGGCCTTCGCCTTCGCGATCGAGATCACCCTCGATGCCCAGCGCGGGGAAGCGATTGGGAACGACGCGAATGTTCCAGCCGGGCGTGTTGACGCCGCTGCCGTTGCGGCCGTAGGCGAGAATTTCGGGTGGGGTTTTGCCTTCGGCGCCCGGGCAGAAGGGACAGTTCTTGGGGCCGGTGACCAGGACGCTTTCGCGAAGGAAATCGCTGGGCCGCTTTCCGCGATCGGTAGAGATGATAACCCAGCGACCTGTGACTGGATCTTTACGCAACTCCGGCAAAGCTAGCCTCCTCGCGAGATACGCGTGGATTGAATTGTACGCGCACAGGCGGGAAGAGAAAAGCCTGGGTGCGGCGGGCGGGCCTTTCACTTCGTTCGAATGCTAAGGCTGCCGCAGTCCGAAATCAGAGTTGGGGGCTGAAGGCATCTTTGTGGAGGCGGACTACCGGGGAGTGGCCGGGGTGGTTGTCGATGGCCAGAACGTCGAAGCGGCAAGGGCAGTCGCGGACGTGGCGCTCGGCTAAGAAATGTTGGGCAGTGCGGGCTACCAGGCGCTGCTTGTCGGTGGTGATGCTTAGTTCGGGCAGGGCGGTGAGATCTCCGCGGAGGGTGCGGGTGCGGACTTCCACGAAGGCGAGGGTTTTGCCGTCGTAGGCGACCAGATCGAGTTCGCCTTTCCGTCCGCGCGCCGTGTAGTTGCGAGCTACAAAGATGTAGCCATGGCGGCGGAGATACCAGTAGGCGTAGGTTTCGCCGCGGATGCCGGTGCGGCGGGCGGCGGTTTTGCGTTGATCGGGAGCGTGATCGTCGCGAAAGCCTTTACGGGCCGCCCAGTGAACGAATTGAAAGATTGCGCGGGAGAGTAGGGGCATGAACTGAGTATAAGGAAGTTATTTACGTTTGGAGATATTTATTTGACGGGCGGGGAGAGAAGAGGATTTGCCACAGAGGCACAGAGGATACGGAGTCGGGAGGGTGAAGGAGAAGAGGAAGGAGGAAAGGAGAGGGGAAGAGGACAGACGGCGGATGGATGGTGCCGAGATGGGGCGCAGCAGTGCTGCGCCCCTACCCGGTTCAAATGGCTGTTAGACACTTAGGTTTTCTTTTGGGCTTCGGTTATACATTCTTCGAGGATGCGCACGGCGAAATCAACTTGTTCTGTGTCGATTACTAGCGGCGGAGAGAGGCGGACGGTGTTGGCGCCGGCGCCGAGGATCAGCAAGCCTTTGTGAAAGGCAAGGTTTACGATGGCGTTGCGCAGGTCGGGAGCTTCTTCCTTGGTGCGCTGGTCGCGGACGATTTCGATGCCGATCATGAGGCCGCGGCCGCGGACATCACCCACGATTTTGAATTTGTTGGTCCAGTCGGCCATTTTGGAGAAGAGATATTCGCCCATGCGGCGTGCATTCTCTTTGTATCGGGTTTCGATGAGGTCCATGGTCGCCAGCGCGGCGGCTACGCAGACGGGGTTGCCCCCGAAGGTGGTGCCGTGGGAGCCAGGCTTCCAGGTATTCATAATGCTGCTGCGGGCGACGAAAGCGCCGAGAGGCATGCCGCTGGCGATCCCTTTGGCACTGCAAAGAATGTCCGGCTCAATGCCGGCGTGATCGGAGGCCCACCACTTCCCGGTGCGGCCCATGCCGGACTGCACTTCATCGACCACGAACAAGATGCCGTGTTTGCGGCAGATGCGCTGCAGTTCCTGCAGGAAGAATTTTGGCGCGGAGACGTAGCCGCCTTCGCCCTGGATGGGCTCGATGACGATGGCGGCGACTTCCTCAGGGTCGAACAGACGCTTGAAGATTTGGCGCTCGAGAGTTTCGAGAATTTCGGCGCCGCAGGTTTCTGCGGTGTGGCCGTGCTCGCAGCGATAGGGATTCGGATAGGGAATATGCTCGACGCCGGCGAGGAGCGCGCCGAAGCCTTTGCGCTGGGTGGACTTAGAGGCGGTCAGGGAAAGAGCGCCCATGGTGCGACCGTGAAAGCAGCCGTAGAAGGCGATCAGTTTGTCGCGCTTGGTGGCGTAACGGGCCAGCTTGATGGCGCCTTCGATGGCTTCGGTGCCGGAATTGGTGAAAAAGGCTTTCTTTTCGTCGGGGCCGGGAACGGTGTTCACCAGTTTTTCCGCCAGTTGCGGCAGACTTTCGTAATAGAAGTCGGTGCCGGACATGTGGATCAGTTCGGCGGCTTGCTGCTGAATGGCTGCGACGACTTTGGGATGGCAATGTCCGGTGGAGCAGACGGCGATGCCGGCGGCGAAATCTAGGAAAGTGTTGCCGTCAACGTCTTCGACGACCGCGCCGTGGCCACGCTTGGCAACCAACGGATAGTCGCGGGTGAACGACGGGGACATGAATTTCGCATCTTGCTCGACAGCCTGCTTGGCTTTGGGGCCCGGGAGCTGCATCAGCAAGCGGGGCAATTTTGTCTCGGACAATTTCGTTTCGGTCGTCTTCGTATCGGGGGTGGCGAGCATTTCTTCCTCCTTCAAGGATGGTTTGGCGGTGGTTGTGGATGGATGAGTGCCTTAAAGGCTCATCCGGTTTTGTTGCCGCAAAACGCCATTATGCAAAATGGCGTTCCCAGGTTGCGCTGCGCTACGCGCTTACACGCGTGGCATCAACGACCTGCACTGCCTTGAGAGGGAGACTTAATCTACGCCGAAGAGGTTGGGCCGGAGGTCGGCGGGGGAGGAGATTCTGTGAAGCGCGTGGATGTAATTGTGATTCATTTGCGTTTCCAGCGGACGCTTCCGTCCTTGCTATCTTCAAGGATTATACCACGATCGGCGAGTTCCTGGCGGATGCGATCGGAGGATGCGAAGTCGCGTCGCTTGCGAGCGGCGTTACGATCGGCGACCAGTTTTTCGATTTCGGAATCGCTGAGTGCGTTGGCTTCCAGGGCATAGCCTAGCTGGCTTAATTTGGCCGCGTCATTGTCTTCCAGTACGGCGAAGACACGATCGAAATCGGCGAGGAATTTTTTGGCGGCGGCGACATCGTCCAGGCGGAATTCGCCTTTGTCGATGGCGATGTTGGCTTCACGGACGAGATCGTATGCGGCGGCGAGGGCTTGCGCGGTGTTGAGGTCGTCGGAGAGTCCGGCGTCGAAATCGGCGGCGGCTTTGGCGACACGCTCGGACATTCCAGGTTGCTGGCCCAGTGGAAATTTTCCTTGCGAGAGGCGGTCGGCGAAATTGCGGAGGCGATCTACGGCGCTGGCGGCTTGCTGCAGGCCGTCGAAGGTGAAATTGAGCTGGCGGCGGTAGGGAACGCTGGCTAACGCGAAGCGAAGGGCGGAGGGCTTGTAGCTTTTGGCGAAGAGGTCGCGAAGGGTGAAGAAATTGCCGAGGGACTTGGACATTTTCTCGCCTTCGACGAGGAGATGCTCGGCGTGGAGCCAGTAGCGGACGAAGTGCTTGCCGGTGGCGGCTTCGCTTTGGGCGATTTCGTTTTCGTGGTGCGGGAAGGCGAGGTCGATGCCGCCGGTGTGGATGTCGATGGTTTCGCCGAGATATTTCATGGCCATGGCGGAGCACTCGATGTGCCAGCCGGGGCGGCCGGGGCCGATGGGGGTGTCCCAGGAATGCTCGCCGGGCTTAGGCGCTTTCCAGAGAGCGAAATCGCGAGCGCTTTCTTTTTCGTAGCGATCGTTGTCCACGCGGGCACCGGCCTGGATTCCGGTGACATCGATTTTGGATAGCTTGCCATAGTCGGGAAATTTGGCGATGCGGTAGTAGATGGAGCCTTCGCTGGGGTAGGTGAAGGATTTTTGCTGGAGGCGCTGGATTAGCTGGACCATGGCGTCGATGTTGTCTGTGGCTCGGACCCAGTGCTCGGGGGATTCGATGCTGAGGGTTTTGCAATCGTCGAAGAAGGCTTGGGCGAATTTTTCGGTGTAGTCGCGGATGCTGACGTTTTTTGCGGCGGCGTTGGCGATGATGCGGTCATCGACGTCGGTGAGGTTCATTACGTGCGTGAGGCGGTAACCACGGAGTCTCAGGAAGCGGCGGAGGATGTCCTGGAAGACGAAAGTGCGGTAGTTGCCGATGTGAGCGAAGTCGTAGACGGTGGGGCCGCAGGTGTACATGGTGACTTCGCCGGATTTTTGGGGGACGAAGGTCTCGAGTTCATTGGAAAGGGTGTTGTGGAGGCGGATTTCGGTCATGGAGGCGGTTGTTAGTTACTAGTTTTTAGTTGCTAGTGGCTTTTTTTCAGCGCAAAAGAAACGACGATTGTATCTGAGGCCTGGGGGAAAACAAACAGAAGGAAAAACAAAGAGGCCGCTGAGGCACGGAGGCGCAGAGAGGGAAAGAAACAAGGTAAGGTTCTCTTGAACGCCGGAAGGCGCCGAAGTGTGAAGTATAGTTTGCCGATAGTTCGTGATCTTGCCGAGATGTTGTTCAGCAATGCTTTGCAATGCTTCGCCCCTACGTTGACTCTGTTGGGGCTGGCACATAGAGTGGCGGTCGGAGTCTGTTGAGGAGCGAACTGATGCGCAGGGTGAGCGGAGTTGTGGTAGGGGGAAGCGCGGTGACTTTGATTTTCCTGGCGGCCCGATTGGGAGTCTTTGGGCAGAGCACGTTGAAGGCTGATGACGGCAAGATGCTTACGGTGGAGGCGGCGCTGAATTTGCGGGCGGTGGGGGATTTGCAGTTCTCGGGGGACCCTTGGGTTTCGTCCAGGGCAAGTGGGGGGCGGTTGGCTTTTGTGGTTACGGAGCCGGCTAAGGGGACCGGGCGGTTGCGGCATATTTGGGTGTATGACAAGGCTAGCGGGGTGGCGCGGCAGTTTACTTTTTCGGGGAAGTCGGAGTCCTCGCCGCGCTGGTCGCCGGAGGCTGCGGTTTCGCCTGCTTCGGCCGACCGGCTCGCGACTGGTGGCAGTCAGTTGGCATTTCTGTCCAATCGTGAGGAGGAGCAGCAGCAGATTTATTTGATGTCGATGGAGGGGGGCGAGGCGCGGGCGATTACAAAAG
>DATGEY010000070.1:0-2772 GCA_035309625.1 Candidatus Acidiferrum sp.
TCGCTCCAGCAATTCGACGGAGACAAAAAACGCGTCCATGTCGACATGCAGGATGGACGCGACGCCCGGCAAAGTCAGTTCATCGACCGGGCCACGGATAGCGCGAAAGCGGGCCAGTTCCGGCATGCCCCTAGCCTACGCTGTTCGCTTTTTCTTCGCCATCTGACTTGCTCAGCGTTACAGTCGTTCGGCGGCGAGGACGCGCGGGATGCCAGCTAAGTCGTTGGTTATGCCGATGTTGGTCCAGTCTTTGGCGTCCAGGAGAGGTTGGACTACGGGGAGACTGTTGTGGCCTAGCTCGAGAACAAGAATGCCACCGGCTTTCAAGTGTGCGGCGGATTGTGTGATTAGTTCGGCGTAGAGTTCGTAGCCCTCTTCGCCGCCGAAGAGGGCGGTGTGGGGTTCATGGTCGCGGACTTCGCGGGGGAGGGTCGCGGCTTCGCGGCGGCCGATGTAGGGAGGGTTACTGGCAATCAGGTTAAAGGAACGTAATTCGTGACGCGTGATTCGTGACCCGTGCAAGACCGGTGCAGGCGCGTTGTTTGGGATCTTGCATAGTAGGGGCGCAACATGTTGCGCCCCTACCGGGGACAAGAGGTTTGCTTCGCGGAAATCGATTCGGTCGAAGACGGAGTGACGCCGGGCGTTGCGCTTGGCTACCGCCAGGGCGGTTGATGAAATGTCGGTGGCCACGAACCTGGCGGCCGGAAGTTCTTTGGCCAGGGCTATGGCGATGCAGCCGGAGCCGGTGCCTATGTCCGCGATTTGCAGGCCGGCGCCGTCGGATTTTAGCGGGCGGCCAGCGCGGAGTTCGCGGAGGGCCAGGCGATCCAGGGCCACTTCGATCAGGTGCTCGGTTTCGGGGCGGGGGATTAGGACGTCGAGGGTGACTTCAAATTCGAGGCCCCAGAATTCTTGTTTGCCGGTCAGATGCTGGGTGGGCTCGCCAGCGATGCGGCGGGCGACTAGATCGCCAAAACGTTTCGCGTCGGCGTCGGGGACTATTTCTTCCGGATGCGCGTAGAGCCAGGTGCGATTGCGGCCTAGAACGTGAAGGAGTAGGAGTTCGGCGGCTAGCGTGAAGGAGGGAACATTGGCTTCCCGGAGGTGGGCTATACCGTTTCTCAGTGCGCTGCGGATATCCATATGAAGTCTTAAGGAGGGCAGGGAAAATTGACTGTCACCTATTTCTTCGTCGCCCCTCCGGGGCTCAGGGATTTAGTTGCCACCCAGCACTTACGTGCTGGGCTAAATTCTTCGGCAGCCCTCCGGGCTTCGGCGCGCCGGCAAGATGCCAGCGCTACAACAGGGGCCCCCCAGAAATGGCCAAAAAATAACTGTCCATTGGGCTGAGCTTCATGTTTGGGCTAGCTCTTGTTCCAGGCGCTCGGCTTCGTAGTGGGAGACCAGGGCGTCGACCATGGCGTTTAGTTTGCCGTCCATCACTTCGGTTAGTTGGTGCAGGGTCAGGCCGATGCGGTGGTCGGTTACGCGGTTTTGCGGATAGTTGTAGGTGCGGATTTTTTCGGAGCGGTCGCCGGATTTGATTTGCCCGCGACGCTCGGCGGCCAGAGCGGATTGCTGCTTTTCCATTTCTTGTTCGTAGAGGCGAGCGCGAAGGACGCGCATGGCTTTGGCGCGATTTTTGATTTGCGATTTTTCGTCTTGCTGGGAGACGACCAGGCCGCTGGGAATGTGTGTGATGCGCACGGCGGAGTAGGTGGTGTTCACGGACTGTCCGCCGGGGCCGGAAGAGCAGAAGGTGTCGATGCGAAGATCCTTGGCTTCGATTTTGATGTCGATGTCGTCGGCTTCCGGGAGCACGGCTACGGTGGCGGCAGAGGTGTGAATGCGGCCCTGCTGCTCGGTGGCGGGGACGCGCTGGACGCGGTGGACGCCGCTTTCGTATTTCAGCTTGGAATAAACCTTGTTTCCCTGAATCGCCGCGACGATTTCTTTCACGCCGCCTTGCGAGGATGGAGAGCTTTCCAGGACTTCGACTTTCCAGCCCTGCGTTTCGGCAAAGCGTGAGTACATGCGGTAAAGGTCGCCGGCGAAGATGCCCGCTTCGTCGCCGCCGGTGCCGGCGCGAATTTCGACAATGACGCTCTTTTCGTCGTTGGGATCTTTGGGCAGGAGGAGGAGTTTCAGCTCGCGCTCCACGGTTTCCTTGCGGGCGGTGAGTTGTTTTTCCTCCTCGTGGGCGAGCTGCTTCATTTCCTGATCGTCGGCTTCGAGGAACATCTGGTGAGCGCCGGCGAGATCTTTTTCAATTTGCTTGTATTCGCGGTGCCTGGCTACGATTTCAGCTAGCTCGGCGTGCTGCTTGGCGACTTTTTGGAAGCGCGAAGAGTCGGAGACGAGTTCCTGGGTGGAGAGCTGATTCGTGAGGTCGTCATAGCGGGCACCGAGTTGGTCTAGTTTTTCAGAGAGTGTGATAACGGCCATTGGTGTTTCCTTTTGAATGCGACGCCTAGTATTGAGGCGTGACTAGTGTCTTGTGATTGGTGACTGGTGAAAAGCGGAATTGCTCGCAGGATTGCGAGATATGCGGGGTCAGCTAATAAAAAGAGGAAAACATCGATTCCTCTATTCTAAGGATAACGCGGAAAGGTGGTGCAAGCAAGATCGCGTATCGCGCCGTCTAAAATGTAACCGAAGGGGACAACGTCGCGCCATTTAAGATGTAACCCAACCAAAACAGAGAATTGGGGAGGATCGGTTGGGGAACAAAGGGAGATGGGAGTATCTGCGGGCCATTTATGAGCGCTA
>DATGEY010000071.1:0-51265 GCA_035309625.1 Candidatus Acidiferrum sp.
TATGCCCTATTCCCTGCCTGCTTTGGTTGCGGTCTACTCATCGTGGACACCGAATAGGAGGTTTCCATGAACTGGGATCAAATCGAGGGAAAGTGGAAGCAGGCTTCTGGAAAGATGAAGGAGAAGTGGGGCAAGCTCACAGACGATGACCTGCAGTTGGTCAGCGGGAAACGCGATCAACTTGTGGGCAAGATTCAGGAGCGTTACGGAATCGCGAAGGACGAGGCGGAACGGCAGGTGGATGATTTTTCGCGGACCTATGATACCGACGAGACGACCACCCGTGAGAAAATCCGTAGCGCCGGCCGATAGCCAAACACATCGCAAGCGAATTTTAGGGCTGGGGCGACGCGCTTCAGCCCTTATTTTTTTCGTGCACTTTTAGCGCAACGCCACCATCGGACGATCATATCCGGTCATTTCCAGATACCCGACTCCGCCAAGCGACAATGCGCCCTTGGTTCCGGCCAGGATGATGGCGCCTTCCCAGTAGGCCGGCAGAACTCCGGACGCGGAAGTAACCTCTTGCGAAGGCAGTAAGGTGGAGCATTCCAGCTTGATGCCGAGCCTAGGCACGGAGATTTTCCATCGTATCGGATAGACTGCGTGGTCCGGACTCGTCCAGGTGGCACCGGCCGGCTCTAGATTGAATTCGTCTCGGCGCAAGTGCGTGCTACTGCCACTAGCGTCCACAAAGGTTCCCGCAGAGTAGGGGTCTATGGAACCGTCCTTGCGGCGAATGTGATACAGCATCAGTTCGGTGTTGTCTTGCAGCTGGACGCTCATCCAGTCCCATCCCACCTGATAGTCGTCAAGCTGGTGCGTGAAGAATTCATGGTCCATCCACGCGGTTCCGGTCACCTCAAAGGTAGTGCCAGCCAGCTGAACAGCGCCCTTGATGTCGAGTCGCGTTAAAGAAATGTAATGCGACGCCCGCCCGCGGCTTTTTCCTTTTTGGCTGACTCCATTTTGCCCTTGAATGACGGGCGGCTTGGCGGATTGCATAGTAAGACGCAAGGCAAAGCGCTCGTCTGTGGCCTGCAGGACCTGCTCCGCACCCTGCCATCGTACCTCCCAATTGCCGTTCCAGATTCGATCTTCCGCTATGTTTGCCCCGGCGATGCCAGGACCAGCGCGATTCGTTCGCTCCGCGTGAAGGAATGTTCGGCCGTCCAGATCACTCAGTGCCAGGTTAGCAAGGTAAAGATCGCGCACATCCCAGGGGCCTGTATCGGGGGACCGACGATCGATAACCTGCCGAAAAAACGTTAACTCAAAACCAAAGCGACGGCCGGCCGCCGATTTGACATTGCCGGTGTAGTACCACCATTCCGTCTGGAAATCCGGGTGATTGAAATGATCCCGCGGAAATTGATAGCGATAACCGGGAAGCGCGTCTCTGTATTGCGCGCTGGTCACGACCGCGAAGAAGATAACCACGCCGGTACACCCTAGCTTACTCCTCATGGGCCACCTCGACCGGATTCAATCTGACCGCAATGCGTGCAGGATACAGTCCGGCCAATACGGTCGCCGCGTACACCATGGTTAGAGCGCCCAGCGGCATCGCTACCGGCCAATGAAATCGAATGGTCCAGCCAAATGACTGCTTGTTAATGACATAAATGAGGATCAGCGAAAGGGCGAAGCCCAGCCCGACGCCGGCAAGATTGGCGAGCATGCCAATCAACCCTGCTTCAATGAGAATAAGCTTTCGAATTTGGCCGCTCGCAGCGCCCAGAAAGCGCAGTAGCCCCAATTCCCGGCGCCGATCGATGACCAAAGCCAACAATGCGCCCGCAATGCCCATGACCGCGATAAGAACCGCGATGGCCTCCAAGGCATACGTAATGGCGAAAGTACGATCAAAAATGCGTAGTGCTTCGCCGCGTAGGTCGCGGTTGGTGAATATCAGTACTTGGTGCCCGGCGACCGCATTTTCGATTTCCGCGCGGACCTCCTCCACGGACGCAGTAGGGGCCAGGTAAATGGCCAGATTGGATACGGCGGGGTCCGGCAAATAGCGCAACAGAAGGTCGCGGTCTATCAGAACGCTTCCTCGCTCGCTGGAATAATCGTAGTAAACATCGACGACCGGAAATGCAGCGCGGCGCTCGCCAAGCGACAGCGTAATGTAATCGCCGGCCTTCACACGATGCTTGTTGGCGAACGGCTCGCTCACCAGAACGCCATTGGAATCGCGTAGCTCAGTCAATACCTCGTTGGTTTTGCGGCCGGATAAGAAGTCCGCGTTGTGATAGGAGCGCAAAATATTTAGCTCGACGGAGCCAAGGCCTGCCGGCATGTCCTCATAGCTGATCTCATACTCGCGGAGCCGGTCGATCGCCGCCACACCCGGCAGCCGCGCGATCTTGTCCGTAAGTTCGACCGCGATCGTCGGATGGCGATCCGCCGCCGGACTTCCCGCCGGCCGAAGATACAAGTCCGCGGGAAGCTGGTCATTCATCCAAAGCAACACCGTTTCACGAAAACTTCCGACCATGATGCCCACTGCGGTCATCATGGCAATTGCAGTGGAAAGAGCGCCAACCAGCACGGAAGTCCTTCGTAGCGAGGAAGACAGACTGCGCGATGCAAGGACCGCCTCCACACCCAGGACTTGCTTCAACAACCGCGATGCAATCCCAGTGACCAGATCGACCAAGGCCGGCATCGCAAATGCCGACGCGCAGATCAGCAATAGAATGGCGAAATAGCCTAACAGCGGCTTGCCAACCAGTGCAGGCGCGAACGACGCCGCCATCGCAGCCAGTCCCACGGCGAGAGCAATCCAAAGGTCGCGTGCTTTATTCACGCGCGTTCCGTACTCCCGCCTTCCGTGAGCCATGGCCTCAATCGGGGGCACCAGAGAAGCTTCCCGCGCAGGAGAGTAGGCTGATGCAACCGCGACTCCGACGCCTAGGAAGAAGGCCAATAACGTCGGGGTCGAGGTCAGCGCGATAGCCCCAGGTCGGCTGGTAACGTACAATGCTTCGACGGTCGCGCCCATTAGCTGCACGGCCCCGCCCGCCAAAAACCGCCCCAATGGCATTCCCACTAGTGCGCCAAGGACACCAAGGCAGGCGGCTTCTCCCACAAACGCCGCGAGGACCAAAGATTGGCTAGCCCCCAATGCCCGCACAATCCCAATTTCCGTGCGCCGACGCACCACCGAAACCGAAATGGTGTTGTAAATCAAAAACGCGCCCACAACCAATGCGATATAGCTCAGTAGTCTCAGATTCCAGCGAAACGCCGCGAGCATGCGGCGATTTTCGTTCGTTCCCGCTCCCGCTGCGCGCACCTGCACGCCGTCAGGAAGCGCCGTGCGAATCCTTTGCTGCCACTCTTCCAGGCCGGGATACGACGGAGTTTGGATCAAGACCCGATCAATGCGGCCGAAACGCTTGAGTGCAGATTGCGCGGCAGAAATATCCATCACGATTGCCGCCGCACTCCCATGCAAGTCTGGGAAAATACCCCGCACCGTATAGGTCCCGGTCTGATCATTGATAAGCAGCGTTATAGTTTCGCCGCTCTTCCTACCCAAGCTTTCTCCTAGCCAGATGCTTTCTTTCGAAGTGAGATATTTCCAGGTATCGGCTTCGTCGCCTAACCCGATCGATCCGGCACCCCGCCCAGCTTCCGCCACGAGATCCAGCCCGAGAAGAGGGAGCGTCTGCTTGGTTTCCACCACTACCGCATAATCCTCAATGCGTGGCGCGATTTTCAGCGGATATGGCAAACCTTCGAGCGAGCCCACCAGGTTTTCGGGCACACCTCCCGCGGTCACTACTTCCAGGTCATTCTTTCCGGCCAGTGTTTCCACGGATGATTGGAACGAGCCTGCTGCAGCCGTTCCGGCCAGGTCGATGGCTAGCACCATAGCAACACCCAATGCGATGGCTAGAATCGTCAGAACCGTACGTACCGGCTCCCGAAGCAACGGCCGGAGTATCAACTGGTAGAAAAGAATCGTCCGTTGCATGCCTAGCGTCGGGTCACTTCTGTGATCTGGCCGTCCCGCATCCGTACCAGAACATCAGCCAGGATTGCAGCCTCGGCGTTGTGGGTAGCCATGATGGTTGCGGTGTTTTCCTGGCGCGTGAGTCGTTGGAGAAGGCCGAGAATCACATTTCCGGTGGTGGAGTCGAGATTGCCGGTGGGCTCATCCGCCAATAGCACCGCCGGACTTTGCACCAGGGCTCTCGCTATGGCCACACGCTGCATTTGCCCGCCGGAAAGCTGGTGCGGGTAGCGCAAGCCAAATCCATCCAGCTCCACCCACGCGAGTCTCTCCGTCGCGGTCTGTCGCGCATTCCGCTTTCCTGCGAGCAGCAGCGGAAGTTCGACGTTCTCAAATACAGTCAGCGTGTGAATCAGTTGAAACGATTGAAACACAAACCCGATTTTCTCACGGCGAAGCCGGGCCAGCGCGTCGTCCTGCAGCGACGCAGTAGCTACGCCGTTTACTTGCACCGTGCCCGAGGTCGGAAAGTCCATGGCGCCTGCCAAGCTAAGCAGGGTCGATTTCCCACAGCCACTGCGCCCCACCAATGCGACAAACTCACCCCGCGAAATCTCCAACGACACATTATTGAGCGCCCTGACCGGTTGCTCGTCGGTCAAGTAATCTTTGCTGACGCCTTGAATGGAAAGAATCGGCATATGGAATAATGGCCTACCCGCTGCGACCGATCAAAGGTAATTACCTGCGCGGGCAGTCCGCTTAAACGCCTCCGGGTGGGATCTGTTTCAGCTTCTGCCCATTGAGCCCCCAGCTTCAGTGGTATAGACTTCGCGCGGCTGCGTTTCGCAGGAATGCAACGAACTTATTCGCTCGTGCCATGTAACTGGCTCATCAAGGCTCGGCCTACGGGAAAGCTGGGCGGCTGGATTTTCGGGAGGCGTAGATGCTATATGCGTCGGAGGTAGCGGTAGCCCACCGCAACCTGGCCACGGTAGACCTGGTCATTATCGGGATCTATTTCGCCATCGTATTTGGCATCGGCATGTACTTCGCACGCAAGGAGCGCACCTCCGAGGATTATTTCTTAGCCGGTCGCGATATTGGCTGGTTCTTCATCGGCGCATCCCTCTTTGTTTCCAACATTTCCACCGAACACTTTATCGGCTTGTCCGGCACCGGTGCATCGTCCGGCCTGGCGGTCGGCCACTTTGAGTGGCTGGCCTGCCTTATCCTGCTGATCCTCGGCTGGGTCTTCGTCCCGTTCTACTTACGCAGCAACGTCTTCACCATGCCCGAATTCCTGGAGAGGCGCTTCAACCGCCAGTCCGCAGTGTATCTGGCGGGCATATCCATCATCGCCTACATCTTCACCAAAATTTCTGTGCAGCTTTACGCCGCCAGCGTGGTCCTCGAACGCGTCGCCGGCTGGTCCCTTTGGAAAACCGCGGTTGTCTTGGTCATCGCCACCGGCATTTACACCGTCGCCGGCGGTTTGGCCGCCGTGATTTATACCGACACCGTGCAGACTCTAATCCTGATCACTGGTGCCGTGGCACTCACGATCATCGGCCTCGGACGCGTCGGCGGCCTTGCGCATCTGCGCACCATGGTCCCTCCTGACTATTTCCACATGATCAAGCCCACGTCCGACCCGAACTTTCCATGGACCGGCATCTTTTTCGGTGCCCCCATTCTCGGCATTTGGTATTGGTGCACTGACCAAGTAATCGTGCAGCGCGTGCTCTCTGCGCGCGACGAAGGTCACGCCAAGGCGGGAACCATCTTCGCCGGCTTTCTGAAAATCCTCCCGGTCTTCATGCTGGTGCTTCCCGGCATCATCGCTTTCGCCCTCTTCCCGGACCAAGTCAGGAAGCCGGACTTCGCTTATCCAACCCTGGTTCTTAATCTCCTTCCTGTCGGGCTCGTTGGGTTGGTGATGGCCGCGCTGCTCGCCGCGGTGATGGGCGCCATGAGCTCGGTCTTCAATTCCGCTTCCACATTGGTCACACTCGATTTTTACAAAAAGATTCGACCGCAGGCCTCCGAGCAGCAACTCGTCAATTTCGGCCGGGTCGCTACAGGCGTCATGGTCATACTGGGACTCCTGTGGGTTCCCTTCATCGGCTACATCAGCAGCCAACTCTATATCTATTTGCAAAGTGTCCAGGCCTATATCAGCCCTCCGATCTCCGCTTGCTTCATCCTCGGAATTCTGTGGCCCAGGCTCAACGGTGCGGGAGCGATCACTTCGCTGCTCACCGGCTTTGTTCTGGGTGCCACGCGCTTCATCCTTGAACTCGTCGACCGCGCCAGTGGTAACCACTTCCAGTCCTCTACCATCCGCTGGCTGATCGATATGAATTTTCTGCACTACGCGATTTTCATGTTCGTAGTCTGTTCCGTGGTGCTCATTGCCATCAGCCTGATAACACCCGCGCCCGACCGCAAGCGCCTAGCCGGCCTGACCTTTGCCACCGTTGACGAAAGGATGGAAGCCGTTCCGGTGGGCACCTCGGTGCGCAAGCCCGCTCAGGAAACGCCCGGCGAGCACCGCATCAACGTCATTTTCAGTCTCCTACTGCTCGCCACCGTCATCAGCCTGTGGGTTTATTTCCGGTAAGGAGTATCGGTAAGAAAGTTTCATGGGCACAACGTACATCCAGACGCTGAAGCCAAATGTCACCCAGCAGGAAGCGTTGCGAGTGTTTTCCAACTCGCGCCCGTCGACGTTGTACTGGAAGGTGCGTGGCGGCCCACTGCGTCGAATCGCCGATGTCTACGTCCCTTACTGGCTCTTCCGGGTGCGGTATAGTATGGGCCGTACCGCGCACTCCAGCCTTTTCGCCATCGACGCGGTCAACGGCTCTCTGGACCTCTTCACCTTCCCGCGCGTACCTGATTCTCAGGATCTGGTGGGCATTCACACCCGAAACCGCATCGCGCCTTCGCTGCTACATTCATCTGCCGAGTCCCTGCTTCACCAAAAAGTCTTGCGCGTCATTTTTCAGCAAGGCTTCTTTAAGGTTCGCGACTTGAATTTGCAAATCGCATTAGAGCCTCTCGAACTGCACGTCCCCTACTGGCTCGGCTTTTATGGCACAACCGTCGTGCGTTGCCGTGCTATGGACGCAGTGCGCCGCCGGATTGAGGGTGCCAAGGCTTCCGCGTTGTTCGAGTCGTGGTTAGCCGCTTAACAGCGCTCATTTTGCTACACGTGGTTTCCTTCCGTTACGCACCACCGTCTCGGATTGACCACGGGGGAGATGGTCCATGTACGTTTCTGCCAGACGCTCCGCTCTGATTCTAATCGCGCTCGCATCTTCAACTGTCACTGCCTCGGCACAAGGCTGGCAACACCTGGGCGACGTGAATCGCATTGAAAAGGTTAGAGATGGCGTCGAGTTGACCTCCGGCCGCGCTAAAGTGCGCATTACGGCATTCAATGACTCGATTGTTCGAGTGCGTGTCGCCCCGCAAGGCAGCTTTGCCAGGGACTTCTCCTGGGCCGTAATCGCTGCTCCGCAGCCGCCCGCACTCAGCATCACGGAAACCAGAGACGACCTGAAGATGACCGCCGGCAGTACCACCGTCATTGTCCAGAAATCTCCGTTGCTCATTCGCTTTGCCGATACTGCCGGCAAAGTTCTTCTCGCCGACGAGCCCGCCCTCCCCATGGCTTTTGACGGCTCCCGCGTCTATGTGTGGAAAAAAATGCCCGCCGATGAAAACTATTACGGCCTGGGAGACAAAACCGGTCCCATGAATCGCCGCAATCGCGCGTTCACGATGTGGAATTCCGACGTTTTCGGCTGGGGCGAGTCCACTGATCCGATGTACAAGGCCATCCCTTTTTTCATGGGCCTCCGCAAAGGCATCGCCTGGGGCCTATTCTTCGACAACACCTACCGCAGCAGCTTCGACTTCGGAAAAGAATCGCCCGATTACTTTTCCTTCGGCGCCGAAGGCGGCGAGATCAACTACTATTTCCTCGCCGGCCCAACTCCTAAAGATGTCGTCCAGCAATACACCGCACTCGTCGGCCGCTCGCCACTCCCGCCCCTCTGGAGCCTTGGCTATCAGCAAAGCCGCTATAGCTATTATCCCGAAGCTCGCGTCCGCGAAATCGCCACCACCCTCCGCCAAAAACAAATTCCCGCCGACGTCATCTATTTGGACATCGACTATCAGCAGGGCAACGCCCCGTTCACCATCAATCGCGAACTGTTTCCGCATTTCGAACAGATGGTTTCCGACCTGCGCTCGCAAGGTTTCCGAGTCGTCGCCATCACCGACCTGCATATCAAAAAAGACCCCGACCACAATTACGCACCCTATGATTCAGGAATCGCCAAAGATATGTTCGTCAAGAATGCCGACGGCTCAACTTTCATCGGTACCGTCTGGCCCGGCGAGAGCGTTTTTCCCGACTTCACGCTGACCCGTGTCCGCGATTGGTGGGGCACCCTCTACAAGGATCTCGTTGGCATGGGCGTCGCCGGCTTTTGGAACGACATGAACGAGCCGGCGCTCTTTTTGCGCGCTGATAAAACCATGCCGCTCGACGTTGTCGATCGCCTTGATGATGGCACCGCGCTCGATCAGCGCGCCATCCACAACGTATTTGGAATGGAAAACGTTCGCGCCACCTATGACGGCCTGCGCAAATTGAAAAATGACGAGCGTCCTTTCGTTCTCACTCGTGCCGCGTATTCCGGCACCCAGCGTTATGCCGCCACCTGGACCGGCGACAACAGCAGCACCTGGAATCACCTAAACATGAGCACGCCGATGCTCCTCAGCCTCGGCCTTTGCGGTTACTCTATTGCCGGCGACGACATCGGCGGTTTTGCTGGCTCGCCTCCACCCGACCTCCTGACCCGCTGGTTCGAAGTAGGTGCCCTAAATCCCATCTACCGGGATCACACCGCCAAGGGTACCTTGGATCAGGAGCCCTGGGTCCATGGCCCGCAACATGAAGCCATTCGCCGCCGCTATGTCGAGCTGCGCTATAAACTTCTTCCCTACATTTACACTGTTGTCGAAGAAAGTTCCCGTACAGGACTGCCCTTCATGCGCCCGGTATTCCTCGACTACCCGCAGGCCGAAGATTTCTATGACAATAATCGCGACTTTCTCTTTGGCAGCGATTTGTTTGTCGCTCCGGTCACCACCGAGATGGTCGACGCCGAAGAAGTCCAGCTCCCACCCGGCGACTGGTACGACTATTGGACCTCGCAACAACTAAGCAGCAAGAACAAACTTACCCTGCATCCCGCCCTCGACGAAATGCCGCTGTTCGTTCGCGCCGGCGCCATTCTACCGACCCAGCCGTTAGTGCAGAACACCGGCGAAAAACCCGGCGGACCTTTGCAACTGCGCGTCTATCTTGGCGAGAATTGCCGGGGTTCGCTATATGAAGACGATGGCCACAGCTTCGCATATCAGAGGGGGGAACTGCTGCGGGTGAACTATTCCTGCAAGGCTTCTCTTGCATCGACCTCCATTACATCCTCAACGGAGAACGGATCGTATCGACCGTGGTGGCACAGCGTCGAAGTAACGGTCTTCGGAGTAAATGCTCGGCCAACAGAGGTTCGCATCGGTGATCGCGTAACTCAGGAATGGCGCTACGAGGGCGCTGAACATGCCGTCGTTTTCAGCGTGCCTGAAGCTTCGCAAAACTGGACGGTGCAATTGACATTTTAATGTTTAGTTCAAAGAAAAGATTGCAATCGAGCCCGCAGCCGCGTGGATGTGCATTTCTTTACCGCTAATCTCCGCGTTCGCTGCTCCAAACAGTCGCGTGAGCCGCGTTCCATTTTCTGCAGGCGTATCTGCCAGACTGAAGCGCAATTCTCCCGGTCGCTGCGAATTCTGGAAAACCACCAAAACTCGCTCGTCTTCCGTTTCTCGCAGAAATACATAAGAAGTCTCGTCCGAAAAAAGCTGCCACAAATGCCCTCCACTCAACGCCGCATGCTCCCGCCGTAAGCGCAGCAGTGTCTGAACATAAGCAAAGACCTCCTCCTGTTCGCGTGTCCGTCCGGCCTCCGTAAACGCGCTCTTCGCGTCTTCGCTCCAGCCCCCAGGGAAATCCCTCCGATTATCCGGATCGCCGCCTCCCGCCATGCCAATTTCATCGCCGTAGTAAAGCTGCGGAATCCCACGTAACGTCAGTGTCAGTGCAAATGCCAATTTCAATTTCGCTTCGGAACTGCCCTTTTCGCTCGCAAAGCGATCCACATCGTGATTGCCAAAAAACTCCACCAGTTCGTCTGGCCGTGAATACAGCGCATCATGTCTTAGCACGTCCGCAATTCGGCCCGCTGGCGCGCCGTTCAGCAACACATCTCTAAGAACGAAATACATCGGATAGTCGAAGACCGTGCTCACCCCTGTATCGATCCCGTCATACCGCTTCTGTCCCCCTGCAAAGAACGAAGTGACAGTGGGATCGGGATGGAACACTTCTCCGACGGTCGTCAATTGCGGATAGATCCTTCGCAGCCCCGCGTGCCATCGCGCCCAAAATTGACGTGGGATATACGGAAACGTATCCACCCGAAATCCATCCAGCCCCGATGACTCCGTCCACCAGACTGCGTTTTGCAACAGATACTGCGCGACCTCCTGGTTCTCCGTGTTCAAGTCCGGAAGAAGATTCGCGAACCAGCCCTCCGTCAGATTGCGCCAAAGTCGTGCCGGCGCGTGAGGGTCCGCAAGCGCTTCGAACAAATCATGCCCCTGCTTTTCCCCTTCGCCGTAAAATGTACCGCTCTCCGCTGCCGACGCGTTTCCATGATGCTCCGCCGTTCCGTGAAACCAATCCGGCAACGGCGGGTGCGCAGCCCAAGGGTGTTTCGGCCCCACATGGTTCGGCACAATATCGAAGACAATTTTCATATGCTTCTGGTGTGCAGCCGCTGCCAGCTCTTGATACTCCCGCAAACTTCCCAGGTGAGGCTCGACGGCATAGAGGTCCACCGCACCGTATCCGTGGTAATCCTCGGTCGCGCCATTCTTGACAATCGGCGTCAGCCACAATGTCGTAATCCCTAAATCCTTCAAATAATCCAGGCGTTCGCGAATCCCCCGCAGATCTCCGCCATGATAAGCCCGTGCCTTCGTGCGGTCATGCGACCCCCGCGCCTCCGCCGGCTCGTCGTTCGCGGGATCGCCATTTGCAAAACGATCCGGCATGATCAGATACATCACGTCCGCCGGCGTGAGTCCCTGAAACTTGTGAATTGTCTGTTCCCGCGCGGCCAGCGGTAGTTCGAACGAAGTGTCGCCTGTAGTCGTACTGATTCGGCAAACAGCCGTCCCCGATCTCAATTCCGCCCCCAATTTCAGCCACATAAAAAGATAATTCCCTCCGGCCGTTGCTTCGGTACGTTCCACCACCAGGCCCGGAAGATTGCACATAACGCCTGTCGCCTGCAGGTGCCGCCCGCTTAGCAATACCATGAGTTCCGGCGTCAGCCGCAGCCACCAATTCGGCGGCTCGACCTTGGTTATTATGGGAGAGTTGTCGGCAGCGTTTGCAATCTGCGGAGGCGAGGCGGCAAGAGAACCTGTTGCAACACGGCTTACCAAAATGACGATATTAAAAAGTTTAAACAATCGGAGTCGCTGCGCTGGCGTCACGCCGCAAGCATAAGGAAAAACAGAATCCTTCGCTAGCCCCCGATTTTGCTGGCTGCGTCGGTGAACACCAGCGCGCCGAATGCTTCCGGTACATGAAAGTTTGGCGTCGCCGTATTCGTCGCCCGCCAAGCCGAATAAAAACGCGGCTCCGCCTCGCCTTCCACCCGAAAGAAGTTCACTCGCCACACCGCCGGCATCTCGAACCGTGCGATCAAGCTTTTCATCGGCACGGCTAGCGCCGCGTGCCACTCCTTCGTCGGCTCATTAATGTTCACTCTCCGGCGCAATCCACTGCGCAAACTGCGTTTTTCGTCGGGACCAATTTCCAGATCGACCCATAATCCGTTCGGAGCAATTTCAATTTCCTTGTAATAGTTCGCATGGGAGCCCCTCGGTTGCAGAAACACTTCGCATACGTCGCGATTCCAAAGCCCGTCGCGTCTTCCTGACGCCTCTCCGTCCGCAAAGACGTGGATGCTTCGGTACCTCGCGTCGAATCGCAAAAAAAGGAACTCCGCGTTCCACAGTAACCGCACTCGGGTTTCCCGTCCGCGATCTGCATTCTTTCCCTGCCAGTCCGCGTTAAAGCAAACGGGCGGAGCCAGCGTCCATGCCCGTTCCGGGGGAAATCCCTCCGCGTCCACCGCGTCAGCCAGCCGAACCGCAAAAGCTGCATCTGTTCGAATATCAGCCATTTTCCCGTGCCTTGATGTTGTCACACTTCACGGCATGTCCCGCAGTCGTCGTGTCGAGTCAATCACATACGCCAACTGATTGCGCACGCCGCCTCCTCCCCGCAAAAACAATTTGCCAGGCTTGTGCTAGCATCAAATTTTAAAGCCAATGCAACTTGCTACGCGCCTTGGCGAGGTTTCCGGGGAGGCCGTGTATGGTGGAAACGGTTAGCGCCGAAGAATTCACAACAGGAATCGTACGCCGCAATCCGGAACAGTTTGAGTTCGTAAAATTTCGGATTCAAGATAGCGTTGCCCGGCTCACCCTCGATCGCCCCGATCATAATCTTCTCAATGAAGCCATGCTTCGCGAAATCGCCGACGGTATCGGCTTTGCCGTGGAGCGCGACGACGTCAAGCTGATCGCCATTGATTCCGCTTGCAAGGTTTTTAGCGGCGGAGTGGACATCGGTGAGTACACCACCCAACGGGTGTATCAGATGCTGGACGCGTTTCACGCTGTCTTTGCCGGAATGTTGGAAGTCAGCAAGCCGGTTCTCTGTGTGGTGAACGGCCCGGCCATCGGCGGGGGTGCTGAACTAGCAGCTTTCGGTGATCTCGTCATCGCTACGCCTAAAGCCCGCTTCGCGCAGCCCGAAATCACCATCGGCGTATTTCCTCCGCTCGCCTCCACCATCCTTCCATTCCTGGTCGGTCCCAAGCGCGCTCTCGAAATCATTTTGACGGGTGAAGCGGTTACCGCTGAGCGTGCTCTCGAGCTTGGCCTCGTCACCCGTCTCGTACCCGAGGCCAAGCTGGACGCCACCGTGAATGACCTTGTTGCCCGCATCACTTCGCACTCCGGGCCCGTTCTTGCCATGGCCAAAAAAGCTATCCTCGGTGGCATGGGTCTCTCCCTCCGCGATGGTCTGAAGAAGTCCATGAATATCTTCCTCAACGAACTTTATAAACTCGAAGATTCCCAAGAGGGCCTGCGCGCTCTTATCGAAAAGCGCAAGCCCAACTGGAAAAATCGCTAAGGGCCGGCTGAGCCGTCGCTGCGGCCCTTTAGGCGCCCCGACAAGCGGAACCCCTCAAAAAAGCCGACCCCTAGCCGGGAGACATCTTGCCGCGCTCTTGTTCCTCGCTCTTGTTCCTCGATTGACTCGTTTGCGGTCCCGGCATACACTCGTATTTCATTTTTGCAGGCATGGGCAGCGGGGAAGGCCGTGCGAATCGGCCGCGGTCCCGCCACTGTGATCGGCTGAAAGGCCGTAAGCCAGGCTACCCTCCCGTGCTGCGGGGATTGCGCTTTTCGCGAGAAGAGGCGCCGTCTATGAGCCCCATAGCCACTCGCATGGGGCTTTTTCGTTGGGCGTTCTTCTCGCAAACGGGGATTTGAATTGCGAATGTCCATTCACTCGAAGTTCATACCTATCTCCGCCGCCGTCGTGTTCTTACTATTTTGCGCCCTCACGTCCGGCGCTTCGCAAACCGCCGCCCCACGGCCCCAAACTTCCATCGCTTATCGCCAGGTAACTGACGAAGTGGGCCGCACAATTCGCTTGCCCTTATCCATCCGCCGCATCGTTTCCCTCGCGCCCAACCTGACGGAGACCATTTATGCTCTCGGTCTTCAGGACCGGCTCGTCGGCGACACAGATTATTGCGATTTTCCTCCCGAAGCGCGGCAGAAACCCAAGGTCGGCGGGGTTATCAATCCTAGTCTCGAAGCAATCGCTTCGTTGCATCCTGATCTCGTCCTTGTCACCAAGCTAAACCGTCTCGAAACGGTGAACGCCCTGGATTCGCTGGGGATTCCTTCGTATGCCACGGACCCCCACACGGTGGAAGCCATCATCGTCTCCACCGAGCGCCTGGCGGACCTACTGGGCGCGTCCGAAACTGGAGCTGCCGTCGGGAAAGATATGCAGCGCCGTATCGCCACGATCAAAGACCGCCTTAACTCGGTGTCGCCTCGCCGCGTTCTGTTCGTAGTCTGGACCGAACCTCTCATCTCCATTGGTAAACAGACCTTTATCGCCGATGCTCTGCAACACGCCGGCGCTGTTTCGGTGATCGACTCTTCGCAAAATTGGCCACAAATCAATCTCGAAGAGGTCGTCCGCCTTCAGCCGGAATTCCTGGTGTTTGCTGAATCGCACCCGAATAATGCCGCGCATACCGCCGACACGCTCGCGTATCTTCCCGGGTGGCGAGTACTCGACGCAGTGAAACGCCACCGCTTCGCTGTCATCAGCGACGCCGTCAATCGGCCCGCTCCCCGCATCACCTCCGCGATCGAAGATCTTGCCCGACAATTACATCCCGAAGCCTTTGTAGAATCGCCGAAAAGCGATCGGAACGATGAAAATGGCCAAGGTCCCACGCCGCCCCGCACAGCCCCGGCTCAAACGGTTCCGCCTCAATTCACGTTAGACTTTCCTTTGCCGCAGAGGTGCGCGTGCGCCCGCTAACCTTGCAGCGCCTACTCCTGCAGTGCAGCGTCCTAGCGTTGATCCTTTTCGCTGTGGTGCTCGTCGCGGTAAAGATGGGGGCCGTCCCCGTCTCTCTGTATGGTCTCGGCCGCGACTTGATAAGCGTTTTTCTCGGCCAGACCAGTCACCTTTCTAGCGACTACGGCATGATCGTGAACGAAATCCGCTTTCCCCGCATTCTCCTCGCGATTGTTGTTGGTGCTTCCCTGTCCGTTGCTGGAACCAGTTTCCAGGCTTTGCTCCGCAACCCCCTCGCCGACCCCTACGTTCTCGGCGTGTCCATGGGTGCTGCGCTTGGCGCTATCCTTGCCTTGATTTTCGAATCGCATCTGGCGCTTCCGGTTTGGCTTGCGGTATTGTTCACCCCGTTGGGCGCCTTCCTCGGTGCCGCCGGAACCATCGCCGCCGTTTATTTCCTCGGCCGTCGCGAAGGACAAATCGACAGCGCCACCTTGCTTCTCGCTGGCATCATCAGTTCATCCTTTCTGTCAGCCGTTATCATATTTTTGCTGACCAGTGGCCGCGAATTCCGCGGCATGGCTTTCTGGCTAATGGGCGATCTTTCCAGCTCCCTTCAATCCAGTCTGCGTTGGGTTTTGAGCATAGGTTTCCTGCTCGCCACAGGCGCCATCTACACCACAGCTGCGGACCTGAACTTGCTGCTTGCGGGTGAAAAAGAAGCCATGCATCTTGGCGTTGACGTTCGCCGTGTGCGTCTCGTTGTTTATATCGCTGCCTCGATTCTAACCGGCCTGGCTGTTTCCGTCAGCGGCGCTATCGGATACGTAGGGCTGCTAGTTCCCCATGTGATGCGTTTGCTCTTCGGTTCCGACCACCGCACGCTGATCCCTACGGCTGCCTTCGGTGGCGCAATCGCGGTGGTGATTGCGGACACCCTCGCGCGCACTGTGGTGGCCCCGTCCGAGCTTCCCGTGGGCGCCATGACCGCTCTTTTCGGAGCTCCTCTCTTCATCTATCTTCTTCGTCGGAGGATGGCGTGACCCGTTCGGCGCAGGCTTCCCCCGCACGCTCTGATCCGCGCGAGGCTCCGCGTAATAATAGCGACGTTCGCCTCAGCATCGAGCAAGTTAGTTATGCCTACTCCGCCAATACTTCCCAAGCGCCGCTGTTCACTTTGGAAGCCAACAGTTTTCAGGCCCGTCCCGGCGAAGTCGTCGCCATCCTCGGTCCCAACGCCAGCGGCAAATCCACGCTCCTGCAACTGATCGCCGGCGCACTCGTGCCGCTTTCCGGCCGCGTTCTATTGGATGGTTTTGTCACCCACGCCCTGGCTCCGCGCGCCCGCGCGCAACGCATCGCCATGGTTCAGCAAGAAACTCCTCTTTTATTTCCCGTGCGCGCCTGGGAATTCGTTCTGCAAGGCCGGCATTCCTACGGCCGCACGCTCCGCTTCGATAACGAAGACGATCTGCTCGTCGCCCGCAACGCTCTTGCGCAAGTAGACGCGGACCAGCTCAGCGACCGTTGGATAAACGAAATCTCCGGTGGCGAGAGGCAACGCGTCATTCTCGCTCGTGCTCTCTGTCAGCAGCCGCTGCTCTTGCTGCTCGATGAGCCCACGTTGCATCTGGACATCGGCGCACAAGTCAATCTGCTGGTTACCCTGCGCCGTTTGGCCGCCGAGAATCGCTACACCGTGGTTGTCGTCACTCACGAACTCAACTTGGCCGCCGAATACGCCGACCAAGTTGTGCTGCTGCAAAAGGGCAAGAGCCTGCGCGTCGGCTCGCCCGCCAGCGTCTACCAGCGCGATTTGCTCGAACAGGTCTTTCACACCGCGCTCACTGTCGAGCAACGCTCGAACGGACGGCCGCGCGTGAATTTGTTGCCCACGTCGTGAATTTTATTGCGTTAACCCAGGCGCCGCGTCGTTATCGCGGCATCTAGTAACCACCAGTGGGCTTTTGCCCCTCACCATCACCGCGAACTTCGTGCTCGGGAAGACGGGCAACCTCCTTGGTTGCGCTTGTTTCGCTCTCGATTTGAATCGAGCGCAAAGAAACAAAAAGCCGTCGCCGACGCGCGACTGTACGGCGGAACCATACTGCGCAGGTCACTGCGGCGAATCGCTTGGTTGAACCGGTTAGGGTTAAGCTGAATTGACTAGTCGGGTAGATTGGAAACCAGGCTGCGCCGCGGGAAGGCCCCGCACAGGCCCCGCAATTTCGGGCCGCACTCCCCGCCAAGCCAGGAGACCGGCGAAGTTCGCAGCCCGTGCTAGGCAACAAGCCCGGGCCAACCTCAAGCTCCCACGCGTGCGGGAGTGGAGGACAAAATGAAACCAACGATTCGCGGTTCCGCCTTTCTCGTATTTCTCTTACTTTCTTCAAGTCTTTACTCCCAAGCTCAGGAAAACTCTATACGTGCCCGGCTTACCGGCCAGCTCACCGATTCCTCCGGTTACGCCATTGCATCGGTCCATATCGATGCCCGGCTGGAAGGGAGCGCGTCGCGGATTTATCAAGGCATCTCTACCACGGAAGGAACTTACTCGTTGTCCCTTCCGCCCGGCCGCTACCAGGTCCATTTCGCGCATTCCGCGTTTCTGCCGCGCGATTTTACTGTCGAGCTTGCTCCAAACGAATCCCGCACCTTGGATGTGCTGCTGACCATTGCCCCACTCTCCGACAATGTAGTCGTCACCGCCAACGCGCAACCCCTGGAACTGAGCCAGACGCCTGCTCCCGTCGATCTCGTCACTCGCGAGGAAATCAATCACCGCCAACTCGTCACGCTTACTGACGCCTTGGCCACCGTGCCGGGAGCCGCTATCGCACGCACCGGCCCCGAAGGCGGCCTCGCCACGTTCTTTCTCGATGGCGGAAATTCCAATTTCACTAAGTTTCTTGTGGATGGCGCTCCGCTCAACGAGCCCGGCGGCTTGATCAATCTTTCCAATTCCACCCTCGACAACATCGACAAGATCGAAATCGTTCACGGCGCGGAAAGTGCCTTATACGGCACCGATGCCGTTTCCGGTGTAGTTCAGCTGTTCAGCCATCGCGGCGAAACCGTGGTTCCCGAACTGAATCTCTTCGCCGAAGGCGGCAGTTTTTCTTCCGCTCGCGGTGGCGCCCAGTTCGGCGGGCTACTGGGTCGTTTCGATTATTCCGCGGCTGGCTCCTACTTCCAAACCGATGGTCAGGGCCCCAATGATGCCTTCCTGAACCGCGGCTTCGCCGGGAATCTGGGCTACCGCTTCTCGAACACAAACCAGCTGCGCCTAACGGTGCACAGCGACTCCAGTTTTGCCGGAATTCCCGGCCCTACCCTTCTTGAGCCGCCCAGCCTCACCCAATTTGAGGCCCTAAAAATTCTCCTGGTGAATCTCGCTTGGAACTTTCAGACTGGTGCGCACTGGCAGCACACGGTAAACGCGTTTGAAAATCGCACCCTGGATACCAACGCCAATCCTCCCTTCTTTACCGCCACCGATCAATTCAACCGCGCTGGTTTCCGCGAGCAATCTACATATTCCTTTCGCAAAGGAGCCGCTGCGGCTGGCTACGAATATGAAGTGGAAAACGGATATCCCAGTGCCCTCGGCGGCCAGCATGCCCGCCGGAACAACCAAGCGGGATTCCTGGACGCCCGCTGGCTTCCCATTCCGCGCCTCACCCTCAGCGCCGGAGTTCGCGCCGAGGACAACACCACCTTCGGCACCCGCGTTGTTCCTCGCGCCGGGGCTGTTTACGCTTTGCGCTACGGCACGGGGTTCTGGAGCGACACCCGCGCCCGCTTTTCTTATGGCCAGGGCCTCAAAGAACCTTCGCTCGACGAATCCTTTGGCAGCGATCCCTGCTTCCCGGGGAACGACACGCTCAAGCCCGAGCGCAGCCGCACCCTCGATGTCGGCATCGACCAATTTATCGCCTCCGACAAACTTCGTCTCTCCGCCACCTATTTCGACAATCGATTTCGCGATATCGTCAGCTTCGCTTTCGACCCTGTCACCACTCCGGCATGCCCTTTCGGGACGGGCACTTTTTTCAATACCGACCTGGCCCGCGCGCGCGGCGCGAATCTTTCCGGGGATTTTCGACCGCGCCGATGGCTCGGCATCCAAGCCAATTATTCCCATGATGATACGCGCGTGCTGCAAGCGCCGAACGCGTTTGCCAGCGTCGAGTTACCGGGCAACCATCTCCTGCGCCGTCCCGTAAACTCTGGCAGCGTGATTTTCAATGCCGGGCTGCACCGGTGGAATCTTAGCCTTACCGGATACTTCACCGGCATCCGTACCGACAGCGATTTCCTGGGTTTAGGAATGACGCAAAATCCCGGCTACGCTCGCTTCGACGCCGCTGGCAGCTACGAGTTTGGCCGGGGCCTTTCGCTCTACGCGCGTGCCGCTAATCTTTTCGACAAGCAATACCAGGACGCTATAGGCTTTCCCGCTCTAGGCCGCGACGTGCGCGTCGGCATGAACTACCACTTCCAAGGAAAAAACTGATGCCAGCATTCCCCGTAGGAGCGCAGCGTCGCTGCGCTCCATCCAGGCAAGATTGTTGCCGTCACTGCCTCAGCGCACGCGCATCAGCACAATTGTTTCTTCCGCTCGCTTGCGAAGCGTCCGCGGACTGCGCATAAGATGAGCTCGCCCATCCTTTTCTGCTGGTCCGGCGGGAAAGACAGCGCCATGGCGCTGTATGCGCTCTTGCAGCGGCCAGACGTTCATATCGTCGCGCTCCTAACCACGGTCACTGAAACCTATGACCGCATCAGCATGCACGGCGTTCGCCGCGAGCTTCTAGTGCAGCAAGCTCAATCTATCGGACTGCCGCTGCACGAGGTGCGTATTCCGCCGCAATGCATCAATCCCGTCTACGAGGCGCGCATGGAAGAAGCCCTGCGCGTCCATTACCGTGCCGGTGTGCGCGGCGTCGCCTTTGGCGACATTTTCCTGGAAGATCTCCGTGCCTACCGCGAAAAAAATCTCGCGCGCATCGGCATGTCCGCGCTCTTTCCCATTTGGAAGCGCGACACCCGCGAACTCATTCGCTGCTTCCACGCTGCCAAATTCCGTGCCATCGCCGCTTGCGTCGATCCCAAAGTCCTGCCGCGCAGCTTCGCAGGTCGCGAGCTAGACGATTCTTTCTTCCGAGACTTACCTGCCGCAATCGATCCCTGCGGCGAAAATGGCGAGTTCCACACCTTCGTCTTCGACGGGCCCATTTTCCGCAATCCCATTCCCATAAACGTGGGAGAAGTGGTGGACCGCGATTCCTTCGTCTACTGCGATTTCTTGCCGTCCGAGCCGCAGTAGGGGCACGCTCAGTTCAACCCCAGATACGACAGACGTTCCGGCAGACTGCTTGTCGCATGCATGGTGAGAGGGTGCGTTCGTACGAAAAAGCTGCTACCGCAGCCCGCCGGGGGCAAACTGGTATCTAAATGTCGTGGACAAGGACGCTCGGGGTTGTTTACCGTAACAAAGTGGCTGACCACCTGTCAGCGTCTATCCCTCGAGGGAAATACATATGAAGAAGGTGTTGCTGTTTGTCCTGGTAACTCTTGCGGTTTCGGGCGTAATGCGTGCGCAGGATGATCGCACGGCTTCTCCGCAAGCGAACTTGAATGTGGCTGCTGACTTTGCGAATACCTCTGCTGCGTGGCCAGGCAGCTCGGATGTCCTGGCGTCGCCACTCATCGCGCCGAAGGTCGTGCCTCACGTGGGGCCGGCTGACCCGGGCACCTTGGCGGCACCCGCTGAAGCGCCGCCAGCCGCGCCTGCGCCGAGATACGTGTATGGCAGCCGCGACGATTTTCGCTGGGAGTTGGCATTGGGCATCGCGCTCGTGAGATTCCGCTCTTCGCTGTATTATGCGACAGCGGTAGGCACCAATACTTCCCTAACATATTTCACCAACGATTGGCTCGGAGTAGAGGGCAATATCAATACCGGGTTCGCCCCTACGATTTACCAAAACGAACACGTGAAATACGTTAGCTATGGCGGCGGGCCGAAAGTGGCTTGGCGCGGCCGGCAATTGGAACCGTGGGCGCACGCAATCATTGGCGCGGCGCACATCCTGCCCCAGACCGCGGACCACAGCCAGAATGGTTTCGCTATGCAGGTGGGAGGGGGCGCGGATTATCGAATTTATCCGCACCTTTCCGTGCGGCTGGAGGTGGATTGGGTAAAGTCCCACCTGTTCGCGGCTTGGCAGAATAGTGCGCAAGCAAATGCGGACATCGTTCTTCACTTCTAGGACGTAACGCCCGGCAATCGCGACTGTTGCTCTACCAGATTTTGCAAACCTGGGCCCGCACCCTCGGGTCGCCCTTCTTGCACCCAAACGCTTTCGCAAACTCGGCCGAGTTCGATAGAGGTCCATTGGCGCGAAATTTCGGCAGCGGATGCGGATTGCTGTTGGTTTGCAGACGGGCCAGCTCCGGCCGCACGTTCACGGCCCAATTTTCCGCGTAGCCCAGGAAAAACCGCTGCTCGGGCGTGAAGCCGTTGGCGTCTTTCTCGCTGCTTTTGCCATGCAGCGATTTCTGAAAAGCAGCGTACGCCAAGGTCAGTCCGCCAAGGTCCGCGATGCTTTCCCCCTCGACCAGTTTGCCGTTCTCATGCAAACCCTTCTCCACTTCATAGCCATGAAATTGCTTCGCAACGCACTCACCACGTTCCTTTGAAAACTCTTTAGATCGTTGGGCGTCCACCAATTCTTCAAATTGCCGTGCGGGTCGAACTGCGCGCCCTGGTCGTCGAAGCCATGAGTGATTTCGTGCCCAATCACCGCGCCGATGCTGCCGTAGTTGTACGCATCGTCGCGTTTTGCACATCAATCTCCTTGGTGTCCATGCAGCTGGCGTAGAAGTCGCCTATTTTTTGCTCGTTCGATCCGGTAGCGGCGGTCTTATTCGTCTCGGCGGCTTCCAGGGTGATGTGCAACGCCTGTTCGTTCTTGTCCGCCAGCGTGACGAAGCTGCCCCACATCGGGTATTCCGCCGGAATGGGGTTGTTTTTCAGCCAGCTGCCCACCGCGAATTCGTAGAAATCATCAAGGTTTGCAACTGTGATCGAGATTGGCGGCATCGAAACCGTGCAAAGGCTCATCCGCGGCCATCAGCCGACGGCCTCCCGTTAGGATCACAACGAGCGCCCCCAGAATTGCCATTGTAAGAATCCCTGTTGCGGAGATGCGGCGTGCGGCCATGGGTTGCTCCTCTTCAGCCAGGAATTATCACAGGATGGCGTGAGCAAGGGACTGCGAAAACGCATTACATCCTACTCACTGTCTGGACGCGGTGCCAGCGAAATGGAAAGTCAGGAACCGAGCTACCAGATCTTGCAGGCCTGTTCGCGCACCATCGCATCGCCTGGCTTGCAGCCGAAGGCCCGCGCGAACTCTGCCATGTTGGACAGTGGCCCATTGCCGCGGAATCGCGGCAGCGGGTGGGGATTGGTGTTGGCCATTAATCGCGCATATTCCAGGCGTTCGTTAGCGCCCCAGACTTGCGCCCAGCCCAGAAAAAATTGTTGCTCGGGAGTGAACCCGTCCTTTTGTGGCGGTCGCGGCTTGCCTTGCAACGATTTCTCGTACGCCGCATACGAGATGGTCAGCCCGCCCAGATCGGCGATGCTTTCGCCCAGCACCAGTTTGCCGTTTTCGTGCAGGTCGCCGTCAACCACGTAGCTATCGAACTGGTCGGAAACGCATTTCGCGCGTTCCTTGAAATTCTTCTGATCCGCATCCGACCACCAGTTTTTCAGGTTCCCTTTCCCGTCGAACTGGCTGCCGTGATCGTCGAAGCCGTGGGTAATCTCATGGCCGATGACCGCGCCCATGCCTCCGTAATTCACCGCGTCATCTGCCTTCGGATCATAAAACGGAGGCTGCATAATGCCCGCCGGGAAAACGATCTCATTCATGCTGCTGTTGTTGTAAGCATTCACCGTCGGCGGTGTCATGCCCCATTCCCCGCGATCTACCGGCTTGCCGATTTTGTTGAGCCGTCGCTGGAACTCGAATTCCGCTCCGCGCTCCAGGTTTTGCAAATAGGATGAGCGCTCGATCTTGAGCGCCGAGTAATCGCGCCACTTGTCCGGGTACCCGATCTTCACCGCGAAAGCTTCCAGCTTCGCGCTGGCTTGCGCTTTGGTCTCCGGGCCCATCCACGGCAGCGTTTTCAGATCGTCGCTCAGCGCCGCGATCAGGGTATGCACCATTTCCAGTGCGTGCGCCTTGGCCTCCGGTGGAAAATACCTTTGCACGTAAATCTGGCCCAGCGCCTCGCCCAGGTTACGATCGGTGCTCTGCACACAGCGCTTCCAGCGCGGCTGGATCTGCTTCGCGCCGGTCAGGATGCGGCCGCGAAAATCAAAATCCTCGTCCACGAATTTCTCCGGCAGCGCCGGTGCCGCGGCATTCACCGCATGCCAGCGCAGATACGTTTTCCAGTCATCCAGGGGCATGGACTTTAGTTGCGCGTCCAGCGCCTTGAAGAATTCCGGCTGCCCAATGTTCATTTCGCTGACGCCAGCGTGCCCGGCGGTCTTCAGATACGAATCCCACGAAAAATCCGGCGTGAGCGCTTGCACGTCCGCAATTTTCATTTTGTGATAAGTCTTGTTGGGGTCGCGCAGCTCCACGTTGGACATGGACGCTTTGGCCAACGCTGTCTCCATCTGCAACACCGTCATCGCCTCGCTTTCCGCTTTGTCCGCGGAATCGCCCAACAGCCCGAACATTTTTGCGACGTGTTTGCCGTAGTCATCGCGCATCTTCTTTGATTTCTCGTCATCACGCAGATAATAGTCTCGCTCCGGCAATCCCAGGCCTCCCTGCAAAGCCGTGGCGATCACCTGGGTGCTGTCCTTAGCGTCCTGATTGGAGCCAAATCGAAACAGCACGCCAATACCCTCTTCCTGCAATCGCGCCGCCACCGCCGGCAGCTCCCCTGGGTTCTTGATTTCCGCGATGCGCCGCAGCGTCGGCTCGATCGGTTTCATGCCGGCCGCCTCAATCGCCGCTATATCCATGCAACTGGCGTAAAAGTCCCCCACTTTTTTCTCGTTGGAGCCCGTGCGCGCGTCCGCCTTTTCCGCCGCCTCCAGGATCTGCCGCAACGCTTGCTGATTCTTGTCCGCGAGCACTGTGAAAGACCCCCAGGCCGAGTACTCCGGCGGAATCGGATTGCTCTTCATCCAGCCGCCCATGGCGAACTGAAAAAAGTCGTCGCACGGTTTGCAAGTTTTGTCCAGATTGGCCATGTCGAATCCCCAGTAACCCGGCGAGTCCGCGGCGGCTCTCGCGGAAGCGCGGACATCCACCAGCGCCAGGGTGGCGCTACAAGTCACTACCGCAAGCAATACACACAGGGCAAAACCGGACCGTATCGACATGCTTTCTCCTGAATGACAGATGTTGACCGTCGACGATGGATTCTTGATCGGCGTATCGTAGGACAAGGACGCGGCGAAGGGTAGCCCGGTTTCATTGTGCGCTTCCACAAAAACGTTCAGCGTACCACCGTGCCGTAGAACACGTTGCGCCCACCGCGCAGATCGCGGCCATAGATCAGCACCACGGTAAGGCTTCCGAGCACACGCACTTTGCACTGTGCTCCGGTATCCCACTCCCATTGCCGGGAGCCGAACAATCCGGACGGGTCGCTGATGCTGCCGGTATCGATGAAAGGGCCAAGCTTTACCGTGAACAGCCCATTACTGTAAACATTTTTGTCGAGCTCCCCATTAATCAGGAAATAGCGCCGCCCGAGCGGTGCGGCACCTTTTCGTCCGTCTGTGGTTCCGGCATGGCCACGCAACCACAAATCGTTGTCTCGTTCAACGCCAAGTTGGAACAGTTCGTCGAACGGCACGCTGCCGACCGTATCGCCAGTTCGAATGCGCGTACGCATCTCATAGTCGTCTCCCCTCGCCTTGGGCAACCAGTGAGCTTCCAGCGAACCTCGCGCGCTGCCAAACGCCCCCAGATTCCCCGCGAACGTCCGGCCGATGCGCCCCTCCACCGCTCCCTCCAGCGTGAAGCGGCGCTCTGGAACCCGCAACAGCGACCGCTCCGCGCGCAGCCAGTACGCGACCGATTCGCCGTCGGTAAAGAATTGTTTTTCGGCCGCGGAGGTAACTCCTGGTAAATTGCGGAATGATCGGCTGGAAACTTCTGCCCCCGTGCTCCAACTCCAGTATCCGCTGGCCACCGAATGCAGCTCGACGCCGCCCGCAATTCGTCGAAGATTCATATCGCTCAAGGGCGGGCCGCCAGCAAAGTACGTATTGCTCAGGTTCCAGTTCTCGTTTCGCGCGTCGAAATACATTTGCAAGCGGCGCGCCGGATTATCGAAAAGCGGCGTCGAAACGGCCGCCAGCGCCCGGCGCTTTTCCGGATCCCAACGCAATAGCGAAGTAACGTTGATCGCGCGATGACCCAGGTTATAGACTTCGGGATAGACCGTGTCGTAGAGGATTCCACTCAGCAACGCAATCGCGCCTTCCAATTTGGAGTCGCCCCAACCATCGCGTTCAGCGGCATGCACTGTGGCGTCGAAGTGTTCTCCCGCCGGCGTCAATTCAACCCGTTCGATCGCAAATACTCCCAGGTTCGCAAGCAATGCATGTGTTTCGAGCAAAGCATCGTCGCTCAGCACTTGCGGAGCATCAAAGGCTACCGTACGGCTGAGCAATGTTTTAAGAATTTTCGGTGGCGGTTGTACGGAGACCTTGCGCAGCCGCGGTTTGTCGATTCCATTCCAGTATTTCAGCGCCGCTTCCAGATTTCCTTCCAGAAAATAAATGGTGCCCAGGAAATCGCGCGTGTAGGAATCTCGCGAACCCAAACGAATCGCATGGCGCAGTTTGCGTTTGGCCGCTGAAAAATCATTTTGCTTATAGTCGATGCCGGCCAGTTCTACCAGAAATCGCGGATCCCCGGGACTCTTCAACCGGCCGGCCGTGAACGCCTCCCGCGATTCGTTCCACTCTTGCGCCCTGGCAAGCGCCAAGCCGTGCAGAAAATCCAGTTCTGGAGGCTGCGTCGCCGGACCTTGCGATAGCTTTGCCGCTTCTTCCCATTTTCCGGAGTCAAACGCTTTTTGTGCCGCAGCCAGGCGCGCAGTGTCGGAGGAAGTCTGTTGGGCGTGTAGGGGCAGGCAAAGAGCCAGCAAGAGAAAAAACACAATCAGTTTGTCGCCGCGGGCACCGCCAGCAGCATCCAGTTTCGCGCAGCTTTCCATTCTTTTTCGAATTCCGGGCGTTCGATGCGCAAAAGCTGCCCGCGCGCCGGATCGTTCACGAATATTGCTTCGCGCTCCCAATCCATTCCGGTTACCACCACGTAGTGCAGTGGCGCCCTGGCCCTGCCCGGCTGGATGCTGATAATTAGCGGCCTGCCCTGCTCAAGGTGCTGCCGCAGGTCGCTCCATTCTCCGCGGATGGCAAACTCGCGGAAACCGGATTCGCGTAGATAGCGCTCCACATCCGACGCGAAGATCCCCCGCGCCTTCCGCGAGTAGAGTTGCTTCTGGATGATCGTTGCATTCTCGCGTTCGGCGGCGACCTGCGTGCCATGCGCGCTCCAATACTGCAGGAGCATGGCGATGGAGGCCGACCCGCAGCCATCCTCGCTTTGTTTCACATAAGGAACCTCGAGCCATACCCCCGAGCTTTTCCCCGCTGCTGCCTGACTCATCGGTTCCGGGGAAAAACTCAGCAACAACATCGCCAGGGTATGGAGCATCGAGGTTTAAAGGCCGTGCGAAAGTGGAGCCTTAGCGCAGAACGGCGACCAGCGCGATAAT
The DNA here is from genome assembly GCA_035309625.1 of Candidatus Acidiferrum sp. Classification (GTDB taxonomy): domain Bacteria; phylum Acidobacteriota; class Terriglobia; order Acidiferrales; family UBA7541; genus Acidiferrum. The sequence goes on from DATGEY010000071.1 coordinate 26,580, forward strand.
CAAAATTGCGATGATCAGGATGATGAGCAAGTCCCGGTCCGACAAGCTCCCTGCCCTTCCGCCAGAAAAATTATCTTGCGCTTGCCGCGATCGTGCCGCCAGTTTGGATAAGTCTTCATCGCTCAACTGGTCGATTGCTTTATCGACCTTCCTATAGTCAATGCTCGCCGACTGCAGCGCGCGTTGCGCTTGCTCGGAGGAAAACAGCTCCCTCACCGCTGCTTCGTTGGATCCGCGCGTTTCCCTCGGCCCGGTTGTGTCCTTGCTCAGATCCTGAGAAGTAACGACATGCTGTTCCTGCGCCTGCAAACGGGCTGGGCTCATCGCCAGCCACGGTAAAAGGATGACCACTAGCTTCCAGCCACACCACCTCTTGCAACCGTTCATCCATCCTCCTGTAATTCGTTTGTCGGCTAGGCTTCTAAAGTCTACGGAATTAAGGCGAATAATGACAAGCAGGTTTGCAGCCTTTCGCTAAAAAATAGGAACACACCGTTGCGTTGCTAAACCAGAACGATGATCACCACAATGACCACGATCGCCAAAATGATGTATGCCAGCGTTTTTGGAGAAATAAAGCCCGCCGCGAAATCGCTTTCCGCCTGGCGCGAGCGATCCGCCAGTTTGGCCAATTCTTCGTCACTCAATTGGCCAATGGCTTTGTCTACGCGCTGGTAATCCATGTTCGCGGACTTCAAAGCTTTTTGTCCGGCGTCTGAAGCCAGCAAGTGCCGGATAGCGTCTTCGTTGGCCTGTCGAGTCTCCTCCGGCTGCCTCGCCTCCTTGCTTAGCTCGCCCGCCGTTACTACGTGGCGCGGTTCCTGCGTCTGCGCTCTCGCAGGCAACATTGCTCCTACAAAGCACGCCGCCACACTCAGCATTGAGGCACATAACCTCGCGCGCACATTCATGTTTCCTCCTGTTTTTGCGGGCTGAGAGCTCGCGGATTTGCCCTGCTTGGGTCGGCTTCCGGATGCGGATTAGACTGCCAAGTCGCAAAAAAGGTTAACGGGGCATGGTCCATTTGCCGAAATTCCTGGAGGATCTTGGAGGAAACGCTTACTTGGTGGCGAGCGGCGCCTCGTATTTTGTCATATCAACCTGTTGCCACTCCCCACGTTCGATTCCCGCCCGAATCTGCGCCGCTGTTTTGCCCTTGCGTGTCTGTTCATAGGAATAGATCGCTTCTCGCATGCACACGCCGCAACCCGCTCCGTGCTTGCTGGCAAAGCAGTCGAGCAAGCTGCCATGACCCTGGCTTCGATCGCAATGGCAGTAGCACGGTTGCTGGTATAACACTTTCTTTACCCGGGCCGCCAGAATGTAGGCGTTTTGCATCACTACATTAGTAAATTCGGAGGGACTCAGTACGGCCGGCAGGTTGCCCTTTGGGGCCTCGCTGTGAAATGCTGGCACTTCTTCCGATGCTTGCCTGGCCAGCGCCGGCCCGCTCGCCGCTGCAATCGCGATACCCAGCGCCGCACCGCACAAGATCGCGCAGCAAACGATTCGATTTCTTGCTTCCATGCGTCACCCCCGAAAGCGCGATGGCCCGCCTTCGTTGAACACTTTACGTCCGCGCAACAAAAATTTCCAGCAGTCCAATTATTAGTTTTCTAGTTCAGGTCAGCATCGGGTTTCGGCATTGGCCACTCGGTCATTCGCGCGCGAGAGGTCCGAACGGCCACATGTTTGTCCCGTAGATTGCGCTGTGCGCGTCTTCCCCACGTGCGCACGAAGGTAAAATTAAGGATTCCTCCGATCGCTGAGCTGGCTACCGGTATCATCCGCCCGATCCATTTTTCGGCGCTTTCCTCGCCAATTTTCACGGCCAGTCGCTTGGCGATTTGCGGCGCCAATTTCTCAAACATCTGCTTCTCTACCAAATCTTTTCCGTAGTCCACCCCCGTCGCCGTCGCAGCGGCCAACCACAATTCCAGCCGTTCATCCTGGCCGCGCGTCTCCAATCCGTATAACAGGCAAAGCCTTTGAATAAGTCTCAACGTGATCGCCGTCAGGATGCTGGCATCCGGAAGTAAGGTAATCATTCCTCCCAGCCCGAATCCCGCTCCTTCCGCCAGTGCCAACCGTTCCGCATCCCGGATTAGCTTTCGCGCGATCGCATCCAGCCGCTCCAGCGGCACATCGTGCATCCGGCTGAAATTCGGAACCCAGAGTTCATGTTTGTCCGCAAGTTGTTTCCGAAAGACCTCCGGATTCACTTCCATCGAACGCAACCCGCGTCGCACACCAAACCCCAGTACTCGGTTCAGCCCGCGTCCCATCGCCGATCCACGCCCCATTTTTCGCAGGTTCGCCATTACGCTTTTATCCTAAGACGGTTAGAGTCCTCCCGGCAACCTAGACGTTGTATCAGTGACGCCCCAACTGCATCTAATCCTTGTTTCGTCCGGTCGGGGTTACCCGCCACGCAGCATCCTAGCCTGGGTACTACTTGACGCCGAGACGCTTTTCTGTAAACTGCCTTTTCGCCATGGCCACAATGGCACAATTCGTTCCCGCGGAAGTTCCGCTGGATTTCGATTTTCCCCAGCGCGAAGCTGCCTTTTTCTACGGTCTGTTCCTCCGCGGCCACTCCGCGGAACAACTCCGCCGCGACATTGAGGTGCCCCCTGCGGTTCTCGCTAAGTGGCACCGGGAAGCGGAACGCGAGCCTGGGCTGCGCGACATTTTTTCCCGCATGGTTGAATATCGCCGGCATGTCTTGGCCATCTTTGACTCCTTGGTTGGTTGGGATGGCCAGCAGCAACGCGTCCAATAGCGTCGGCCTGGTCACCCTCCTTCCCATTTACGCGTCCCCGTTAGACGGATAAAAACTGTCAGGCAACCCTATTTCAACATCCCACTTCTAAACTCTGCCGGGGACTCAAGTGTCACAAAATGCAGGCGATTCGTTCGTTGACGGGAACTTTCCCCCGGGTTAGAATCCCACTTCCTAGACGTCGAGGTGTATCTATGTTGCGGGCAACCCGTACTACGCTCCTTTCACTCCTTTCCTTGGCCTTCTCTGCGGCGCCACTATTAGCGCAAGACGCCCGCGATCCTAATCCCCCTCCCGCTCCCCAGAAGCTCGGCAAAGAACAAAAACGAAAGATGAAGAAGACGCTCAAGGAATTGGACACTCCTTACAAGCAATGGCTCAACGAGGACGTGGTTTACATTATTTCCCCGGAAGAACGTCAGGCTTTCTTGCAGTTGGACACCAATGAAGAGCGCGAGCAGTTCATCGAGCAGTTCTGGCTGCGGCGCAGCAGCAATCCCGATCTTCCTGAAAACGACTTCAAAGAAGAGCACTATCGCCGCATTGCCTATGCCAATGAGCATTACGCTTCCGGAATTCCCGGTTGGAAAACCGATCGCGGCCGCATGTACATCATGTGGGGCCCCGCCGATGAGGTCGAATCGCACCCGACCGGTGGTACCTATGACCGCCCCATGGAAGAGGGTGGCGGCTCAACCTCCACCTATGCTTTTGAAACCTGGCGGTATCGCTACATGGAAGGAATCGGCGAAAACGTAATCTGGGAATTCGTTGATCCTTCCGGTTCCGGCGAATATCACCTGACCATGGACCCCTCCGAGAAAGACGCCTTGTTGCACGTTCCTGGAGCGGGCCTGAGCCTTCTTGAGTCCATGGGCATGGCCTCCAAGACTGACCGCTTTACGCGTTCGGACGGTACCAACCTTCCCACCGCACTCGGCGGCACGCCCGCCAGCATGGACGAATTCAGCCGTCTCGAGCAATATTCCAAGGCTTTTAAGCCCCCCGCCGTCAAATATAAAGATCTCGAGGCCATCGTCACCGCCCGCATCGTGCGCGACCAGGTACATTTCGCGTATCGCACCGATTACATGAAGGTGACCAATGACACCGTTCTCGTTCCAGTCACCGTCCAGATTCCCAATAATCAGCTCTCCTTCGACAACAAAGAAGGCGTGCACTCGGCGACCATAAACATTTTCGGCCGGGTCAGCACTCTGACTGGCCGTGTCGTCCAGACGTTCGAGGATCCCGTCAGCCGCGATTTCCCAGAGAGCTTGTTCCAGCGTTCCCTGAAGTTGCAGTCCATCTATCAAAAGGCCGTGCCTCTGCGCCCTGGCCTGTATCGCCTCGACATCGTTATCAAGGACGTCAAAAGCGGCAACGTCGGCGTTATCAATACCCGCCTGCAAGTCCCCAGATATGATGACGACACCCTGGAAGCCAGTTCGCTGATCCTCGCTGATCAGCTAGAACACGTTCCCGCCAAGCAGATCGGCACCGGCCAGTTCGTCCTGGGCTCTTCCAAGGTTCGGCCCAAGCTGGACGGCGAATTCCCCTCCAACGAAAAACTCGGCATTTATATGCAGGTCTATAACCTCAAGCCCGACGATAAGACTCACAAATCCAACGCCACTTTTTCTTACACCGTAAAGAAGGGCAACGAGCAAGTGATGCAATTCAAGGAAACTTCCGAAGACATGAAGCAGACCGGCGAGCAAGTGACCATCGAGCGTTTGCTGCCATTGGCCACTCTAACCCCGGGAAAATACTCCTTGGAAATCGTCGCCACCGATACCCTCTCGAATAAAACCGTTACCAAAACCGCGGACTTCACCGTGAAAGCTCCGCCGGAAACCAAGAGCGCAGCGAACGCCGCGCCTGGGAGGTAGTGCCACGTGAAACGGGAACGCCTCCGAATTTGGGGGGCCCTCATTCTGACACTGACTTGTTTCTCCTTTGGAGCAAACCTGTCGGTAGCGCAAACCAGAGCCAGTGCTGGCAAGCTTTCTGGCGTTGTGCGCGATTCCGCTGGCACTCCGCAAATGGGGGCCACCGTTGAGATCGTTCCCGAGGCTGCCGTCAAGGCTGCTTCCCTGGGTTTGCTCACCAATCCTCAGGGAATTTTCCGCGATGTCAATCTCGCTCCGGGCCTGTATACCGTCCGCGTAACGCTTGGTGGTTTCCTTCCCACCATTCAGCAGCATGTCCGCATCAGCGCCCACCTGACCACGGTCGTGCGTGTTGAGCTCGAGTCCATGTTTGCCTCTCTCGATCAGTTGCGCCGCCAGCCCGCCGCCGTCAGCGTGGAAACCGACGACTGGAAGTGGGTCCTTCGCTCCGCCTCCGTGACTCGCCCGGTTCTACAATGGGCGGACGACGGCTCCGCCGCCACGGCTAACGTTGACTTTGACTCCCCCGCCCCCCGCCCGCGCGCCCGGCTCGATTTCACCGACGGTGCCCGCCGCCCAGGTTCGGCCTCCAATCTCCCTTCGACTCCCGCTACAGCTATCGCCTACGACCAAAAACTCGGCGGTGCCAGTCGCCTGCTCTTCGCTGGTCAGGCCAATTACGATAGTGAAGCTGCCGGAGGCGGTATCGCCACTGTCTGGCTGCCTACAGGCTCTCTCGACACCGGTCCGCATAGCGCTCTAGTTCTTCGTGAGTCCAAGCTTGGCCCGGACGGCCCCACCTTCCGCGGTGTTCGCTTGGAGCAGGGTGGCGCTTTGTCCCTGGGTGACCGCGCTGTCCTGCATTACGACGCCGAATACGTCCTCGTGGGAATGGTAAAGTCCGCCACTTCTCTCCGCCCCCGCCTCGAATTGGACACTCGGCTTGCCGACAACTGGCATACCGCCATGATCTTCGCGGAAGAGCCCGGAGCGCCCACGCCGCTGGAGTCCGACGAGCGCGAAATCGGCGGCGAACTTGCTGCTGCTCTCGACGAACTGGATTCTTTCCCCACCATGCTGTGGCGGGATGGCCGCCCGGTCCTCGAATCGGGATGGCACGAAGAGATTGCTGCCGAGCGCAAATTAGGCCCACACGGTATGCTGCAGGCCGCCGCTTTCCATGACGACGACCGGCACGTTGCCGTCTTTGGCCGCGGCAACGATTTGCCCGCTGCCGATTATTTCCAGGATTATTTCTCGAACGCCTTCGCTTACGATGGCGGGGCCAGCGGCAGTTGGGGCGCCCGTCTCGCCGTTCGCGAAAAGCTCTCCGATAATTTGGAAGTCACCGCCATCTACGCCTACGCCGGTGCCCTCAGTCCCACGGACTTGGTCGATGTGGCCACCCGCGACATGCTCCGCAACACCATGCATACTTCTGTTGGTGCCAGGGTTTCCACCAGGCTGCCCCGCTTTCGCACCCGGTTGAATGCCGGGTACACCTGGATCAGCGGCGAGGCCGTTTCCCGTGTTGACGCCTATGGCGAATCTCTCTTTCAGATGGATCCCTTCCTCCACGTCGGTGTGCGCCAGCCCTTGCCCAAGTTCGCGCCAGGCCACTGGGAAGCGATCGCCACTTGTGACAACCTCTTCGCTCAGGGCTATGTTTCGGTTACGACTCAGGACGGCCACGCCCTCTTAATCCCCTCTTTTCGCACCTTCCGGGGCGGCCTGAGCGTGCAGTTTTAAGAAGGGATTTAGGGTTCGGAAAGCTGTAGGTGCCTTCCATAAAATGGATACCCTCGGCTCTATTTTCCCGCCAAAGTCCTAACCTTAAGAAGCCATTGTACTTCCGGGTGCAGCCGATTCTTGGATAATGGACATCGGTTTGCACCTTGAATTCTCAAGTGGGGTGTATTCCCGCAGCCATGAAGCAGAACCTGCGCGTCAGTCTCGGAGCAGTCGTGCTAGCGCTTGCCACGCTGGCAGCCATGATTTTTGCTTGGCTGAATTTCGTCCAGCGCGAGACCTTCGACGCCCCCGACGATGGCGTAGCTTGGCTGGACACCTCCAGCGGTGCTCAGGCTTGGAAGTTGGCCGCCAACTCCCCCGCTGCTCGCGCCGGTATCCGTCCCGGTGATCTACTCCTATCCATCAACGGCATCCAGGTCACCTCCCAGGTGCAGGTCACCCGCCGCTTATGGCACTACGGGCTGTGGACCCAGGTGCGCTACAAGCTCTCCCGCAACGGCCGCGAATTTGAAACGCCCATTGTCACCGCTCCCGCCGAGAAGCCCGCTTCCATCGAGAATTATGGGCGCTTCGTCGGACTCCTCTATCTTTTCATAGGCCTTTTCATTTTTGTTCGCCGCTGGAATGCTCCGCGCGCCGTCCACTTTTATGTTTTCTGCCTGGTCTCTTTCATCCTTTATTCCTTCCAATACACCGGCAAACTGGACGCTTTCGACTACGAGGTATATTGGGCCAGCATCATAGCCCGTCTTCTCGCTCCCGCCTTGCTTCTCCATTTCGCTCTGGTTTTTCCGGAGCGGGCCGAAGGCCGTGTCCGTTCCCTTTCCAAGTTCACCCTGGTTTATGGCCCCGGCGCAGGTCTCTTTCTCTTCCACATCAGCACCGCTTTCAACGTCCTCGGCTTTGTTCCCTGGCTCGGCTCTCGCCTGCTGCTCGATAAAATCGAGCTCAGCTATCTCGGTCTCTATTTCCTGGCCGCCGGAATCGTGTTCTATCGCAACTTTCGGGAAGCGCCGTCCGGCGTTCTGCGGCAGCAGTTGAAGTGGCTGACCGGTGGGACCCTCGCCGGAAGTTTGCCCTTCGCGTTCTTCTATATCGTGCCCTACGTGATGGATGCCGCCAACCGTTCGTGGATGCGCACCTCCGTACTCAGCCTCGTGCTTATTCCTCTGTGCTTCGGCTACGCCATCATCCGCTACCGGCTGATGGACGTGGATATCATCTTCAAGCGCGGCCTGGCCTATACCGCCGCCACCGCCGCCGTTGCTGCCGTTTACTTCGCCTTGGTCGCCCTCATCGCCGATATCTTTCATGCGCAAACCTCCGGGCCTGCCGGCGGCATGATTGCCATCGTGATCGCCGCTTTCCTCTTTCAGCCCTTCCGCGAATGGATCCAGGCCCGCCTTGACCGGTTTTTCTACCGCGACCGCCTCGATTACCGCCGCACCTTGATCGAGTTCGGTCGTACGCTCACCAACGAAGTTCGCTTCGACCCCATGCTCGGCTCGGTCATGGACCGTCTCTCGCAAACCTTGTTGGTCGACCGCATCGCCATCTTCATGGAAGATTCCCTGCGCCCTGCCCGCATGCGCCTCGCTCGCTCCATGGGCGTGCGTCTCTCCGAAGCCATGGATCTCAGCTTCCTCGAGCCGGCCCGGCCCGAGTTCGCTCGGGGGGCGCTCTTCTTCGAGTCGCCCCGCGCGGCGAGAGACGTTTCCGATTCCGTCCGCCAGACTCTCGAACAGTTGGACTTGAACTACTTTGTCCCCTGCCGCATTCGCGAGCACACCGTCGCCGTCCTCGGCCTGGGCAAGACTGTAGATGGCGATTTCCTCTCCAGCGACGACGTCGAATTGGTGCAGACCATCGCCGGCTACGTGGCCGTCGCGCTCGACAATGCCCAGCTGTATTCTTCGCTCGAGCAAAAAGCCCTCGAAATCGCGCGGCTTAAGGATTTCAGCGAGAATATCGTCGAATCGCTGAACGTCGGTGTGTTGGCCATTGACCTTGGGGGCATGGTCGAATCCTGGAACACTCGCATGGAGCAACTCTTTAATGTGAAGCGTCAGGATGCTGTGGGCCGTCAGTTGCGCTCGTTGCTGCCCGAAGAGCTCGCTGTCGAAATCGCTGCCCGCCGCGATGAAGAGCAGATCACCGGCATCTATAAGCAGCGCCTCCATCACCAGGGCAAGTTCCTCACGCTCAACGTCTCCATCACCCCTCTGGTCAGCAAAGCTGGCGAACGCATCGGCCGGCTCCTCCTCTTTGACGATGTCACCCAACGCGAGCGCATGGAAGAGCAGATGACGCAAACCGAGAAGCTGACCTCCCTCGGCTTGCTTGCCGCCGGCGTGGCTCACGAAGTCAATACTCCTCTGGCGGTCATTTCCAATTACATTCAAATGCTGGCCAAGCAGATGCCCAGCGATGATCCGCGCCACGGCATCATCGAAAAAATCGTCAAGCAGACCTTTCGCGCCAGCGAAATCGTCAACAACCTCCTCAATTTCTCGCGTACCGGTGCCGCTGAGTTGGCCGATATCGATGTCAATCGGGTGGTCGAGGAAACCCTTTCGCTGGTTGCCCATCCGCTCAAGACCTCCCAGATTCACATCGTCAAGCAGTTGGGCGATTCGTTGCCCCCGGTGCGCGGTTCGGCCAACAAGCTCCAGCAGGTTTTCCTGAATCTGTTTCTGAACGCTCGCGACGCCATGCCTGCCGGCGGCATGCTGGAAGTCCGCACCGCCGCCCACAATGGCAGCGTGGAAATTGAAGTGGCCGATACCGGCGCTGGCATCCCCCGCGAGCATATTCACAGGATTTTCGACCCGTTTTTCACCACCAAATCCAATGGCCGCGGCACGGGTCTGGGCTTGTCCGTCAGCTACGGTATAATCAAAGAGCATGCAGGAAAAATCGATGTACGTTCAACACCCGGAAAGGGCACTTCCTTCCACCTGGAGTTCCCCGCCCTCCGGAAAGCAGTCCATGCCTAAGGGTTCGATTCTGGTAGTCGACGACGAATCGGAGATTCGCGAAGGTCTCGAACTCCTCCTCTCCGGCGAAGGCTATGCGGTCTCGAGCGCAGACACCGCCGAATCCGGTCTGCTGAAACTCGACGAGCGTCCTTTCGATTTGCTCCTTCTCGATGTCAGTCTTCCTGATCGCAATGGTCTGGACCTCTTGAAGGAAGTTCGCCGCCGCGACCCGCACCTGTCCGTCGTGCTAATTACCGCTTACGGCTCCATCGATATGGCCCGCGCCGCTTTCAAGAATGGCGCCATGGACTACATCACCAAGCCTTGGTCCAATGACGAACTTCTCTCCCAAGTCGCTCAGGCCGTGGAGTCGCGCCGCCTGCGCGAAGAAAATATCCAACTCAAGCGCGCGCTCAAGCAGCGCTTCAATTTTCCCAGCATCATTGGCAAAAGCGAGAAGATGCTCACCCTGTTGGACTTGGTAACCCAGGTCGCGCCCTCGCGCTCCACCATTCTCATCAGTGGCGAAAGCGGCACCGGCAAGGAACTGATCGCCAAGGCTGTTCACTCTGCCTCCACCCGTGCGGATAAAGCTTTCGTTCCGGTTAATACCGGCTCCATCCCCGTCGATTTGCTCGAATCCCAGCTCTTCGGCCACGTGAAAGGCGCCTTCACCAGTGCTGTGGCTTCCAAAAAGGGCCTCTTTGAGGTCGCCGATCAAGGCACCATCTTTTTCGACGAAATCGCCACCATCAGCCCAGAAACGCAAGCCAAGCTCCTCCGCGTTATTCAAGAACGCGAGTTCATGCGGTTGGGCGGCACCGAGCAGATCAAAGTCGACGTCCGCATCGTGGCTGCTTCCAACGTCGAGCTCATCACCCTGGTTCGCGAAGGCCGCTTCCGTGAAGATCTCTATCATCGCCTCAACGTCATCCACCTGACCTTACCGCCGCTCCGCGATCGTCGTGAGGATGTTCCCGCACTCCTGGCTCACTTTCTCGGACGCTATTGCCAGGAAAACATCAAGCCCTTGCGCAACTTCACCCCTGCGGCCTTAAAGCTCTTGATGGATTACGATTGGCCCGGCAATGTGCGCGAGCTGGAAAATGTCGTGGAGCGCGCCGTCGTGCTTTCCACCCAGGAACGGGTCGACGTCGACTTGCTCCCTGACACCATTCGCAGTAAGGAAATTGTTCGCGGCGTCCGCCTGCAGCTTTCCGAATTTCTTCCTCCCCTGCCCGGCGAAACCGGTCCGCGTTCCGCTGCCGACCGTTCGCAGCCTTCCCTCTTCCAAATCATGGACGAAATCGAGCGCCGCATTATCGTGGACATGCTGGAGCGCACCAACTGGAATCAGACGGAAGCTGCCGAACGCTTCATGATCCCGCTCTCCACTTTGAATCAGAAGATCAAGCGCTTGGGCATCGATGTCCGCCGCCGTGGCCGCGGAGACGAAGGTTTCGCCGCCGCGGGCGGTAAATAGCGCCATCCGGCCGTTTTCGTGAGTTAACAGAGCATGTCGCCTGAGGTCCGGCGCAGATTGCTGGGCATCTCAATCCGGACGCGCTACTTCCCAAAGCGCGGAAGCAAGTCCGCGCCCCGCTTTTCATCTTGCATCTCCGTTGCAGTCTAGGCACAGTACCTTGCTATGCTTTTGCGCCTCCCGAACCCTGCGGCGCGCCTCGCCGTCCTTGCCTTTGCTGTCCTCTTGTTCCTCACTCTTACCTTCTTCAGCATTCGCGGCGCTCGTGCCGCCTATCAATCGGCACTATCCACGCGCTCCGGGTATGAGGCTGCTGTCCGCCTTGAACCCGGCAATCCGGGGAATTGGTATCTTCTTGGCCGCTATTGGCAATACTCCCTTGACGAACCTGACCCTCGCCGTGCTATCGGCAATTTTCGCCGCGCCCTCGCCCTAAACCCGCGTTATGTGGATGCCTGGCTCGACCTTGCCGCCGTCTACGAATTTGAGGGTGATTTTTCCGCCGCCCGTGATGCTTATCTTCAGGCCCGCAATGCCTATCCCATCTCTGCCACCGTTGCCTGGCGCTACGGCAACTTTTTGTTGCGTCAAGAGCAAGTTGCTCCGGCCTTTGCCGAGATTCGTCGCGCGGTATACGTTGACCCCAAGCGCAGCGCCGAGGCCTTCTCGCGCTGCTGGCGCGTCGACCCCAATGTCGAATCCATTCTTGATCAGGTCATTCCCCCCGATCGCGTCGCGTATCTCGACATCATTCGTGAGCTTGCCGTCGCCGACCAGCTTGACGACACGCTTGCCGTTTGGCGGCGCTTGCTCTCCCTGCATCCCCGCATGAGTCCTTCCGATGTCACTTTCTTCGCCGATTTCCTTATCCAAAAGGGTCATTTTGAAGACGCCCACCGTGTCTGGCTCGATGCCCTTAGCCTTTCCGGTGTGGTCACCGGCGATCCTCAGGGTTCCGTCGTTTGGGACGGTGGATTCGAATCCAGTGTTCGCGGCGGTGGCTTTTCTTGGACTTATCCCGTCGCTTCACCCGGTGTGCTGGCTTCTCTGGACCCTCGGCAGAAGCACTCCGGCAGGCAATCCCTGCGCTTGCTTTTCACCGGAAAGCGCAACATAAACTTCGACGGTGTCTGCGAAAACATTGAAGTGCAACCTCAGACTACTTACCGCTTCTCCGCTTGGGTCCGTACGCAAATGCTGACCGGCGACGAAGGCATCCGCTTCCGTATCTATTCGTTTTCGGATTCCCAGGTCCTCGGTTACACCGATTCCCAGGATTCCCGTGGCACACAGCCTTGGACCCTCCTCACGATGCCTTGGAGTTCGGGCCGCGACATCCATCGCGCCCGCGTTTGTGTTCTCCGCAATCTCTCCCGCGGTTTTGATCCGCGCATTCAAGGCACCGCCTGGATTGACGATGTTTCGCTGGTCCCCGTGGGGGCTTCCGGCCCATGAAGCCCCTGCAAATCGGTATCTGCGCGGTGCTCGTTTTCGCCATCCTCGCGCACGGCGCTGTAGAAGACTGGGCCCGTGCTGGCCTTGAAATTACCGCTGGCCTGCTCTTTGTCTTTTGGGCTCTCCGTACTTACTTGGCCCGCGAACAGCGCGTGTCGATCTCTCCTCTTCTGCCCCCCTTGCTCACCCTCATCCTTCTCGTTTGCGCGCAACTCCTGTTCCGCCGCACCGCCGCTCCTTTTAACACCCGCGTGGAACTGCAACTCTTGGTCGCCTTAACCGTTATTCTTTTTCTTGCCACTCAGGCATTCAACACTGCGGACGACTGGCGTTTCTTCGTCTGGTTCCTTATGTCCTTCGGTTTTCTCGTAGCTATTTTCGGAATTCTTCAGCACCTCACCTTTAATGGAAAACTTTACTGGTTCCGCGAAATGCATTTTGGCGGCATTCCCTTTGGTCCCTATGTCAATCGCAACCACTTTGCCGGTTTCGCCGAGCTTGTCATTCCCGTCGCACTGGTTCCCCTCGTTTTAGGAAAAGTTCGTCGCGAGCGCTGGTTTGCCGTCGGCCTCCTGGCCCTGCTGCCTTTAGGCGCCCTGCTTCTTTCCGCCTCCCGCGGGGGCATGCTTAGCTTCGCTGCCGAAATCGGTCTCCTCACTCTATTAATGGTGCTCCGCCGCTCCGGCGGCAAGCATGTGCTTGCCGGCACCGCGGTCTTGTTGATCGCCTTCATGCTGGTTTCCTGGCTGGGTGTCCGGCAAATCCTCGAACGTTTTTCTTCCATGCAGTCTCTCGAGGTCACTTCCGGAAAGCGAGCCTCCATGCGCGGAGACACCTGGCATATCTTCCGCGACCATCCATGGATGGGCACTGGACTCGGCACTTTGCAGATTGTTTTCCCTCCCTACGAGACTCTGTACGACGCCAAGATTGTCAATCATTCTCACAACGACTACCTCGAGGCCCTGGCCGAAACCGGCATTCTCGGCGGCGCTTGTTGTGCCTGGTTTCTGGGCGCTTTGTTTTTCTGTTCTCTACGCCGCTTGCTCTTGCAAGATAAATCCTTTTCCGCCGCTCTCCATCTTTCTGGTCTCGTCGCCTGCAGTGGCTTCCTGGTCCATAGTCTCGTTGATTTCAATCTCCATATCCCGGGAAACGCCTTGCTCTTTTTTCTCATGGCCAATCTCGCCACGGCCGACATAATTTCCTCCATCAACCCCTCGACTGCCCGTGCTCAACGCCATCGCCGCCACCCTACCGCTCTTGCCGAAATTACTCATTGAGAAGACCTTAACCGCTGTATAATCGCTTGGGGGTTATCCAGCATGCAGCCAGCCAGACTGGGTGCGTGGCGTCAGCGTCTTGTCTCCATTGCACTGTTCGCCGCCTTGGTGGCGCCCTGCAGCGCACAGACCGTCGAGACGTCCCAGCAGACCAATGATCGTATTCGCTCGGTCTCCGCTGCCTTGCGGTCCGCTCCCCCCGCCGACTACATCATCGGTAGTGGCGATCTTCTCTCGATCCAGGTCTTCGATGTTCCCGAACTCAGCCGCGAAATCCGTGTCAGCCAGACCGGCAGCGTCGGCATTCCTTTGGTCCCCGTCCGCCTGCACCTTTCCGGTCTCACCGAACTCCAGGCCGAACAGAAAATTGCCGAAGTCTTGGAAGCCAATGGCTTGGTTTCCCATCCTGAGGTCAGCGTCTCCGTCAAGGAACGCAAAAGCAAACCAATCACCGTAGTCGGCGCTGTCGTTCGCCCCATGGTCTATCAGGCCGACCGCCAGGTGACTTTGCTCGACGTCCTCGCAGAAGCCGGTGGCATCAGCCCGGACGCCGGGGCATCCGTCATTGTTACCCGTGTCGAGGCCGACTCTTCCGACGACCCCTCGGCTGCTCCCCCCATTTCCCCGCAGGATGCCGCGCCCGCCTCTCTTCCGCCTGAGCCTGCCGCTCCTTCCGCCGGCTCCAAATCCGCCGATTCCCCGGTCGCCTCCGCTACCCTCGCGCCATCAGAAGCTACGGCGGCCTCCTCCACCAGCGCTGTCCCTCCGCCGCTCTCCGACACCATCACTGTCAATCTCAATCAAATTCTCGAGACCGGCGACACCTCCAACAACATCATTTTGCGTCCAGGGGACGTAGTGACCGTTCCTCACGCTGGCATCGTTTACGTACTTGGCGCCGTCGCCCGGCCCGGCGGCTTCACCGTCTCCAATGATCGCGGCCAACTCAGCACCCTCAAGGTCCTCTCCCTCGCCGGCGGGCTCGATCGCACCGCTAAGCCCGGCCATGCCGTCATTGTGCGCAAGGATTCCAGCGGCCAGCAGCGCGAAGTGGCCGTCGATCTCAAGAAAGTAATGAACTTTCAAGCCGAAGACGTCCGCCTTCAGCCCAGCGATATCTTGTTCGTCCCCAAGAGCGCCGCCAAGCAGGCCCTGCTCAAAGCAGCGGAACTGAGCGCAGTGATCGGCACCTCTCTGGTGATTTACCGCCTGGTTCAATAAGCATGCCCGACGACAACAAACTCATTCACCGCGAAAATGGCGCTAATGGCTCGATCGAGCTGCTTCCGGCACCCTCGCGTCTCCCCGCCTGGAATCTTTCCCCGCGCGAGCCCCATCTTTACGATTACCTCCTCATCCTCCGCAAACACCAGTGGCTCATTCTTTCGTTCATGCTTGCCGTGGTCACCATCACTTCCATCGGCACCTTCCGTTTGCAACCGGTCTATATCGCCACCTCTCGCATCGAAATCGACCGCGAAAATTCCAATATTCTTCCCTTTCAAAATACCGACGACTATATGGTCGATCTCGACAACTACATCGAGACCCAGTCCAAAATTCTCACCAGTGAAACTCTCGCTCTGCAGACCATCCGCAGCGGCATCCTTTCCGGTCAGCCCGACTTCGCCGGCGATCTTTCCGGCTCTGACGCCCTCAGCACCGGAAGCCTGGCCAACATGAAGCCGCCTCCGGAGTTGGGCTCCTTTCTCGGCAGCCTGAGCGTGAAACGCGTGCCCAATAGCCGCTTGCTGGATGTCAGCTTTGAGTCCACCAGCCCCCTTCTCGCTGCCCAAATCGTCAATGCCCACATCAAGAATTTCATCGAGCAGAATTTTCAGAGCCGCTACGAAGCCACCACCCGCGCCTCCACCTGGCTCACCGATCAGCTCAACGAGCTCAAGATCCGCGTCGAAAAATCCGAGGACGCCCGCATCGCCTATGAACGTCAGAACCAGATCTGGGCTCTCGATGGCGACAAACAGAATGTCACCACCCAGCGCCTCGCCGATCTCAACAAGGAATTGACCGACGCCCAGAGTGACCGCATGCGCAAGCAGTCTCTTTTTGAATACGCCAAAGCCGGCGACGTTGACTCCGTCCCTCAGATTCGTGACAACGCCGCCGTTCAGGATCTTCTCCGCAGGCGCACCGACGTCTATTCGCAGTACACCGACGCCCTCAACCAGTACGGCCCCAATTTTCCCAAGGTTCAGCGGCTCCAGTCTCAGCTCAAGGAAATCGATGCTGCCGCCGACAAGGAAAAGAAAGCGGTCATCACACGTTTGGAGAGCGACTACCGCGAGGTCCGCCAGCGCGAACAACTCTTGACCGAAGCCCTCAACCAGCAAAAGGCCGAAGTCAACCAGATGTCCGAGCGCATGGTCCAATACAGCATTCTCAAGCGCGAAGCGGAAGCCAACAAGGCCCTCTATGACGGCCTGCTTACCAAACTTAAAGAAGCCGGCATCTCTGCCGGTTTGCGCTCCTCCAACATTCGCGTTGTCGATCCCGCCATGGTCCCCACCTACCCTGCCCGCCCCGCCAAGGCTCGCAATATCGCCCTTTCCTTCCTGGTTGGTTTGGTTGGCGGTATCGGCTTGGCTCTCCTTCGCGAATACATGGACAATACCGTCAAGACTCCCGACGATATCGAGACCCTTGCCCATTTGCCTTCCCTGGCTGTCGTTCCCGCTTTCTCCGAATCCAACGGCGATCGCTCCCGTGTTAAATTGCTGAAAGGCGTTTCCTCCAACGGCCACGACAAGCGTATCGAACTGGTGGCCCAGCATCTCCCCAAATCCCAGATGTCCGAAGCCTTTCGCGCCTTGCGCACTGCTCTGCTCCTTTCCCAGGCCGATCATCCTCCCCAGGTCATCCTGGTCAGCAGCGCTTTGCCTCGCGAGGGCAAGACCACTTCCGCCGCCAATCTTGCCGTCACCCTGGCCCAGCTTGGTGATCGCACTTTGCTCATCGACGCCGACCTGCGCAAGCCCGGCATCGGCCGCCTCCTCGATCTCGGCGCCGGCAAATACGCCGGACTCAGTTCTTATCTTGCCGGAGTTTCCGGCCTGGACCTCGTCACCATTCAGCATCCCGCCATTCCCAATCTTTCCGCTATCCCCACCGGCCCGCTTCCTCCCAACCCCGCGGACCTGCTTTCTTCACGCAAGCTCGCTGAAGCCATCGCTGAACTTCGCACCAAATTCAAGTTCATTGTCATCGATTCGCCCCCCATCATGGCCGCCACCGACGCCGTGATCCTCTCCGTGCAAGCCGATGGCGTGCTCCTGGTCGTACGAAGTGGTGAAACTCCCAAGGAGGCCTTCTCTCGCACTCGCGATCTCCTCTTGAGTGTCAAGTGCCATATCCTCGGTGTCGTTTTGAACGCAGTGGATTCCAACGCCCCGGACTATTACTATTCCTATCGGTATTACCCTTACTCGCAGGGCTACGGACCTCAAGAGTCCTCGGAAACCCCGTCTTCCGGTCAGGACTTTGCAGCCCGGCAAGCAGTGGCAGTCCACGATCACGATGACGATCAGGAACTCTGACCATCAGCAACTCTAAGGAGGACGCTTGCGTTTCTTAATCACCGGCGGTGCCGGTTTCATCGGATCCCATTTGGCGGAACGTCTGCTCCAGCGCGGCGACACCGTCGTCCTCCTCGACAATCTTTCCACTGGCAGCATGGAAAATATCCGCCATCTCAAGTCCTCCGAGCGCATGTTCTATCATCTTGACGGTATTGAAAATCGCCAGCTCCTCGCCGAACTGGTCGATGATGCCGATGTCATCATCCACCTGGCCGCTGCCGTCGGCGTCAAGCTCATCGTCGAAAGCCCCGTCCGCACCATCGAGACCAACGTCAACGGCACCCAGCTCATCCTCGAAGCCGCCTGCAAAAAACGCAAGCTCGTCCTCACCGCCTCCACTTCTGAGGTCTACGGCAAAAATATCAATGTGCCCTTCCACGAAGACGCCGATCTCGTCCTCGGTCCCACCACCAAAGGCCGCTGGAGTTACGCCGCCTCCAAAGCCCTCGATGAATTTTTAGCCTTGTCCTACTGGAAGGAAAAGAAACTGCCGGTGATCGTCGTGCGCTTGTTCAACACCGTCGGCCCCCGGCAGACCGGCCGCTACGGCATGGTGCTCCCCAATTTCGTCAAGGCCGCGCTCGATGGCAAGCCCATCAGCGTCTACGGCAATGGCCAGCAATCCCGCTGCTTTTGCGATGTCCGCGACACGGTCGAAGCCCTCACTCGCCTGATCGACACGCCCCGCTCCATCGGAGAAGTCGTCAACGTCGGCAACACCGAGGAAATTTCCATCGAAGCCCTCGCTCGTCTGGTCAAGCAGCGCACCGCCAGTTCTTCCCCCATCGAATTCATTCCCTACGATCAGGCCTACGAGCCCGGCTTCGAAGACATGATGCGCCGCGTCCCCTCCGTCGATAAATTGCACGCCCTGACCAATTTCCGCCCCCAGACTCCGCTGAACGAAATCATCGACCGCGTAACCGCCTACTTCCAATCCAAATCCGAACCCGCCCGCCAAACCGCCACCTCCGCCGTGTGAGCTTTAGAAGCAGCGCATCAGCGTATGGTGACGACTCGCGCGGTGCGTCAAAGCACGGTTTCAACCGTGCCGTAACCGCCTGATCCTCTCTGCGCTCCTCAGCGAACTCTGCGTCTCACCGTTATCTTTGTTTTTCGGTATTGTCTCGAGTCCGCGAGTCCGCAATCAATCGGATCGGCCCGCCTCCGGCAGCGCAAACGCATAAAGCACATCCTGCACCGCCGCAATCAAATATTGTCTCCCGTCCAGTTGGTAAGTCATCGGCGAAGCCGCCAGGTGTCCCCCCGCATTCAAGTGCCACAGCGTTTTTCCCGTCGCCGGGTCCAGCGCCAGCAGATTTCCCGCCGTGTCTGCCGTGAACAGCAGATGCCCCGCCGTAGTCAATATCCCCGCGCCGTTTTCTCCCTCCCCGGTTTCCCGGTTCCACACCACTCTTCCGGTGCGATAATCCAGCGCACGAATCGCTGAGTTGGCCCAAAGGTTGCGATCTCGTCCTCCCCAACCCTCCGCTTTTCCCGTCACTGTCTGGTAGTAAATGCTGAAGATTCGCCGCGCCGTCACGTAAAACAAATTCGTCTGCGGATCGAAACTCGGCGACATCCAGTTCGTCGCGCCATCCGATCCCGGCTCCACCAGCGCACCGTCCGGACTCGGCGTAGCTTCCGGTTTGGCCAACGGACGCCCATGCGCATCAACCCCTGTCGCCCATGTTTGCTCGATGAACGGCGCTGCCGCCAGGTACTGCCCATTCGTTCGGTCCAGCAAAAAATAAAACCCATTGCGGCTGGCCTGTCCCAGCAGCTTCCGTTTCTTGCCCTTGAAGTCCGCATCAAACAACACTGGCGTCTCTACCGCGTCCCAGTCATGCACGTCATGCGGCGAGGGCTGGAAATGCCAAACCAGCTTCCCGCTGTCCGGATTCAGCGCCACAATCGAGCAGGTATATAAGTTGTCGCCCGGCCGCCCTTCCCCCGCCAGCACCGGATTCGGATTCCCCGTTCCCCAATAAAGTAGATTCAAATCCGGATCGTACGTGCCGGTCATCCACGTCATCCCGCCGCCGTGCAATATCGCATCGCTGTCCTTCGGCCAAGTTTCCGAGCCCGGCTGCCCCGGATCGGGATCGGTGTACCAGGTCCACTGCGTCGCTCCCGTCTCCGGATCGAGTGACTTTAGATACCCTCGAATGTCCGTCACATCCCCGGAGACTCCCGCGATCACGTGGTCGCGAATCACCAGCGGCGCCATGGTCGAAAAATAGCCCAGCTTCACGTCCGCCAGCTCCACGTCCCAGCGTACCTTCCCGTCCTTCGCGTCCAGGCAGATCAGGTGCGCGTCTGCC
This sequence comes from Candidatus Acidiferrum sp., assembly GCA_035309625.1. Classification (GTDB taxonomy): domain Bacteria; phylum Acidobacteriota; class Terriglobia; order Acidiferrales; family UBA7541; genus Acidiferrum. The sequence continues at coordinate 46,125 of DATGEY010000071.1, forward strand.
GTCGTGAAGTACAGCCAGTTCTTGTACATTCCTAGCCCGCGATGTCCGATATGATCGCCCTCGGATGTGCGCTGGTAATGCCAGATCTGCCGCCCGTACCGCGCATCCACCGCCCACACGTTGTCCGGTGCGGAAAAATAAAGAATTCCGTTTACCTCCAGCGGCGTGGACTTCAACTGGTGTCCGTGAGTAGGGAACGCCCAACCCAGCGTGAGCGAACCGATGTTCTTGGCGTTGATCTGGTCCAGCGTGCTGTAGCGCGCCCCGGAATAATCTCCGTTGTACGTCGGCCACGTATCTGTAGCCGGCTTTAGCAACGCCGCCGCGTCCAGTCCTTGCCCCGCGGCCATCGGTGTCTGCATGCTTATAGCGAGCAGCGCAAGCAGGCCAACCGCCGCTGCCTTTCCTGCCTGTTGGCGCACCCTCAATGCCCATACGCGCGTGCGTGTCTTCGCCTTACCCCATTCTTGAAGCTGAGCAAGCATTCCGGCTCCTCTATTCTTATTTCGCTATTTCAATGTTTCCAGATAGGCGAACAAATCGTGCACGTTCGCTTGCGTAAGCTTTTCCAGCAATTCGCGGTGCGCCGCCAATGGATCGTGCAATTCCACCTTCACCCGGTTGCGCGGGAAAGAACGGTACCACCCTCCCTCGTCTTGCACCGCGATGACAAAATCGTCGATGTGCTTCACTTCTCCCTTCAACTGCTCGCCCGACGCCAGCGTCACCACCGCCGTCGCGTGTTTGCCCGCGGGGTACAGCATGCGCGCCTCCAGATCGATCGGATCGTGCTTGCCCGCGATTCCCGCCAGATCGCCGGTCGCCGAATGGCACTTGTTGCAACCGCCCGCTCCATCAAAAAACGCTTTGCCCGCTTCGGCCTTTCCGGTCAGCAGCCTCTCCACCGGATACCCCTTCGGTACGCTCGACGACCTCAGCGCCTCTCGGGCCCGCGCGTGCAAGAACGCGGCGATGTCCGCGATTTGCCCATCGCTCAGCGCCTGCGCCGGCATCCCTTTGTCCGGTCGCCCCTGCCGTACCACCTGCCCGATCTGATCGCCCTTCACGTCATGCGCCACCAGCGGCGAACGCACCAGGTCCGGCCCCCGCGCCCCCGTGCCATCCGCCCCGTGACAAAATCCGCAGGATTGCTCGAACTGCTTGCGCCCCCGCTCCGCCGCCCCTGCGTCATCCGCGGCCGGAGCCTGCGCCGCCGAAATATGCCATCCGCTCATAAAGACGGGCGCCACAAAAAATAATGCCAATCTCTTTCCCCGTCCCCATCCGCCAAGTGTTCGCCCGCTCATAGCCCTCCTAGCCGCCAGTATTCTATCCGCCTTCCGCTCTGCTCTCCAATGTATTCGGCTCCGCGCCATCTTCCCCAGGCCGCTAATCTCAAAAAAGCATTCTGGCAGATTCCATTTCTAACGCGCCTAGCGGCAGTTCATCGCGACCAGCGCCTGAACGCAGCTGGTTTGGGAATTGTGGAGGAAGAGTGCAAGCACCGCATCCACGCAGCGGTGGACCCCTATGGCTTGCATACCGATGCCATCACCGATCTTTTTGGAACCAAGGGCTGCGAATATCTTGCGGCTCGCCTGGCTGAGTTTCCCCCCGAGACGGCACGCAGCCTTGCGGAGGCGAGCTATTGGATTCTCCGCAAACAGGAGCCCTACCGAGCTCCGCATCAAAATAGGATTTCGTCCAGGAATGGGTAAGCGCGAGACACGTCTGGCCCTTTTCCAGGCAACCACAGGGGGAAGAAAGGCCTCGGGGTGAATGCGAAACCCTAAACCGATATGCTCATGCCCGCAACCAGGGCGCATACATGGCTCACGACGAAAACGCAAGCACGAGCAAATGGACGATAGAACCAACGCCACCTCGGAGGCCCACAGCAGCTAAAGAAAAATCCCTTACAGGTGAAAAAAAAACCACCCGTCTCCGCCGACTCCACTCAAGAGCAATACTTCCTCGGCGCGCGTGCTGGTGTGCCCGCACGCCCATCTTCGCGAAAAAAAAGAGGCAAAAAACCCCTCAAAGCTCTTGACACGTTGCAGCGCTTTCATACATGACGTGTCTACATATGAAAGCCGGCGCGTCAAGCGCCGTGGATTTTTCTTTGCCGAACTGACCTCGAACAACACTCCCCCTCGTGGCAGTCGAGCCCTCGAACCATTGTGCTGCCATCGCGCCGTCTGTTTGAAAGACCGAGTCCCAACCAACTTTCCCTTTAGCTGCTTCCTTCTGTGGACCCTGCCACGGGCTGTTCGTCCATTTCGCTCTCGCAGTCTGCTTCGTCTTGAGCCACATATTCGCCCTCGACTGGGGCATGAGCATCTTCGATACGGGTGCCGCATTCATCCCAAGGCCTCTCTTGCTGGCCAGACACGTCTCGCGTTTACCCGTTCCTGGACGAAGTCAGTTTCCCCTGCGGAGAGCGATACGCTTGCCGCTTCCGCAAAACCCAGTAACTGGCTTCGGCCAGATGCCGCGCCACGGCCACGATCGCCCGCCCATGACCGCGCTTTTGCAACAGCCGGCGATACAGCCTCCCGATGTGTTCTGAGCGGTAGGCCTCCAGCTTCACCGCGCACGTGGCCGCCTCCACGAAAGCCCATTTCAGGTATTGATTCACGCTCCGGGAAACACTCCCCAGCCGCATACGCTCTCCGCTGGCGATCACTCGCGGCACCAGACCTGCGTAGCTCGCCAGTTGTTCGGCGCGCGGAAAACGATTCACGTCCCCGATCTCCAGCCAGATCACCGGCGCGAGGATCGCGCCAACGCCAGGCATGGTCAGCAATAGCTTCACCTCTGCACTCGGAGCAATCTGTTCCTGGATCCGCCGTTCCACGGCTTCGATCTTCTCCGTCAGTTCGTCAAGCGCTTCCAATTGCGTGACCACCATGCGCCGCGTCTCGGTCGGTAGCTCCGCTGCGGCTTCCGCCAAATACGCGCGCCCGGCCTTGCCGAACAGATCGCTGATGCCTTCGGACTGCAGCCCATAGCGGTCCAGCGCCGCGTGAATGCGCAACTTCAGCTTGATACGCATGTCGCGCAAGGCCATGCGGGTACGCAGCAACTCTCGCTGGTCGCGCAACTCGCCCGGCGGTATCCAGCACTCCGGTAGCGTCCCGTTGCGCAGCAGGATGCGCAGCCCGCGCGCATCCAGCCTGTCCGTCTTGTTTGGCTTCCCCATGCGCTTCTTTGCTTCCAGGGGATTGGTCAGATGCGGGACGTGCCGCGCGCGCTCCATCTCGTCCACCAGCCAGTACCAGGAGCCCATCGATTCGATGGCGATCTCACTGTTCGCCGGCAGACTCTCCAGATACGCGCGGAACACTTCCCGCTTGTGCTCTACACGAACCGCATGGCCCGCTTTCCCTCGCTCGTCCACCGCCACGAACACCGAAAACTTCTTGTGCGCATCGCACCCGATCCATTGCTGCATCCTCGCACCTCCTCTGTTGCGCTTCTAACTCCCACCCACGTTAGCGCAACACCGAGGCGCTTGCTCCCGGCTTTCATAGACTCACCCCCCTCCCCATGCCGAAGGCATGGCTTTGACAGCGCTCTGCTGGAACCGGCAGTGACAGGCCCTCAGACAGCTTCAAGGTAGGGCTAAGGTCCGGTGAGAGAAGTAGTGACCTCCACCGTGGCTACTTTGTCGTCTGAATCTAGCTTGATGAGGACTTGCGTTCTTTCCGAAATTGGCGTGCCCTGCACAACTTTGTCGCCGTACAGAGTCTTCTTCACAGAGTCTGTCGTCGTTTTGAAGCCACACTTCTGAAGTTCCGCTTCGGCAACCCTTACAGATGCCCCAGGCAAAATCTTCTCCTTGATGTGCTTTGCGCAGTCCTGACGGGTCCCGCTGTTGCAGGAGGATTGCGTGATCGCTGCAAGGATCAGAAAGAGTTTCCTTATAGATTTATTTAGGTAGAGGTATGTTTGTGTCATGACCTGGCACCCACACGGGCGGAGTCCCTGGATTGAGTCCCGCAGCCTTCGCTGCTCCGTATGCAAAGGCGTTGCTGTTTGTCGTGAACGGGTTGTATGGGATTCCTGCCGCATTCACTTTATCCTTGAACGCGTTCAGGCTGTTTTTTATGCAGTCGCAAGGGCTGCCATCGTCCAAGAGCGTCTGCGACTCTGGCTCGCCTGGCTCGTAGTCCGGCGTGCCTGGTCCATAGTCCCCCGACTGTCCCAAGAGCGGTCCCCAAGGGCCATTCTTTCCGCCGTGGGCGGGAGTTGCTCCGGGGCTTGAGGAATTTCCTGTACCGCTCGACTTGCTACCGGAACTGGAGCCAGAGGATGAGCCAGAAGATGAGCCCCCAGTACCAGAGCTACTTGCAGAGCTACCGTTATTGTTATTGGTGGGGCCACCACGAGCGTAGAACGGCGCGCCACCATTGGAGTCGGTGACCAGAAGATACGAGTGATAGTAGCCTGGGCCTATCAGATCAAATCTCAATTGAACTTTGCACAGGCCAGACGGATCAGTAAAGCTAGCAGCGTTACTTGAGACATAGGTATAGAAATTGGAATTCACGTTAAAACGAAGCGGATCTTCGCCGAGGAACCGCCCTGCTGCGGGATCGTAGTACCGCGCTCTGTAGAAGTAGAGATTGGTTTCCGAGTCGAACTCCCGAGCGGTATAGCGGAACGGGTTCGTCAGCGAACCGGAGGATGCAGTTTGATTCCCGAACGAATCGAACGTGTAAGATTGCGCCAACGCTCCCGCCGTGTTACTCAGCGAAGTGACCGAACCGAGACCGTCTGCCTGGTAGTAGCTGGTTGCGCCGCTGCGCAACATGGCCAGAGGTTCGTCAGTGTTTTGAGTTTGTACGTAGCGGGCGACGGCGGAGCCTGATGAATTTGTTTCTTCGATGGGGTTATACCAATCGTAAGCGAAGACGCTGGTGCCGCTCGACGACGATTTGTAAATCCGCCTTCCGAACGGGTCGTATTTGAAACTCACGCTCCCGCCCGAGCCGGGCAACGTAACACTCGCCAGCCGGTTCTCGAAGTCCCAGGCGTAGTTTGTCGTGCCGGTGGAGTCGGTTTTGGTGGTGGTGTTGCCGTTCGCGTCGTAGGTGTAAGCGGTGGTGGGCGTCGAGGTCAGTTCGTTCGACACGTTG
>DATGEY010000072.1:0-18252 GCA_035309625.1 Candidatus Acidiferrum sp.
GACGCTTTTTACCAATACTCAGGCGCCGCCGGGAACTTCGCGCGTGAATTTCACCACTTCGGGAGCGATTGGCTTGCATTTTTTGCGGAGCAAATACAATTGGAGCGCGGAAGTACGGTTCATGCACATTTCGAATGCGGGGCTGGCGTCGCCGAACCCGGGGATCAATACACTTCAGGTACGGATTGGGTTTGGGAAGTTCACTCAGGCGGAGTAAGTCCTGTTGCGCTTTTCGATCAATCATTTTCTGAACGTGACGGATTCAGTTCGCGCAGGTTTGGAGTGGTGCGAGTTCGGGATATTCGGGCTGCGGCGGAAGCTTGCCTTGAATCAGTGTTTGACTGAACGGCTTTAGATCTTTGTTCTTTAGTTCCTTCCAGGCGGACAGAGTGGCGTTTAGGGCCTTACAGGTGCGCTCGTAAGCGGCGAAGGATTCTTCGGAGGGCGCGAAATCGGCGCCGTCGACCAGGGCCATCAGCGCGGTGAGCGTGTCATTTACCGCGGAGAAACTCACGGTCTTGGGCTCTTCGAGCAGCGGCGTGGGTTCGCCTTGGAGAGCCGCAGCTTTGGCGTCGAGTGAGAGCGCCGCGGTTCCTGCCGGGTCTTCCTTCGGGCGCTTCTTGAGATCCTGCAAATGCGCTCGCAAATCCTGCACTTGTTGATAGGCTGCGAAATTTCGCGCAAGCGCGGCGGAGATTTTCAGTTGGAGGTCGATCGAGGTTTGCAGTTCGTTGCGGATGAAGGCGACGCGCGGATCCATTTTCACTTCGAGCGGCTGGCGAAGAATTTGCTCGCCGAATTTGAGACGGATTTCGTATCGGCCGGGCATGACTAACGGGCCTTCGGGCGGCAGGGGAGTCGCGCCGACGATCGCGGCGATGGGATAGTTGTATGGCGATTGCTCGTGGATGGCGGGAGGATCGTCGTAGCGCAGGTTCCAGACGAAACGATGGAGGCCTTTGGTCTTCGGAAGCGATTGAGGAGGCGCGATCCAGTAGGACGCGATGAATGGATCTTCTTTTTCCTTCTCAGGGGGAACGGGCGCGCTCGAATAGCGGCGCACCAGGGTTCCCGCGGAATCGTAAACTTGGAGCTGGAGTTCGCCCGGCGCATCCGCGGGCAAATAGTAGTGGAGGATGGCGCCGTCCGGAGGATTTTGTCCGGCGGGGACCTCTGGAGGCAGCGGGGTGTCCTGATTTTCGTCGCGGCGCACGCGAATAGCGAGGCGCGGAGCAAAGAGGCGCGGCTGAGCGGGATTGAAGTGGTCCGCGAGTTCGCGAAGCGGGGTGACATCGTCGAGAATCCAAAAGGAACGGCCGTAAGTTGCGGCGACGAGATCATCTTGCTCGAGAGCGAGATCGTGAACGGCGACCATGGGCATGTTGAGGCGCAGGGATTGCCAGTGGTCGCCGTCATCGAAAGAAAAGTACACGCCCTCTTCGGTGCCCGCATATAGAAGGCCTTTGTGGACGGGGTCCTCGCGGACGACGCGCACGAAATCGATGTCGCGGATGCCGGTTACGATTTCCTGCCAGGTTTGGCCGAAATCGTGAGTGCGGAAAATGTGGGGATGCAAATCGTCGAGGCCGTTGCGGTTGACGGCGGCGTAGGCGGTACCGGCGTCGAAATGCGAGGCTTCGAGCATGTTGATGGTGCTCCAGACAGAGAGGGCGGGAGGCGTGACGTTTTTCCAGGTGGCGCCAGCGTCTTTGGTCACCTGGATATTTCCGTCATCGCTGCCAACCCAAATCAGACCTTCGGTGACGGGGGAAGGCGCAATGGTGAGGATGGTTCCGGGCGCTTGCTTGAGATCTTTTTCGTCCACGGTGGTGCGAGTGAGGTCCGGGCTGATGGCTTGCCAACTGACGCCGGCGTTGGTCGTCGTCAGAAGAAATTGCGTGCCGAGATAGACCAGGTGCGGGTCTTGCGGGGAAAAAACCATGGGAATAGTCCAATTGAAATGATATTTGGCGCCGAAGGAAACGGCAGCGGGAGAAATATCCCGGACTTGCCCGGTCGTTTTTGATAGGCGCACGACGCTGCCGCCGGGACCGGCGTTGTAGACGACGTCGGGATCGATTGGATCGGGAATGGTGTAGCCGCTTTCGCCTGGTCCGACGGGATACCATTCGCGCTCGGTGATTTGGCCGTTGTTGCCGCGACTGGCGATGCCAGCGGTGCCGCTGTCTTGCTGCGGACCGTAGACCCAGTAAGGAAAGCGATGGTCGGTGGCCACTCTATAAAATTCGCCGGTGGGCTGGTTGTACCAGCTACTCCAGGTTTGTCCGCCATTGACGGAGATGACGGCGCCTTGATCCACGCCGAGCATGATGCGTTGGGAATTGGCGGGGTCAATCCAGACGGCGTGGTAATCGTCACCGCCGGGAGCGCCCTTGATGGCGACGAAGGTGCGACCGCCGTCGGTGGAGCGATAGAGCGATTGGGTGGGAACGTAGAGGACGTCGGGATTTTGCGGATCGGCGGTGATTTCGCTCATGTACCAGTAGCCCTTGATGCGCGGGTCTTCGGTGGCGCGCTGCCAAGTGGCGCCGGCATCGTCGGAGCGATAGAGGCCGCTCGATTTTTCCTTGGCTTCGAGAATGAGATAGACGCGACGGCCGCGCATACCGGCGGCGACGGCCACGCCGGAGCGTCCCCATTCGCCAGAGGGCAGGCCGTGCGCGGTGATTTGCGTCCAAGTCAGGCCGGCGTCGGTGGACTTGTAGAGGCCACTGCCGGGACCGAAGGAAGTTCCTTTTTGCCCGGGCTTGCGGATGCCTTGCCACAGGGTGGCGTAGACAACGCGTGAATTGCCGGGCTCGAAACATAAGTCGACGGCGCCAGTGAGATTGTCTTTGTACAGGACTTTTTTCCAGGATTTGCCGCCATCGACGGAACGGAAGACGCCGCGCTCTTCATTGGGGCCGAAGCTGTGGCCGAGCGCGGCGACGAGTACGATGTCTGGATTGCGCGGGTCGATAAGAATGCGGGCGATGTGGCGGGTGTCCTCTAGACCGATGTGCTGCCAGGTTTCGCCGGAGTCCGTGGATTTGTACATGCCGTTGCCGTAGGCGATGTCGGAGTAAACGCCGTTCACGCCACTGCCGACGTAAATGATCTTTGGATTGGATGGTGCCAACGCGAGCGCGCCGATGGAACCGATTGGTTGGTCGTCGAAGATGGGCTTCCAGACGTTGCCGCTATCGGTTGACTTCCAGACGCCTCCGCCGTCGGCTCCGAAATAATAGACCGAGGAATTGCCTGGCACGCCAGCAATGGCGTTGGCTTTGCCGGCGCGATAGGGGCCGATCATGCGCCACTTCAGCGCGGAATAGTCATCCTGGGAAATACCTTGGGCGCAGATGATCGCGGGCGCCGAAACTATTGCGGCGACCACCATGAGGAGGGCGCACAAGGGTCTTGCTGGAACAGACGCTTTCATGGAATTCTCCGAGAACTGCTTGAATCAGCAACGATTCTGCAACACGTTGAGGCCGGGCACATTCATCAACTGTTCGTCGGCGGTGACAAGCGTCAAATCATAGACCATCGCTGTCGCAACAAGGAAACGATCCGCGGGATCGCTATGTTTCAGCAACGTGAAACGGAGATGGGTCTGACCATGGTCAATTCCGGTTACGGCTCGTCGTCACCATCGGGGTCATCTGAAGGCGACTCGCTGGAAGCCCTGCTGGCGTCAACCTCTTGGAGATGAGCCTTTTTTAGAGAGGAGTTTAGGGTTGGGAGGTCGGTGCTTCGCATCTTCTTCCAGCGGTCGAGCAATTTGACCAAGGCGTCTTCGATTTCCGCGTAAACCGCGGAGGCTTGCGTGGTAGGGGCGGCATCGGCGCTGTCAGCGACCGTTAGCAGGGCATTGAAGTGCTGGTTTAACGTGGAGAAGTTTTCCGGTCGCTTGCCGCTGGCGGGGAGGCCGAAGAAGGCGCTTTGCGCGGCGCCTTCGAGTTCCGCTGCCTGGTTGTCGAGTGTGGTGACTGACTCGGCGAGGGCGCCGTGCGCTTTGGCAGCGCGATCTTTGAGTTGGGCGCGCAGCGATTGCACCTGGCGGAGGGCTTCATAGCTTTCGTTCATTCCTTCGACCGCGCCAGCCTGCATTTCAAATTGTTTGTGGAGGTCGGCTTCGGAGGTCTTGATGCGCGGGTCCATCTTGATGGTTAAGGGCTGCTCGTAGCTTTTTCCTTCGACGGTTAACTTGACTGTGTATTTGCCGGGCATGGCCCAAGCGCCGAGAGGATACTGAACGGTGTCGTGCACAATCGCGGAGATCGGGAATTCGTGGGCGAGCGACTCGGGAGATGAATAGTGGAGATCCCAGACGAAGCGGTGCATGCCGGCTTCGCCGGAAAGAATTTGCGGGGGCCGCACCCAATACATGGGGATGGGATTTGCCGCGGCGATTTTCTCGAGCGGCTCGGGTCTGTCAGAACTGGAGTAGCGGCGGACGAGGTGATTTTCGGAGTCGAGAATCTCGAGAGTGACCGGCTTGCCGGAAGAGGCCGCGAGATAATAGTCGAGAATGGCGCCGTCGGGTGGATTTTTACCTGCGGGGATTTCCGGCGGAAGCGGCGTATCCGGATTGCGGTTCCAGCGAAAGCGAATGGCTTCTTGCGGCTTGAACAGCGTGACCGCGGCGCCAGCTACGTCGGTGCTTAGTTGGCGCAGCGGCGTGATGTCGTCGAGAATCCAGAACGAGCGACCGTGCGTGCCGACAATGAGATCGTCGCCGTGAATAGTGAGATCGCGCATCGAAGTGTGCGGCAGATTGAGCTGCAGCGGCTGCCAATTGTCGCCATCATCGAAGGAAACGTAGACGGATCCTTCGGTGCCAGCAAAGAGCAAGCCTTCGCGAAGGGGATCTTCGCGCACGGTGTTGCTGGCGCCGCCGTCGGGAATGCCCTTGGTGATTTCTGTCCAGGACTTGCCGAAGTCGCGGGTGCGATAGATATGCGCGCGCAAATCATCGAGCCGGAAACTGTTGATGGCGGCGTAGGCGGTTCCGGCGTCGAAATGCGAAGCTTCGATGATGGAGACTTTACTCCAGGGCTTGAGTTGCGGCGGCGTGACGTTCTGCCAGGAGTTTCCGGCGTCGCGGGTGAGCTGAATGAGGCCGTCATCGGTACCGGCCCAGAGGGTGCCCGCTTCTTTATAGGATGGCGCTAGGGCGTAGACTACGCCGCGGTGCTTTCCTTTCTCCGGATCGTAAGCGGCAAAGACGCCGAGATTTGCTGGGGTTTCGTAGGAAGGGCGCGTCAAGTCCGGGCTAATGACCTTCCAACTGTTTCCGGCGTCGGTGGATTTGAATACGACGTTCGCTGAAAAATAGAGGGTGCGCGGGTCGAGCCGGGAAAAAACAACCGGGAGGGTGCGGTCGTAACGATATTCGCCGCGGCGCACCGGCTCCGGAGCGATATCCGCGACTTCGCCGAGTTCCTGATTGGAGCGCGTGAGTTTCGCGCCATAGATGATGTTGGAGTCGAGCGGATCGACGGCGATGTCGCCATATTCAAAGACGCCGAGAGGATGCCACTCGCGGAAGGTGATTTCGCCGTAGTCGCTGCGGCTGAGTGTGCCGGCGGAGCCGCTTTCCTGCTGCGCGCCGTAAACCCAATACGGGAAGCGATTGTCGGTGGTCACATGATAAAACTGCGCGGTCGGCTGGTTATACCAACTGCTCCACGAAGCTCCGCCATTCACCGTGATCACCGCGCCCTGGTCAGCGGAAAGGGCAATCGTTTCCGGATGCTCGCTGCTGATCCAGATGCGCTGGTAATCATCGCCACCCGGAGCGCCCCGGAAACCGACAAAGGTTTTCCCGCCGTCTGTAGATTTCCAGGTAGTGGTGTTCGCCACATAAATCACGTCTGGATTGTCAGGCGCCACCGCAATGCCCATGGCGCCCGGACCGCGCCCGCCGATGCGTCGATCGCCGTTGACCAGGCTCCAGGATTCTCCGCTATCGTCCGAACGGTACACTCCCGCGCCCTTCGTTGCTTCCACCGACGCGTACAGCCGATGCGACTCCCTCGGCGCAACCGCAATTCCGATTCGTCCGAGACCGCCATCCTCCGAAGACGGCAACCCCTTCGTTATCTGGTGCCACGTGCCGCCGCCGTCCGTGGATTTGTAAAGCCCGCTGCCCGCCGCCACAAAAGACTCCCCGCTGCGTATTTCCCAGGGCGCAACGCGCGCCGCCCATAACACGGCGTAGATCGTTTGCGTGTTGCTCGGATCAAAGGCCAGGTCCGCTGCGCCGATATTTTCATCCTTGTACAAAACCTTCTCGAAAGATTGGCCGCCATTGGTCGAACGAAACACTCCTCGCTCTTGGTTCGGACCGTAGGGATGCCCTTGGACTGCCACGAAGATTCGATTCGCATCTTTCGGATCAATCAGAATTGCCGTAATCTGCTGCGCGTCAGGCAAACCGAGATGCCTCCAGGTGTTTCCCGCGTCGATCGACTTGTATACTCCGTCCCCCGTTGCCAGATCCGGCCGCTGCAAGCCCTCGCCGCTCCCCACATAGATGACGTTCGGATCGGAGGGTGCTACCGCGATCGCGCCGACCGACCCGGTATCCTGAGAGTCGAAGATCGGTTCCCAAGTCTGGCCGGTGTCCGTCGTCTTCCACACCCCGCCATTCACCGCCGCGATATAGAAAACATTCGGCTGCTGCGGTACACCGGTGATGGCCACCGTTCGGCCGCCTCGGAAAGGGCCAATGCAGCGCCAGCGCATTTCCGAGAATAGTTTCTGATCATATTGCTGGGCGGGTGATGGACTCGCCGCGGCCAAAACAGCAAGACCTGCGGCCACAAAAAGTTTGCGTGCGCGAGACTGCATTGTCGCCTCCTCGGAGTGCAGGGGAGGATAACTTGCTCGCTGGCTCGCTGCAATGGCTGCCGTGCTTGCAACGCCGCCGTCTTGGCGGCCGCCGGCCGATCCGTTGAACGGCGTGAGCCCAGCTCGCAGCCACGGGCTGCTTTAAGGCGCGACGTAAGCGCAGTTCCGCAGTCTCAGTCCACAAAGGCATTCGACGCAGGACGCCCGTTCCGCTAAACTCTTTACATCCTGCCGATTAAGTGAGGACAGAACGTGACCACTCCTGCCAAGTCCATGCCCGCGACCACCCGCAGCGACGAAGTAATCGCCATGCACAAGAAATATTTGTGGCCCTCGGTCACCAACTACTACAAGCAACCTCTGGTAGCCGACCGCGGCGAAATGCAATATCTCTATGATCTCCAGGGCCGCAGGTATCTCGATTTCTTTGGCGGCATTCTCACCGTTTCCGTCGGCCACTGCAACCCGAAGGTAACCAGCAAAATCAACGCCCAGGTCAATCGGCTACAGCACACCTCTACCCTCTATCCCAACGAACACATCGTGGCACTGGCCGAAAAAATCGCTCAGATCACCCCTGGAAACTTGCAACAAAGTTTTTTCACCAGTTCCGGAACGGAAGCCGATGAGGCTGCAATCCTGATTGCGAGAATGGCCACTGGCAGTTATGACGTGGTGGCTCTGCGCCACGCCTACGCCGGCAGCTCGGCGATCGCCAAAGCGGTTACCGCTCATGCACCTTACCGCAAAAGCGGCGTGATCGGCGTTGGCATCTCCCACGCTGTCAACGCCTACTGCTACCGCTGCCCCTTGCATCTCACCTATCCATCCTGCGAGGTCGCCTGCGCCAATGACGTCGAAAACTTGATTCAGACTGGCACCAGCGGCAACATCGCCGCCTTCATTGCCGAGCCTATCCAGGGCGTCGGCGGCTTCATCACTCCTCCCAAGGAATATTTCAAGATCGTTTTCAAAATCGTCAAGAAATACGGCGGCTTATTTATCAGCGACGAAGTGCAAACCGGCTGGGGCCGCACCGGCAAAAAATGGTTTGGCATCGAGCAGTGGGAAGTCACCCCGGACATTTTGACCAGTGCGAAAGGCCTCGCTAACGGCGTGCCGGTCGGGCTGACCGTCACCACGCCGGAGATTGCCTCCAGCTTTCAAGGTTTGAACATCTCCACTTTCGGTGGCAACCCGGTCACCAGCGTCGCCGCCAAAGCCACCATCGATTTTATCGAGGAAGAAAATCTCCTCGAAAACGCGCACACCGTCGGCTCCTATTTCCGCGGTAAGCTCGAAGAGCTGCAAGCCAAGCACGCCCTCATTGGCGAAGTTCGCGGCATGGGCCTTATGCAAGCACTTGAACTGGTCAAGGATCGCAAGACCAAAGAGCCCGCCCCGGAAGCCACCGCTCAAGTCATGGAGCGCGCCCGCGACAACGGCCTGCTCATCGGTAAGGGCGGCCTTTTCGGCAACGTTCTTCGCCTCTCCCCCATGCTGAATATCTCCAAAGGCGACGTCGACGAAGGTATTCGCCTGCTCGACAAAGCCTTTAGCGAAGTGCCAAATTAATCGTTGCCGGCTTTTAAAAGCGCCGTCTTCCATGAGCGAAACATGCGCATCGCAAATCTCCGTATTTTTCTAATTGTGGTTGCGGGGTTCTCCGCGACTTCCCTTCTCAGCGCCGAAAAGAGTGTCTGGAAGCCGGTCCAGTTCGCCATCGTGCGCTTCAACGACGATGCCCCCGCCTCCTGGAACATTTATCACGGTGAAAAACGCGGTGTGCTGCTGGTCCGCCTGTGGAAGCGCTACATGCTGGTCGACGTGAAAGAGCAAGAGGTCTTCGAGGTGGATCCCTCCAAAGTTAAGGCTGTGGGCGAAAACGTCGAGTGGTCTCCCTCCGACATTCCCGATCAACCCATCGAAACCTCCGACTGGAAAGTCCGCGACGCTGGGCCCGTTCAGCGCGTACGTTTTCGCTTCGGCAAAAACGGAAGCTATCTCGACATCCAGCTTCCTATGCTGCCCAACGGCAAGCCCGCCTACTAAGCCTTGCCTTAACTCGTCTTCCTAGCTTTCACCCCTTGCCTCTTGTTCTTGCCGCTGGCTCACCTTCGATATACCCCGTAATACCACGGAATCCCCAGCCCCCCCGGCTCCACCCCGACCACAACGGCATCGCCCTCATGGAATCGATCAAAGTCGTCCAGGTCCACCGCCAGCCGCTCCACTCGCTGCCCCTCCCGCCAGGAACGCACCATCAATCTCCGGCTTCCCTTCACCAGGCCCTTCATATTGAATCGCCCCTCCACTACCGTCGGGTGATACACCACGTTTTTCTGCCCATCCACTCTCCCGTTGATAAACAAAGTCGCCGCCAGAATCCACGGCAGCGGAATAAATCCATTGTAGACCCGCTTCATCCACTCAATTTCCTGGTGATTCCGCGCCCGCCGCTCCAAAATCACCGCCAGCGTCAGCGCTCCAAAAAAAACTACTCCAAAAAACACCAATATCCAGTCAAGGTCCAACGGCGGATAAATCTGACTGATATACGGAAACGCCAGCGAACCCAGCAGAAATATTCCGGTCTGCCGCATCAATCGGCGCCGAAATATCAATTCCGCTGCTTTGGTGGTCAGACCGCACGAAGGGCACTGCTCGGTGCTGCGCTCCGACCCGCAATCAAGGCATCGCGTCATGATCAGCCGCAGCCGATGACCGTTCGGCGGTCATTTTCCTGCACAACCCCGGCAATGACATCCATTTTAGTATAGAACGAGGTCCAGGCCCGCGCCCCCGCGATTAACCGCCCCCGCGATTAACTCACAGTATGCGTTAAAGAGGCCAGCAGATCCCGGTAACTCTGCTGGTGCTGCTCTTCCGGCACCGAAACCGTTACGGCCATGCCTCTCCCTGGTTCCACTCGCTTCACCGAGCAGTCCATCTGCACCTGCCGCGGAAGCGCCAACCGCGCCGTGAATCCGGCTCCTACCCACAATGTGTCGGCGGATTCGATAAACATCCCGTTCGAACTAATGTCCCGCGTTCTTCCGCGCAGCACCGCGGATCCCCATTCAATCTCCAGGTCTGCCCGAAACGAATAGCGCGTAGCCCACCGGCGTTCCAGATGCCGCGGCACATGCTCCCCACTGCTCATAGGCCTGTACCACCCCCTGCCAAGGATCCCCAGCTGCGACGATGGGCTGATCGCCGACTTTCCTGCTGCCAGAATAACCGCGCCTCCGTTCTTGCAAAAGTCTCACCAGGGCTGATGTCGCATTCTCGCCACCCTACCGCTGGTGTTTTTCCTATGGCGTGCCCCCGCAATGTGGACTCAGTTGGAGTTAGACGCGTCAGGTGTGCCCCCGGTGTCCGCGGACTTCACTGATCTTTCACTCCGGCGAATTCTTTGCTGAATTTCCGCCACCAGATATTTCCGCAAACTCTCGGCCACGATCCCCGGCGCCGCCAATTCCCTCAAATCCGATACCGTCAACTCCGGGAGATACGCAAGAATCGTGGACAGCGTTGAATTCGGGTGCCGCACCAGCGCCAGCCGCACGTTGTACACATGCGACCATTTGCGATGCTGCGCCACCGCCTTCACCACTCCGGCTGACAGCCGCTCTCGGGACAGCGCCTTCAGCACCTGCGCCTCGGTTAGCCCCGGATTGTCCAGTACGACGGAGAGCACCTGCGTTTGGCCTTCCGCAAGCAGCGCGCCGGCCACTCGCGCCGTTCCCCTACGCGCCAGCGTTATTTTTTGCCCCAACGGCAGTTGCGGAAGCCGCGTCACCAGTTGCTCCTCCGCTATCCGTTTCAACTCCGCCGGACTTCCCGGCATCAGCGTGAGTTGCACCAAATCCATCAGGTACAGTTCACGAATTAGCCGCAAGCTCGCCAGCCGCGGCGTCCGTGGATGAAACGCCAGCGCCCGCCTCACGCGATAATTCTTCAGCAACCGCTTCCGCCTGCCCACCTCCTCCAGCACTTCCGCCGGAAGGTCCTTGCGCTCTAACAGCAGGCAAAGCTGTGTCTCATCCAGCGCGGGATTGTCGAGCAAGGCCAGCAGCACTTCCGGCGCGTGATGATGCAACAGCGCAGCCAGTTCCTCGCCGGTAGCCGTGCGCGCCAGTCCGCGGATTGCTTCTTGCTCAGCCGTCATTTGCTCCCTTCGCCATCAACGCTGCCGCTTCCGCGGGAGAAATCCGCAATTTCCCAATCGTCGCCTTCGGCGCCACCATTTGCAAACCCGCATCGATCTGCGCGTCAAAATATGCCGAACGCCCGACTGTTCCTCCGATTTTTGCCAACAAAAATTCCTTCTCGCCCAGCTGTAACTCCTCGGCTACCTCCGCAACCAGCAGCGTCACCTCGCCCGCCGCTTGCCGTAAAATCCTTTGCGCCGTCGCATCGCCTTCGTCCGCCGCCTCCCCAATCACCGGAAATAGCGGGGGATAGATTTCATCCGGTTTCGCTTGCGCCCGCTCCTGCACCGCACTCCATTCCGTGCACCCCAGCCGTTCCAAAATTTTCTTGCCCAATTCCGAATCAGCCCCGCTCCCTTCCATCGCGGCCGCTACCGCCCTTTTGCCAATGTCGAACGCGCTGCCCCGGTCGCTGCCGAAGCGTCCATATCCTCCCGCGCGCGCAATCTTCCCCGCCGAGTTTCGCCCCAGCGCCGCCGATCCCGTTCCCACCACCAGCACAATCGCCGGACCTTCCCCCGCCGCAGCCAACGCTGCTTCCAGGTCCGTCAGCATCGTAATTCTTGCACCGGGAAAGCCTGTCTGCAGCCCAGCCCGCACCCGCTCTCGCCGCTCCGCATCCGTCGTGCCCGCCAACCCCGCGCCAATCGCGTGAATCGCGCTGCGCGGCATTCCCACCTCGCGCAACGCCAGATTCGCGCTTTCCTCCACCGCCCGCACCGCCCTCTCCACTCCAATTCGCGATGGGTTCGACGGCCCACCATACGTGCGCGCCAACACCTGCTCCGCCGAATTCATCAGCACGCACTCCGTCTTCGTCCCCCCGCCATCAAATCCCAAAATGTACTTCATTTAGCTAGACTAAACTTCTTTGAACAGGCACGCACGGAAATGTCTGTCCAAAATTTCCCTCTCCCTATATAACTTTCGTCGATGCGCATTCACCCAGTCGATCTGGCCATCGTCGTGGCCTATTTGTTCGCCGTCACTGCGCTCGGCATGCGCTTCCGCCGCAAATCGCAGGATGCCCGCGATTATTTCCTCGGCGGGCGCTCCGCTCCCTGGTGGGCCCTCGCATTTTCCATCGTCGCCACCGAAACCTCCACCCTCACCATCATCGGCACCCCTGCCATCGCCTACGCAGGCAACCTGACCTTCCTCCAACTCGTTTTCGGCTATCTGGTCGGACGACTGCTCATCGTCTTGCTCCTGCTACCCGGCTATTTTCGTGGAGAATTCTTCACTGCTTACGCATTGATCGAAAAACGCTTCGGCGAAAAAATGCGCGCTGTGGCGGCCAGCACTTTTTTGATCACCCGCGCCATAGCAGAGGGTGTCCGTGTTTCAGCCATCGCCCTGGTCATCAGCGTGGTGCTGGGCACCTCGGAGAAATTTGCGGTCGTGCTGGTAATCGCCTTGACTATCCTATACACGCTGGAAGGCGGGATGAAGGCCGTCATCTGGACCGATGTCGCGCAACTGATGATCTATCTGACCGGCAGCGCTCTTACCCTGATCGTCCTTTTGCATCGAATTCCCGGCGGTTGGACGGAAGTCACCCAAACGGCCGCAGCAGCCGGTCACAAGCTGCAATTCCTCGATTTCTCCTTCCGTTGGTCGACCAAATACACCTTCTGGTCCGGCGTCATCGGCGGCAGCTTCCTGACCATGGCCACCCATGGCACCGATCAAATCATCGTGCAACGCTTGCTGGCCGCCCGCAGCGAACGCGATAGCCGCCGCGCCCTCTTGGCCAGTGGCGTCATCGTCCTGATCCAATTCATTGTGTTCCTACTGATCGGTGTTCTCCTTTTCGTCTTTGCCCAGCACGCTCCGTTGCTTGCCTCCGGCGAACGCACCGACCGCATTCTCCCGCTGTTTCTAGTGCGCGAGATGCCCCCGGGGCTCGCCGGCCTGCTGCTGGCCTCCATCATCGCTGTAGCTATGTCCAACGCCAGCGGCTCCCTGAATTCCCTCGCGGCCTCCAGCGTTCTCGATTTTTCACGCCTGTGGGGAAAATCGCTCGACTCCAGGAGTTTTATGAAGCTTTCACGATGCATGACTCTCGCCTGGGGCTTCGTCTTAATGGCTTTCGGCCTGAAGAAATGGGGACCCCTGCTCGAAGCCGGCCTGACCGTAGTTTCCCTTCCCTTTGGCAGCTTGTTAGGACTTTTTCTACTGGGCACCCTGGACCGCAGCGCAAACGCGCTTGGCGCACTCATCGGCATGTTCGCTGGATTAGCCACCATTCTCTGCGTCTATGGATTTACCAACGTGGCGTATACGTGGTATTTCATGATCGGATCCATCGTGACCTTCGCCATTGGGTCTATGATTAGCCGCATCAAACCGGACGCTCAGCACGACAGCACAGGCCAAGAAGGAAAATCGTGGCACCCAGAGAGTTCTTGACCGCGGCGCCTATCGAGAAACGCATCGAACTTGTCCGCGCCCTCGGCGCCTGGGCCTCCGGCGCCATCGTCGTCGGCACCATGATCGGCACTGGTATTTTTCTCAAGCCCGCCGAAATGGCCCGCGAAGGCCGCTTCGTCTCCGTCGTCTTCGCCGCCTGGATCGTGGGCGCCATCCTCTCCCTCTTCGGCGCTCTCTCCTTTGCCGAACTCGGCACCATGATCCCAGAGGCTGGCGGCGAATATGCCTATCTGCGCCGAGGCTTCGGCCCTGTCTGGGGATTTCTTTTCGGCTGGATGCACTCCATCGTGGGCCGCCCCTCCTCCGCCTCCTCCATCGCCGCTGGATTGGTGCGCTTCCTCGGATTCCTTCTTCCCGTCGTGGCCACTCCCATTTTCACGCTGCACATCGCGCTCCCCGGAGGCTGGCTCAAGCCCTACGATTTTGTATTTACCTGGGCCCAGCCCCTGGCCGTTCTTTGGCTGGCTATCATGACCGGCGTGAACTATCTCGGCGTGCGACTCGGCGGCGCCGTTCAGGTTTTTCTCACCGCTATTAAAATCATCTCGGTAATCGTCGTCATCGGCGTGGCCTTCTTCGCGCCCTCTTCCCGCCCCGCCGCGCCCGATCCCATCTGGCCGGCCTCGCTCAACACCGGAGTATTCAGCGCGTTTCTCGCTGCCTTAGCCGCTGCACTGTGGGCTTATGATGGTTGGGAAGACTTAAACTTGGTTGGCTCGGAGGTAAAAGACCCGCAGCGCAATTTCCCGCGCGCCCTGGTTGGCGGCGTTTCTCTCGTCGCCGTGATCTACTTGCTGTTCAGCGCCGCGTGCTTGAAGGTTTTGCCCTTCGACGCAGTCGCATCCTCGCAACATATCGCCTCCGATGTAGTCGCCCACATCGCTGGATACGGCGCCGCCACCTGGATCACCCTGGCTATGGTCATCTCCGCCATCGGCTCCATGAACTCCTCCATTCTCAGCGGCGCCCGCGTCCCATACGCCATGGCCCGCGACGCCATCTTTTTCAAAATTGCCGGCGGCATCCATCCCAAATTCCGCACCCCCGGCCGCGCCCTGATTTTCCAAGGCGTCCTCGCCAGCCTCATGGCCCTGACCGGAACCTTCGAGGAACTGACCAACCTCTTCATTTTCGCCGGATGGATCTTCTACGGCCTCGCGGTAGTCGCTCTCTTCCGCATGCGCCGCACGGAACCCAACACGCCACGCCCCTATCGCTGCGCCGGCTACCCCTGGATCCCCGGCATCTTCGTAGCAGGCGCCCTAGCCCTCACCCTAAACATCTGGATCAACCGGCCCGTCCGCAGCTCCGTCGGCCTGCTTCTAATCTTCGCGGGCCTGCTGTTCTACCGCCACTGGCGCAACCGCAGCACAGCAGGCATCCGCGCATAAGGCGCCATTGGGAGTGCGTGTAGTGGCCGATCTTTACATCGGCAAGCAAGCCAGGCGAGCCCTCCGAGTCCTTTCGGGGTTTCAGAATTTACCGTAGCGATCCGGGCCGTCGCCACTCCCCGAATCCCTTCGTCTGTCCAAATTGCCTTTGACGGATTAGATGACGGCGTCGGCTCCTTCAACCGAGTAGACTTGGTTGCTGTAACACGACCAGGGCTCGGGAAAAGGAGCCGAGCGATGTTGATCATAGGATGCGATTTTCACACACGCTTTCAGCAGATTGTAATAGCTGAGGATTCCACAGGAGAACTGCTTCTCGAACGCCGGTTGGACCGCGAGAGGCGGGTGGGACAGAGATTTCAACCTGACTCATCGCCAACAACCCGAATGCCGAAGTAAGAAAGCGGGATTATTTACTTGACAAAAGCGCGGCGGGCGTGTATAAATGCTCCCGAAGCCGCATCCGAGACCAGCACCCACGAGGCTTCCAGATAGTAAATATATGACTGTCATTATTGGCCAACTTCATCATGACGGCGTGATTCTGGCAGCGGACATGGAAGAAACGTCCAGTATGAAGCGGATGGTTTCAAAATTACCCTCATGCACGAATGTACACAAGGGTTCAATGATTATCGGTGGTGCCGGGCCAGCGTGTTACATCGATGACATAACGCAGCAGCTTTTGGGGCATTTCGCCAACCTTACATCACCCAATTGGCCCGACCTTGAAGACCATATCCGTACAAGAATTAAAGAGTACTACAACAACTTTATTCTACGTTGGCCTTCTCCCGAAGAGAGAAGAAATGAAGAGTTTTCTCTTTTGATCGGCACAACTCTTTATCAAAACAACAATTTTGTTCATCGGTTATGGACATCGGAAAAAGGAACCTTACGACATACGGCAAGACACCACGCAATCGGAATCGGAGCGGACTACGCGAACATATTGTTAGACGAAATCCCCTGGGCAGGTTCGTTGTTATTCCACGTTTTGCTAACCATATATATTCTCAAACGGGTGAAGAGACATGCTCTTTACGTCGGCAAGGAATCCCAAGTGGCACATATGACGCGCAAAACGGTTTATGTTTCTGAGCCATTGATCGAAAGGGCGGAGGAATTGTTTACGAAATATGACGACGCCGCGATTAGGACGTTCGTTACGACCATCATGGACAAGTCGCAATGGGAAGGCTTTGACAATGACGCCGACAAGACAACTCTTACTAGCGTGCAGTCTTTAAGGAGCGAGTTCCGCGAGTTACTGAAACAATTAGAGACGTAAATCAGGCTATAAGTTTTTGAAATGTGAGTGTCGGGGCCGTAATCATATGCCGCAGGGTATCAATGAACAAATCGGAGCGCTTCCGGCGATTGAAACGAAACTCCATCTCTTCGAGGTAGGCTGGGAGATGCTTGGCGCTAATTCGGTGCCATGTACCTGCAATTCCACGCTTGAGCAAACTGAAAGCAGATTCGACCGTGTTTGTATGAATATCCCCCATGACATACACGCCGGAACTATGGTTGATAGTCTTGTGGTTCCTCCGACCAGCCTTCCTCATCGCAGCGATATTGGCCATGTGGTCGTCGGTAAAAATTACCTCGACATCTTCACTCACATTCTCGCGGATATACTTGGCGAGCGTGCCCGACTTCGCATCATGGGCATGGAAGAAGCGCAGATCGCCGTTACGCTTGCGTATGCCGACTACGACTTCCTTGTTTTCGAAACTATAGGCACGGCCCTTGGCCCTGCTTTGTCCGCCGACATAAGTAACATCCATCTCTACTTTGCCGTCCAACATAGGCTTTTTGGTCTGCGTCATCGCATGCCGGATGCGATGGCAGAGGTACCAAGCGGTCTTGTAGCTCATTCCGACCGTGCGCTTGATTTGCAGGGCGGACATGCCCTTCTTCGCTTCGCAGAGCAAATGCGTCGTGAGAAACCACTTGGCGAGCGGCAGGTGCGAATCGTTAAACACGGTACCGGATGTAACGGAGAACTGATAGTCGCAATCCTTGCAGTAGAAGAGTTGCTTGTCGGTATCCAGCTTGACCACGGGGCCTTTGCATCGCAGGCACTGTGGGCCTTCGGGGAAACGGAGACGGATAAGCAATTCGCGGCACTTATCTTCGGTGCCAAACAGGGTGTTTATATCAACTAGATTCATCGGGAGGCTCCATTGGATGAAGGGCGGAAGAAGCTACTGGAAAAGGTTCCGACGCGCAAGTTGCTCGCTTCCATCAAAAAGGACATGCGGAAGATGGCCAATGCGAGCCGTTCTGCCGCTAAACCTAAGAAGAAGTGAGGGTTGCTGTCCATAAAGGAATTAGACCATGCAGCCTAGCTTTTGTCAAGTAAATAATCCTCTGACACCAACCAGGGGTTCACAGTCAACGGTCTCTTTGAGGCTGGACAAGCTGGCGGACCAGGCGGAGGTTTCATCGTCGGCAAGACCGGTGTGACCCCCTTAGCCTTTATTCCCACTGGCGGTGCCGGAGGTGTTGTCGTTCTCAACGGGGCGGTCGGGCTGTACGCTGGCGGCGGTGAGGGGCCCGTAGGTTATGGTGCCGGGGCCTACCTCAACATCACGTTGGCAGCCGCTTGCAAATAGACAAAGATGAGCACCTTCTCCAAAGTCGTCAGCATCACGGTCGGCGTGGTTGCGATAATTTGGGCCTATCTGCCCGGCGGGACCTTTTACCCCGGAGCTCTCGGAATCGTGGACCGGACTAAGCCCATTCCGAAATGGTTCGGGCGGGTCTGGTTTACCGTTTTAGGGCTATGGTCCATCTATACCGGGTTCGGCGGCGGAACCGCGCAGCTGGTGGAAAAAATCGTGGCCGTCGGTATCGGTGTGACAGTAATCATCGCTGGCTTTGCCGCCAGAAGATCCCACGCTAGTGCTCTGAGCATGACAGGTGGCAATACCATCGCGCCCGTTCCCAAACCTTTCGGCGGCTTTTTGTTCCTAGTAGTTGGCCTACTGTTCATCCTTGCAGGCTTAGCCTTGAAACGGTAGGCGGTCTGGACGGCGATTGCCCCGGAGTTCCCTAGCTGTTCTTTAGTCAGTCGCAGATCCGCAGTCAGTCCGGCCCCAAATCCTGCCGTCCTGTGGCTAGCCCGGCGGTTACCGGAGAGCGCACGAAGAGCGGTGCCTTCGGCACCGGGATGGCCTATGTCGCGGTACGGATACGGATTGCTCCCCCCCCGCACGGATCCGTGCGAGCGGATTTCCCGCACACGGCTCTTGCCTCAGGTGGTGACGCGCACGCGGCGCGAAGGATAGGGATGGCAGATGCGGGCCGGAGGCAGCCAGCTTCGCAACCGCAGCACAGCAGCCATC
>DATGEY010000073.1:0-8828 GCA_035309625.1 Candidatus Acidiferrum sp.
GCTCCCAACATCAAAAAAATTATCATCGGCCGCCAAATTCTCACCCCACTCGATCTCGAACGCGATTTCGGCCTTACGCAAGGCAACATTTTCCAGGGTGAGCTATCCCTCGAACAGCTCTTCTTCCTCCGCCCGGTCCCCGGCTGGGCCCATTACCGCACCCCGGTCGACAACCTTTATATGTGCGGTTCCGCCACGCATCCCGGTGGCGGCATCATGGGCGCTCCGGGTCGCATCGCCAGCCAAGTTATCCTCAAAGACTGGGGCAAGAGTTCCAAGAAGTCTTCGCGCTCCGGCTCCGCGAAATCTTCGTCCAGCTCGCATCCGCGTTCTCAATCGACCGCCGAACTCGCCGCTTCCCCGCCTTCCCCCGTCGGGAAAAACTGACCATGCCCATCGGACAGCGCGTAGTCCTCATTGGCGGCGGCCACAACGCTCTCGTCACCGCGTTCTATCTAGCCAAGGGCGGCTTCAAACCTGTGATCCTCGAGCGCCGCGAGTTCGTTGGCGGCGGCGCCATCACCGAAGAATTTCATCCCGGCTTCCGCGCCTCCACGCTCGCCCACACCGTCGGCCCGCTGCGCTCCGATATCGCTGCCGATATGCAGCTCGAAAAATTTCAGTGTCACCTCATAAATCCCAATCCGCGTCTCTTCGCTCCCACTCCCGACGGCAAAGCTCTGCTCTTCTACAACGATCACGCGAAAACCGCCGGTGGTATCGCACGCTTCTCGGCCAAAGACGCCACCGGATATACGGCGTTCGCCGAAACGCTCGACAATCTTTTTCCCGTTCTCAATCAGCTCTTATCCGCCACGCCTCCATCCATCGATTCCCCTTCCCCTGAAGATCTCTGGAATCTTTTAAAGACCGGACGCAGCATTCGCAGCCTTGGCAAGAAAGGCATGTTCGATCTCATGCGCTGGGGACCCATGGCCGCCGCGGATTTCGTCGCCGAATTCTTCGAAACCGAACTTCTCCGTGCGGTCATCGCCGCGCGCGGCATCTTCGGCACCACCCTCGGCCCCTGGTCCGCGGGTTCCACCGCCGTTCTCCTGCTGCGCGCCGCTGCCGATCCGCATCCGGTCGGCTCCGCCTCATTTCCTCACGGTGGCCTCGGGTCCTTCACCCGCGCGCTAGCCGAATCTGCCCGCGCCGCCGGCGCGGAAATCCGCACCGACGCCGAAGTCCGTCACATCCGCGTAAGGGACGGCGCGGTTTCCAGCCTCGTCCTCGCCAACGGCGAAGAAATCTCCGCGAACGCCGTAGTCTCCGGCGTCGACCCCAGGCGCACATTCTTCCATCTCCTCGATCCCTCGCAGCTCGATCCTACCTTCGCCCAGCGCATCAAAAATTTCCGCTGCCACGGCACCGTAGCCAAAGTTCATCTTGCTCTCAACGGTCTCCCGTCGTTTCCTGCGCTCACCGATGCCATCGCCTCCGACGGTTTCATCAAAGCGCTTTCCGGCCGCATCCACATCGGCCCGGAAATCGATTATCTCGAGCGCGCCTTCGACGCCTCCAAGTACGGCGAATTCTCCTCCGCTCCCTATCTCGACGTCACCATTCCCACTCTCCTCGATCCCACACTGGCTCCCGAAGGCAAGCACGTCCTTTCCGCCTACGTGCAATTCGCACCATTTAAATTGAAAGAAGGGAATTGGGACGACCGCCGCAAACAACTAGGCGACACCGTGGTAACGACTCTAGCTGCCTACGCGCCGAATCTTCCCAGCCTGATCGAAGCCACGCAAGTCGTCACCCCGGAAGATCTGCAAACCTCCTACGGCTTTACCGGAGGCCACATCTTCCACGGCGAACTGGCTCTCGACCAACTCTTCACCATGCGCCCTGTCCTCGACTGGGCCCGCTACAAAACGCCGATCCGCAATCTCTTCCTCTGCGGCTCCGCCACCCACCCTGGCAATGGCCTGACCGGCGCCTCCGGAGCCAACGCCGCCCGCGAAATAATCCATGCCCTCCGCTAAATGCCCTTCCCCGTCGGGGCCCAGCACTGCTGCCCCCTGGCTTGGCACCGCGTGGAGATCTACGTGAGCATTAGACGTTGCCAACGACGGCTCGAAACTCGCCGTTAGCCTCAATCGATCCCGTCATCGGTAGCGGCCGCCGACCGTCGCGGGCGCCCTCTGCGCAGTCACCCGCATCGACTACGTTGCTGCATCCAAACGCCGGCCGCAACTCTGCTATCATCAGCCCCTGAAATTCCAATTCCGAGGCCTTCCCATGCGCTGCTTTCTGCTTTTGCTCGTCATCATCGCCATCTCAACCAGTGCCTTCGCTCAACAACGCGCGTGGCAACCCGCTCCCGGCCACACCACCATCCACCTTTGGCCGGACGCTGCCCCAGGCGCACCGGACAACCCTGCTCCCGAAATCGACACCACCACCGCCAAAGACAATCTGATCGCCGGCAAGCCGCTAATTCGCCTGGGCAATGTCTCAACTCCAGCGCTGACTCTCTATACGCCCGCCGGAAAAAACACCGGCGCCGCCATCGTAGTTTTTCCCGGCGGCGCCTACCGCATCCTCGCCATCGATCTCGAGGGCACCGAAGTTTGCGATTGGCTCACCAATGCAGGCATCACCTGCATCCTCCTCAAGTACCGCGTCCCCGATAGCGGCCCGTATCCCAAATCCTCTGCTGCCCTGCAAGACGCCCAGCGCACCCTGGGCATCGTTCGCGAACACGCCGCCGCATGGCACATCGACCCGCACCGCATCGGCGTCCTCGGCTTCTCCGCCGGAGCCCACCTCGCCGCCGCCCTCAGCACTCATTTCGATAAACGCCTGTACGCTCCCATCGATGCCGCCGACCAACTAAGTTGCCGCCCCGACTTCGCCGTAATTGTCTATCCCGGCTACCTAGCCTTGGCCGAGCAAAATTTCGCTCCCAATTCGGAAATTCACCCCACCGGGCAAACTCCGCCGTCCTTCATCCTTCAAGCCGAAGACGATCCCGTCCACGTGGAAAACGCCACCGTCTATTTCTTGGCTCTAAAAAACGCCAAAGTCCCCGCTGAACTCCACCTGTACGCCCAAGGTGGCCACGGCTACGGTCTTCGCCGCACCGCATTGCCGGTCACCGCGTGGCCCCAATTGGTTGAAACCTGGCTCCGCACCATCCAAATCCTTTCGCCCTCCACGCGTTGACGCACATCCACTCATGACCGCCATCGACCGCACCAAACTCCACATCCTGAACCAACGCGAATCCGCCCGCTTCGTCGCCGACCATCCCAACTCCGCTGCCCTTTACCAACGCGCCCAATCCTCGCTCCTTGGCGGCGTCCCCATGAACTGGATGAAAAAGTGGGCCGGCGCTTTTCCCATCTTCGTAAAATCCGCCAAAGGCGCACACTTCACCGACGTCGACAATCGCGACTACATCGATCTCTGTTTAGGCGACACCGGCGCCATGACCGGCCACTCCCCCGATGTCGTCGCCGAAGCCGTCGCCCGCCGCGTCCGCGAAGGCATCACGCTGATGCTTCCTACCGAAGATTCCCTCTGGGTTGGCGAAGACCTAAAGCGCCGCTTCGGTCTCGCTTACTGGCAATTCACTCTCACCGCTACTGACGCCAACCGTTTCACCATCCGCATCACCCGCGAAATCACGCGGCGCCCAAAAATCCTCGTCTTCCATTATTGCTATCACGGCACCGTCGACGAATCTTTCGCCTCACTCCACAACGGTGCAGTTGTCCCCCGTCGCGGCAACATCGGTCCCCCGGTTAATCCCGCCGAAACCACCCGCGTAGTCGAATTCAACGATCTCAACGCCCTTGAGTCCGCCCTAAAATACAACGACGTAGCCTGCGTCCTGGCCGAGCCCGCTATGACCAACGTCGGCATCATCCTCCCCGCAGCCGGCTACTGGCGCGCCGCACGTGAACTCACTCGCCGCTACGGCTCGCTCCTCATCGCCGATGAAACGCACACCATCTGCGCCGGCCCCGGCGGCTGCACCCGCGAATGGAAGCTCGATCCCGATTTCGTTGTCTTTGGAAAACCCATCGGCGGCGGCATCCCCGGAGCCACCTATGGCGTTACCGAAGAAGTCGCGCAACGCATCTCCGCCCGCATTCAACTGGAAGACTGCGACGTAGGCGGAATCGGCGGCACGCTAGCGGGCAACGCGCTCTCCCTGGCCGCCATGCGCGCTACGCTAGAACACATCCTAACGCCGGCCGCCTTCGAGAAAATGATCCCGCTAGCCAAGCGTTTCACCGAAGGCGTAGCCGAACACATCCGCGCCGCCAATCTATCCTGGAACGTCCAGCAACTCGGCGCCCGCGCCGAATACACCTTCGCCGCCAAACCTCCGCGGAACGGAGGCGAATCGGCGGCCGCCGCGGACTTCGAGCTAGAGCGTTTCCTCCACCTCTACGCCCTAAATCGCGGCGTCCTGCTAACCCCATTCCACAACATGGCGCTAATGTGCCCCGCGACAGCCCCAGCCGACATCGACCACCACACCAAAATCTTCGCAAACGCAGTAAGCGAACTAATGTAACGTAGCAATGTAGCGGCCACCTTCAGGTGGCCAAGCCCAAAGTGGCACAACCATTTCTGGCTGTGCTCCTACGACTCCCGCCCCTATGAGTCCATTGAGTCGACGGACGGACCGCCCCCACGAAATGCCTCCTGCCCGCGCGGTTGAACCCCTCTTAAAATTATCAACCGACCTGCTATCTGGCCGCGACGGTCGCGCGCGAGAGCCGGTCGTACTCCTCGCCAGACTGCTGTGGCAGCAGCACCCAGATCGTATAAATGCCCAGCGCCGTCCCAAACGGCGGCCGCAGCAAGGCCAGGAATCCGATTACCAAACCCAGTGTGCGGGCCCACGGTTCGCGCTGGAATAATCCCCAGGCCAGCAGAAAGTGCAATACGCCGAAAAACGCCAGCACTCCTCCAATGGAGTACAGTCCGAACGGCAGAAAATTGAACGGCCAGTTCGAGAAACGCCCACCCATCAAAAACGGCAGCATCTGTCCGGCAATCAAAATCGACCCAACTTCCACAAACCGCAGAATCCCGGTCGCCAGCCACAAACTAGCCAGCAGTTGAATATGCCGATGCACCCGTCCGTCCCAACCGGCTCGGTTGGCCGTTGGCGCAGCCGCAGCCGGTATCGGCGCTGTGCCAATCGGTTTGCCGCAAGAACTGCAAAACTGCGCCCCCGCCGTGATCGGCGATCCGCATTTGTCGCAAAACATGGACGATCCCTCCACCTATACTCCAAGATACGCCAATCGCCCCCTAAAGGTTTCCCGCGGCCGCCGTTCGAACATCGCGCGCATCGTACCAAACGCTACGGCATCCCGATCACGTATGCCTGCAGGAATCTGGGAGTTCACCCAGGTGGCCAGGCCTTCATCCATCGGCTTGCAGCGGCTGGGCTCAGCCAGCTAGCGAGCGCAGCCACATCTCCTGAGGCGGCCCCACGCTATACTTCCTCCGTGCCCCTCGAATTTCGCCAAGCCACCCTCCCGCAAGACGCTCCCGCCCTTTGGACCCTGGACGTCGCCATCTTCGGCAAAGATGCTTTCGATCTGCCTCTCTGGATGATCCTCGATTCCTACTGGATCCTCGCCGACGGCCAGGTAGCGGGCTGCGCCGCATTCATCCCTAATTCCGATTTTCAGGAAGACCTCAGCGACGCCGCTGAAAACACCCCGCAACCCGGCACCCTTTACATTCAGAGCACCGGCCTCCTTTCCGAGTTTCGCGGCCGGGGCCTCGGCCATCGCATAAAAGCATGGCAAATCGACTACGCCAAACGAAACGGTTTCCGCCGCGTAGTAACCAACTGCCGCCAAAGCAACACTCGCATGATTTCCATCAACGAAAAGTTCGGCTTCCGCCAAATCCGCACCACCCCCAATTACTACGAGGACGGCGAAGCCACCGTAGTCCTGGAGCTATTCCTCGACGGACTACCGCGCCAGCCAAGTTAGCGCCGTTACGGGTCGGAGTCTTCAGCTCCGATACAGCCGTCTAGCATCAACGCGCTTTAGCGCCTGAGGAAACTCTTGCAGGTCTTTAAGCCGCTGCTCGACAGCAGATAGGTGCAAGCCTCCGATTTTCCTCATATTCGAGACACTCCCTCCACGCTTGGTTAGCGGGGGAACGCAATGACTTGGTAAGCCTTGGTCACGTTGGCAGTCACAGATTTCGGAAACGCGGGATCGAACTTGTCCGCATATTTCTTCGTAAGAAACTCAGCCACCGCTTTCTGAGCCTGCTCCAGCGAAGCCCCTTCCGCATACGCCGCAGCGGTCCGCTCCATCAAATCCCCAAAATATTCCTTCCACAACTCAGATTTCTGCTTGCCATGCATCACCTCCCCATGCCCGCCCAGCACCGCATCGAAGTCCAATTTCTCCGCCGCATCCAGGGTTTGAATCCATTCATACGGATAGCTGTCGCCCATGAACGGCGTCCACCCATGCAGGGCATCCCCCGTGACCAGCACTTTCTCCTTCGGCAAAAATACAAACACGTCGCCATCCGTGTGCGCCCGCCCCAGCCACAGAATCTCTACCGTCCGCGATCCGTGCCGCAAGATCAAACTGCGGTCAAACGTCATCGTCGGCAAGGTCACCTGCATGCTCTTCAACTCCGCGAAGTAAGCCTCCGCCTGCCGAAGATTCTCCTGAATCGCACTCTTCTCTTCGGCATTCGACGTCTTCGCCAAATCGTGTTTCAGCCCCGCGATTTCCCCCGGCATGGTCACGATTTCATTCTTGATCCGCGGAATCCCCAATCGCTGTATATTCTGCCGCGTGGCTTCCGACGAAATGATCTCAATCCCCGCCGGCCACGAACTCGGATAAGCCTCATTTCCCTGGTAGTGGTCCCAATGAAAGTGCGTGTTGACCACGTACCTCACCGGCTTGTTCGTGAGCTTCTTGATTTGCTCAATAAGCGCTCGTGCCGCGGATGGTTTGGAATGCGTGTCCACCACCAACACGCTATCCCCCAAAATAATGATCGCTGCATTGCAATTCACCTTGTACGCCGGCTTTGAGATCGCCGCGTACACCCCATCCGCCATCGGCTTGATGTCGAAAAGCTCATCGGCAGCCAATCCCGCAGCCGGAAACGCCAGCAACAGAAAGAGCAAAATCCGCAATTTCATGACCACCTCCGGCGCCAACACGCGACGACGCGCCGAGGAGCGTACTACAAGCCGGCACCGCCGAAAAGCGCCCCCGGGGCAACCGCAAACAGGTTTCTCATTATTTTCTACAACTTGCCGACCAGAGGTCTCGCAATCCCATCACCTCCGTCGGGAGTATTGTGACCCTGCCAGTCCAGGCAGTAGAATTGTCCTCTGTGCTCACAACAGGAGAATGATCATGGCCACTGCTGAGACGAAACCTCGCGTTTCCGAATTCGTGAATGAACCCTTCCTCGATTTTTCCCAGCAGGATGTCCGCAAACGCATGGAGGCCGCCCTCAAGACGGTCGCCGCGGAGTTTGGCCGCGAGTACCCCATGTACATCGCAGGCCAGAAGGTCTTCACCACCGAAAAAAAAATCTCCACTAATCCCTCGCATCCGTCTCGGGCC
This sequence comes from Candidatus Acidiferrum sp., assembly GCA_035309625.1. Lineage (GTDB taxonomy): Bacteria > Acidobacteriota > Terriglobia > Acidiferrales > UBA7541 > Acidiferrum. The sequence goes on from DATGEY010000073.1 coordinate 7,596, forward strand.
ATCGGGGTTTTTCAGTCCGCCAGCGTCGAACAGGCCAACCAGGCAGTCCAAGCGGCCGCGAAAGCCTTTGAATCCTGGAAGCGTGTGCCCGCCGAGCAGCGCGTGCAGTGCCTCTTTCGTGCCGCGCAACTTCTCCGCGAGCGTAAATACGAAATGAACGCGCTGATCGTCTACGAAGCCGGCAAGACCTGGCCCGAAGCCGACGCCGACACCGCCGAAACCATCGATTTCCTCGAATTTTACGCCCGCGAAATGCTGCGCCTGGCCGGCCCGCAACAAGTCGTCCCCATGAAGGGCGAGAAGAATTATCTCGTCTACATCCCGCTGGGCGTCGGCGTCGTCATCCCGCCCTGGAATTTTCCCGCCGCCATCATGGCCGGAATGGCCATGGCTTCCCTGGTAACGGGAAACACTGTCGTGCTGAAACCCGCAGGCGACACCATGACCGTAGCCGCAAAATTTGTCGAGATTGCGTATGAAGCCGGAATTCCCAAGGAAGCTCTCAACTTTGTTACCGGCGCCGGAGCCACCGTCGGCGATGCGCTCGTCCAGCATCCCAAAACGCGCTACATCGCATTCACCGGCTCCAAAGAAGTCGGCCTGCGCATCAGCGAACTGGCCGGCAAAACCGTTCCCGGCCAGATGTGGATCAAGCGCACCGTCCTCGAAATGGGCGGCAAGGATTCGATTATCGTCGACGAAGAAGGCGACGTTGACGCCGCTGTCGAAGGCGTCACGCAAGCAGCGTTCGGTTATCAGGGCCAGAAGTGCTCAGCGTGTTCGCGCGCCATCGTTTCCGAAAAAATCTACGATAGCTTCGTCCAGAAACTCGTCGAGCGCACCAAGAAAATTGCCGTCGGCCCCAGCGAGGATCCCAACAATTACATGGGCCCGGTCGTGAGTAAGTCCGCCATGAACACGATTCTGAATTACATCGAAGTCGGCAAAAAGGAAGGGAAGCTGCTCCACGGCGGCGGCCGCGCGCCCGGCGACGGTTATTTTATTCAGCCCACGATCATCGCCGACGTCGATCCTAAAGCGCGCATTTCACAGGAAGAAATCTTCGGCCCGGTGCTCGCCGTAATCAAAGCAAAGGACTTTGATCACGCTCTCGAAATCGCCAACAACACCGAGTTCGGCCTCACCGGCGGCGTCTATTCGAAAAATCCCGCGAAGCTCGAGAAGGCTCAGGAAAATTTTCACGTCGGCAATCTTTATCTGAATCGCAAATGC
>DATGEY010000074.1:0-12345 GCA_035309625.1 Candidatus Acidiferrum sp.
AACTGGTGCAGCTCAGCTACAACGGCAAGTGCTGCGGCCTCGCTTTGGAATACCGCCGTATCGCTCTCGGCCAGGTGCGCACCGACAATCAGTTCCGCGTGGCCTTCATCATCGCCAACATCGGCACTTTCGGAAATCTCCGCCACCAGGAAAAAATATTCTAGACTGCCCGTCTTTCTTTGCGCTCCTCGGCGTTCTCCGCGTCTCTGCGTTAGCTTTTGACTCTCGCATTTCGATTGCTACCCGCCCGGCGGTTTGCTTGCGGTGCGCCCCGCTGTGTTAGATTCTTTTTCGCCTGCTGCCAATGACCGACACCGATCTATGCTTTGCCTCCATCGAGGAAGTGGGCCGCCTTTATCGCAGGCGCAAGCTCTCTCCGGTCGAACTGACCAAACTCATGCTCGCCAGAATCGAGCAACTGAATCCGAAACTAAACGCGTACATCACCGTCACCGGCGACCTGGCTCTCTCCCAATCCAGAAAAGCCGAAGCTGAACTCTTCGCCCCCCGTGGCCGCAAAGGTCATCGCGACCGCGGCCCGCTCCACGGCATCCCCATCGCGTTGAAAGACAACATTTACACCAGAGGAATCCGCACCACCGCCGGTTCCAAAATTCTGAAGGATTTCACACCGCCGGAGGATGCCGTGGTCTGGTCCAAGCTGCGAGAAGCCGGCGCTATTTTACTGGGCAAGACCAACCTCCACGAATTCGCCTACGGCGTCACCACCAACAATCCGCACTACGGTCCCACGCGCAATCCCTGGGATCTCGCGCGCATCCCCGGAGGTTCCAGCGGCGGTTCCGCGGCCGCCGTAGCCGCAGGACTCTGCTACGCCAGCATTGGCACCGACACTGGCGGCTCCATCCGCATCCCGGCCTCGCTGTGCGGCGTCTTCGGCCTCAAGCCGGGTGTCGGCCGGGTCTCCGCGGAAGGTGTCGTGCCGTTATCGCCGCATCTCGATTTCGTGGGCCCCCTCGCGCGTAGCGCCGCCGACGCGGCTCTTGTCTTTGGCCAAATTTCCGCACGTGGCAAGGGCGAATCGAAACGTTCTTCCGTACAAAAACTCTCAAAGCTCGCCGGAAAAATTCGTCTCGGAGTGCCAGAAGAATTTTTCCTGGATTTGCTCTCGGAAGATGTCGCTCTCGCGTTTCAAGATGCGACTCGTGCCCTGCAGGAGCAGGGCGCGCAGCTCAAACAAGTTTCTATTCCGCTGTTGCAGGCAACCGAGGACGCCGGGAACCAAATCGCCTGGGCCGAGGCGACCCATTATCACCAGCAAGCTGGCTGGTTCCCCGCCCATTCCGCGGATTACAGCGAGGATGTTCGCATGCGCCTCGAGATGGGGACCAAGGTTTCCGCCACTGCCTATTTGCAGGCCTTGGCATCGCGCGACGATTTCATACGGCAGTTCCACCTGGCTATGGCCAATTCCAAAGTCGACGCGCTCGTTGTTCCTACCACTCCCATAGCCGCCCCTTTGATCGGCGAAGAATCCACCCGCATTGGAAACTCTAACCATCCCACCCGCGCTTTGTTGCTGCACTTGAATCGTCCCGCGAATCTAGCCGGTGTTCCCGCAGTCTCGCTTTCGTGCGGATTCAATTCCGCCGGCTTGCCTATCGGCCTCCAGTTAATCGGTGTTGGCAACAGCGAATCCCTGCTTCTCCGCATCGCCCAGGTTACACAGGCAATCTTGCCTGTGCTCCGACGGCCCAAATGGTAGTTAGGGTCACAACTCACTGACGGACTGAGGCGGCCTCTACGCTCTCTGCTTTTCCGCGATGACTCCCGGCCTCTCGCCGAATCAGCCACTTCCCGATCACATATCCCAACGTCCCCGTAACCACCCCTCCAAAAATATCCACCACATAGTGATACCGTCCCCACACCGTCGAAACGCACATGCACAGCACCAGCGGCAGCATCACCCAGAACAGCCAGCGGCGGTGCCGCCACGCGCCCCACAGCGCCGCGAACGATCCGGCCACATGTTCGGAGGGGAACGCCGCTCCCCGCACGCGCCCATAGTGCTCGATGAAATTGATCGCGGCCGTGAACGGTCCCCCGCGCAGCGGCTCCTGCCACCACCCCGCCATCGCAAACCACGGGCTTTCGATCGGAAAAAGAATCGCGATTACATACCCGATGGCATAAGCGATCCCGGAATAGGTCATCACTGACCAGTATCCGTGCCAGTCCTCCCGGTAATACAAAATCCCGCCCAGCACCAGCAGGTACACGAAGTACGTCATATACGCGAATTGCATGAACTCGTTGCGGCCCGGTGTCGCAAACTGCTCAAGCCAGATCGCCGGATGCACTCCGGTCAGCCACTGGTCCATCGCGATCAACTTGGCGTCCTGCCAACGCGGCGAAACCAAATGCACCAGCGCGCCCAACTCCTCAAAACAAAACAAAAAGAAAAGATGCGGATACCAGTGCCGGCAGAAATGCCAAAACCTCTGCGTCCAGCTGGGACAGCCATCTCTTTCCCTGAGTACTGCCGAGGCCGTTGTCCGCGCGTCGCCCGCCCCAAGCGACGCTGAAATCGGATCCCAGACATTCGCCTCCGTCCGGCAGAGCGCGATGATCGTAACCGCGACCAATGCTTGCACGCTAAGCAGCCGCAGCGGATGCCCCAGATTTGCCGCAAACGCCGCGATCAGCACGCTGGAAATGGCCAAATATCCCAGCGCTACCCATTCAAACGTTCCGTAAGGCGAGGCCTCTTGTGCCCTTTCTGCGCGCAGGTTTCCTGCTATCCCCGATTGGAAGTCCGCCTCGCTGAGCGTCGTAACTTGCGGCTCGCACCTCACGATAGGCCGCCACGCCGTCGCCAATTCGTTTCCGCGATACCCGCTACCCGATGTCTCGCTCATCCCGCTTTCTCCCACGCTCGTTCGCCGTGTCCACTTGCGCCCAATTCACTCGCGCTCCGTTCTGTAAGCATTTTTGGGTCGTGCCATCTCACGGTCGGCCAATCCTTGCGTCGCGCCAGCTCTTGCATCTCCGCTGAGGGATTCACAACGCAAGCCCGGCCCACCGCTTCCAGCATCCATCGATCGCTCAGGCCATCGCCATACGCATAGCACCGCGCCAGATCGAAACTCTTTTCCTTCGCCAATCGCCGAACGGCCCGGCCTTTCGCCTCGCCGAACATGGCGTCCCCGATGATCTGCCCCGTCCACCGCCCATCTTTCTCTTCCAAATGCGTAGCGCAGACCGCCACCGAAGTCGCAATGCCGCGCACGGCCAGCCGTACCACCAGCGCCAAAGCCATCTCCTGCGCCAGCGGCGCCAATGTTCCGCTCACCAAAACAATCGAGTGCCCCTTCCGGGCATGCCAAGCCACTTGATCCACCCCCTCCGGGAAAAGCCGCGGGACAGCCATTTTTGCTTGTCCCGAGCCTTGCCGAGGGGGCTGTCCACCTTTTCGAGCCCCTCTGCCGCTAGCGCACAATCCTCGCAAATACATCTTGTTCCCGTGACGTATCATCGCTATCCCGCGCGGCGCGAGCCACAGCGCTCGTGCCAGCCACAGAAAATAATTCCGCGCCGGAATAGCTCCCCGTTTTTGCAACTCCCCAAGAAATCGCCGCTCCAGCGACGGCAATGCAGTCAGCGTCCCATCCAAATCAAAGAACGCCGCAGTCGGTGACGTCGTCCCGCGCCAGTTCATGCGATTTTCCTCGCCACGCTCTTCCCGCCGCGCATCGCCACTCCCTCCGCGAAATATTTCCATCCTTCCAGCAGCACCGGTAAGCCTCGCACAAAGCAAAAGCCCGCCGTGGCCCACGTCAATACCTGTGCCCCCGCGCTAACCCATGCCTGAGCATCCGGCGCCAACCCTCCGATCAATGCCACCGGTCCTCGCGTCAGCGCCAGTTCCAATCCCAAATAGCAAAAGCACAAGCATTTCATCGCTCCATACAATCCGCGGCTCCATTTTGACGCCACAAGCGCCCGTCCCCACCAGTTCTGCAGCATCGAATTCGCTCCCCAGCCCGAATGTCCCGCACGCATGGCCAGCCCACGCAAAAAATCGGTTGCCGCTCCACGCGCAAAGAAAAACACCGGCACCCATAGGGACACCATGCCCACCACCGCAAAATAAGTGAAGTACACGTTCTCGATCATCCGATCGCCAAGGATGTCCACCTGCGCCCCCAGTGGCGTCGCCAGCTTTTTCCGCCGCGCGATATGTCCGTCCAGCGCATCCAGCGCGATGGAGGCTACCGTTAACCCGACCGCGGCCAGATTCGGCCACGGCCCCCGGCCAAACAGGCTCACTGCCGCAAATCCGACCGCCACCCGCAGAGCCGTCACTTTGTTAGGCGTCCAGCGCATGCGCATACTCCAGCCCAGCCATTCCTGGCTGTTCTCGGGCCCATACACCGCACTGCAAAACCCCAGCCAATCACCGGTTATCTAAGTTCAGCTCCTGCAGCAGCTTACCGTTCTCTTTCGCATCCGCTGTGGGCCCAGCCCGTCAGCCAAAGCCCTCATCTGTCCGCATTTCGCTACCCCAACCCACCGCCAAACGTCCAATCCTTTGCTGCCCCGTGGAATCAGCTAGGTTGGAATAATCAGGGACGAAAACAGGTCCCCTCCCATGCCGCCCGTTTTCAGGTGCGCGCTCCGCCGCAGGGCCTCGCATCAGCGAACGCCAGGCGCAAGCTCTCGCACAGCTTTGTGGGACAATAGAAAGTTGCACCCCGCGTAACGCGCTGCATACAGTGCGCCACGAAGCGTTTTGTTGCACCCGCAAGAGCTTTGTGGTCGACGTAATTTGCGGCAGCAGCGAATCCGCAAACGCGGACCTGACGTAAGAGGAAGGTAGTGTGAAGATGCCGAACGAAGTCTCGACGCACGCAAGGACCGATCGCGAATGACCGATGTCTCCCTCTTCGGAGCTTTCCTAGCTGGCTTGGTTTCTTTTCTCTCTCCCTGCGTGCTCCCGCTCGTTCCCGGCTACATCTCCATGCTCTCCGGCATCGGAGTCGAGCAGCTCCGCCAGGGCCAGCAGCCCCGCTCCGGACTTTTCGCCTCTTCGCTCGCCTTCGTCACCGGTTTCTCCGTGGTCTTCATCTCCTTCGGGGCCACCGCCAGCGCCGTCGGCACATTTCTCCAGCGGAATCGCTCCTTCCTCGCTCCTATCGCCGGTGCCTTGATTCTTCTCTTCGGCCTGCATCTTCTCGGTGTGCTGATCAAACTAAGTGTCCGCGCCGGTCTCGTGCTGGGCGCGGTACTCGCGCTGCTTGGAATCGCTGCGCTCTACCATCGCGGCCCGCTTTTCGCCGGTCTCGGCTACATCCACTTTTTCTCCCTATCTCTTATCGGCTTCTTCGGCCCCGCCATGACCCGCTGGCTCAATCGCGACGTTCGCCTCCACACCAGCAGTACCCAGCCCGGCATTTGGAGCGGCTTCCTCCTTGGTTTCGCTTTCGCTTTCGGTTGGACCCCCTGCATCGGTCCCATCCTGACCACCGTACTCGCGCTCGCCGCCACCAGTGACACCATCGCCCGCGGTGTTCTTCTCCTCGCCGTCTACTCGGCCGGACTCGCCGTCCCCTTTCTCCTCACCGCTCTCGGCATTGGACGCTTCCTTCGCTTCTACCAACGCTTCCGAAAACATCTCCACGCCGTCGAACTCTTTAGCGGCGCTTTACTTCTGCTGGTCGGCGGCCTGGTCTTCACCAATCGCCTCACCTGGCTGGCCGGAAAGCTTGGCTTCCTCAACAGTATCGTCCTGTGGCTGGAGCGATCCTTGACCGGCGCGAAATGAGCGCCATTTTGCCGCGCCGCCCAACCTGCGCGATACTATTTACGACAGGTGCATCTGGAGGAGTCCCAAGTTGAAGAAATCTGTGCTGGTTATCATCGCGGTCGTTGCCGTTATCGCCGCCACCTTTCTCGCTGACCGCGCCACTCGCCAGCCCCGCAACGGCGTCGCCAAAGTTTCCCTCGGCAGCAATGCCGCCGCGGCCAAGCCCGCACCCGACCTCACCCTAAAGGATCTCGACGGCAAGGATATTTCCCTCGCGCAATACAAAGGAAAAGTAGTGCTGGTCAATTTCTGGGCCACCTGGTGCGAGCCCTGTCAGGTGGAAATTCCCTGGCTCATCGAAATGCAGCAAAAGTACTCCGCCAAAGGCTTCACCATTCTCGGCGTGGCCATGGACGAAGAGGGCGCCAAAGTGGTCACTCCCTGGGTTCAGAAAGAGCGCTTCGACGTCAACGGCACAAAATCCCAGATGAATTATCCCATCGTCATCGGCGACGACGCCGCGGCCGACAAATTCGGCGGCCTGCTCGGCTATCCCACCAGCGTCCTGGTCAACCGCGACGGCAAAATCGTAAAGCGCATCACCGGCATAATCAGCTACGACGAAATCTCCAAGTGGATCGAATCGCAACTCTGAAGAGAATGGCTAGTGCATGGTGAGCCTGCTAGATCGGACGGGCATGCAGAAAGCACTGGGTCTAAGCGAGGAACTAGGCCGCATGCTGGCAGCACTGCGCCAGAAGCTAAGTCATCAAATCGAAAAATAGTGACGAACTCTTTGCACTGCCCACTACTCACTACCCACTTTCTGAGGTACGCTCATTTCATGCTCGACGAAAAAGACTTCCAGCGCAAAGCCGACGCGGCCTTTGACGATCTCAAGTGCCGCCTGCTCACTGCCGGCGACGAACACGGCTTCGATGTGGAAGGCGAAAGTGGCAAGCTCGAAGTCATTTTCGAGGAGCCCGAAGACGCCAAGTTCGTCATCTCCCCCAACACCCCCGTCCGCGAGATCTGGATCTCCGCTCTCTCCACCAGTTTCAAACTCGCCTGGTCCGATTCCAGGAACGCGTTCGTCCTCGAAAAGACCGGGGAAACTCTTTTCGAAGTCATGAGCCGCGTCGTCTCCCAGCAGCTCAGCCGGCAGGTGCGCCTGTGAAGCTCGCCTCCGCCATCGGCATCACCGCCCTCCTCCTGATCCTCGTCGCCGCGCTGCCCTCCGCGCAGGCGCCGCAAACTCCCTCCGGCCGCGAAGTCGTCGCGCCCTCCGCTTATGTTTCGCTCGAGCCCGTCGCCCGTGGCCGCTCCTTCCAACTCGCCGTAGTGCTGAAAATCCGCCCCGGCTTCCACATCAATGCCCGTAAGCCTTCCACGGAATATCTGATTCCCACCGACCTCCGCCTCAATCTTCCCCCCGGCTTCAAATCCGCCGGGGAAGTCTCCTATCCCCAGGGTCAGCTCAAAACGTTTGCTTTCTCGAAAACGCCTCTCAATATCTACCAGGACCAGGTCATCCTCCGCGTCCCACTCGCCGCCCAACCCAACGCTCCGCTCGGCGCGCAACACATCCCCCTCAAACTCCGCTACCAAGCCTGTAGCAACGAGGTCTGCCTCCCGCCGGTTACCCTCGACGTCGACGCCCAGCTCACCGTTGCCGCAAATTCCGCCAATTCCCATCCCACCCATCCGGAACTTTTCCCCGTCCACTAGCATCTTCTTTTATAGGGAGTGCGGCCATCGGACCGCCGCGTTTAACGCCACTTCTTCATGCAACCTTCCCCCAGGCCATTTCGCCTTTGGCCTTACCTGCTGGGATCCTGCATCGGCCTCCTCGCCGGCCTCCTCCTCTTCATCTTTCTGGGCGCCCGCAATATCGACGATCGCACCCGCCAATGGGTCATCGGTGAACTCAGCGCTCGCTTCGATAGCGATGTCGAGCTGCAAAGCCTCCACGTCGACACCACCCCGCGCATGCAAGTTACCGGCGAAGGCCTCTCCCTCCGTTACCACGGCCGCGCCGGCGTTCCTCCGCTGATCCAAATCGCGCGCTTCTCCTTTAACCTCGGTTTCCTCGGCATCGTCCACGTCCCGCGCCACATCAAGGGCGTCTACGTCGAGAACATGATCATCACCATCCCGCCCAGCGACCCCAACGCCCCTCCCGCACCGCCCACAAAATCCGCGCCGGTCCCGCGCCTCATCTTCAACGAAATCGTCTGCAACGACACCGACCTCATCATCCTCCCCAGGAAAACCGGCAAACCGCCGCTCGATTTCGCCATCCACGATCTCGTCCTCAAAAACGTCGGTGACCGGAAGCCTTTCGATTTCCGCGGCACCCTCACCAACGCCAAGCCCAAGGGGGAAATCGCTACCACCGGCACCTTCGGTCCTTGGAACGCCGCGGATCCCGCATTCACCCCCCTTTCCGGCCACTACAATTTTTCCGGCGCCGATCTCGATCCCTTCGCCGGCATCGGCGGCACGCTGTCTTCCACTGGCGATTACACCGGCCATCTCAATCAAATCGAAGTCCAGGGCCAGACCGACACGCCGAATTTCTCGCTCGATCCTATCGGCCGCCCCGTTCCGCTGCACACCGAATTTTCCGCCACCGTGGACGGCACCGACGGCGACACTTACCTCCATCCCGTCCGCGCCACCCTCCTTCATTCCCTCATCATTGCCAACGGCAGCGTCATCCGCGCCGAAGGTCAGCCCGGCCACATCATCTCCCTCAACATCTACGCCCCCAACGCGCGCCTCCAGGACATTCTGCGCCTGGCCACCAAATCCGCTCAGCCGGTCATGACCGGCAGCGTCAATCTCAAAGCGAAAATGCTGCTCTCGCCCGGCAAGGAGAAAGTCATTCACCGCCTCTCCCTGGACGGCGATTTCGGCGTCAACGACGCGGAATTCGCCAGCGTTGACGTCCGCGACAAGCTCGAATCCCTCAGTCGCCACGCCCTCGGCAAGCCCAATGACGAAGACGCCGGCAGCGCCGTCACTGATCTCCTCGGCCACTTCCGTCTCGACCGCGACCTCGCCTCTTTCCCCCGCCTCAGCTTCAGCATCCCCGGCGCCGAAGTCCGCCTCACCGGCAAGTACCATCTCCCCACCGAAGAACTCGATTTCCAGGGCAATCTCCGCATGCGCGCCAAACTCTCGCAAACCGTCACCGGCAAAAAGTCCTTCTTCCTCAAACTAGCCGACCCCTTCTTCAAAAAAGATGGCGCCGGCTCCGTCGTTCCTATCCGAATAACCGGCACCCGTGACGCTCCCAAATTCGCCCTCGACCTATTCCACAAGTCTGCCAAGGAGTAGTGCGGTTGTAGGGCATCGCCTAAGTTCATCCTCCTTCCGTGTAGCGGCGCAGCATGCTGCGCCAGCCCCGCTATTCTTGGCGTCATTGCTAAGCGCGGAACTTTTTCCGTTTTTCTTTTAGCAGGTGGCGGCGTCGGTTCATCCTGTTTGCCGGCCTTTCCCTTCTCCGCTTGACAGGAGAGTGTACTTTGTATTATAAAGTTAACATGCACACCATCCGACGCTACATCGCCACCCTCGAAGTCCTCTTCCTCTTCCCGGCCTGCCTGTTCATGATGGCGCTCTTCGTGCGCAACATTCAGCCCCCTCCGTATGAACCGGCGCAAACCGCGCGCCGTGTGGTCGATTGGTTTAGCGCTCGCCCGCTTCTCGGCCTCGATGTCTTCCTGATTGCGCTGCCGTTTGCTGCGCTCGTCATTGGCTGCGCTACCGTGGTCCGTAGTTGGCGCAGCGACGCTCAGCTTCGGCAGGCCGCGCTGGACACGCTCGCCGCTGTCCGCGCGCACTGGGCGGCCCTCCTTATTGTGCTGGCAACTCTGATAGCCGGAGGTATCCTCGCGATAGTTGCCCTGCACATGATCACGGACTAACTCCGCTGTCTTGGACAGACAGGGACGGGACAGCAACATGGAAAGAAATTGGGTGTGTCGCGTCTCCCTGGCAGCACCCACTCCCCACGGTCCACCACTCGCTACCCACTGCGCGGGTTCCTCTCACGCGGATTTTGCGTATGGGGTCTTCGTCTTGCTCCTAGCTTTGGCCCGGGCCCATTAATCAGAGGTGGTTGCCCGCAACCCCTTCAATCCACACCCTTTAATTTCTCACTTGACAAATAGTAACGGATGCGGTAACTTAGAGCAAGGTTCTGCTGACCGTGTCCCCGTTTCCTCTTTCCTTTCCCGCGCGACTCCGTGTGTCGCCGCGATCTCCCAGGACCTTGAAGGCCGTAAGGCGTCCAACCCCAACGTTGCCTGTCACATCCCTCCAACCCCAGCATCTTCAAGCGGTTACGCACTCTTTGACGCGATGGCAGTACCCTATGTCTCCTGTTTTCAAGAGCTTCCGCACTCTTTCCCTGTCGATGGGGGGTGGTACCCCTGCACAGTCTCGAAGAATCGGACCCAACTCGGGCCCTCGAATCGACCACCCGCCGCAGTCGCCGAGGCGTGCTCTCCGCGAGGGCCACTACTCTGTCACTACCCACTACTCACCACGGCCGCCAGCCACTCTATGGCAAAATCCCTCCTCGGAGGAAACCATGCCTGATCGTCTCGACGACTTCCAAAAAACTCGCGCCGACCTTAACCAGGAGATCCTCGGCTCCGGCCATCTCGGCATCAAACGCTTCTTCGCTCTGGACCATCAAGCCTATGAGCCCGGTCCGCTCGGCACCAAGACCAAGGAACTCCTCGGCCTGGTCGCCAGCGCCGTGCTCCGCTGCGACGACTGCATCGCCTACCACCTCGTCCGCTGCGGAGAAGAAGGCTGGAAGCGTGAAGAAGTCATCGATGCCCTCAATGTCGCCCTCATCGTCGGCGGCTCCATTACTATTCCGCACCTCCGCCGCGCCTTCGCCCGCATGCGCGAGATCGACAACCTTAAGCATTCCTAACATGGCCGCCACTTCTCATCGACTGAATACGAATTGCTTTTGTCTTTTGCGCGGGCAAGTGCTAAAACATTGCACAGCCTTAGAACACTCGGCCCATGAGCACGACCTCCACTCCCATCGTTCCCCCGCAGGAATCCACCGCCGCCCGCCTCCGCAACTTCGGCACAGGCGCCCTCTTCGCGCTGGTGCTGCTGCTGCCCAAGCTGCTCAATCTACGCCGCGACCGGCGCAGTTGGCTGGCCTTCCGCGTGTTGCTCGCTGTAGCAGGCGCGTCCCTGGTGATTCTGCCGCTCAGTCTGTGGAACAGTTGGACCGCGGCCATCGCCGGCCTGGTCCTGTTTCTCGCCGCTATCTTGATGCCCGGAGCCAAGCCGGACACCACCCTGGCCGACACTGCCACTCGCCTCGGCGCCCTGGTGGTCGTCAATGGGGGAGACTGCCAGTTAGAAAACGCGCCGCCATCGGCCGTTCAGCTTTTTGTGTGTGCCGACCGCATCTGGGCCCTGGATGCGCAACAGCACCCGCTGCTGATCATTCCCACTGCACAAATCGTTTCCGCTATCGCGTCGGAATCCGGCGGCGATTGGATTGTGCGCATCCGCTGGGCCGAGCACACCACGGACCTTCACTATCGCGGCATTTTCGCCGAGCACCTCGCCCGCGTTGCCGAATCGACTTTGCGTGGCGTAATTCATCCGCCGCTGCCGGTTCTTCCGCAAAAACGCGCCGCAACTGCCTGGAGCCACGCCATTTCCGCGCGTGGACTGATCTTCTCATTCGGTCGGAACTTTTCGCCACAAACCCCGCCCCGTTGGCACGGTTTGTGTCAAAATATGGTTATGGCCAGAGGCTGGGAAAGCAAAGACGTGGAAGCGCAGGTGGAATCCAAAGAAGGCACCAAAACGTCATCCGGACGCGAACCGAAAAGCGCCGAGCAACAAATCCGCGAGCAGGATATCCAGCAACTGCAACTTTCCCGTACCCGCATCGCCAACGACCTGAACACCGCGACGCATCCCAATCACCGCAAATCCCTGGAAGCCGCCCTGGCCCACCTCGACAGAAAAATCGCCGACCTTTCCTGATTTTTCTCCGCACTCTCTCCGCGCTGTCCGCTTTTTCCTCTTTGTTCATGTTTTATTTCTTACCGGATAAAATCGCCGGCCAATCCCCAGAAATCGTTCACGTAATAATGCGACAGCACATTTCCAAACAGGTAGCAGATACCCTGGCACGGCGGGATATCTCCGTACATTTTCTTTCCGTTCGCGAAAATGCTTCGGAGAGATTTGTCGATCAGCAAATTTCCGGCGATTTTTCGCAGAGGCTCACAGGGATAGAACACATCCCCGTTGGGGTACACCCGTGGAAACATGGTTGGGTAGCATTCAAACTGGCGAAAGCGCAGCAGCGTATCGATCGTCTTCGGTGTACCGTTGATGGGCTGCGCGTTGGCGCTTCGACGGGCGATGATTTTGTCCACCAATGCTTGGTACTTCGGATTTTGCAGCAGAGCCAGGTTGGGCATCTTTTCCATTTGTGCGGATTGCACGGCGAAGACAAAGCCTTGTTCGCCGCACCAATCGAGCAGGCGCTCGACTTCGCCGATGTTCCACTCTTC
>DATGEY010000075.1:0-8553 GCA_035309625.1 Candidatus Acidiferrum sp.
CGCTCATCACCAGTTCATCGAACTGCACGTGCACCGCCCGCAAGGGAGAAAAATTCCCGTCCATCGCGTCCAGTGTCCTTGCCTTCTTCGACACCGCATCGATCGCCGAAACTTTCCCGATCACTGGCGTGCCGACGGGAATGAGCAGCTTGTCGAACGCGTATACCGGCTCCGTGGTCTTGCCTTGAATGGTCTGTCCAACGTTCTTGATCCGCACCTCAGAGTCCAGCGCCACCTTGATCGGAGTGCCCGCTGGCACGCTCATCGCCACCGTCACCGGTTCTGGAATCACCTGGATCGCCGGCGTCTCCTCTTTCACCTGTCCCTCAGGCGGCCGCACCTTCAGCGTCTGCCCCAAACATGCCCCACTCCCCAGGATCAGCAAACCCGCCGTCACCGTGAGCCTTCCATAATTCCGAGCCATAAGCGTATTCCTCAGCACAAAGAATTCTCCCAACGTGCCAGACCAAAAGAAAAGTGCAGGGCTACTAGCCGACAAGCGAACAGAGATTAAAACTAAGAAGTGGAGGAACCAGCTTTCAACTATGAATGCGGAGAATAAATAATGGTTGTAACCGCCATTCGATTAGATCACAGCCTGAAACTCTCCGCATGGCGGAATGGTCGACATGCTTTGCACTCCTTCGTGTCCCTTCGTGGCCTTCGTGGTTCCACAATTTGACTTGAATTCCGGCTCCCAATTTCTGCGACAATGCCCGCATGCGTTCGTTCTTACTTCTACTCCTCGCCACCGCCGCCGCAGCCCAATCCGGCCCCCGACTCGAAGTCTCTCACACCACTGAAAGCCTCCGCGGAGCCAGCGCCGTCTCGCGCCAGATCGCCTGGGCAAGCGGCACGCACGGCACCTATCTCCGCACCACCGACGCCGGACGCACCTGGATCCCGGCCCAAGTACCCGATGCCGCCGCACTCGACTTCCGCGCCGTGGTCGCCTTCTCCGCCGACGAAGCTTTCCTCATGTCCGCCGGACCCGGCGACCTGTCCCGCATCTATCACACCTCCGACGCCGGCCAGCATTGGCAGCTCCAATTCACCAATACCAATCCCAAAGGATTCTTCGACTCCATGGTCTTCTGGGATCCCAAACATGGCGTCGTCCTCGGCGATCCCATTGCCGACGACGCCGGCAAACTGAAATTTGAACTCCTCGAAACCGACGACGGTCAAACCTGGAGCCAGATCCCGCCCGCGCAGCTTCCCGAAGCAAGCACCGGCGAAGGCGCATTTGCGGCCTCCAACACCTGCCTCGCGATCGTCCCCAACGTAGGACCGTCCGATCAAAACCTCTGGTTCGCCACCGGAGGCGCGGCCGCGCGCGTCTTCCACTCCCCCGATCGCGGAAAGACCTGGCAAGTCTTCGACACTCCCATCCTCCAAGGCCCCGACTCCGCCGGAATCTTCTCCATCGCCTTCCGCGACCCGCTGCACGGCGTCATCGCTGGAGGTAATTACAAGCGCCCCAAAGACGACGGCCCCGACCTCGCCTTCACCGAAGACGGCGGGAAAACGTGGACCCTCGCCCCCATCAAGCCGCAAGCCTACTTCTCCGCTGTTGCCTACGACCGCGGGATCATGCAAGCCGCCGCCCGCCAGGCCGCGGACGAAAAAGCCGCCGAGCAAGGTGGCAAGAAAATTCGCGTCAAGCCCATCACTCCCGAGCGCCTCTTCATCGTGGGTCCCGACTTCGTCTTCGACTATCACCTGCCCAACAACCCTCACCGCATCAGAGGCAAAAAGAAGCAGGGCGTCGCTTTCAATGCCGTCAGCCCTTTCCCGGAAGGGGGCGCGCTAGTAGTCGGCCCCAAAGGCACCATCGCCTTCATCCCCTGATGTGGGGGAGAGCCCTATGTGGGACAGCCGCCCCCGGCTGTCCGTCGAGCGCAAGCTCGACTGGCTTTTCCTGCACCTGCAACACGATCCCGGCCGATTACCAAAGTCCCATCCCTTCCTGTCCTTTGCATTCCCGACCACATGCCCGAAGATTATCTAGAAGATTAGCCAGCTCTCATCTCCCCCAGACTGAGAACTATGAAAAAACTGTCTCTTGCCCTCGTCTATTTGGCGTCTGCCGCGGCCCTGATGTCTGCGCAAACGCAAACCGCTGCCCCGTCCGCTTCCGCGAACGCAGCCGCGTTTCCGACCGCCACGCCCACCGTCGTGCGCACTACCAAGGCCATGCACTATCGACTGCAGGGCGGAAACGTCAAGGTCGACTTCCAGGGAAGCGACCTCTCGCAGCGCGCCTCGGGTGAAGCCAAGGTCGAAGGCAAGAAAGTGAACTTCGAAATCGACGCCAAATTCACCGGCTTCGAAGATGCCACCAAGTTCGGCCTCGAATATCTGACCTACGTCCTGTGGGCGGTTTCGCCGCAAGGACGTCCCGTGAACCTCGGCGAGCTCACGCTCGATCACCATGGCAACGCCCAGGTCAAGGCCCACACAGACATGCAGACCTTCGGCATGATCGTTACTGCCGAGCCTTATTTTGCTGTGAGTCAGCCCGGCAACATGGTCGTAGCTGAAAGCGCTTCGATCACCGGCGCCGCCACGGAAAACATCGAGGCCAAGTACGAACTGGTCACCCGTGGCACCTACTCTTCCACCAACACGCACATCAACGACGCCATCTTCGGCATCGACAGCAAGACTCCGCTGGAACTTTTCGAAGCCCGCAACGCGATGCGCATCGCGCACATCGCCTCCGCCGACAAGTACGCGGCCTCGATCATGTCGAAGGCCAGCCAGCAATTGCTGAACGCGGAAACGCTCTATCGTCAGAAGCAGAAAAGAGAGACTGTCGAAGCCGCCGCCAAAGAAGCCACCGAGACCGCTGAAGAAGCGCGCCTGATGGCCGTCAAGCAGAAGGCGGAAGAGGAAGCCCAGGCCGCCGCCGCAGCCCGCGAAGCCAAAGCCCGAGCCGATGCGGACGCCGAAGCCAAGCGCCGCGCCGACGCCGAAGCCGCCCGGGCGCAAGCCGACCAGGCTCGCATTCAGGCCGAAAAAGATCGCGCCGCCGCTGAACAAGCCAAGGCGGAAGCCGAGCGCATGAAGCAGGAAGCGCAAGCCGCCGCGCAAGAGGCCGCGCGCCAGAGGGAAGAAGCCGAAAAAGCCAAGGCCGACGCCATCGCCCAGCAGCAAGCTCTCGCCGTTGAGACTGACAAGGCGAAAGCTGCCGCCGCGCAATCCGAAAATCTTCGCCAGCAGGCGGAACAGGAAAAAACCGAACTCCGCGCCCGGCTCCTGCAGCAGCTCAACTCGATTCTTGCCACGCGCGACTCCGCCCGCGGCCTGATCGCCAACATGTCCGACGTTCTGTTCCGCAGCGGCAGCTTCGAGCTTCTGCCCGCCGCGCGCGAGCGTCTGGCCAAAGTTTCCGGCATCATCCTCGCCTATCCCAGCCTGCATCTCGCTGTCGAAGGACACACTGACAGCGTGGGCGGCGACGAGTACAACCAGACGCTGTCCGAACGCCGCGCCCAATCCGTACGCGACTATTTCGTGCAGCAGGGAATTCCGTCCGCCTCGGTTGAAGCGCATGGCTTCGGCAAGACCGAACCGATCGCCACCAACGACACGCCCGAAGGCCGCCAGCAAAACCGCCGCGTGGAGCTAGTCCTCTCTGGTGACGCTATCGGCAACACAACGGGAGCCGTAGCCCCAATGCCCGCTACCTACACAGTCCGCCAACAATAAAGCTCACGTAGGGACGGACGCATTCGTCCGTCCCGCTTTCAAGTAGCGCCGGCGTCCCGCCGGCTGTCCGGAGGGCGTCCTCGCCCTCCGCCGCACGCGCTACACTAAAGCCATCCGCTTCTTCGGAGGCCCCCATGCCCGACACCCGCGACCAGCACCTGCGCCAGAATCTTCTCTACCTCGTCCGCGGCGGCGGAGCTCACGCCAAATTCGACGACGCTGTCCGCAGTCTTCCTCCTAACCTGCGCGGCAAGAAGCCCTCAAACTTTCCGCATTCTCCCTGGATGCTGCTCGAGCACCTCCGCATCGCCCAATGGGACATCGTCGAATTCAGCCGCAACGCCAAGCACGTCTCTCCCAAATGGCCCGAAGGCTACTGGCCCAAAAATCCCGCGCCGCCCAGCGCCACAGCCTGGACGAAAAGCATCCAGAAATTCCGCGCCGATCAGAAAGCGCTGCTCGACTTGGTCGCCAATCCCCAGACCGATCTGTTCGCCAAAATCCCCTGGGGCGACGGCCAGACAATTCTTCGCGAAGCCTTGCTGGTGGCCGACCACAACGCCTACCACATCGCACAACTCATCGACGTCCGCCGCCTCCTCGGCGCCTGGAACGATTAAGCCGCCTGGCTGTCGGGCCGTCGTCCCCGCATGTTTTTTCCGGCGGCCCACCCTTTAGTAGTGGAATCGATAGCGAAACTCTACAAAGATCTCTCTGGGATTATTCCAATGGAAGCCGCCGAAGGTGACGCTGTTATCAATTTCGTAGCGGCGATTGGCAACGTTGAGCGCGTTCAGCGACGCCGAGAAGCGCTCGCCGAAATCTTTCCCCACAGTGAGATCTAAGGTCGTGTGCTGCGGGAGATAATTTCCGGGATAGGGCTGTCCCGGAAAAGCATTGCTGAATCCTGATCCGTAATAGACGTTGGCGGATGCGTAGGCGCGGTGCGGTAACGTGAAATCTCCGCCGACGGTGAGCGTGTTGCGCTGGTCGTGATCGAGCGGTCCCCAGGGAAGGAAAGAAAAGTCGGTGAGGCCACCGTTGATGAATCCGCCGGCCCAGGCCACCTGGTTCGAGTAGGAAAGGTGAACCTGGGCGCGATGCGCAATGCGGGGCGAGCGCAGTGTGAGTTCCCAGCCGCGGATGTGCGCGCCCTGAATGGTCAGCGGGAAAAACAGGTTCGACTCTCCAATATTGTTGTGATCGAAAAAATTCGTGGCATTGGTGCGGAAGAAGTCGGCATCGAGGATCCATCCGCGCCAGGGAATGTTCACGCCGAACTGCTCTTCTTCGTCGCGCTCCCCGTGCAGCGCAATAAATCCGAGATTGTTGTTGTTGGCAAACTGGAGCAACGGTCCTGACGCGGTGACCAGCGATGGAGCCTGATAGTAGTGGCCGTAGGAGGCGCGGAAGGTCCAGTTCAGCTTGGGGACATTCAGCGCGAGGCCGAAGCGCGGGCTGATGGAATTTTCAGTCACGCCCCCGGAGAAATGCGTCGGGCGCAGACCGGCGGAAAGCGTCAGCCAGGAAAGCGGCTTGAACTTCTCATCCAGGAAAAACGCGGCCAGGCTGCCGGTCGGTGATTGGGACTCGGTAAACGGAGCATTACTGCCGTCGTTGAAGACTGCGCCCAGCAGTTCGTTGTTTTGCTGATAGAACGTGTACAGGCCCACCTGCAAATCATTCTTCCTCTGGTTGGCGTTGAAACTCACCTGGCCGCCGCCATAGGTCGAGCCGCGATGTTGGGTCGTGACCACGGGATCGCTCAACGCGCTGTCGTAGTTGGCGCGGTTGTAGTGGTAAAAGGGCGAAACCGTGAGCAGCATTTGCGAATTGAAAGTGTGCACCCAGGAAAAATTTACGACCGCATCACTTTCGCGGTCGGTATCGCGCAGGTTGAGGCTGGGGTATTGGCCGGTGAGCTGGCCATTCATCAACCCATTTTCGATGTCGTAAGGAAAGGGATCGTAAGGGATCTGGTAAAAGTCACGGCGCAGCGAAGTGACCAGGCGAAGCTGGTCGGAGGGATCGGCATTAAAGATGAGCGAGCCGAATCCACCGTAGCCGTTAGCCGCGTCGTGCACGATCTCGGGGATCGGCGTTTCAATTCCCAGGTTGCTGCGATTGCCATTGACGCTGGCGTAGTAGGCAAAGCGCTCGGTGTGACTGCCCAGGCTGAACTGGTCGTTGGTCTGATAAAAATTTCCGGCGCTGAGAACAAGTTCGGCCTGGCGGTTGCGCTCGAATCCGGTGCGGGGCACAACATTAAACACTCCGTAAGTCCGATCGCCGAATTCTGCGCCATAGCCTCCGCGGCTGACTTCGAGGTAGTCGATGTCTTTGGGATCCACTTGCGGGCCGAGATTTGAGGCGATGTTGGTATTTGGCACGGGTACACCGTCGATCAGCAAGCTGGTCTGGTGTCCGCCGCGAATATGGAGCTGGTCGTGGGTGACGTACGCTCCCGGAACGTAATTCGTGATCATGGCGAGGCTGTTGGTGCGATCAGCGCCCGGCGTTTTGGCAATTTCAAGCCGATCCACCACGGTGGTCGGAGTTGACGAATCGGTGGGCGCGGCCTCTGAGGTCGCGGATACATTGATGGTTTCTTTCGCTCCCGCAACATTGAGCGCTAGATGCAGGACGGGCTCCGAGCCGGATGTAACCATGACATTCTGCTGTGCCTGATCGAATCCGACAGCGGCGACCGTGACGATGTATTCTCCCAGAGGAACCGCTGTGAAAATGAAATTTCCATTAGCGTCGGAGTTGGCTGTGGCCGACCAGTCGGAAGCTTTCGCTTTGATCATCACCATTGCGTTCGGCACTGGGCGATGCTGCGGATCGTGGATGACACCGCGCACCGAGCCGACCACCGCGGCGGAGGCGGCGACGGCGAGCGCTAGTACAGCAAACAGAGGAATGCGAATCGAGCGCATAGTTTGCGATGAAGCAGGAACGGGGGAACCTCAGTGCTAAAGGGGTGCCCTTCCCTTCCTGATTTTTTTCAATGATTAGCTCAGGCGATTGCGGGGCGCGGAGGAGCACGCGTCGATTGCGTAGAGAAGGTCTCTGAAGCGGGAACGCAAAGTTGAAGATTCGATTCGTAATTCTGGCGGACTGGCTCGAACGCCGATGCGACCGACGGCTCCGGATGGGCGCACTGGGACGTCTTCACCGCCCGCAAGCAATTGTGATAGCAGCATCCGGGCACGGCAGCAATGGGTTCATGCCGGTCCGCCGCTGCGGCCTCGTGACAACGGTGCATCGCCTTCCGCAAGCAGCAGGCATGCGGTGGCGCAGCGGTCGCCTGCAGCGCAAGCGGAACAAAAGTTCCTGCGAACGAAAACAGCAACAGGAGTCGGGCGATCAGGCGATGCATACTTTCCTTGTAGTCAGAACCCAAGTGAAGCCAGCATAGAACACGATAGCGAAACCTCGCAACTAAGCGCCTTTCTTCCAGAGCTCTCTACCACGGAGGCACCGAGCCACGGAGACAATCATTACTTCCATTGTTCCTCTCTGTGACTACGTGCCTCTGTGATGTATTAACGCAAAAACCAGCATCACTTCCTCAGCACGTAGTTGCCACCGTCGGTGAAAGCGATCACCAGGTTCATCAGAACAAACATCAGGTCATAGTGCCATCCGGATCCCTTCTCGCCCCAGAAGCCGATGTGCCAGGCAAAGATTTTTTTCTGAATGGCGCCCAGCATGATCAGAATCAGCCCGAAGGCGGCGAGTTGCGTGAGAACTCCGGCGGCCACACCCAGCCCGCCTGCGACCTCGGCGATCCCGAGAAAGACGGTGAATCCCTTTGACATGCCAATGCTTTTGGATCGCTCTGCGGGATCTTTGACGTGGCTGTAACCGCTGGTGACGAAGACCAGGCCGACCATCAACCGCAACAGCAGCAGGCCCAAATCGGTGAAGCGCGAGAGTTGGGGGAACATGGCCAGACTCCCTCTACACGTCAGGATTTTTCATTGCGGGGGACCCAACCACAAAGGTTCGATGCCGGTCAGACTTCAAAAGGTGAAGTTTCAGATCAGGCCTTGCCGTTGATCTTGGCCCACCACCAGCGGACGCCGACGAACAGGAATCGCCAGTCATGGAAAAATTCCGGGGGCTTGCCCTCAAATGCGTGTCCCACGAATTGCAGGATCCAGCCTGCGATGAAAAGGATCCCCGCCACAATCCAGAGGCGGTGGTAAAAAAATCCGGCGAGGAAAAAGGGGAGCGAAACCAGAATCGTGGGGATGCCGAAGGTATGGCAAAGCCGATTGACCGGGTGCTGATGGCTGCGCGCGTAGCGCGCAACCCACTCCTCACTGCTGTAAGGCCCCAACATGGCGCGAAAAAATGATACCAAAAGAAGGGCCGGAGCGGGGCGCGGCCGCGTGGGATTGCCTCAGGTTGAAATTATCGAGTCAGCCAAATTGCCACGCCGCCCCCTAAGCATGCGAGGCTGTAGAAACTATAGAAAAGGCGGCCCTGCCATTTATTGAGTGGGCGTTTTGATCCTCGTAGTTGAATGCAGGGGTCTGTAATTCCTTGATGCACGCCCACAACACCAAAGACGATTAAGATCAGCGCACCTAACCAGCGCGGCATGCAGCTACTCCCGTCAGTCATGTTCTCACGCAGTTGCCTATACCGCCAGTTTCTTCTTATACGGGCCGCATGGTTAATAAGCACCACCGGGAGCGTGGGTCGGTTGAGGCGTCCGCCGCCCACGTGTTAGCATCCTAGGTTTTGGCAGGCTGGTTGACGGAATCCGTTGGACTGGCCGCGAGTTACTGTCCTCATTCTCTTCATGGGCCGTTTCTTTTCCACGCC
>DATGEY010000076.1:0-10417 GCA_035309625.1 Candidatus Acidiferrum sp.
CTAAGTCGGCGTGATCCCGGTTCGCCGGGTTCACTACTTCACATACAATCCCGGGCGGTACGCGCAAGCGTCCCGCCCGCTTTTGTTTTTCAGCACAGGAGTGGCGGCGGCCTTTAGGCTGCCTGTCCCCCCCGCTCAGAATGCCTTATCTTTCATCGCCAAACCTGCCCGCCCACTATGTCAGCTTGCGCCCCGCTTCTTCGATCAACGCCGATTTCGACCTTTTTATTTTAGGTTGTTCATTACCCCGCAAAGGAGTAGAGTTTCGCCACTCCTTCGAGGTGCTCTATGAAGCTGCGTCGTTTTCGTTGGCATCGCTTGATTCTCGCCGCAGTGGTTTGTCTGACTTGTCAGCATTTCGCGGTGGCTGCCGACGAGCCCTCCCTGAGCAAAGAACAAATTAAGCAGTTCTTGCTTACCGCCAAAGTAGTCAACTCGCGCCAGGCCTCCAAAGGCATCACCAACACCTGGCGCCTTACGCTTTCCGATGGCGCCGTTACCCATGACGCCTCTTTTCAGTCTGTCGATGAGCACAAGGCAACCAAGCAACTGGGGATGGGCACCGAATTAAACTTCGTGGACTCCTACAAGTACAATCTCGCCGCTTATGCCTTGGCGGAGTTGCTGGGCATCGACGACATGCTGCCCGTTTACGTCGAGCGCAAATGGAAAGGCAATATGGGCTCGCTCAGTTGGTGGTTGCCGGTAAAGATGGATGAGGTGGAACGTCACAATAAGAAGTTATCAGCACCTGATACCGACGCCTGGAACAATCAGATGTACAAGATTCGTGTCTTCGATACTTTAGTCTCGGATTCCGATCCCAACCTCACCAATGTGCTCATCGGCGAAAATTGGCAGATCTGGAGGATCGATTTCACTCGCGCATTTCGCCTGAACAAAGATGTCAAGGAACCCAAGGACTTGGTGCGCTGCGATCGCCAGTTGTGGGAGAAGCTGAAGGGCCTCGACGCCGGCGCGGTAACCGAAAAAACCCACCAATATCTCACCAAGGATGAAACCAAGGCGGTGATGGCGCGACGCGACAAGATTGTGGCTCAGTTCCAGAGAATGATCGCCGAAAAAGGTGAGAACGAAGTGCTGTACTAAATCATCCGCCCGCTGCGGCAGACCCTGCCGCTAGATCGGGCCGATAGCTCTTTCCCGGATCGGTTTAAGCATCGTAAGCAGCCGTATGCCGCCGCCTGGGGGGATTGCAAAGTTTCGGAAAGCCGCTTGCTCTTTTTGGGCCCTGGGTCTAGTGTCGTGCTGCAAATCACGTCTTCGCCGGTGTTCCCGGTGACAAGGAGAAAACATGCTGAAGAAGCAACTCACTCTGCTGTTTGCTTTGGTGCTTACCCTCTCGCTGGCGGCGGCTATGTTCGCCCAGGCTCCCGCCAAGGCCAAGGAGGCCCGCTGGGAAGGTCGGGTCGTCCGAATCAATAAAACTGATTCCAGTCTGACCGTTCGCAAGTCAGGTTCGACCCTGGAGAAGAGCTGCGTGTACGATAGTTCCACCAAGTGGGTCAGTCAGTATCACGCCGACAAGAAGATCAACGACATTGAAGCCAGCGACGTTAAAGAAGAGGACTACGTGATTTGCAAAGGCACTTCGGAAAGCGCCGGCTCCATTCACGCGTCCCTGATTTCCAAGCGCCTCTCCCATCCCTAGGAGGCTCGGTCAGTCCGTAAGTGCGGATTGAAACGTCCCCAGTCCCTTGTGAGTGTCGAGGTTCTCAGTCACTAGATCGCGGAGCCTTCCCAGGATGGCTCCGCGATTGTGTGTCAAAAACGGCCTTCCAGTGGACCTTTCGTATGGTGCCGCATCACTGCATGCATTTGCAAGATTTTAGTGGCCTTGCCTATAGGAGTCGGGAAAATGCTTCACCCTTCGATCTGTTCCTATTTCCGCCGCGCCTGTCCCTCCATTCTTATGGTAATGGCGTTGGTGGCTCCTGCGTCGGCGCGACCTGTTCCAGAACCACACGAATCGGTAGTTGCCATCGCCGATGTTCACGGAGATTTTGACGATTTCCTTACGATTCTTCGTCGCACCGGCCTGGTAAACTCGCAAAACCACTGGATCGGCGGCAGATCCACCTTGGTACAGGACGGCGACCTTCTCGACCGCGGCCCTAAACCGCGCGAGGTCATGAATCTGGTGATCGCCCTTGAGAAGGAAGCTTCCTCAGCCGGCGGTCGGGTCATCAGCCTGCTTGGCAACCACGAAATGATGAATCTCATGGGCGACCTTCGCTACGTGACTCCGGCCAACTACGCCAGTTTTTCCGACGCCAATTCAGAAAAACGGCAAAAGACTGCTTTTGATGACTTCGCAAAATGGAAAGCGAGTCACGCATTGTTGCTGGCCGAACTCCCCCATCCCATGGAAATGACCGAGACAGAGTGGATGGCGCGCCATCCGTTGGGCTTTGTTGAGCAGCGCGAGGCCTTTAGTCCAGAGGGGGAGTACGGCAAATGGTTGCGCGGTCATGCCGCGGTTGCCGAGGTTGATGCGGTCATCTTCTTACACGGGGGTATTTCTCCCGCTTTGGCCAATACCAAACTCGATGCCATGAATAAGAAAATCTTGGCTGAAGTCAAGGCATTCGATGACTTCAAACGGTATCTGCAGGCTGAAAAACTCATCCTGCCCTTCTTCAATATGCAGGAAATCGATAATGTCCTTCAGGCCGAAGTCGTCGCGGAGCGTAAGTCGCTTGTCCCCGCAGACGTTGCTCGCCAGGCTAAGATCCTGGACTTCTTAAAGCGTGAAGATTGGTTCAGCGTGCGCGCGGATGGACCACTGTGGTTTCGCGGTTACGCTCTGTGGAGCGAGGAAGAGGGTGCGCCGCTGGTGAGCAAGATCCTCGAAAGTTATAAGGCCAAACATCTGGTGGTCGGGCACACCGTGCAGACGGGTGGCCGCGTGCGCCCTCGCTTTGAAAACAAAGTGTTTCTGATCGACACCGGTATGCTCAGCAGCTACTATCCCGGAGGCCGGGCTTCCGCCCTCGAAATCTGCGACGGTGCCAGGTTCATCGCCGTCTATCCCGACCAACAGGTAGTGCTTCTCGATCCGTCGGAGTCTTCGCCTAAAAATGGAGCGCCGCCTGCCGAACATACAGGAGCCGGCGCTACGGGCGCGGTTGGCGTTTTGTCGCCGGAGCAGGCCTGTTCCTCAACTACGGCCGCACCGCACTGAGAGGGAAGCCTGCAAATGAGGTCGCGCGCATGAAACGGTGGATCGAGCGGGCTCTCAATATCCAATCGGGAGACTTGGGCCGCGGTGCCCTGCTCAGTTCTTGCCTCTTCCTCACCATCAGCGCTTACGTCATCGGCAAAGTAGCTCGCGATGCCCTGTTTCTCGCTCAATTCTCCGCTGTCCAGTTGCCCTATGCCGATATCGGCAGCGGCGTACTCGTTGGCTTTGTCGTCGCCATCTATTTGCGCTTGCGACGCCATATCTCGCTCGGCAATCTGCTGGCCGGCAACTGTCTGTTTTTTGCCGCCACCTTTTCCTCTTTTTGGCTTATTGCCCATTACTATCACCCGGCCTGGCTCTATCCCGTCTTCTACATATGGGTTGGTATCTTCGGAGTTCTGGCGCCCACCCAGGTTTGGACTCTTGCGAACTATATTCTGACCACCCGCGAAGCAAAGCGCATCTTCGGCATGGTCGGTGGCGGCGCCATCTTTGGTTGGATTCTCGCCGGCTATCTCTCCAAGATTGTCACCAAAGCTTTTGGCACGGAAAGCTTGCTGCTCTGCATGGCCGTGTTGCTGTCCATTTGTTCTGTGCTCATGGGCGTTGCCTCGCGAGCCGGCAAATTCTCGCAAAATTCTCCCTCGCGCCCGCCCGAAACCGCCCAACGCAATATGCGGGACAGCCTGCGCTCCGTTTTTTCTTCCCTCTATCTCCGCGCTATCGCCGCCGTTATCTGCATCTCCTCCTTTGTAACCACTCTGACCGGCTGGCAATTCAAGGCTCTCGCCAAGCACTTCTGGGTCAATAAAGACGCTCTCGCTATTTTCTTCGGCGATTTTTATTTCTATGCCGGAATCCTGTCCTTGATATTTCAGTTGCTCCTCAGCACTCGTTTGCTCCGCCGCTTTGGTATTGGTCCCATACTCTTCGTCCTTCCTGTCGTCGTGTTAGCCGGGTCCGGTGCGCTGCTCGTCTTCGGAACTGTAGCCGCCGTTATTTTTCTCAAGGGTGGCGACCAGATTCTTCGCTATTCCATTGATCGTTCCACTACCGAATTGCTGTACTTGCCGCTGCCTCATCGAGTCAAACTACAGGCCAAATGGTTTATTGACACTGTCGTCTGGCGCATGGGCGACGGTTTGGCCGGCGTCGTCGTTCTGGTTTTCGCCGCTCAGCTGCACTGGTCCGCCCAGCAGCTCAGTTGGATCGCGATTGCTCTTATTCTCGCCTGGCTGGCCGCCGTTTTCGTCGCGGGCCGCCAATACGTCGCGGTCCTCCAGGATTCCATCAGCCAACATCGCCTCGACGCCGAGCAAGCCTCCTCCATGGCCCTCGATCGTTCCACGGTGGACTTGCTGGCCCAAAAAATTACCGTCTCCGATCCCGCCGAAATCCTCTACGCTCTCAGCCTTTTTGAAGTCGAGCGCCACCGCGCCGCTCACCCCGTCATCCAAAGTCTCCTTACCCATCCCGCTCCCGAAGTTCGGCAAAAAGCCATCTCCATCCTCTCCGCGGTCGACGATCAGTCCGTTCTCCCTTCCATCGAACTACTTCTCAAGGATCCGGACCAGAACGTCCGCACGGAAGCCGTGCTGTACCTCGTTTATCACGCCAATGTTGATCCCCTTACCCTGCTTGCCAGATTGGGTGACTACGCTGACTTTTCCGTGCGCTCCGCTGTCGCCGCCTACCTCGCCCGCCCAGGCGAAGCGCAAAGTCTCGATACCGCACGCCAGATCCTGACCGATATGTCGCGCGAACCCGGCGAAGCCGGCCAGCGCACCCGCCTCGAAGTCGCCCGCCTCCTCGGCGACCTTCCCGACGTATTCGACCCGCTGCTCGACACTCTGCTCCAGGATTCTTCTCCGCTCGTCGTGCGCGAAGCCATCCGCTCCGCTGGCGCGCTCCAAAAATTCTCATTGGCGCCAGCTTTGTTGGCTCTTCTTTGCAACCCGAATCTCTGCCCCGATGCTTCGCAGTCCCTGGCCAAATTAGGAGACCCGGTTGTCCCTGTCCTCGGCGCAAACCTGGCGGACCCTGTCTTACCCATGGAACTGCGCCGCGCCATTCCCCCCATTCTGGTCAGCATCGCCACTCCCGCGTCCGCCCGCTTGTTGTCCGACAATCTCTTGGAACGCGACACCTCCCTGCGCTTTCAGATCATCAGTTCACTTAACAAAATTCATGGGCAGCATCCTGAAATCACGCTGGATGCGCAATTGTTAGAAACGGTGCTGGCCGCGGAAATCATGGGGCACTATCGCTCTTACCAGATCCTGGAAGCATTTCGCCATCCCGGCAATGCCGATGAACGAATCTTGCGCGCGCTGGCCGAATCCATCCAGCAGGAGCTGGAAAGAATTTTCCGCCTCCTCGGTCTGTTGTATCCGCGTCTGGATTTGCACTCGGTTTATTTCGGATTGCACTCCAAGGATGTGGCCGTCTACGACAGCGCGCTGGAATTCCTGGAGAATGTCCTCAGATCGCAATTGCGCGCGCTGCTCGTTCCGCTGCTCGACGGCAAGGTCAGCTCCAAGGAGAAAGCGGCCATCGCCGAGCGGCTGGTGCGTGCTAAGGTGGAAAATCGCGATCAGGCAGTGGCCGAGCTGGTCGCCAGCGCAGACCCCTGGCTCAAATCCTGCGGCGCTTACGCCATCGGAACATTTGGAATAAAATCTCTGGAAGTGGAATTAAAACCTTGTCTGGAGCATCCAGACCCGCTCTTGCGCGAAACCGCTCGCGCCGCCAAACTTCGCCTGGACGCGCTCGCCACCAAATCCTGACCGTGTGCTGTCGCGAAAAAATGAGGTTTAGCATTGCCGGCGGAAAAAGCGCGACCCCCCTGCGCCATCGCAAGGGGTCCGGTGTGGCCTGGCCGCTTTTGCGGCAATCGCTTGCAGCGAAAATTATCGGGGCAGCCGCAGATCGATTCGCGAAGCGTGCAGCACTCCCTTGGCATCCACTTTGCCCAGCACGATCACGAACGACCCTTCCTTTACTTCGTCCTGCTTCCCGGGCTTTCCGCCCTTGGTCCATTGGGTCGAGTCGTCCCACGCGATGGTCCGTGTGGCGGTGGAGGGCGCCGAACCGCCATGGATATCCATGCTCGATTTGTCCGCGCTGAACCGGACGACCGTGCCTTGCCACTTGGCTTGTTTTTGGGAAGCTGTGGTTGTTTTCTTCCCGGCGTCCTGCCTGGCGGCCGCCGGCAGGCCAGCAAGAATCGTTGCTGCCAGCGCTAACGAAAGTAAAGTTGCGGAAACCTTCATGGGATCCTCCACCGTCAGATTGCGTTTGATTTTCCCGCTCGAAAGCCGGAAAACGAAGAGTCGGATTTCGGCGAGAGGATAGTCCCACGCCCGGCAATAGTAAAGAAAAATCTGCCGTCGCGCGGCCGTGAGTGGTGGGCAGTGACGAGTGGGTGGCGGATGGTGAGTAATGAGGGGTGAGAAGTGCTGAGCAGGTAGCGGGGATGGCGGTGGTCAGCCGGAAATTTGTGCGGGGGCTCGAAGAACTGGAGCGAAGTTGGCGTAGGGTGCCACCCCCCATCGACAGTAAAAGAGTGCGGAAGCTGTTGAAAGAGAAGGAGATAGGTGATTCCCATCGCGCAAAAGAGTGCGCAAGCGTATGAAAAGGCGAGACTTGTATGGATCTAATAGGAAGGAAAGGACTTGCGAGGTTTCGTCGAACGAACACACGCAACCATACCACAGATCGGGACGTTTGTCAATAGTAAACTTTAAGTCGCTGGTTTTGAGGGGCTTACTGGCGCGGTTAAAGATACTTTTCTAGGAAACCATCATATGGCGGGATCGAGGATGATGAAGGGGGATTCGGGAAAATTAGGGTGGAGAGCCATTAGACTTTGCTCAAGGCCAACAAAACACAGGCAGGAGTGCCTGTGCTACTAAAAGCAGATTCCTCACCCGCAAAAGACGCGGGTTCGGAATGACAAGGCATCGTCTTTTTCGACGGCGGTGGAGTAGTACCTGGTCATAGCCGGGACGGGATGGCCAACCCGGTGGGGCGGCGGTGCTGCCAGTGCCGCTTTCAGTCGCGGAAGGAAAGGAGATTCGAGGTCGAAAAGGTACCGACGAAAAGAAGACGAAAAGAAGAGGTAGGAGGCCGGACGGGCGCAGCATGCTGCGCGGCTACGCGGGAAGCGCCAGGACCTCAAAGCAAAACCTGGCCGCGACGATCCGCGAGATGGAGACGGGCACGGGTGTCCCGTGGGTGTCCCGTGCCCCTACGGTGATTGCCTAGCTTATTGCTTTTCGTAGACGAGGTTATTGATGGACCGCCGCCGACGCTGGTTTGCGTTAGCTGAGTGGTCTTGCGTTTAGTGGTGGCCGTCGGAGGCGCCGGAGAGTTCGCGGACGATGTTGCCTACGAAATTTTTGGCGTCGCCGAATAGCATCAGGGTGTGGTCGAGGTAATAGAGGGGGTTGTCGATGCCGGCGAAGCCCGCGGCCATGCTGCGCTTGATCACCATTACGGTGCGGGCTTTGTCCACGTCGAGGATGGGCATGCCGAAGATGGGGCTGGAGGCGTCGGTGCGAGCGGCGGGATTGGTGACATCGTTGGCGCCGATGATGAGCGCGACGTCGGTTTGCGCCATGTCGCCGTTGACCGCGTCCATATCGAGCAGCTTGTCGTAGGGGATGTCGGCTTCGGCGAGCAACACGTTCATGTGGCCCGGCATGCGTCCTGCGACCGGGTGAATGCCGAAGGTGACGTCCACGCCGCGTTTGGTAAGAGCGTCGAAAAGCTCGCGGACCTTGTGCTGCGCTTGCGCAACGGCCATGCCGTAACCGGGAACGATGACGACTTTGTTGGCGGCGGCGAGAATCGCGGCGGCTTCTTCCGCGGTGGCGCTCTTTACGGAGCGCTGCTCCTGAACCCCGGCGGCGGCAGCCTGGATTTGACCGAAGCCACCGAAGAGCACGTTGGTGAACGAGCGATTCATGGCTTTGGACATGATGACCGAGAGAATGAAGCCGGAGGAGCCGTCCAGCGCGCCGGCGATGATCAGCAGCTTGCTGTTGAGCACGAAGCCCATGGCCGCGGCGGAAAGGCCGGCGTAGGAGTTCAAGAGCGAGATGACCGTGGGCATGTCCGCGCCGCCGATGGGGATCACCAGCATCACGCCGAAGATCAGCGGGATGAGGATCATGGCGGGAAAGAGTTTTATTTGTTCGGGATGCAGGCACAGCATGACCGCGATGGCGATGGCCGCGGCGAGCATGGCGAGGTTGACGAAGTTTTGCCCTTTGTAGGTGATGGGGCGCTGCGGCAAAACTTCTTGCAGCTTACCGGCGGCCATCAGGCTGCCGGTGAAGGTGAGCGAGCCGAGAATGACTTCCATGGAGAGGACGGCCATCATGAAAGGGGAAATGTTGGGGGCGCGAAGATAAAACTCCGAGGTGCCGACCAGGGTGACGCAGAGCGCGCCGAAGGCGTGGCTGAGCGCGGTCCGCTGGGGGACGGCGGTCATGGCCACTTTGCCGAGGGGGATGCCGATGACGACGCCGAGAACCAGGCCGATGGCGACCAGCTTGTAGTCGACAATGCCGCGGTAGAGCAGCGTGCCACCGATGGCCAGGGCCATGCCGACTTCGCCGGCGAGGACCCCGCGGCGCGCGGTGGTAGGGGAGCTAAGCCACTTGAGCGACAAGATGAAGAGGATGGTGGCGAGGAAATAGGTGATCTCGATGAAGGTTTCCGTGGGCATTTATGGTCTCTTGGGCCCGCTGGATTTGAACATGCGCAACATGCGATCGGTGATCAGGAAGCCGCCGACAATGTTGGAGGTGGCCGCGACGATAGCGATGGTGCCCAGAATGGCGGCCAGATTGGACTTGTGTTCCCCGGCCAGGATGATGGCGCCGACCACGGCGATGGCGTCCAGGGCGTTGGTCAGGGACATCAGCGGGGTGTGCAGCAGCGGGGAGACGCGGCGGATGACTTCAAAGCCGATGAAGGCGGCCAGCATGAAGACGTAGAGGCTGGTCAACAGGTCGAGCTTCATCTAGGCGCCTCCTTGCGCGGCCAGCACCGGCAACTGAAAGAATTCGCGAAGCCGGGCATTCACCACTTCCCCGCCCTGGGTCAGCAATGTTTCGCGAATGATTTCGTCTTTGGCATCGATTTGAAGCTTGCCGTCTTTCACCATCAGCAGCAGAAACGCGGTGAGATTGCGCGCGTACATCTGGCTGGCGTTGTAGGGAATGGTGCTGGCCAGGTTGTACCAGCCGATGATGGTGACGCCGTTGACGTTGATTTTTTCTCCGCCCTGGGTCAGCTCGCAATTGCCGCCGCGCTCCGCGGCCAGATCGACGAGCACCGAGCCCGGAGCCATGCCGGCCACCATTTCCTTGGTCACCAGCACCGGGGACCTCTTTCCGGGAATCACCGCGGCGGTGATGACCACGTCATTTTCGGCGATCACTTTGCCGAGCAGCTCGCGTTGGCGGCGGTAAAACTCTTCGCCCTGCGCGGTGGCGTAGCCGCGAGCGTCCTGTGCCTCTTTGGCTTCGATGGGTAACTCCACAAAGCGCCCGCCCAGGCTTTGCACTTGTTCTTTTACCGCAGGACGAAGGTCGTAGGCGGAAACGACCGCGCCGAGACGGCGGGCGGTGGCGATGGCCTGCAGGCCGGCAACCCCGCAGCCGAGAATCAAGACGCGCGCGGGGGTGATGGTGCCGGCCGCGGTGGTCATCATCGGGAAAATCTTGGGCAAGGTGTCCGCGGCGAGGACCACGGCTTTGTAGCCGGAAATGGTGGCCATGGAGGAGAGCGCATCCATGCTTTGCGCGCGGGTGGTGCGGGGCATGAGCTCCACGGAGAAGGCGGTAACCCCTTTGCCGGCGATCTCCGTAATTGTTTCCACCGAGCCCAGCGGACGAAGAAACCCGATGAGCACCTGGTCACGCTGCAAGAGCGGGACGTCGGCCTTGCCGGTTTTATCGTTGGAGCCGTAGCACAGCACTTGGGTGATGATGTTGGCGGCGCGAAATACATCCGCGCGTTGCGGGAGAATCTTCGCGCCTTTGGCAACGTAGTCGGCGTCTGGATAGCCGGCCTCGAAGCCGGCGCCCGCTTCGACCACCACTTCCAAGCCGGCCTTGGCCAGGTTGGGAATTACGGCGGGCACCAGCGCCACGCGCCGCTCCCCCGGAAAGGTTTCGCGGGGAACACCAACAATCATGT
>DATGEY010000077.1:0-60910 GCA_035309625.1 Candidatus Acidiferrum sp.
TGTATACGACGTCATAGTCAGCAAAGCCGGTTTCCGCGACGAGGTTCGCCGTGGTATTCACCTCGCCGTGGGACAGGAAGCTCCACTTGATTTTCAGTTGTCGCTCAAAGGCACGGACGTAGACGTATTCGTCTTCGACGACGCTCCCATGGTCAACGCCGCTACCAGCGACATCTCCGGCCTGGTGGCCGAGCAGCAAATCAGGGATCTCCCCCTCAACGGCCGCAGCTTTGATCTCCTTCTTCCCCTCAATCCCGGCATCGTTAATTTCACTTCCCAGAAAACCGGCGGCACCGGCGTTTCCAACTCCACCACCGCCAACAATTTCGCCGTTTCCGGAAATCGACCGCAGCAAAATTTGTTTCTTCTCAACGGCATTGAGTACAGTGGAGCCGCCGAAAACAATATGCAGCCCGGCGGCGCCAGCGGCATGCTCCTGGGCGTCGACGCCGTCCGCGAATTCAACGTGCAGCGCGATTCCTACAGCGCCGATTTCGGCAAGCATCCCGGCGCCCAGGTCGTCCTTGTCACGCAATCCGGCAGCAACCAGTGGCACGGCGCCGCTTTTGAATTCCTGCGCAACAACGCTCTCGATGCCCCTAATTTCTTTGACCAGGGCTCCGCGCCGCCCTTCCAGCGCAACCAATTCGGCGCCTCGATCGGAGGCCCGCTCCGCGCCAACAGCACCTTCTTCTTTGCCAACTATGAAGGCTTCCGCCAGCAGCTTCACCAAACCTCCGCCGCCTTCGTGCCCGACGCAGCTTCCCGCGCCGCCGCCGCCCCCAGCGTGCAGCCACTGTTGAATCTCTGGCCTACGCCTCCCGCAGGCGCTCCGGACTTCAGCGGTATCGCGCAGGTCTTCAGCAGCCCGTTGCAAACCATCCGCGAAGATTTCGGAACGCTGCGTGTGGACCACATCGTTTCATCCAAGGATTCGCTGGCCGCCATCTACACGGTCGACGACGGCGACGATTTCACCGCCACTCCGCTCGATCCCTTCAGCGCCGACATTCTCGCTCTCCGCGAACAAGTCCTCAGCCTGGAAGAAACGCACATCGTTTCGCCCAGCTTTTTGAATACCGCTCGCTTCGGCTTTTCGCGTGCCGGCTATTTCTTCTCGGGAGAGCCCACGCCCGGCACTCCCGCCGCCGGCGTTCCCGGCTTTCTTACCGGGCGTCCGGTGGGCGCTGTAGTCGTTGGCGGCAGCGCCGCGTCCAACCCGCAAGCCTCCGTCGGCCTTGCGGGCAGCAACAACGGCAGCAACCTTCGCATCGCCCGCAATCTTTTCACCTATGAAGATCGCGTCACGCTGACCCGCGGCCGCCACCAACTCAGCCTTGGTGTCTGGGTCCAGCGTTTCCAGTCCAACGAAACCATCGCGCTAAGCCAATTCGGCCAGGCTACGTTCTCCAGCCTGGCGCAATTCCTCAGCGGCACGGTGAGCAGCTTTCTCTTCGATCCAACGCCCACGCAAATGTACTGGCGCTCCCTGTTCGCCGCCGGGTATGCCGAAGACGTATTCCGTCTCAGCCCCAAGCTGACGATTTCGCTCGGTTTTCGCGCCGAATCTTCCACCGGCTGGAACGAAGCGCGCGCTCGCGCCGCCAACTACGCCTTCACCAATGGCGTCATCTCCACGCAGCCGATCATCGGCGACGCCCTCTTCAGCGCCAACAACGCAAAGTTTCTTCCCCAGCCCCGCATCGGCATCGCGTGGAGTCCTCTCGGCGCCAAAACCGTCCTTCGCGCCGGGTTCGGAATGTACAATGATCTGCAAGACGCCCTCGGCTACCGCGCCGACCAAAACGCCCCGTTCAATCCGACTTACAGTTTGGCCTCCGTGCCGGTCTCCCGCCTTCCGATCGATCCCTCTGCCGCAGTGCCCGCTGCCGCCAGGCTCGCGCCCGGTGGCGTACAGCCCGACCTGCAAACGCCTACGCTCGTCTCGTGGTCGCTCCGCCTCGAGCGGCAACTCTCTCCCAACACAGCTCTGACCGTTGGCTATGTCGGCTCGCACGGCTATCACGAAATCGTCGGAGTCGACGCCAATGAGCCGTTCCCAACGATATGCCCCTCCGCTCCGTGCCCAGCGGTCTTTCCCACCTACGATGCGAGTCTGCCGATCACCGCGACAAATTCGCCCACCGCCGGTTTCCCGAAAGGCTCGCCTCTTGCCGGAGCGCCCGTTCCCGCCGGCACCTATTACATTCCCGCAGGAACTCCCAAAGCCAACCCCGCACTGGCCAACACCTGGACCTGGTTTTCCCGCGGCGACAGTTCGTATCACGCACTGCAGCTCGATGTGCTTCGACGCTTCAGTCGCGGCGTCTCGGTCCGCGGTATTTACACCTGGTCCAAGACGCTCGACGACGGCGACTCCGTCAATCAGACCACCGCCGGCAATGCCCCTGGCTTGGTATCCAATCCCTTCGACCTCAGGAGCGACAAAGGGCTGGCCACCTTCGACGTACGAAATGTCGCGGTCATCAACGCGCTCTACGCATTGCCCTTCGGACCGGGCCGAATATTGGGCAGCGCGCTGCAAGGTTGGCGCGGCAAGCTGATCGGAGGTTGGTCCGTGGCGGGAATTTTCACCGCCCAATCCGGTTTCCCGTTCACGCCGCAGCTCAGCTACAACCCCTCTAACAACGGCGACACACGGAATCCGGTGCGCCCTTTCCTGAATCCCATCTTCTCCGGCCCGGTCATTCTAGGCCATCCCAATCAGTGGTTTAATCCGGCCGCCTTCATCGCTCCGCCCTCCGCCAGCGGTTTCTACGGCAACGCTGGCCGGGACACCTACATCGGCCCCGGCCTGGCCACTTGGGATTTTTCGGTGCTGAAGGAGACCGCCATCCGCGAGCGCCTCAGCCTTCAATTCCGCGCCGAAATGTTCAATCTCCTCAACCGCGCTAACTTCAACACTCCCAACTTGATCGTCTTCACCCCACCGACTGCAACCAATGCCACCGGCCTCTCCGGCACGGCCGGCGCCATCACCAGCACGGCCACCAGCTCCCGCCAAATCCAATTGGCCCTAAAGCTCCTCTGGTAAGCTGATTCAACACGGATAGGCTACGGTTGAAGTATAACGCGCAACGTGTTACGTTATACGGGTGATCCAGAGCTTTCGCTCCAAGGACACCGAGCAGCTTTTCCGTTATCAGCGCACCAAGCGTTTCCGTGCTTTTGACCGAGTTGCTCTAAGAAAGCTTCTGCAGCTGCACGCTGCAACGGAACTCGCCATCTTGGCCTCTCCTCCCGGGAACCAGCTCGAAGCTTTGCGCGGCGCTCGCAGCGGACAACATTCGATTCGCATCAATCGGCAGTGGCGGATCTGCTTTAAATGGAAGGACGGGCACGCGCATGACGTGGAGATCGTCGATTACCACTAGGAGCCAAAACGCATGAGCAAATCCAAAGCACTCTTGCCGCCGGTTCACCCCGGCGAGATTCTCCGAGAGGATTTCATGAAGCCGCTGCGCCTTAGTGTCAACAAACTGGCGCTCGAATTGCACGTGCCGGCCACTCGCATCGGAGAAATCGTAAACGAGCGCCGCCGCATTACCGTCGAGACTGCTCTTCGCTTAGCGCGATATTTCAAAACGAATGCGGAGTTTTGGCTCAACCTGCAGAACTTCTACGATCTGGAAATTACGCGGCGTTCTGGCGCTCAATCGGAGATTGAACGCCAGGTGCAACCGCTGGAAGTATTGATTTCGGGTTGATGTTCTTAACTGCCCGGATGCGCAAGGTTCCAATTCCCGCCCCAATCACTGCCTCCGGTACATGCACAGAAGCAGTTTCATTCGCAGCCACTGTCCTGAACGCCTGTCCTGAACGCCTTGACGCTGGCGCCTACCACCCAGTAGGCTGGCAAGCTCATGCGCGCTTCGTCGAGGAAGCTTCTGATTGCCGTTGTGGGAGCCGGGCTGCTGGGATTTCTTGCCTACCGCGCGCGCGGCTTTTTTCACTTCGGCGATTTCAGCGGCGCAAGACTTTTGCACGTCATCCGCGATGCCAACCTCTTCCTCCTCGCGCTCTCGGTGCTCGCTATTTATGGTTGCTACGCTTTGCGGGCCCTGCGTTGGGGGGTCTTTCAGCAGAACCTTGGCCCGTCGCGCTTCTCCAATATCTACGCCATGACCCTCGCCGGTTTTTCCGCCGTGTTCCTCCTGGGCCGGGCCGGCGAACCCATTCGCCCGCTGCTTCTGGCCCGCAAAGAGAAACTTCCGATCTCCGGCGAATTCGGAATCTACGTGCTGGAGCGCCTGTTCGACGCCGCCAGCACCGCGGTGATTGCTGCTATCGGCTTGCTGCTCTTTGAATCCCACGCCCACGCCGGCGAAACCGCCGGCAAGCTGCAAACGGCCGCCAAGACCACCGGTTCGGTGCTGTTTGCCGGGGTCCTTGCCGCCGTGCTGCTATTGGTATACCTGCGCGTGCATGGCACGGCGCTGTTGGAGCGCCGCCTGCGGCCCATCGTCGCGGCGCACGGCTGGAAAGCCAGGTTTGCCGTCATCATCCTGGAGTTCGCCCGCGGCGTGCAGACTATCCGCACCTGGGGCCAACTCGCCCTGGCAGTTCTATACTCAACGGCCCATTGGTTTCTGGTGCTGTTGGTGTATTTGTGGGTGTCGCACAGTTTTGGCGGCAAGCTCGCCGGCATCACCCTGAGCGACGCCATGCTGGTCATGGCCTTCACCCTGGTTGGTTCCGCGGTGCAGGTTCCCGGGGTCGGCGGCGGTTCGCAGGCGGGCTCCATCATTGCGTATACCGCGATATTTGGAGTAGAAAGAGAGCCGGCCGTCGCCGCCGCCATCGTCTTATGGTTGATTTCCTTCGCCATGTGCAGTGTCGTCGGTCTGCCGCTGCTGATTCATCAGGGCTGGTCGCTGGGCGAACTGCGCCAGATGGCCAAGCAGGAAAAAGCGTCCGAGCTGCAGAGCGCTCCAGGAGAAATCGCCGAGTGAAGTGCCCTTTCTGCGCGCACGTAGACGACAAGGTAATCGATTCTCGCGAAGGCCGCATTGGCGACACCATCCGCCGCCGCCGGGAATGCCTGAAATGCGGCCGCCGCTTCACCACGTACGAGCGCATTGACGAAATTCCTTACATGGTGATCAAGAAAGATGGCCGCCGCGAGCGTTTCGAGCGCCAAAAGATCCTGCAGGGTTTGCTCAAGGCTTGCGAAAAGCGCCCGGTGCCCACGCCAAAACTGGAGGCTATCGTCGACGAAATCGAAGGCGTCGTTCACGAAGCCACCGAGCGCGAGCTGACCACCACTGAAATCGGCGAAATGATCATGCACCGGCTGAAAAAACTGGACAAGGTCGCTTACGTCCGCTTCGCCAGCGTGTACATGGATTTCAAGGACGTGCAGGAATTCATGTCCGAGCTAAAGAATTTGCTGAAAGACCGCGCCAAAAAATGATTTGCCCGTAGGGACGCAGCACCGCTGCGCCCCATCTCGGCACGATGCAAGCAATCGAGCAAAGTGGGGCCGCCATTTTTGGCTGTCCGCAGCATGACCGGGCAGTCGGTTGCGCGAAGAGCGAAAGAGGAGCAGAAAAGGATGCGCCGATTCGTTTTCTTGGGGTTGCCATTGGTCACCGCTGTGCTCTTCGCCAACTCTTTTGCCACCCAAAAGAAGGCTCACCCTTCCGCAAGACTGACCGGTGTCGCCATGGAATCGCCCGATCCCGAAAAAATTCGCGCGCACGTTAAATTCCTGTCCAGCGATCTGCTTGAAGGGCGCGGCACCGGCCAGCGCGGCGGCGACATCGCCGCCGAATACATCGCCACCCAATTTGAGCTGGACGGCTTGAAGCCCGGCGCCGGCAACGGCACCTACTTTCAGGATGTCCCCATGATGGGCGTAAAGACTCTTCCGGAAACTTCCTTCCAGCTGGCGCCCGCAAACGGCGAAGCCGTCACGCTCAAGAATCTCGACGATTTCATCACCAACAACGAATCGCAAAGCGAGATTGCCGACATCGATGCCCCCATCGTTTTCGTCGGCTATGGCATCACCGCTCCCGAATATCAATGGGACGATTACAAGGGCGTCGATCTTAAGGGCAAGGTCGCGCTGCTTTTTGTCAACGAGCCGGTCTCCGACGACCCCAAATTCTTCAAGGGCAAAGCGCTCACCTACTATGGCCGCTGGACCTACAAGTACGAAGAAACCGCGCGGCACGGTGCGATCGCGACGCTCATCATCCATCGCACCGACCTGGCCAGTTACGGATGGCAAGTGGTGCGCAACTCCATGGGCACGGAGAGAGAGCATCTGCGCCGCGATGGCTCGCCTAAGCTGCAAGCCGCTTCCTGGATTCAATTGGACGTCGCCAGAAAACTCGCGGCCATGTCCGGCCAGGACATCGACAAGCTGTTTCAGCAAGCGCAGTCGCGAGACTTCAAGCCCATCGAGCTTCCGGTGCGCTTGCAAGCCCACGTCGCCAGCCAGTTGCACCCGTTTATCTCGCGCAACGTAATCGCCAAATTGCCCGGGGCCGATGCGAAGCGCGCCGGCGAAGCGGTTCTGTACAGCGCGCACTACGATCATCTGGGAATCGATCCCAACCTGAGCGGCGACAATATCTACAACGGCGCAGTGGACAACGCGACCGGTTGCGGCATCCTTCTCGAACTCGCGCGCAGTTGGGCTATTTCCAAAGTTCCGCCGCCGCGTTCCATCCTTTTCGCCGTGGTCACGGCCGAAGAACAGGGCCTGCTGGGCTCCGAATATCTCGGCAAACATTCCCCGATCCCGCCCTCGAAAATTACCGTGGATTTGAATTATGATGCGCTCGCTCCGCTAGGTGATCCGGAGGAACTGGAAGCAAGTGGCGCGGAGCGGACCACGTTCTATCCGGTGGTCGAATCGATGGCGAAAACATTGGGCCTGGCAATTCGCGCGGATTCCCGGCCGGAGGCCGGCCATTACTACCGCTCCGATCATTTCAGCCTGGCGCGAGTGGGCGTTCCTGCTTTCTCCATCGGCGAGGGACTGAAATATAAAGGACACGACGCGGCGTGGGGCGAAGCGCAAGCCCAGGATTACGTGGACCATCATTACCATCAGCCCAGCGATGAATACCATCCGGAATGGGATTTCAGCGGGCTGGCCAAGATGGCACGTTTCGGATTTCTGCTCGGCCAGCAAGCGGCCACCATGCCGCAGTTGCAAGGCTGGCAGCCCGGCGACGAATTCGAGTCCGCGCGCAAGAAAAGTCAGGCTGTTCCGTAGTTCGTAGGGGCACAGCATTGCTGTGCCCCACCCCGGCAAGGCCGCACAGTGTGGCACACACAAGGGGTTGCAGTGCGCGGCGCAAAAAGCATCCGAGCCGGCAAAGATCCAGGCGTAATCAAAAGAGGCGCCCAAGAGTTCGCAGAATGAAGGTGGAGGTTGGGAATGAATACACTTCTCGCGTTCCTGTTCTCGTTTTTGCTTTTTGCCGATACGCCGGTGACTGCCGAAGCGCCGTTGGCGACGGAGTCTCCGCGGGTGACGCATTTCCAGGCGCCCAGCTATCCGGAGGTGGCCTGGCAATCGAAGGTGTTTGGGAAAGTGACGCTGAAAATCCTGGTGCACAAGGATGGCCGCTTCGCCTTTGCCGGAGAGCCGGCCGGGCCTCCGGCGTTGGTCAGCGCCGCCAAAGAAAATTTGTGCTCGTGGACTTTTGCGTCCAACACTTCCGAAGGCCCGCTGCCGCTCACGGTCGAATACGAATATCGCATCGACAAGGGCCGCAGTTCGGCGCAATCGAACGCGCAGGTGACCTACGATTTGCCGAACCACGTCACGGTTACGGCGCCGCAGTATTCGCCGAGTTGCCTGTGCGTAAAAAAGCGCTCGAAATGGAAGCCCTGGGGCAACTAGCCGAAGTAGGGCAGCCACTTTGGCGGTCCGCAATTTCCCGAATTCTGCGCTGCGAGGTGAACGCCGCTCTTAGTTTGCGGGAATCTTCTTTGCGGCCACCTCAACCTCTTTCAACATGCGGTCCAATGCGCGGCGATCGAAGAATCGACCGTTGGCGATCACCGCAGTGATCTTGCGCGTGTGGCGAATGTCCTCGAGCGGATTGGCGCCGAGGAGAACCAGGTCGGCGATCTTGCCGGCATCCACCGAACCGTAGCTGCTCTCCGTCTCCAGGAATTTTGCGGGGTTGCTGGTCGCGGTTTGCAGCGCCTCCATCGGGGTGAATCCCGCTTCGACAAAATTGGCCAGTTCATCGTGCAAGCTGAATCCGGGCATGATGTACACGCCCGGCGCGGTATCGGTTCCGGCGAGGAAGGGAACTCCGGCGCGATGCTGCATTCCCACCATCGCCAGATTCGCGGCGAAATATTGTTTCCGCAGCTCCAGTGGATCGTGCAGCAGCCCCGGCATCATTTCTTGCGTAAACCGCTTCCAGGTCACGTCGCGCCAGTACGCTGGAACGTATTTATCAAGGGCATCGTGCTTCAGGTCGCGCTGGTCGAGAAATGTGCCGCCGCGCTGCCAGGCCAGCGTCGGAACTTGCCACGTCCCGCTTTGCGCCAGTTGCTGAATGAGCGCATCGCACTTCTTTTTGTCCTGGGAGGAGAGAAGAAGCTTCAGATCGCTCTCGCCGGCGATGAATTTGTCTTCTTCGGTGGAGCAGCCCTCGAAGCTGCCCATCAGGTGCTCGATGCTCTTTTGTCCGGCGGCGATGGCTTCGCTCATGCGCACTTTGTCGGGCACGTGGCCGACGATGGGCAAGCCGACCCGGTGCGCTTCGCGAGCGCCGGCGAGATACGCGTCGTGGGAAATTACCGACTGCACTTTAATGAAATCGACGCCTTGCGCTTTCAGTGCATCTACCGCAGCGACGGCGCTCTCCGGAGTCGTGACGGCGATGGAACTGGGAAAGCGCAACTTGCCGTCCGGCAAAACCGCGTCCAGCATCGGCCCGGAAATAATCATGCGCGGGCCGATTGCTGTTCCGGCGGCAATCTCCTTGCGCCAGGCAAAGAGGACCGGAAGGTCGCCGCCCATATCGCGCACGCCGGTGACGCCGTTGGCGATGAACAACGGCAGGATGATGTCGCGTCCGCCGGGAAACCAATTGCCGAAGGCGGAGTGCACATGCATGTCCCACAATCCGGGAATCAGGAATTGTCCGGTGCTATCGATCACACGGGCATTCTTCGGATCAGCGGAGGATACAGACGACGATACGGAGGCGATGCGATGGCCTTCGATGACTACGGTTTGGTCGCGCTGGACGGATTGCGCCCCGGGATTGATCACGGTGACGTGGGTGAGAACGATGGTTGCGTGACTCGACTTGGGCGCAGGCGCATTTTGCGCGGCGATGCACGGCAGGAACGCCGCCGGGAGAACGGCGAAGCGAATGATTCGGAAGCAAAACGAGGACATGGGCCAGAGATTACCTCATAAAATCGGCGCGTTCCAAGGTCCGCGGTGGCCAGCCGCCGCACAGCCCACAACGCCGGACGTTATTGCGGCGTGTCCAGCGGATGTTTGCTCTTCTCGTAGAATTCGTTTTGAAGTTTCAGGCTGACGTCGTCGGCTTTGACGGAGCGAATGCATTCCACAATGGAATCGATCCAAGTTTTCATGTTCCATTCGCCCAGCTCTTTGGTGGCCACGGAACCGTCGCCGGAATAATGATCGGGAAAGCGGGCGTACCACCAAATGCCGGTGTACAACTCTTCCGGAAGATTCAGGCGTTTTCTATCCGCGCCGGATTCCTGCCTGGCGCGATCCTGGTGCACCAGATCGGGATGGGAAACCATGGTGTTGGACGTTTCGTTTTCGCCGGCGTGGTAATCGATGCCGGTGGATTTCTTTCCGGGACCGCCGGGCTTACTGCGTTGGCCATCCAGGACGTAGACGACATAATCGTGCGGCTGGTCCAGTTGTGCTTGCGCGAAGTAGGGAAGCAGATGCTCGTTGCCGCCGTGGCCGTTGACGATGATGATTTTCTTGCAGCCGTTGCGGGCCATTTCTCCGGTGGTTTCCTGCAAAAGGCGCAACTGCAGCTCGATGCTGTAGGCCACGGTGCCGGGTTCGTGCTTGGCTTCAAAGATTTGCCCGAAATAATATTCGGGAAAGACCACGGCGTACTCTTGCGATACGGCTTGCAAGGAGGCGTAGCGCACATTCAGCAGATCGGTGCCCAGCGGAAGATGCGGCCCATGCTTTTCCAGAATGCCGAAGGGTAGCAGGCAAGCGCCTTTGGATTGCTGCACGGCTTCCCGGAAATCGGCGGCGGTGAGTTCTTCCCATTTGGGCGAGAGTTTGTTCTGCGCGCGCAGTGAACCGGCGGCCAGCAAAGCCAATGCGGCAAGCGATGCGAAGTTGCGAATCATGGGTGCCATCCTCCGGGACAGAGGCGCATTGTAACGCCAACACCGGGGCAGCGGCAGTATTAAATCGATTTTATCATGGCGTTCCGCGATGGGCGGCGGGCGCAAGACGAAGCGCCCGGGCGGCGTCAGGTCTTGTATTCCCGCTGGGAGCCACAGCGTTTGGAGAATACGTGGGTAAATTCCGCGCCGAAGTACAGCAACTGCGCGGAGTAATAAATCCAGGCGAGCATGATGACGACGGAGCCGGCGGCGCCGTAGGCGGACATGGTCACGCTCTTGCCGATATAAAAACCGATCAGGAATTTTCCCAAGGTGAACAGCAGGGAAGTGAGTGCGGCGCCGACCCAGACATCGCTCCAGGATATCCTGGTGTCGGGGAGGAGCTTGAAAATCAGGGCCAGCAGCGCAGCGATAAAGAAAAGAGAGAAAAGGAAATCCACGGCGTGCAGCGCGGCCGGGGGGACGGAGATGAAGCCCTCGAGGTATCCCGCGGCGGCAGACAAAGCGGCGCTGAGCAACAGGGAAACCAGCAGCAAGAACCCGATGCCCAGGACCATGCCGAAACTAAGAAAGCGATAGCGGACCAGATTCCACACGCCGGTTTTTGAGGTGGTGTCCACCTTCCAGATGTTGTTGAGAGCGTCCTGCATTTCGCTGAAAACGCCGGAGGCCCCCACCAGCAACAAAACGAGGCCGACAATGGTGGCGATAACGCCGTGGGCGGGCCGGTGCGCGGATTGGATCATGGTTTGCACGGCGCGGGCGCTCTCCCGTCCGACGAGTCCCTGGATTTCGCCCATGATGCGGCCTTGCACCGCGTCCGCGCCGAAGACAAAGCCGGCAATGGCGATGGCGATGACCAGGAGAGGAGCGAGGGAGAAAATCGTGTAATAGGCCAGTGCCGCGCCCATGCGGGGCACGCGGTCGCTGCTCCATTGGGAGTACGTTGCTTTGAGCAAGTGCCAAACGGTTTTGGGCCGCCAGGAAAAGCGCAGGGGCGTGTTATTCAGTTCAGAAGATACCGGGGGCCGCGGATCGCTTGTGGCCCGACGCTCCCTACGGAAGGTGGATTCGCGCGGCGGCGGCGCTTTCGGATGGACCGTTTGCGGACTTGGTTCGGCCACACGGTTCCCAGAGCTATCCTGCTGCATGCTTCTAGGAGAGCCTTGTTTGCGGCAGGCAGCCATCCACAGGAGTCACCAGAAGGGACAGGCGCTTACGGTACGTGACCGTAGTCGTGGCGGAATGCTCCACACCTGCCCTTAGGAAGAACGAGAGCTGGCCACAGACTGGGGACACCCCCCTCCCCCCGGGGTTTCTTGGAACTGCACATTCTAAAGGGCTTACGGGTGTAATAGCTTGGAACTGCACATTCTAATGGGTTTAGGGAAGAATTTTGGTTGCACGTGCTTTCGGCTGGGGCGTTGGAAGCATTGGCTTGGGCTCGTTTGTTGCTGATGGCTTACGCGGGCACGGCTGTGCCGTGCCCTTACGGGACTTTGCGATGCTGCGACTGGGTAATGGGGAAAGCCTTCCGGCTATGGGAATCTTCCGGCCGGCGTCGGGCACAAGGCGTAGTTCTATGCAGGAGATTCTACCATGGATTTATAATTTGTCAAGTAGTAAATGTAAGTCTTGCGTTTTGTGGGGGCTGCGGGGGTTTGCCGGAGGCGGGGGAGGAAGGCGAGGTCAAGCCGGCCGCCACAGGGGGACGTAGCTGGCGAGGTAAACTGGCCGCTGGAAGAGTGCGAGGGTTTGGCTAGTGGGCGGTGGCGGCGGCGCCTACGGGGACAGAGACTTTTACGGTGGTGCCGGATTGGCTGGAGTCGATTTGGAGGGTGCCGCCGAGCTGGGAGAGGCGTTC
This sequence comes from Candidatus Acidiferrum sp., assembly GCA_035309625.1. Lineage (GTDB taxonomy): Bacteria > Acidobacteriota > Terriglobia > Acidiferrales > UBA7541 > Acidiferrum. Next base: position 12,227 of record DATGEY010000077.1, read on the forward strand.
GCGCATGCCCAGGATGCCAACGCCGAGGACCCGCTTCTCGGGGCCAGAATCGGATAAGAGTTCGCTGGGTATGCCCTTTCCGTGGTCGCGGATTTCGAGAGAGACGTTGCCGTCGGTTCGTGAGAGTTTTATCTGAGCAGTTTTGGCGCCCGAGTGGCGGTGAATGTTGCTGAGCGACTCCTGAATTACACGAAAGAGGGCGAGCTCGACGGGCTGGGGCAAACGGCCGACTTCTCCGGCGACCTCCAGATCGACGCGAATTTTGGAGCGGCCGGAAAAACCGTCGACCAGCCAGCGGGTGGCGGAGGTCAAACCGGACTCGTCGAGCAGCGGGGGATGCAGAAGTTGGGAGAGGGTGCGAATCTCCTGAAAGCACTCGTCGATCCATTGGGCGGTTTCCACGATAGATGTTTCATAAGCCTTGAGATTGCCGGATTTAATGAGGGTATCGAGCTGGAGCTTGGCGGCGGCGAGCTTCTGGCCGGTGGAATCGTGCAATTCGCGGGCGATGCGGCGGCGCTCCTGGTCCTGCAGGGTCATCAAATAGGCGGAGAGCTGGCGCAAGCTATCTTCCGATTGTTTGCGAGCGGTAATGTCGGTATTGATCTCGAGTATGACGCCCTGGCCATTTTGCTCGAGAAAAGCCCAGCGGCTGTTGACAGAGAGTTGGCGGCCGTCACGGTGTTTGTGAACCAACTGGCCTTGCCAGTAGCCGGTGCGGTGCAACTCCTCCTCCATCTCCTTAAGCGGGCGAGGAAACTGAGTTTGCAACAACTGGTGGATGAGGTTGCCGAGCGCGTCTTCGTTTTTCCAGCCGTAGGTTTCTTCGGCGCCTTGATTCCAGGATAGGATTTTGCCGGCGCGGTCGCGAACAATGATGGCATCGTGCGCCAAGTTGATGAGGGCGGCCTGGCGCTCCAGCGATTCGGCCTGCTGACGCGCCAGGCTAATATCCCCGATGGACAAGAAAATCAAAAACTCGCCTTCGCGGGGTTCGACGCGACGGGCGTTCAGGAGCATGATTCGCTCGCCCAAATGCTCGAAGCGGTGGCGGACTTCGTAATCATCGATGCGAGTATCGTCGCGCGTAATCCTGGTGAGCAATTGACGCAACGCGGGGATATTCCACTGGTTATTGCCCAGCTCATAGACGACTTTGCCCTCGGTGTCCTCGCGGGAAACCCGGAACGAGCTACAGAAGGACTGGTTGGTGACGAACACGCGGAGATTTGCGTCCAAGAGCAAGGTTGGCTCCGGGGCGTTTTGAATTAAGGCATCGGCGTAGCGCTTCATTTGTTCGAGGGAGCGCTTGAGGGCGCTGATGTCCTGAAAACTGATGACCGCGCCGTCGATCTTGTTGTCCAGAGTTTTGTAGGGGCGAACGCGCAACTGATACCAAGTGCCTTTCGGGTCGCGCACTTCGCAGTCCTGAAATTGGGCGGTTTCGATGGTTTGGAGGACCATCTCTTCGAGGTCGTGCACTTCGACGGCACTGCGAATCTCTGCGATGGGGCGGCCGAGGTCCTGGGGCCGCAAGTTCAGCAGTGCCTGAGCGGCGGGGGTGAACCTGCGAATGTGGGCATCACGGCTGACCATGACCACGGGAATTTCGGCGTTGGCTAACAGGTTGAGGAGGTCGTTGTTGGCGAGGCCGAGTTCGGTGTTGCGATTTTGCATCTCTTCGTTGAGGGTGGTGAGCTCCTCGTTGCTGGATTGCAGCTCTTCCTTGGCGGTTTCCAATTCTTCATTGGTGCTCTGCAACTCTTCGTTGGCGGAGAGGACCTCTTCGTTGGCGGTCTTGAACTCTTCGGAGTTGGCTTCGTTTTCTTCGACGATGGATTGGAGATGTTCGCGAAGCTGGCGCAGGTCGCTTGACAGGTGAGCGTTTCGGCGTGCCAGGCTGGCGTCTTTGCGGGACAGCTTACTGGACTTGCGTTTATCGGGGCTGTGCGCATCAGCCTGGCCGGGAGCCTCCTGAAAAACGATCAAATAAAGGCGCTCCCCGGCGTCCGGAGCGGCGATGGGAACGACTTCGAAGTCGACCAAACGGCTGCCGCTGTCGGTTTGGAGAGCGACGCCTTGCTTGCGCACGGTGACGTTTTCTTTTTTGGCTTTGCCGAGAGCGGTGCGGAGATCGATGAAAAGGCCTTCGCGAGCCATCTTGGCCAGACTGAAGGTGGGCTGACCGGAGGCGGGCTCGAGAAAGGGGCCGGTTTTGCCGCGGAAGCGAACAATCTGCATGTCGGAATTGACCACGATGCTGGCGGGAACGAAGCGGCTGGCAAGAACACGCTCGACCTCGCGGTCCACGGTAGAGGCGTTGGCCGGAGCCTTGGCCACCTTGGAGTCGGCGGGCCTGCGAAGAGAGGGGTCAACGCCGGTAAAGTAGGTGATCAGGCGCGCGGAGGTGGCTTTTTTCCTATAGATGCGGTGCTTTTTGTCCACGACGGAGAACTGGTCGGCAAAGGAGCTGAGACTCTCTGCAGAACCCACCATCAAGAATCCGGAAGGCTTGAGAGCGTAGTGGAAGCTGGGAATTACGCGCTTTTGGAGTTCGGGACTTAGATATATGAGCAAGTTGCGGCAACTGATCAAGTCCAGGCTGGAGAAAGGCGGATCCTTGGCGATGTTTTGGCGGGCAAAAACACAGAGCTCGCGCAGAGACTTGTGGATTCGAAAATGGCCGTCGACCGAAACGAAGAAACGCTTGAGCCGAGCAGGGGAAACGCCGGTGAGGGCGGACTCCGGATAGGCGCCGGCGCGGGCGCGGTCCAACGCATCCTCGTTGATGTCGGTGGCAAATATTTGCAGGGGAGGAGCGGGGCGAAGTGAACTCTTGGCGTTCTCGGACCAAAATTCGGTAAAGAGCATGGCCAGGGAATAGGCCTCTTCGCCGGTGGAACAACCGGGAACCCAGATGCGAACGGTGGCGGAACCGTCATTCACGGGAATCTGGGGGAAGATGAGATCCCGCAGGGCGTCAAAGGAATGGGAATCGCGGAAGAAGTTGGTAACGGGAATGAGGAGGTCGCTAAAGAGGGCGGCCAGTTCGGCCGGATTTTTGTTCACGAAATGCACGTAGTCCGGGAGTTTTTCGAAGTTGTTCACCAACATACGGCGCTTGACGCGACGTTGCAGGGTGCTTGGTTTGTAGAGAGAAAAATCGACACCCTTGGCTTCGCGCAGCAAGGCAAAAAGCCCGTCCATGCCGCTCCTGGATTCGGCGCCCAAAGGTTCGTCATGATCGAGGGGAGCGCGGCGGACATAGGGGAGCTTGGCAATGCGGGAGAGTTCTTCGGCGATCTCCCTGGGAGGGAGCACGAAGTCGATGCAGCCGGCGGCGACGGCGCTAACGGGCATGCTGCTATATTTGGCGCTGGATTCATCCTGGGCGAACGTGATGCCGCCGACTTCCTTGATGGATTTGCATCCGGCGGTGCCATCGCTGGCGGTGCCGGACAAGATGACACTAATAGCGCGATCGCCGCAGTCGTCGGCTAAAGAGCGGAAGAAGTCATCGATGGGGCGGTGCTGTCCACGAGCGACGGTGCGGGGGGAAAGGCGCAGCAATCCGTTTGCAATCGCCATCTGAGCATTCGCGGGCATGACATATATATGGTTAGGCTCGACGGGCATGCCATCGGTGACCTCGCGAACGGGAATCTTCGTTTTGCGGGAAAGGATCTCCTCGAGGGCGCTGCCGTGACTGGGATCCAGATGCTGGATCAAGACAAAGGCCATGCCGGTGGTGGGCGACAAATGGGCGAGGAAGGCGGAGAAGGCTTCCAGGCCCCCTGCGGACGCGCCTACCGCGACAATGGGAAAGTGTCCGCTCAAACGGGGACGAGACGATGGAGTGGCCACGGCGTTGGTGGCCGACTCGAGGCGCAGGGGTTTGCGACGCGAAGACTTCTTCATACAGATACCTAAGCCGTTTGACCCGAGGCGGCGGTAGTTGCTGCGGAGACAGTTACGGTCAGGATCGGGAGCTATCGATCGTAGTTCCTAGAGTCCTGTCAACGCAATCCGGGTTTTTTTCAGCCACAACCGTTTGAGTATTAGTTGCGTGACTGTAAATCATATAGTCGCCGGGCGACGAGGCCCGTAGCACGTTGATGCGCCGCATGGCGAGGTCGAAGGTTCCGCCGTCTCCTTCCAGACCACACGCGCCCCCGCTCCATGAGGAAGATATCAAAGGCCGACGCTATGGTACTTTCCAAGCGCCCGGTTATAGCATGAAAGGCAGGGCGGCCGATATATTGGATCGAACAGCACGGGCCCCGAGAGGGAGAGGGTGCGGGCGGAGCGAAGAATTATGGAGCGGCGCAGATCCACCAGAGAACGCGAGCTACGATGCGCCAGCCGGAGCGTTTGCCCAAGACCACCGACTGATATTCACGATTTTCGGATTCCAGGACATCGAACTTGGGATAGCGGCGCAGGCGGGAGACGCACAGCCCCTTTTCCTCGTTGGTGACGATCACAATTTTCCCGTCGAGTTGAGAGCGATCGGTTTGCGAGGAATCGACTGCGGCGATATCGCCGTCGCGGAGGAGGGGTTCCATGGAATGGCCGCGGATGCGTAATAGGCTGGTGTAGCGGGGATTGGGGCACCAGTCGGCCGGAGCGCCCATGATCTCGCGCGCGGGGATGTAATGTAAAGTGCCGTGGCGGTCGCCTTGGCCGCCGTGAGTGCCGACAGTGGCTTGTAAAATGGGGATGGGAACTACCTTAGCTTTCCCGGAGGGTTGCTGGCGAACGCCGGAGCCGGCACCGGCCAGCTCGACCCGATCTTCCGGAGCAGCGGGCATCTGCTTGCGCTCGCGGTCTGTAAGGATTGGGATCAGGTCGCTGCTCTGCAAGCCGGCCAAGCCCCAGTAAAACCAGCAATCGGGTTTGCCGGCGAGTTTACCGAGCTCGATGTAATAACGGGCAGTGGGCGCCAGCTGTCCATTCTCCCAGCGCGAAACGGTCATGGCGGAACAATCCAGCTTTCTGGCCAGTTCGCCCTGGGAAATTCCAAGTTTCTTGCGCAGGTTGTGGATCTCCGCTGCCCATTCGGTAAGGCCGCGATCGAGCTTTTTTCGTTTCGGCATCGGTTCCTTTGTTTGTTGCGTCAGCGGCGAATTTCCTGAAGGACAGGCGCCAGGTTGTATTTTCCAGCGCGAGAAGGTGAGGAAGCACAGGCCCGCCAGTCAGCCGGGAGCAACCATGGCGAGCGAGAAGGAGGGGAGCGGCGCCGCATATTCACCTGACGCGATGCCAAGAGCCTAGTGTAGAGGCAATGGCGGGGGATGTCTATGGCAGGGCGAAAAAGAAAGGGCTAAAGGCAGATAGAAGCGGAAGCGGGGAAAGTAGCGATTGCGGCAGTCGCTACGCAAAGGTACCATACGCGACGAGGTATTTGCCGCCGGCTGAGGAGTGGCGAGACCTCGATGCCGAGGATCTTCCGTGAGGGCCGTACACGACCAGGTACAAGCTCCCGACCTGCGAAGCCTGCCCTCGCTGTGCCGAGGAATTTACAACCGCGTGGCGCACCAGGTGGGGTGCGACCCGTCCTATGTGAGCCGAGTGGCGCGCGGGGAGCGCAAGTCCGAAGCGATTTCGGAAGCGTTGCGAGCGGAGGTTGCGCTCACGTGGGCGAAGCTCAACGAAGGTTCAGCGGAAAGCACGGGAAAAGCGGCAAAGCGCAAGGCGCGCGTGGTGCCGGCCTAGTCTAAAGGTCCGACAGCGGCGATGAGAAACCAAACCTGAACTGAGGCGAGAAGCTTCGCCAATCCTAAAGGCGGCTTAGCTTTTCGCGAGATATCTAAAACGAAGCGTAGAAGAGGGAGGCGTCGCAACCGTGCGGCGTCTTTTTTTTTTGGCCGATGCGGGGAAGCGGAAGGCGCGACATCCGAGCCTTGACTTCTGAGGGGTAAGATTTGAGACTCGTGCGCGACGGTTAGGGAAAGGATGGACCTATGAAGAGACCTGGGACGAAATTTCTGATGGTCATGGCGGCAATGGCGGCGTTTGCCTGGCTTGGCCTGGGTACGGCTGCGGAAGCGCAGGATGCGCGCGCAGGGGCAAAGACTCGACTGGCGATCGTCGGGCTGGATCACGATCACGTGTGGGGCTTGCTGAAGGATATCGCCGGAGAGCCGTCCGCGGAACTGGTGGCGATCGCGGAATCCGATGCCGCTTTGGTGAGCCGAGCGAAGAAGCAAGTGCCGGCGAGCGTGAAATTCTATTCGGATTATGTGGCGATGCTGGATGAAGCGAAGCCGGAAGGCGTGATCGTTACGACGTCGAACGATCGACACCTGGAGATTTTGCGGCAGTGCGCCAAGCGGCACATCCATTACTCGACGGAAAAGCCGATGGCGACGAACGCGGCGGACGCGCGGGAGATGGAACGGCTGGCGCGCGAGGCAAAAATCAAGCTGATGGTGAATTACTGGAACGCGTGGGTGGCGCCCAGCCACGAGCTGTTTCATCGGGTACAGGCAGGGGAGGTGGGGCCGATTCAGAAGATCCTGGTTCAGTATGGGCACCAAGGACCCAAGGAGATTGGCGTTTCGCAGCAATTCGCAGCTTGGCTTTATGATCCGGTGAAGAACGGGGGCGGGGCGATCATGGATTTCGGCTGCTACGGCGCGGAGATGTCGGTGTGGCTGAAGGGGCGGCCCACGCGGGTGTATGCGACGACGCGTAAACTGAAAGTGGCGCAGGACAATAAAGTGGATGACGATGCGACCATCGTGTTGGATTATCCGGATGCTACGGCGGTGATCGAGGCGTCGTGGGATTGGCCTTACAACAAAGATTTAGTCGAGGTATTCGGGCCGAAAGGGAGCTTGCTGGCCAGGCATGCCGTTCTGCTGCACCGGGCATCGGACGCGCGCGGGCCCAACGTTCCGCCGGACGGAGAAAGCGTGACGTTGAATCCGTTGCCCAAGGAAACGAGCAATCCGGTCTCTTACTTCGTGGATTGCATTCGGAATAACAAGCCCATCGAGGATCCGGTCTCGGCTGGGCTGAACGTGCAAGTGATGGAAATCCTGGATGCGGCGAGGGAATCGGCGCGAAGCGGCAAGCCAGAAGAGCTGGGCCGCTGAACTGTGAAGAGGGTTGGTCCCGGGAGAAACGCTTGACAGGGAATGGGACACGAACAACCACACGGTTGTTTAGATGCTGAGAGCGACGCCAGCCGTGCGGTCCGGTCGAGGCAGTGGCGGGTAGAAACAAGTAGCGCCGTTACTACGTTATAGGGGATGGGGGGAAGATCGTGCTATTCCTTCGTGACTTGAGAATTGCGTTGCGGTCCATGGCCCGGGCAAAAGGGCTGGCTATCACGGTGGTACTGACACTGGCGCTAGGCATCGGCGCGAATGCCGCGATATTCAGCCTGGTGCGGGGCGTGCTGTTGCGGCCGCTGGTGAACCGCGATGAGAACCGGCTGATTTACATCCGGCAGAGTGCGCCCGGGATTGGTGTCGAAGACGCCGCGTTCTCGGTGCCGGAAATTCAGGATTTACGCGCCGGGGTGAAGTCGGTCAGCTCCTTTGGCGACTTCTCTACCATCGGTTTCACCATGGTGGGGCTGGGCGAGCCGCGTGAAGTTCGCGCGGGGGTAGTGGGTGGCTCCTATTTTGAAGTGATGGGCTTGCACCCGGTGCTCGGCCGGTTGCTGGATATGCGTGACGATGGCCCCAACGCCGCGGGCGCGGCCGTGCTGATGTATCGTTTCTGGAGCTCGACACTCAAGAGCGATCCCACGGTGATCGGCAAGCAGATCCGGCTGGGCACGCGTTCGGCCACCATCGTCGGCGTGCTGGAGCCCTCGGTGCCTTATCCCGCCGAAACAGAAATTATCGCCAACGTGGTTACCAGCCCGCATCACCTTTCGGCAACGATGGTCACCGGCCGGGTTCATCGCATGACGGAACTTTTTGGCCGCCTCGCTCCCGGGGCCACGCTGGAGTCAGCTAACGCGGAATTGCGGACGGTCTATGCCAGCATGCTTCGCGAGCATCCCGAGGCTTATTCGCCGAAGGGCGACAACCGCATTCATGCCGTGCTGCTGCGGGACCAAATCACGTCCGGCGCTAAAACGATTCTGTGGGTGCTGCTGGCGGCCGCACTTTTGGTGTTCGTCATCGCGTGCTCCAACGTTGCAAATCTAATCCTCGCGCGCAGCGTACGTCGCGAGGGCGAGCTGGCCATCCGCGCCGCATTGGGCGCGAGCAGCGGAGCTCTGCGTCGCACCCTGCTGGCCGAAAGCCTGCTGCTCTGCGGCGCGGGCGCGATCCTTGGTGTGGTCAGCGCCCGCCCGATGGTCGCCGTCCTTGCGCGCTACGCCTCACGCTTCTCCGTCCGCGCACTGGACCTGAGAATTGACTCGAGCATTTTGTGGGTTGGCGCGGGACTGGCGATCCTGGCTTCGGTTCTCCTGGCGTTCGTCCCCCGCCTGCCTTCCACCAGCGCCTCGCAGGGATCCGGGCTGGCGAGCGGCGGTGTGCGCATCAGCGGCAGCACCAGCCGGCGGCTGCGTATCTTCGCGGTCACCCAGATCGCCGCCTCGTTCATGCTGCTGGCCGGTGCCAGCATGCTCATCAAGACACTGCTTACGCTGCAAGCAGTACAGACCGGCTTTGACACCCATCGCGTTCTAGCCATGAACGTGCCGGTCATGTCGTATGGAAAGAGTCCCGATCAGATCATCAACTTTTACAGGGAAACGATTCGGCGCATCAATGAACTCCCGGGCGTGGACCGTGTGGCGCTAGGCACCAGCGTTCCGTGGCGTGATGCCGGCAGCTTCGGCCCCGGCTTTTCGTTCACCGGGGAAGGACATGTAAAGGGAGTTCGGGAAGAAGATCCCCGTGCGCAGTTTCGCGTTGTTTCGCCCGGATTCTTTGCCGCTCTGGGCGTGCCGATTGTTGCCGGACGAGACTTCGACGATAACGATCGCCGCGGCGGCGAGCCCGTGGTGATCGTGAGCCAGAGCGTTGCGCAGCAAATGTTTCCGGGCCAAGATCCCATCAACCGGCACATCATGTGGAGCGACCCGGTGATGAAGTTCATCTATGTCAGCATGGGTCCACGGCGCATTGTGGGCGTGGCGGCGGACGTGGACGATGAGCACGTGGTACCGGGCGCAGCCCTCACGGTTTATCACCCCTTCGGCCAGGTACCGGACGATATGGCGAATAAAGAGTTGGATCTATTCGGCGGCCGCCTGTTCGTTCACACGCGCATGGATCCTTACGCGCTGGTGACTCCGATCACCCGCATTGTCCGGGACATGGCCGCTGACCAGCCTGTCGAGCATGCCGCCACCCTTGCGGATATCCGCGCCGAGATACTCACGCCGGATCGCCTGAACACGATTGTTTTCGGCGGCTTCGCCGCCGTTGCTCTAGCCATCGCCATCGTCGGTGTAGCTGGCGTGCTGGCGTTCTCGGTCAGCGCGCGGACGCGCGAATTTGGCATCCGGCTGGCGGTTGGGTCGCAGCCAGGGCGACTCCTGGCTGGTGTCATCGCCGAGGGTGCGGTAATGGCCGGGGCCGGCGTCGTGGCCGGCGCCGCCCTGGGATACGCGCTGGCCCGCGTGGCCGGCGGGTACATTCCGGACATCCACATGCCCAGCGCCTGGCCTGTAATCGCCTCTACACTGGTGCTGCTCGCCGCGGCATTGGTGGCTTCCGCGGTGCCGGCTGCGCGCGCGGCGCGGGTTGACGTGATTCAGGCGCTGCGATCGGAATAATTGCGGCGAGTGCCTTTCCGCGAAAATTGAGCAGGTGTATCCGCGGCTTATTTTCGCGCAAAAGGTCTCGAATACGCTGTCAGGCTCTCCCGTTGGGCTTGCGCCTCCGGAGAGACGATCCATTCGCGGCACCATTCTTCTTTGCAAAACGGAACGATACGGTGAGGATCCTAAGTGGCTGTGTTCGCCTGGGAAACCAGCAAAATTGCCAGGAGATAGAAAAGGAACATAAGTCCGAGAAAGGTTTTCGCCTGGCGGTTGGCGCCGCGAAATTCCTTCCAGGCCAGCACACCCCAGAGTGCCGCCACCATGGGCGCCGATTGCCCTATGGCGTAGGAAATAGCGACGCCGGAGAATTTTGCGGCGACCAGATTAAAAACCGTACCCAGGCCCCAGATACAGCCGCCGGCAAGTCCAAGGAGATGGCCAGCGGCGGGGCCATGAAAAAAATCCCCAAAACGAACCGGCTCACCTACCAGGGGTTTCTTCATGAAATAGACATTCCAGAGGAAACAGGAGAGCAGTGCGCCGAGGGTGAGGAACACCGCCGCGCTGTACGGGCCGAGAGTATTCCCTTGGGTCATGGCTCGCGTAACGAATGGCGCCCAGAGGCCCATTAGGACGCCCGAGACGATGCAAGTGATGATGCTCTTCCTGGAGATCGAACGGTTTACATTGGAGAGATTGCCGTAGGCCTTGCCGTCCAGCACCACTGCAATCACCGCGCAGAGTACGCCGCCGGCCAGCATGCCGGCGTGGCCCTTGGGTTGTAAAATGTAGCTGGAGACAACGCCGACCACGAGGGCGATGCCGATGGAGACCGGGAAGGCGATGGCCAGGCCGGCCATATCAATGCCGGCGACGAGCAAAAGATTGGCCAAATTAAATATGGCGCCGCCTGCGAGCGTGGAGAAAAGGTTCGAGGTGTCCGAGGCGCGAACATTATTCAGGAAGCTGGCAGAGTCGTTGCCGGTGCTGCCCATGGTGAACGCCAGAATGAGCGAGATCAAAAAAATCCCGACGGCGTAGTCCCAATAGAACAGCTCGAAACGGTAACCCTTAACGCCTTTGAAGGTGTTGGCCCAGGAGCCCCAGCAGACCGCGCTCGCGATCATCATCAGCAGGGCCAGGGCGAAACTGTGAGGGACGAACATCGGGCTGGTTCTCCTTAAAGATTCCAGAAACGGAACACGCAACGAAGGCCGAGGCTGGAATTGAATTCAGCGCCAGAGCGGCCACCGACTTCCCATCCGGTTCTAAAAGGCGGCTGCATCCGCGGCGCGCTGCGATTTTAGCAAGGCCACGACTTCCGTGCGGTTGCCCATCGCTCGGGCCCCGACTTTGGTGCAGCAAATGGCGGCACAGGCATTGGCGAAGAGCCCGACTTGGCGATGCTCCCAGCCCTGTAACAGACCGTACGACAAGCCGCCCATGAAAGCGTCGCCGGCGCCGGTGCTGTCCACCACGTTCACTTGCAGCGGGGGAACGTGAGTCATCTTGCCCGCGCCGGCGATGATCGCGCCCTCCGCGCCCATGGTGACGGCCACTACCTTCGGACCCAAGGCTAGCAGCTTGAGCGCCATTTTCTCGAAATCGGTTTCACCGGTTATTTCGCGAGCAGCCGCCTTACATGGCTTGAGAACATCCACCAATTGCAATGAGGAAATCAGATCGCTCTCCGAGCCGAGCTTGGCATGGGCAAAATAGCTGGGCGCGACATCCAGGTCGAAAATAACGCGGACGCCCGCGTCGCGCGCCACCTGCATGGCGGCCTGAATCGGGGGCAAAGGGAGTTGGGAAGCTTCGGTATGAAAATGCTTGGCGCTCTTGATATGCGGAGCGAAGCGGCGGGTTACCTGTTCCGCGGTCAACTTGCCGTTGACGTTGGGAAACATATAAATGCAGCGCTCGCCTTGGGCATCGACGGGGATCCAGGTGAAGGTCGATTGTTCGCCGGAAATCGTTTCCATGCCGGAGAGGTCCAGTCCATCGTCAGCAAATGCTTGCGTTATCAGGCGGCCGCTCTCGTCGTCGCCAATGAGTCCCAGCCAGCCTGCGCTGGCGCCGAGGCGGGCGACTTGGGTGAGATTGTTGCCGGTAACGCCGCCGGCATGAATCTCCATGCGGTCCGCGTTGATCTTTTGGTCCGCGCCCAGCAATCGCGGGACGATCGCGAAATAGTCGATGCCACAGCTTCCGATTCCGACCACCTGCGGGGGCATACGTCTCCTAATCCGGCGAACCGCTAAACTTTGCGTGACACAAGGGCGTGGCTGCTTATAGTTGCCGAAGTTCCCGCGTGTCAAGGAAAAACTAAGATCCGAAATACGTTGAATCGTGATTACCAATGCGCAGTCTTGACCCCTCCCTGTGGCGATGCTAGATTTTGGTTTCTTGAGGAAACGGGGGCCTGGCCCTGAGCTGGCTTGGAAAGAAAAAATCACTCGATATTAGCCGGCGCAAATTCCTACTTCAATACTGGCCCGCGGCGCCCTTGGCATTCCTTCCTTCGCGGCTGAGTTTTCATCCTTCCTATCTTTTCCCGGCAGAAGGAACGCCCGGCGGAGCCGGCGAATTTCATATTCACCCGAAGTATCGAACGCAGCGGGACTTGGAAGCCGTGTTGCGGAAAGTGCAGCCCGGGTTGGATGGGTTCGTTGCGGAGAAATATCAGGATCCGATTGCCAGAATTTTGACCGAGTGGAGCTTGCAGCTCCTGCAGTCGCCACAAAATACAGAGGCGCTGGAACGGGTCATGGCCCCGGACTTTTCCGGGATGTCTCCCGTCGCCGCAGTGATTGAGGCCATCCGTAGGGGCGGTGCGCTGCAAGCCTCGCGCGTGAAATTCCCAGAAGCGATTCAGCGCACGGGTAAAGAGTTTCTTGGGGAATGGCGAGCCTCGATGAAGGGGTTCGCCAGGATGATCGCCGCCGAATTCCAGGTCATAAACATTCGCACGGCGTCTACTGCGGCAGCGCTTTCTTCGGGGCCTGTGGCGTTGCAAACCGTAGTTCGTTTCGAACTGGTTGGCGCCGGCACCGGGTTTTTTCGCGAGCAACGCGTCGGGAATTGGCAGCTCGATTGGGAATTGCATCCCTCCGGTGAAGTCCGGCTCACTAAGTGGCGGATGCTTGAGGAGAGCCGTAGCCGCTCGCTCTCCCCCATTTTCCAGGACGTTACGTGGCAAGCGCTCGGTGGCAATCCTTCTTACACGTCTCAGTTGCTTCCCGGCACGGACTACTGGCGTACAGTTCTCGACGGTTCGTGCGGCATTGATGTCTATGGCCACAACGGCGTGTCGGTAGCCGATGTGCATGGCGACGGGTTCGATGACCTCTACGTGTGTCAGCCCGCGGGCCTTCCGAATCGGCTTTATCGAAATCGCGGGGACGGAACGTTCGAAGACATCACCGCGAAATCCGGGCTAGGCGTTTTGGACAACACGACGTGCGCCCTGTTTGTCGATATCCATAATCGAGGCCGGCAGGACGCCATCATCGTGCGCGCGAACGGGCCTCTGCTTTTTGTGAACGAGGGCGGAGGAACGTTTCGAGCCGTACCGGATGCGTTTCGGTTCGCCAATCCTCCGCAGGGCGCGTTCACCGGCGCGGCGGTGGCCGACTATGATCGCGACGGATGGTTGGACATTTATTTCTGCTTATATTCCTATTATCAGGGTACCGGCCAGTACCGATATCCCGCGCCTTACTACGATGCGGAGAACGGTCCACCCAACTTCCTGATGCGCAACAATCGTGATGGAACATTTAGCGACGTTACCCGCGAGTCTGGCCTGGGGGTAAATAACACGCGCTTCAGTTTCTGCTGCGGCTGGGGCGATGAAAACCGCGATCAATGGCCGGACCTGTATGTGGTCAACGATTTTGGCCGCAAGAACCTTTACCGGAATAATGGCGATGGAACGTTCACCGACATCGCGCGAGAGGCGGGAGTCGAAGACGTCGGTGCGGGAATGAGCGTGTGCTGGCTCGATTACGACAATGACGGGAAGGACGATCTGTACGTAGCGAATATGTGGACGGCGGCCGGCAATCGCATTGCATCGCAGGAAACGTTCCAGCACGCGGCCAGCGAAGAAATCCGGGCGTTGTACCGTAAGCATGCTATGGGCAATTCGTTGTTTCACAATCGGGGAGACGGCCATTTTGAAGACGCCGGGACGCGCGCGGGGACAGAAATGGGGCGCTGGTCCTGGAGCAGCGACGCCTGGGACTTCGATCTCGACGGTTTTCCGGACTTGTACATCGCTAACGGAATGATTTCCGGAACGAATCGCGACGACTTGAATAGTTTTTTTTGGCGCCAGGTGGTGGCCAATTCTCCGCTCGATTCCAAGCCGAAACTTGATTACGAACAGGGCTGGAACGCCATTAATGAGCTGATCCGCTCCGACGGGACCTGGAGCGGATTTGAGCGCAACGTTCTTTATCTGAATAACCGGGACGGAACGTTCTCCGACGTGTCGGCCGCCGCCGGCCTCGACTTCATAGAAGACAGCCGGTCGTTCGCGATTGCCGATTTCGACGGCGACGGGCGGGTGGAAGCGATCGTTAAGAACCGTAACAGCCCGCAATTGCGAGTGTTGAAAAACGTGATGCCGGAAATAGGTTCGGGCATCGCGTTTCGGCTTTGTGGGAAGACCAGCAATCGCGACGGAATCGGCGCCGCCATTACGGTGGACACCGGAGCGCGCCGCCAGACCCGTGTGCTGCAAGCCGGATCCGGATTCCTGGCCCAACACAGCAAGGAAATGTTCTTTGGTTTGGGCGAGACCAGCGGGCCCGTGGCGGCTACAATCCGCTGGCCCAGCGGGCTGGTGCAAAAGCTTCAGGATCTCCCGGTCCATCACCGCGTGTGGGTTGAGGAAGGAGTTCCGCCCACGCGAATGGAATCTTTTAAGGCACATCGGGCCGTTGCTTCTGCAAGTCCGGCTTCTGCTTTGGAGCCTGTGCCGCTTCCGGATTCAGGCGAAACCTGGTTGCTTCTGCCCCTTGCCGCGCCGGATTTTTCTTTGCCGGATTTGGCAGGAGGCACAAAGACGCTCTCGGCTCACCGGGGCAAGCCGACGCTGCTCTACTTTTGGACTGTGGCATCGCCGGGATACGAGAAGGATCTCGCGAACCTCGAGCAGGTCCATCGCCGGTCGGGAGGCCGGGGCCTGCAACTGATCAGCCTGAACACCGATGAGGCTCTGGAAAACGCCGCGAGTTTTAACACCGCAGCGTTCCGACATCTAACTTTTCCGATTCTCCGATGTAGTGCGGACCTCATCGCCATTTATAACCTTCTTTATCGCTACCTCTTCGATCGCCATCGGGACTTGAGTTTGCCGACGGCGTTCCTGGTGGATGGCGCGGGAGAGATGGTCAAGATTTACCAGGGGACGCTGGCAACCGCCAACGTCGAAAGAGACTTCCTCAATATTCCGCAAACGGCAACGCAGCGTTTGGCCAAAGGGCTCCCTTACCCGGGAGTGAGCGCCACCTTCGAGGCGGCTCGCAATTATCTTTCCCTGGGCTCCATTTTTTTCGAGCGCGGCTACCCGGATCAGGCGGAGACTTTCTTTGAGCTGGCTCTTAAGGACGATCCCGGCGCCGCGGAACCGCTCTACGGCATCGGTAGTGTTTATCTGCAACAGCAGAAATCGCAAAGAGCTGGAGAAGTGTTTAAGCGCGTGGTACAAGCGCGCGCTAACTATCCCGGGACGTTGCCCAACGCGTGGAACAATCTGGGAATCCTGGCGGCTCGCGAAGGTCGCACCGATGAGGCCATCAGCAACTTCAAGCGAGCTCTGCAGATGGATCCCGATCACCTGATTGCCCTGGAAAATCTGGGGAGCGCTTATCGCCAAGCTAGGCGGTGGGAAGATGCGAAAGCGGCCTTCGAGCATGCTCTTCGATTGGATCCGGACAATCCGGAAGCTAATTACGGTCTGGGCATGGTATTCGCGCAGATCGACGATACGCAGCAAGCTTATGACTTTCTGCAGAAAGCGCTGGCGGCCCGCCCCGCGTACCCGGAGGCCCTCAATAACCTTGGCATTCTTTATTTGCGCACTCAGCGGCAGGGAGAGGCTGAGAAAAGTTTTAAAGAATGCATTCGCGTAGCGCCGACCTTCGATCAGTCGTACCTGAATCTTGCTCGACTCTATGCGCTGCAGGGAAAGTCAGAGGAAGCACGCGGCGTTCTGCGCGAACTCCTGAAACAGCATCCGGGCCACGCCCAAGCCGAAAAAGCTCTGGAGCAACTATCGCGATAGCCGATCCGTCTCACAGCCGAGACCTCTGCGCTTAGGGAGCAGCCTTCGGAGTCGGTGCGCCGAGCAGATCCACCATCAATTTGTAAAACTTGGCGGTATCCAGGTCCAGTTGGATTTCCACGGGTTGCACCTGGCGGTCCGGTTTGTCCTCTGGATTCCAGGTCAAAAGTGTGCCGTAGCCAGCGCCGCGATCCAAATCGATATCTACAAAGCGCGTTATTTTCCTGGTGATGATGCTCGGTTCAAGCCAAGCGGCCGCCGCCAGTTCATCCCACAAAAAGTCGTATTGGCGAAGATGAGTGTATTGTCCGATATAGCGCGCCGCTGGCGTATCAGCTCTCTTGATGCGGTCGAGCAGTTCGCGAGTCATCGCGGTCTTGACGGAAATATCGACCGGCGTACACCCAACTTTCTTCCAGTGGGCGCGCAACACAATGTGCGCCGCTTCCGGGTCAAACCACAGGTTGAATTCGCGTTGAGGAAAATTCGCAAATTCCGGATCGTCGGTCTGGGGGGCCAGGCTGCCGCCCATGAAAACAAGTTCCTTCACCAGGCTCGGAAATTCCGGATCGATGGAAATGGCCAGAGCCAGGTTGGTCATAGGCCCGCCGGCATAGAGGGTTATCTGGTTCGGATACTGGCGCACCGTGCGTACCAAAAAATGCGCAGCGTCTTCCTGCGCAGGCTTCGTTCTGGGATTTCCTTCCTTTAGTTCACCCACGTGTTCCGCGGGGTGATAGACCCGCGGCGTCCATGCGCCCAGCCAATCGATGCGGCCAAATTGCCGCTCCCAGAGTTCGGTACCTTCCTTGGTTCGGACCAGCGGATATTCGGCACCCGGCACCACCGGGATGTCGGTTCGCCCAATCCATTCCAACATGCGCAAGGTGTGCGCGACTTCCTCGTCGCGCCACCCGTCGCCGGTGACCACGGTAATGCCTAGAACTTCCGTCCGCGCGGATTGGATCAGCAGCAGCGTTGATTGGAGGTCGGTGCCGGCAGGACCAAGTTCATCTTGATCCACGATGACCTTACGCCTGTCCTGCGCGGCACTGCTGGAGCAGGCTAGAAGCAATACCACGGCGAACAGAAGCCACAAGCGGAAAGGTTTCATCGCGCATCCTCGGTCAGAAACGAACATTCAACTAGAGTACGTGCGGCGGATGACGCGGCCGCCGCGTTCAGCAGCGGCCGCGTCGATGAAGCGAAAGCTTGCGTCCGTCCCTAGAACGTAAGCTTCAGACCAAATTGCACGACCCGCGGATTGTTCACCGTTGAATTCACCGAGCCAAACCCCGGGGCGGCGACGTCGTTAATGGGCGAACCGAACTGCGGATGATTGAAGAGATTGAAGAACTCCGCCCGGAAGTTCAAGCCCATGCCTTCACGAGGCAGCGCAAATTGCTTGATCACCGAGAAGTCCGTGTTGACAAATCCGGGGCCGCTGACCGGCACGCGACTGGCATTCCCCAGCTGCCCGGGCGGCGGCGCCACAAAGCAAGAAGGATTAACCCACTGGTTGGCCTGGTGATCGGCGGTGTACACGCTGCAACCAGCCACCTGATCCGGACGATTGAAGTTGTTCCCGTTGCCGCCGTTTTGGAAGAAAACGCCGGATTGGTTGAAGCTGTCAATCAGCGGATCCGGAAATCCCGAGGTAATTTTTTCGATCAGCGTCAGTTGCCAGTTGCCAAACAGCGAATTGGCAACGTCGTTCCAATCACCGCCGTATTTCTTGCCCCGGCCGAACGGCAAATCGTAGATGATGCTGCCAGTAAAATTATTATTGAGGTTGATTTGCGACAACCCCCAGTCCAGATTCTCCCAATTTGGAAGCGGAAAATAAGGCGCGCTCAACAGGGAACCCAAACCGTCGGTCAGCCCGTTGTCATACGTACGAGAATAGGTATAGCTCAACAAAGCGTACAGGCCGTATTTCGGTGTCTTGGTCTCCGCTTTGATTTGCAGGGAGTTGTAACTTGTTTTACCGAGATCGCCGAAGAGCAGAATGGTGTTGAATATTCCATAGGGCGGGATGAAAGGCGACCCATCAGAGTTGCAGCCAAGGGTGTAGGAGCCACCCGCAACGCAAGCACTGGGGCTCGAGGTGTTCAGGTCATTCCCGGAAACCAGGATGTGGCGGCCGCGAGAGCCGGCGTAGCCCATCGTGAGCAGAACGTTCCCTGGCAACTGCCGTTCCACGTTGGCATTGAACTGTTGAACCATCCCGAGATGGAAGTCGGTGGGTTGCGTGAAAAATGTTCCGGCGAATGTCGAAGCGTTGGGCGGAGTGTTAATGACTTGAAATCCGCTGGACAAGCTCACGCCGGTAGGCGTCTGACCAAGGTTGGTGGCGCAGAACGAGGTTGCAAAGGCGCAACCCGCTGGGGCGAAGACGTTGGACTCGGCGAAGAACGGTGGATTTTGCCACAAGCCTTGGGCGCCCATACTCCATGCGGAATCATGGTAGATCGCGTATCCCGCGCGCACCACCGTCTTGTCGCTGCCGAGCACCTTCCAGGCCAAGCCGATGCGCGGCTCGAAAGCGGTCCAATCGGTCTTTATTCCCGCCGACCGGTTGACGCCCCCTTGTCCAGCAATCAGCAGTTGCCCCGTGCTCGGTACGTAGTTTGCCATGCGGTTGGCGACTTCCGTGATGGGAGTAGTGATATCCCACGCCACTCCCAGATTGAGCGTCAGGTCTTTGGTGATTCTCCAATCGTCTTCGACGAACGGACGGTAAATCTTCCAGCGGCGGCCGGTAACCTGGCCGTTGAAGGTTTGATCGTGAATCGCGAGTCCGGTCAAACCCAGAAGAAAATCCGCTTCCGGATTGCCAGGAACGTTGACTGCGCCACTGGAAAGGCCGGTAAAATTGCCGCCCGCGCCGGGAATCCAGAATCCATCCTGGAACGCTTCGGTACCCACGTTCATCTGGTTCGCGCGGAATGAGCCGCCCACCTTGATGTTGTGCTTGCCGCGAATCAGGTTGAGGGTATCACTCAACGAAAAAATGTTGGTCCCACCCTGAAATGGCGAGAAGCCGCGATCACCCAGGGACCAAAAGCCGCCGGTCATGAGCGTCGAAACCAGCCCGCAACTGTAGGCGCCGGGCGTGCAGGTGGTGCCGCCATTACTCCCGCAGCCTAAATTGGCGCCGGGAATACCTCCGGGCACGATCTTGTTGGATTCGCAACTTCCGGTGCCTTGCGAAGTGATGTAGTTGAAAATCCGGTTGTAACCGAAGGTTGCCTGATTCACGGTGTTGGGGGAAAAGACGTGCGTTTCGCCGAGGGCGATCTGGCGCCCGTGATTGATAATTCCCTGGTTGCTTCCGAACGCGTTTGCTTCCGCGAATCCGGCGGAGCCGCCGGGCACAAAAGAAACGGCCTGATCGTAGCTAAAGCGAGCGAAAGCGTTGTCATTGCTTGAGAAGTTGTGATCCAGGCGGAAATCAAGCTTGGTTTCGTCGAGCTTGCGCACCGGTTCGCTCACGAAGTTGAATCCCGCGCCTGGGTTATTGGCGTTTGGCGTGGGATAGAGGTTGATCAGTGCTCGGCCGACATTGTTAATCAGGCCGGCGGGGATTTTGTTGCACGCGGTTCCCTGGGCTTGGCTTCCATTGGCGTTCGCGGGCAGCGGGTTTCCGGACGCATCGCACTGGAAATAGACATTTGGAAATGCGGCAGGGTTAGTCGACGCGCCGATCATGTTCGGATTGACGATGGCTAGTCCCGAGACGGGATTGCCGAAAGGATCGGCGCTGAAATCGCCGTTGCGCATCGCTTCGCTGGGAAGCAGGCCCGTAAAGGTAATGCCGTGGCGCTGATACTTTTGTTCGCCGTCAAGGAAGAAGAATGTCTTGTTCTTGCGAATCGGTCCGCCGAGAGAACCGCCGAATTGATTCAGGTTGAACTTCTCCGGCGAGGTCGCGAAGAAGCTCTTGGCATCCAGGGAGGTGTTGCGCAGGAACTCGAAAAGGGACCCGTGAAATTGGTTGGTGCCTGATTTCGTTGTCACCAGCACTGTCGGCCCGGCGCGCGTGCCGTATTCGGCGGAGTAGTTGTAGGTCAGAACTTTGAATTCTTGAATGTCGTCAATCGAGGAGAATATCCCGATACCGCCGGCGGTCAATTCATTGTTGTCCACTCCATCGAGCAGCCAATCCGTGCTGTTGGGGCGAGATCCGCCCACCGACAAAGAAAATGAGCCGCGTGCCGCTACCTCGCTGTCCGCGCCGCTGGTGAAAAAACTCGAGGGATTGGTTTCTTGCGTCGTGCCGGGAGTCAGCGAGGCTAGCTGGACGAAGTCGCGGCCATTCAGTGGAAGCTGAGCCACCTGTTGTGACGTAATCACTTGGCCGAGGGACGGATTGTTCGTCTCTACGGCTACTTCCGTGGCGCTGACCTCCACCTTCGAGGCCACCGTCGAGGGGGAAAGCGTGAAGTCCAATTCGCGCTGTTCTTCCACTTGCAATCGGAGGTCTTTGCGCTCCACGGTCTGAAATCCCTGGAACTCCACCTTCAGCGTGTAGATCGCCGCCGGCAACAGGGGAAGCGCATAATGACCCGCGTCATCGGTCTTTGCTTCGCGAGAGGCGCCGGTAGCTTGCGAAATGGCGGTGACTGTTGCGCCGGCCACTACCGAACCGCTTTGATCGGTAACCGTCCCGGAAAAGCTGCCGATCGCTTGACCGAATACACCCAAAGGAAATGCCAGTCCAACCACACATGCCACCAACAAAAGTATTCGCTTGCTCATAAGTCACACCCCCGCGTTCTTGTCCGGTTTAGCGGCCAGAGTCTACCGCCGCTCCCGTGTTGCACCGACTCCAGATACATACGCGTGAATTGAAGCTTGCTATCTTCGACCTTCCGCTTGGCGAAAATCGCACTGCTCACCCCGAGGCTCTATTCGCTACGAAAGCGGATAGTGGCAAGTTACTTCCCAACTTGCCCGGTGTCAAGGCTGCCCGTTTGTATGTCATCGCCAGCCCCACGCAAAATGAATCTTTCGACTGCAAAGAAAAAGAAATCCTGCTTACCAATGCGGTCTTATGCAAACACAGCAGTCCTATTAGAACGCAAAAAAACGGTTGAACGATTTTCTCCACTCCCATTTGCGCAATCCACAGAAAACGTGATTTATTAAAGTATGGGCTTTGCGGGCTCACTACAGGCGGCGCAACGCGGCGCATCTCCCGTTGCGGCCAATAATCCTTCCCATCGCCGGTTGCGAGTGGTTCTGCTGGTTTGCTTCGGCGGGCTGCTTATTTTCCCCTTCTATTCGGGAGCCAGTGCGCTAAAAACCCTTCGTCGTCTGCAGCAAGTCGAGGAGTTGGCTCGCCGAAAATCGCTCCAGCGCGAAAGAGTCCTCTCCACCGTCATACTTTCCGCGAACGTCTACACCGATCACATGGAGCAGTTTTTGCTCGGTGCCGAGGAGGCGCCGGACACTAGCGACGAAGTGTCTCAGCGTGCCGACGCTGCCCGCGCCGCCCTCCAATCCTATCCCGCCGACCGCAGCGCTGAAGAGGACGCTCTGATAAGACAGCTGCAAGATTGCCTTGCGAAGCAGGACAGCGTCATTCGCTCCAGCCGTGAATGGAAACCGGAAGAGCGTCGGGTGCGTGCGCAGCAGGCCATCTCGGAAAAAGTTATCCCGGGTCGCCAGCAGTTTGTTGAGGTCGCCCAGCAGGTGGAATTATTGAACGACAGTCAGGTCCTGGCCGCGGAGCAGGGCACCTTCCGCCAGTTCGATCGTCTGCAGGGCCGCTTGACCAGCATGCTAATTCTTTCGCTGAGCTCCGGCCTCATCGTGGCTATCGGCGGGGCCATCTATATTCTCAGGTTGGAGCGCCAAGCGGACCTTCGCTATGCGGAATTGGCTCGCAGCCGCTACGAATTGCAGGAACTTTCCACCCGGCTGGTGGATGCGCAAGAAACGGAGCGCCGTTCCATCTCCCGCGAGCTTCACGACGAAGTCGGGCAAGCTTTAGGCTTGCTGTTGCTGGATGCAGGGCGGCTCTCCAAGCAAATGGGTAAAGATGTGAATAGCCAGGAAATTGTGCAGCGTATCAAAACGCTCGCGGAGCGAACTCTGCAGGAGGTTCGTAATATCGCGCTGCTTTTGCGGCCGTCAATGCTCGACGATTTGGGACTGGTTGCCGCCGTGGAGTGGTTTGCGCGTGAAATGTCGCGCCGCGGTGAAACCGAAGTCGAGGTGCGCGCGGACAATATCAAAGACGATTTGTCCGATGACCTGAAGCTGTGCGTCTACCGCGTGGTTCAAGAAGCGCTCAACAACGTCCAACGTCATGCCCATGCAAAAAATGTCTCGGTGGACCTGTCCCAGAACGACGGCGTTATGCGCGTCAAAATCGCGGATGATGGGGCCGGCTTTGACGCGCAGCGCACGCGCGGCATGGGATTGTTGGGGATGGATGAGCGCGTAAAGCGACTCGGTGGTCAGCTTAAAGTAGGCTCCCGGCAGGGCCTGGGCACCACCATCGAAGCCGAACTGCCAGTCACCGGCAAGGGGACCTGGTCCACCAATGAAAAAAATCAAAGTTCTGCTGGCTGACGATCACACTCTGATTCGGAGTGGACTGCGTTTGCTGGTTGAGCAGCAGGCGGATATCGCCGTGGTTGGTGAAGCTGAGGACGGCCGGACTGCGGTGGCGCTGGCTGCGGAGGTTCAGCCCGATGTGGCCGTGCTGGACATCGGTATGCCGAATCTCAATGGCATCGAAGCCGCGCAACAGATCACGGCGGCGGAATCGCGCGTCGCGGTGGTCATTCTGAGCATGCATCGCGACGAAACCTATATCCTCAGGGCGCTCAAGTCCGGTGCCCGCGGGTACCTTCTGAAAGATTCGGCGGAGTCGGACCTGGTCCGGGCCATTCGCTCAGTGGCCGAAGGCAAGTCCTTTTTCAGCCCGGCGGTAAGCAAGGTGCTCCTGGAAGATTACGTAAGAAAATTGCGGCGTAGCGGTGGCGAGGATTCCTACGATCTGCTTACGCCACGCGAGCGGGAGATCCTGCAACTGATCGCCGAAGGCAAGTCCAACAAAGAAGCCGCCAACATGCTGCATCTAAGCGTGTATACCGTGGAAACGCACCGCGCAAATATCATGGAAAAGCTGAAATTGAAAAGCGTTCCCGAACTCATTCTATACGCGGTGCGAAAGGGAATCATTTCCTGAGCCTCCCTGTGCTCTAGATTTCGTTGCCTAATCCTGAGTCCTGCCGAATCGCGGTTTTCGCCTCTACCCAATCGACGGTGCCCTAAATACCAACTCGTCGGGATCAGCGCGACAGCCTCCGGCAACGTCCAATTACTTGAGAGCAAGGCCGGCGCTGTCCGGCGAAAAAACGGATTGGGAGGAAACATGAGTGGAATTAGATTTTTGCGCAGGTCCAAAGCGCTAGTGTTAGGCCTGGCCATTGCGACCGGCGCAGGTTATGCGATAGCCCGGGTCACCCCGGGGGTAACCGGTGCAGGGCATGTTCGCGCGTCGCTGAAGATAGCCGATCCTAGCGAGGGGCCCAGCAAATCGGGCTTTGCGCCGATCGTGAAACAGGACCTGCCCAGCGTTGTAAACATTTCTTCGTCCAAGGTTGTGCGGACACCCAATCAATTCGAAGGTATGCCCGCCGACCCGTTTTTTCAGCAATTCTTTGGACCAGGTTTTGGCCGTGGGCAGGAAGTTCCCAAGCAGCGCCGTGAGCAAAGCCTCGGCTCCGGTGTGATCGTCAGCCCGGAAGGCTACGTTCTTACTAACAATCACGTTGTGGACGGCGCTACCGACGTCAAAGTGACGCTTTCCGATAAGCGCGAACTAAAGGCCCAAGTGATCGGTACGGACCCGAAAACAGACGTAGCCGTGCTGAAGCTAGAAGGCGCGAATTTTCCGGCCATTACTCTTGGAGACTCGTCAAAGGTGCAGGTGGGCGATTACGCCCTGGCCATCGGCGACCCGTTCGGCGTGGGCCAGACGGTCACCATGGGCATCGTCAGTGCCAAGGGGCGCGGCAATCTTGGAATCGAAGACTATGAGGACTTCATTCAGACCGATGCTCCGATTAATCCGGGGAATTCGGGCGGCGCGCTGGTAAATGACCGCGGCGAATTGGTAGGCATCAACACCGCCATCTTGTCGCACGGTTCGGGCGGCAACGAGGGAATCGGGTTCGCGGTTCCGGTTAACCTTGCCCGTAGCGTGATGGACCAAATACTGGACCACGGCAAAGTCACCCGCGGCTATCTGGGAATTATCATTCAGCCGATCACCCCGGCCATGGCCAAAGCCCTCGGCCTGAATGAGCCGCAAGGCGTGCTGGTGGGCGATGTCAGTCCGAAGGGTCCCGCGCAGGCTAGTGGTATCGAACGCGGGGACATTCTCCTTGACCTCAACGGCAAACCGGTCAACGACAGCAATCAGCTGCGGAACGCCATCGCCATGATGCCGCCAGGCGAGACCGTCACGTTGAAGGTTTCGCGCAACGGCAATGCCCGCGACATCCGCGTCAAGCTCGGCGAACTGCCGGTTGCCAAGGAGGACGCGCAAAACGAAAATCAGGGAGCGTCGGAGGATGCTTTGGAAGGCGTGAGCGTTCAGAACCTGGACGCTGACACCGCTCAGCAACTCGGGCTTCCAGCCTCCAGCAAGGGCGTGGTGGTTACGGACATCGATCCGTCCAGCCCGAAAGCCGACTCCGGCCTGCGCAGGGGTGACGTAATTCAGGAGGTGAATCACCAACCGGTGCACAACGTTGCCGAATTCAAGCAGGCCATGCGCAAATCGGGAAAAGAGAACGCTCTGCTGCTGGTGAATCGCGGCGGAACCACGCTGTTCATCGCATAACTCTGACAGAAAGGTCGCCGAGAACCGGCCGCGTCGCGAGGCGCGGCCGGCTCTTTGCGTTCGTTCTCACTCATTAGTTTTTCTTGGCCAGCGTAAGAACCACCACGCAATCCACTTCTCCCTCCCCCCGAGACGGGATCGTCAAAATAATGCCTTTGGCATTCTGGCTGAATTCGACGCGCGATCCGTCTCGTAGTAAATGGGCCTCCTCGACCCTGTTCGGCAGCGGCGCAAGGGCGAATAGCGGAGCCTTCCAGTTCAAAATGTGGACAAACACCTTGTTGTCCTTTTGTGTCGTCACGCCCCAATCGCCCGGAGCAGCCGGCCCGCCACGCGTGCCATAGATGGACTCTCCAAACTGCGAGAGCCACTTGCCCACGTCCAACAGGCGGACACGGACCTCCGATTGAATCTCGCCATTGGGCATGGGGCCGATATTGAGCAGCAGGTTAGAATTGTTACCGGCGGCGCGCACCAACATCTCTTCCAACTCGGCGGCACTCTTGTATTTACTGTCCCCGATGTTAAAGCCCCACGATCCGTTGAGGGTGTTGCAGCTCTCCAGCGGCAGTTGCGTGCTGACGAATTTCGTATTGAATCCCGCCGTATTTTGACCCGGAAGGTCGCGCTCAAATGTCTGCACGTCTTCGCCGGGTTTGGGAGCTTGATGATGGTTCGGGATAATCAGCGCCGCAGGCTGCAATTGATGAATCAGCGCGTAGGTCTTGGCCAAGTGCCAGTCCGCGTCCGGCTTATCCCACATGCCATCGAACCAGATTCCCCCAATCGGCCCGTAATTGGTCAACAATTCCCGCAACTGCCCGTCCATATACTCGTCCAGATAAGCATTCCAGTCCCCGTGATCGGGCCGGCCGTTCTTCCACGCCCCTTCCGTTGCCGTTCTGCCACGCGGAAAATAATCCGGGTTGTGCCAATCTAACTGCGAATAATAAAAAAATAGCTTGATCCCTTGCCGATGGCACTCCTCCGCCAGCATTTTCAGGGGGTCTTTGCCATAAGGCGTTCGTTGCACGATGTTCCAATCCGAAATCTTTGAGTCAAACATCGCGAAGCCATCGTGATGGCGCGACGTAATGGTGATGTATTTCATTCCCGCCGCTTTGGCGAGACCGACCCACGTTTTCGCATCGAACTTCTGGGGATCGAAAAACATCGGCAGCCGGTTATATTCGTCCACAGTCAGTTTGCGGTTATGGAACACCCATTCCCCGTCGCCCAACACGCTGTAAACGCCCCAATGAATGAATAGGCCAAACTTTGCGTCCTGAAACTCCTCGCGGGCCTGCAGATTCTGTGCCGTAGGTTGATACTCCGTCTGGCCGATAAGGCCCGCAGGGTTCACAAATCCAGCGGTCACCACCAGCGCAACCACGGCGATCTTGCCGCCCGCGAGCCGCCATACGTTTCCCATGATCTTCGTCCTCCCAAGCGACGCTCCGTAAAATCGCGTCCAATATACTGAAAATCCGGCCATCCGACGTCGATCACACAAAATACTCTCATTTCTCGCGATCAGGAAATCTGAATGCGCAGCGGTTCCCCTCAGCTTGTCGGGATTTCCCTATTGGCTAGGTGCCAGCCACCAAGCGTTTGCGGACACTTCAGACCGGGGTGCATGTCGTTAAGTCAGATACCAAGTCAGCGACTGACGCGAAAGGCGCGACTATTTCTAGCATAGCGGGAGCATGGCGGACGACGAGACTCGAAGTCGCGACCTCCGCCGTAACATCGCTGCGTGAAGAGGTTTCACAACAACTTACAAGACACGCGGGGACTGTAGAAAGCTAAGGCACTTCCTGGAGCGCTTGGTTTTCCGCGGTGCCGCTGCTCACACCTCCACTGCCAGGGCAGCGTCAAGCACCATTGTCAGGCAGTCCCGCAAGGAGAATTAGTGAGAAAAATCTGTCGTTTCATCATTTGTTACTTTCATGTACTTTTGCTCGAGCGCCCTCAGGCGCTTTCCTCTTCAATTTGATCTGATTGTAATCAACAGCAGCACGGACGAGATTTGTTAGAGCCCGCTCATTAATCTCATCGCCCTCGAAAAAATCGATCGCCCGCCACGCGTTGCCTTTGAGGCCCGCGTTGAAGAGCTTGTCAGGATCTGGGAAGCTCGCCCCGTGGGAAAAAGTAAGCTTCACCTTATCTTTGTGGGCGTTGGCGACCGCGATTATTCCGTCGTGAGACCACACTGGGCTTCCCATCCACTTCCATTCTTCGATTATCTCCCTGTCGGCCTCAAGGATGCTCTTGCGGATACTGGCGAACGTTTTGCCACGCCAGTCTCTGAGTTCTGCGATCAGCTGGTCAATACGTTCCGATGGTTTCATTGAATCTTTGTGCCTCGATTTCTGATTGATACACGCGGTCGGGGTGGCGTTCCAGAGCATCTAGGTGAGCGGACCAGAATCGGCGGAACGGAGCCAGCCAGGCACCCCGCTCCTAAAGTCGCTGAGGTTTGAGTCGGTAGATACGGCGCTGTGCGTCCCCGTGGATTCCACGAAACCGGCCTCGCGCAGCACTCGCAGGTGCTTTGACACGGTCGCCTGCGGCATACGAAGTTGACGCTCGATCTCTCGCATTTCGTAAAAGCGCTACTTGCATCTTCTAGCAGGAGAAGGGGTCTGGGAAATGGGATCGTTTTTTAGCCCCTTTCTCCAGCAGCTCCGTAGAAGCCATCCTCTCGCTCTGAAAAAACTCCATCGGCAGACTCTCTCCGAGAGTCTGCTACATCTTTTCAGGCTCATCCTGCCGCGCATCACGAGTGCACCGAAGTATTATGTCTTCGACTAAAATCGTGCGCATTCGAAAGCCGCGCTCAGAAGTTTTCAAGAGCCGTGATGATGTTGTTGGCTTGCGGGCTTCCGAGACCGGTCACGTAATCGTAGCCCGTCGTCGCGGTGCACAGCGTCCCGCAGCTTCCATTTGTGCCGCTGGTGATGTCGTGCAGGTTCAAACTGTAATTGGCTTTGGCGACGCTATAAACTGCGGTGCCTGTACTGCTGAGAGTGGCCTTGCCGGCACCTACGCGCAATGAGTTGGCAATGGCAAACAGCGCTGCCCATTGCGGTGCGCCCGCGCTAGTCCCTCCGACCTGGAACCAGCCAGACTGCCCTTGATAGCGAACGGTGTCATACACGGAAAATCCAGTGTTTGGATCCGCGTCGTAGGCCACATCCGGGACACCGCGTACCCCGCTGGGATCGTTGGGGATCGGATAATTCGCCTGGTAGCTAGGTTCCGCTTCATAGGCGCTCTGCCCGCCACCGCTTCCGCTCCAAGCTGTCTCGCTTATGTAGCTCCCATCCGAACCAATGTTCAGCGTTGTGCCGCCGACCGCCACTACGTCCGGGGAAGCTGCGGGATATTCCACGCCGTTGCCGCTATCACCGGAGGAAGCCGTGAAGGTAACGCCGTTGACCGCGAAGTGGGTATCGTTGCTCGCCTCACTTGAAAACTCCGAGCCTCCAAAGCTCATGGAGACTACGCTCGCACCGTTCTGGACGGCGACGTCAACGGCTTGCAGCAAATTCGCGAAGCTGTTCGAGGCCGCCTCGACGAGGATAATTTTCGCTTGGGGCGCAATCGCGTGCGACCACTCGACATCGAGCGACATTTCCAGAGACCAGCCCGCGTTGGTCCGCGGCTTCGAGCCCGACGCATAAATCTTCTGGAAGCATCCGTTGCCAGAGGTGCATGCTGTGAGACCAAACTGCGAATCAAAGACCCCGAGGTCAGACTCGATGTTGGGATCGTCGTAGGCATCCACAATGCCGATGATCTGGCCAGATCCTTGGTTCGTAATCTGGTCAAACCCATACGCGTGTCGTGTCTGCACAGGAGAAAGACCTGTCGGCGCCGAGGTTGCATTACCTTTTACATGAATTGGCGGACGGGCGTAGCCAATCGGAGGCCTCTCTGCCCAACCACCTTCGATGAAAATGGGCTGGAGGACCAGCGCACTGACTGCCACAACAATCAACAAACAAGACGACAGACCTGCATGCTTCGGTGTCATTGTTAGCTCCCTTCGTGCGAGGTGACAGAAACAGGTTTTTTTGCGGGGATTGCAACCTTTACTTATGAACTTTTAACACACCTGGTTCATGGGGGCAATGTGTATATCAGGCTGCGGGCATATAGCGCCAGGCTCGCCAGCCACGCACTCGCTGAAGTCCCCCTCGAAAAGTGTGAAAGCTCTCTGCCCAGTAATCTTCAATCTTGCCATTCCTTCTAGGACCCGGCTGAAATCCAACGGACGTTCGCTAACTCTCACACTTGTTTAGCCGGCATCTTCGGCGTTGACACAGTTTGTACTTAGCGTTAACCTAGTCGATAAGGCACTAGACGTTGCACAGACAGGTCGGCCCCAGCGACAAGACAAGAGATCTCGGACGGGCATGAGCATGGCACGTAAGATAGCAGCCAGCGCTTTGAACTTTGGGAGCCATGTGCTTCCTGACGAAATCACGGGCGAGTCGCACGGGTTGCTGCGCGCCTTGTTCGAGAGTTCGACGGTAGGCGTGGCCATCTGTGACCGGCAGTTGCGCTTCCGGGCGGTCAATGATGCTTTGGCATCCATGAATGGCATTCCGGCCGAGAAGCATATCGGAAGAACTATCCATGCTGTTTTAGGGAAGGTCGCTTCTAAGGTGCAACCTGCCTTGGAACACGTCTTTTCCACAGGGCAGCCGCTATCTAACTTTGAATTAACGGCGGAACTGCCCTCCAGAAAAGGGATTGGTCACTGGAGTGAAAGCTACTTCCCGATTAAGGATGGCGAAGGGCAAGTGCAACGAGTAGGCGCCATTGTTTCGGAACTGACCGAACGCAATGACCTGGATGCCGCGCTCCTTCGCCTGACCGGCAAATTGACTGGTTTGCTCGCGACGCTGCACCGCACCGGCGAGGCACCGGATCCCGTCCGTGCCCCTCTTGCCCTTGGAAGCGATCTTCTAGCCTGTACCATGGACCGACTGCGAAGTTGCCTGGCGGAAACCCGAATTCTCTCGCAACTGCTGTGCCAGCTTCCGATGCTGCTGTCGGTTGGTCCACCTGCAGTCTCCGCTTTTGGTCGGCGGTTACCGGAGCACCGGGAAGAACAAGGTTTTGCCGCGGCCCATCCCATCGCGGGAGAAACGGATAGCATCAGCCCATTGTCGTACCGCGAACGTCAGGTTATGGAACTCCTCGCAGCTGGCCGCACCAACAAAGAAATTGCCGCCAGGCTCGCGATCAGTGCGAGAACGGTAGAAAGTCACCGGGCCAGAATCATGTTGAAGCTTGACCTGCATTCGCTCAGCGACCTGGTCCTGTATGCGGTGCGCAGCCACCTCATCCAGGCCTGAACCCGTGCTTCCCGGCGGGCCTTCCGTAAGACTACTAACGTGATTATTGGTATTGACACGTAACTTGTTATGGAAACAAGATGCGCCCCCTAAGGAGCCCACCCCCCATGGAAAATTACCTGGTCTGCGGCAATCCCTCTTGCCGTTTCGTTCTTGATTTGCATGAGCTGCGGAAGCCGATTCGCCGGGCCCATTCGCTGTTCAACGAATGCCCGGAGTGCGGGTCGCAGTGGTCGGCCACGTGCCCCTTCTGCACCCGGCCGTTAAGCGTTATCTGGCACGGCCACCATGCCCTCTGCGCCCACTGCCATCACAGGTTTCACGCACCGGCTGCGGCGTAATACATAACGCTTTCGGCGGCCATAAGGAATTCTGCGGGCTCTCGGCCCAGGTGTGAGTTCGGGCACCTGGGCGGAGCTTTGCGGATTCGCTATCCACCCGTCCGATTCTTCGGTAAACTCACCCACCTATGTCTCCTATCTCACGCCGCCATATGTTGAAGACCGTCGTTTCGGGAGCCACCATGGCTGCTCTGCCATCCGTATCTACACCTTCGTCCGCCGCGTCGCGGCAGGGCACCACGCCTGTGCAGCGCAAAGGAAATGTCCGGCAATCCGTATCACGCTGGTGCTATCAAAGCATTCCTTTGGAAAAGCTATGCGCGTATGGCGCGGAGATCGGGCTGAAGGCCGTCGACCTGCTGAAGGTCGAGGAATGGGAAGTTCCGCGCCACTACGGCTTGATTTGCAGTATGGGCTACGCCGGCGGCGGGGAAATCGCTAGCGCCCTAAACCGCGTGGAAAATCACGCCAAGATCGAAGAAGCCTTTCGCAAGAATATCCCCATAGCTGCCAAATTGGGTGTGCCCAACGTGATCACTTTTTCCGGCAACCGCATGGGCATGTCCGATGAAGAAGGCGCGAAGAATACCATCGCCGGCCTCAACAAGTTAAAGAAAATCGGCGAGGACAACGGCGTAACCATCTGCATCGAGTTGCTGAACAGCAAGGTGGACCACAAAGACTATATGTGCGATCACACCGCGTGGGGCTTGCAGGTGGTGCAGGCGGTGAACTCGCCGCGCGTCAAGCTGCTCTATGACATCTATCACATGCAAATTATGGAAGGCGACCTGATCGCCACCATTCAGAAGAACATCGACTGGCTGGGGCACTTCCACACCGGCGGCGTGCCCCACCGCCACGAACTCGATGGCACTCAGGAGGTGCAGTGGGACGGCGTGATGCGCGGCATAGCCGCCACAAATTATCGCGGGTACGTAGCCCACGAATTTGTGCCCACGCATGACCCGCTGACTTCGCTACGGCAAGCCGTCGACCTCTGCGACGTATAACCAGGGAACGCCTAAATCTCGTAGTCCAACTCTGCCGCGACCTTAAGAAGGGGCATCAGCCACTGCACCAATTTTTCATGCACCGGGTGTGTGGTGTAGGCATCCAGTGCCGCCTTATCCCGCATTTTCATCACACCGCCATGCGTGAAGCCTTGTGATCGCGGCGAAACGTTGGCGCCGTAGCTGGTCTCCAGCAGTCCGGGAATTTGCCCTTGCAAGCCACGAATCTCTCGCGCGGCGCGCTCCTTCATCTCCGCCGTTACGTTTGGCTGCCACTGAAACAAGAACGTATGAATGTACATTTTGCGCTGCGCTCTCCTTCAACGATTTTGGTCGCTTCCGGCCAAAGTATCGCACGGAAGTGCGCCTTGGGGACGCCGTGCATCGTGGTAAAGACTGCACCCGCGCCCGCCAAATGCTCGACAAACTGCGAAACAATCCTGCTGCATTCTCCGTATATCGATGCAGGTGCCGCTAAAATTGGGGGGCTCATGGAAACGCTCGCGAAAGACCTGCGCTAT
Source organism: Candidatus Acidiferrum sp. (assembly GCA_035309625.1). Lineage (GTDB taxonomy): Bacteria > Acidobacteriota > Terriglobia > Acidiferrales > UBA7541 > Acidiferrum. The sequence goes on from DATGEY010000077.1 coordinate 44,368, forward strand.
GCCTTGCGCGTGCTCGTCAAGAGCCCGGGATTCGCTTTGATCGCCATCGTCGCGCTAGCCCTCGGCATCGGCGCCAACACCGCCATTTTCAGCGTCTTCGATGGCATGTTGTGGCGTCCCCTCCCAGTCAAAGATCCGCAGCAATTGGTGGCGGTGGCTACCAATTCTCCCGGCGCGGCCTTTCCCCGGCCCCTTTCCTATCCTGACTTTAACGACTATCGCCAGCTAAAGACGGTATTTTCCGATATCGCCATTTTTGCGCCCTCGCCGGTAAACTTCGGCGCCGATGGCCGCCCGGAACGCGCGTGGGCCGAATTGGTTAGCGGAAACTACTTCTCGATGCTGGGCCTGGAGGCGGCGCGTGGACGCACCTTCGCCGCCGACGAAGGTTGGGTACCCGGCAAAGACCCGCTCATTGTCCTCGGTTACAAATATTGGCAAAGGCGTTTCGGCAGCGATCCCGCGGTAATTGGGAAAGCGGTGGTGGTCAACCGGCATACCTTTACGATCATTGGCGTAGCCCCGGAGCGTTACCACGGCGCTTACTACTTCATCGAGCCGGATTTTTATATTCCCGTAACCACCCTGCCGTTGTTGGACCCGGCGCTAGCAAATGACCTCACCGACCGCAGTGCCGTGCAATTCCGAGCCTTAGGCCGGCTGCAGCCCGGAATCACGGCAGCGCAAGCCATGGCCGCCGCGGAACCCACCGATCATCGCCTGGCGCAGGAATATCCCGAAATGCACAAGGATCTCTCGCTGCTGGTGATTCCTGAACTCGGAGCGCGCCCCGAGCCAGGTTTGGGTGGATTCATGTCCAAGGCGGTTGCGGTATTCATGCTGCTGGTCGGGCTGGTGTTGCTCATTGCCTGTGCGAACGTCGCCAATTTGATTCTGGCCCGCGCAAATGGCCGCCGAAAAGAGATCGCCACACGCACGGCCCTAGGAGCCAGCCGTTGGCGGATGGCCAGGCAACTTTTGACCGAAAGCGTGCTGCTGGCGCTTTGCGGAGGAATGGTTGGCTTGCTCTTTGCGCGCTGGGCGGCTATGGGGCTCATGTCCATCCATATCCCTACGGACATTCCGTTACGGCTTTTTGATCTTCGAATGGACTGGCGCATTTTTGGCTTTAGCTTTTTCATCGCGCTGCTAACCGGCATCGTCGCCGGATTAGTCCCAGCTTTGCAGGCTTCCCGCGGAAATCTGGCTGACGTATTGAAAGCCGGCGGACGTTCCGGCGGGCCTTCCAGTGGACATCACCGTTTGCGAAACGGGTTGGTCATCGCCCAAGTTTCCGTCTCTTTATTGCTGCTGGCCTGCGCCGGCTTCTTCATTCGCAGTTTCCTGAACTCCGCGAATATGGATATGGGATTCCGCGTGGATCATACCCTGATGATGAATGTCGACCTGGGACTGCAAGGCTACAAGGAAGAGCGCGGCCAGCTATTCTACAAAGAGCTTACCGATCGCCTTAAAGCTCTTCCTGGCGTCCGCGATGCATCCGTCACCGCTTATATTCCGATGGGGTACGACAAATCCATCGTGAATATTTTCCCCGAGGGCCAGGTCATCGACGACAAATCCAAAACCGAAATTGCCTTCGACGACAAAGTGCAGCCCGGCTACTTCCGTACCGCCGGTGTTCCCGTCATACAAGGCCGCGAGTTTTCCGAAATGGACGCTGCCACCTCGCCGAAGGTAGCCATTGTTAACGACACCTTCGCCAGGAAGATTTGGCCCGGTGAGAATCCGGTTGGCAAGATCTTTCGCACGGAGAAAACCGGCCCGCCGATTCAAGTCGTGGGGTTGACGCGTACCGGAAAATACCTGTTTCTCTACGAATCTCCACAACTCTTCGTGTACTTTCCCCTGGCGCAGCGCTATGTGTCGGGAGCCACGGTGATGGTGTATTCGCAAAATGATCCTTCCGATCAGGTGGCGCCTGTGCGTGAACAAATTCATCAGCTGGACTCGGCGCTTCCGGTGTTTGACATCACCACCATGGATGCCCACGTCCGCTACGGCAAGCCTCTCCTTCCCGCCCGTCTCGGCGCCATGCTGGTCGGGGCCTTCGGCCTTTTGGGCTTGGCGCTGGCCTCGGTCGGTGTTTACGGCGTGATTTCCTACTCGGTGAGTCAGCGCACCCAGGAGCTGGGTATTCGCGCCGCCTTGGGAGCGCGTCCCACCAATGTTATTTCCATGGTGCTGCGGCAGGGTTTGTCATTGTCGTTGATCGGCGTGGGTATCGGTTTGGCGTTCGCCTTGCTCCTCCTTCGGGGCCTTCATTCCGTGCTTTACGGCGTCGGCGCGACCGATTTTCCCACCTTGGCCCTGGTGTCCGCGCTGCTCCTGCTGGTAGCCTTTGTCGCCAGCTATATTCCCGCCCTGCGCGCCACTCGCGTGGACCCGGTAATAGCCCTTCGTCACGAGTAAGTGCCTTCGCTGGGTAGCGATGGGACTAATGCTGCGTGCTTTTGGAGAGTGCGTCGATCTGGTCCTTGGCCCAGCGATCATCCGGATGAAGTTCCAGCACTTTGTGATAGGTGTCCAGCGCCTTGTCCATCTGTCCGTTGGCCTGGTAGGTTTGCGCCAGCATGTGGTAGGACCACGGCGTATCCGGATGATTTGTGGAGAAATTTAGCTGCTCGATGGCCAGTGCCTCGCTGTTCTTTTTCTTTTCCAGCAAAGACTCGGTGACTTGATTCAGCGTCGTCTCCCCGAAATCGTATTGCCCTCCGCCGTAATACTTTCCGCGAAGATCCTGGTACAGCGCCACCGTTTTCTCCAGGCCGTCTTTCTCCAAACTTTCCGATAGCACCGCAGTGAGCGTCCGGGGCTGCGTCAGCCCGTGATGGCAGGTCATGCATTGCACCTGAATGACCGCGGTTTCGGGCGGCGTTTTCGGCACCTTGCTGATGTAATCGTGGTTGATGGCGCTGACCATCTGTAGCATGACCCGCGCCGTTTTCTTGGGTTCTTTGTCGTCGGCGGCGAAGTCGAATCCTCGTTCCGGCGCCTTTTTTTCCACGTGGCAATGCTCGCAGCGCACACCGAGCGCAAGGGCAAAAGCGCGCATGGCCGATTCCATGTCGCGCTTGGAAATGTCCTTTGGCAACACCTTTAAATTCGTGTACTTGTCCGGAAACTGCGCCGCCGCCGGAATTCCTGCCAAGAGAAAAATCGTCAGCGCACTGCATTTCCATAAGCCGCGTTGTGCCATTGGTCCAAGCCCCTCTCGCCGGTGCGCACAGATTTTAAATCAGGTGCAGTAGCAAAAAAAACGCAAGGTGCCCGCAATGTCGCGCCGATCACAGTATCATCAAGACCCGCCGTGTGGACACGCGAATAAACTCAATTCACTTTTGAATTGCCCTCGCCATCGGGAGCAGGCGGCAGTTCGCCGGCGCTATTTGCGAGCGTACTTGCCGGATCGACTACTACTTGTGGCAGGATCGCCGGTGTCGCAGGTTCAACCGACTTCAGCACTTCATCGATCGCCGCCAGAAGCATTTGGGCCGCATCCGTTTTGCTTACCACTTTACGGATACCGAATTTCTTAGCCTCGATTTCCAGGCCCGCGAAGTTGTGCATGGTATACAAAAGAATGGGAATAGCTGGCGCCGTCGCATGGATGGCCTGCGCCGCATGCAATCCGTCCACTAACGGCATGGCCATATCCAGAATCACCACGTCCGGCTTTAGCTCTGCTGCTTTGGCCGTGGCCTCCATACCGTTTTCGGCTTCGCCACAGACCTGCCAGCCCTCACGGGTATCCAGCAGCCCGCAGAGCAGTTTGCGCGAGATCGTATTGTCGTCAGCCACTAAGAATCGTATCGGAGGCAAGATTTTCCCGCCGGCAGCATCCGTGGAAAACTAGGATTGCTCGATAAGTTTGCACCTCTCACCGATGGCGATCACCTGTGTTCGGCACACTACGTCGTTCTGCTCGCGGCGGGGAATACAGCCCATACCTGAGTAGGTCGGCGGGTTCTAGGTAGGAACAAAATGGGCCCTTCCGCGGTGCGGAAGCGTCAGCTCTGCTTTTCGGGGCCATCCTCAAACGATACACAAAGATAGCAGCTGTAGACATGGCGGGGGCAGGCACTGTGCTGGGTCGTTACGCAGGTCGTGGTCGGCGATTCGAGACAGTCCAGCGCTCCGTGACAGATGGCAACCCCCCGTTTTCCAGCAGCCGTTGCAAGATGACGCGCTCGTGCCAATAACCGTTTTCAAAGTCCACCCGCTTCCGGTCGGCAGCGGGCGTTTGCGCCAGAACCTGAAGCCCACGTTCCACTCGATCGCGGTAATAGCGCTGCAGTTGCTCATCCCGAGTCATGGCGGCGCCCTCTATTCCTTGAGTAAGATCCGGATTCTAGCCGTGGAACCAGTCCCGCTATGTTCAAAATTGAACACCCCGAACCCGAAAGTGCCGCTGGCGCCCCGGTTGTATCAGAGGAACATTGGATTGAGGTTCTGCGCGCAGGTCGTTCCTTTCAGCGTCAGAATGGAACTGCCCTGATCCACCAGCAATGTACATGTATGGGGCAGAGGAGCTTGGTCTTGGGCCGGGAAGCCAAAACCGTGAAGCGCAGATACCCGCGCGTGGCCCTGCCCAAGGGCATGCTCGTCGCATGGCAGTACAGCGGTGGCCGGGGGGTATCCCGGGTCGCGACCCTGGGATTGGGAGGTCTGTTTATTGCCACCTCCGATCCGCCGCCGCTGGGCACACTGGTGAAACTGATTTTCGACGTTCCTGGCGGTGAGGTTCGCGCTCGCGCGATGGTGAAAGACGTCAAAGATGGCCAGGGCATGGCCGTGGCCTTCATCGAAATGGGCTACGAGGAGCGCGCCCGTCTCGATCAACTGGTGAAAAAATTAGTTTGAGAGAATTTAGGCCGCGGCCGCACGGTCGGCATTCAGCGCCGCCCCGATAATTCCAACTTCATCGCTGGTCGATACCACCTCGAAGCGGCTCCCCTGCAGCGGACTCATCTTCACCATCTCGTGCACAAAACGGTCCAGCAGGGCGATGTCGATAAATCCGGCATTGTGCCCGGTGAGATAAAACTGGCCCGGTCCATCCATGTGAATGCTGGTCGCGGTGGCGGCGGCCAAGGCGCGATGGCCCATAGTCACGAATTCCGAGCAGCGCGCGTCGCCGCTCCGCGCGTTGGCAAACACTTCTTCCGGTTCGAGATCCAGAAAGCGCAGCCGCATCGAACGATAGCCCAGGATGCCTTCCAGGTGTCCGCGCCCGCCACAACCGCAAAGACTCTCTTTGGGATCGAGCGTCACCACCGAGTGCCCGCCCTCCCATACTCCCTCGTGCCACGGATACCTCCCGAAGCCCACGCCATTTCCCAAGGTCCACACGCGGATCAGCTTTTGCAGTTTGTCCCGGGTGGCCGCAATGCCCGCGGCCATGGCGTCTGCGTCGTTGAACACTCGCACCGGAACGGACAACCCCCGTGCCGAAAGCGCCGCCTGCAGATTGAATCCCTTCACCTGGTGCAGGTTCGGAGAATCTTCGATGATGCCGCCGCGGATCACCCCGGGAAATCCCAGCCCTATGGTCTGAATCTTTTGCCCCTGTGCCGCGGCGTCGATCTGCTGCCGGATGCGATCGCCGATATTTTCCGCCGGCATGGATTGCAGCGCGTCGAGCGAATCCCCTTTTTCGGGATACCGGCTGACCGGCCCGGCCAGCTTGTTATTTTCAACCAGGCCAACCGCGATGTGCTCCATGACCAGTACGCCGACGGATTTGGACATTGTTGCCGCTCACCTCAGCTTGTTCAGCCCGTTGAACGCGGCGGCCTTGTAGCATTCCGCCAGCGTCGGATAATTAAAAACCGCGTCCGCGAAATATTCGACGGTGCCCTTGAACGCAAAAACCGCCTGTCCGATGTGCAACAGCTCCGACGCTCCTTCGCCGACAATATGCACGCCCAACAGTTCCTTGGTCTCCGGCTGGAAGATCAGCTTGAGTCGCCCGGTGGTATCGCCGCGAATTTGCCCGCGGGCGATTTCCCGGAAAAATGCGATGCCCACTTCGTAGGCCACCCCTTCTTCCGTGAGTTGCTCTTCGGTTTTGCCGATGAAGGAAATCTCTGGAATGGTGTAAATGCCGTAAGGATAGTTGGCGCGATTCGAATGTATTGGAATTCCAAACGCATTGGCCGCGGCAATCCGCCCCTGTTCCATCGAGACGGAACCCAGGCTCGGGAAACCGATGACGTCGCCGACCGCATAAATGTGTGGTTGCTTGGTGCGGTAATCGGTATCCACCGGAATGCGCCCGCGCGAATCGGAGTCCAGGCCGGCATTGGCCAGATTGAGTTCATCCACGTTGCCTTGCCGCCCCACCGCGTACAGCAACGCATCGCCAGAAACTTTTTTCTTGCTCTTGAGTACCGCCGCCACTCCGTTGTCCGGAGTGTCCTCAACGCTTTCCACCTCTTCGTTCAAGCGCATGGTCACCCGGCGGTCCCGCAGGTGATAGCACAGCGCCTCCACCATTTCGGAGTCGGCGAATTCCAACAGCCTCGGGCGCTTTTCGATCAGCGTGACGCGCACGCCCAGCGTCGCGAACATGCATGCATATTCCACACCGATCACCCCGCCGCCCACCACGATCAGCGTCTTGGGCACTTCCGGCATCTGCAGAATCTGATCGCTGTTGATGATGTTCCGATTGTTGAAGGGCACCAGCGGTGATATCGCCGGCTTGGTCCCCGTCGCGATGATCACGTTCGCGGCTTCATAGTCGGATTGACTTTTGGTGCTGACCACATGAATGTGCGTGGGATCCGTAAAGCTGGCCGTGCCCGTGAGCACTTCAATGCCGTTGCGCGAAAGTTGCGCCCGAATCACGTCTATCTCGGTCTTGATCACGTGCTGCGCGCGGAAGGATAGATCGGCCATGGTGATCTGATCCTTCACCCGGTAATTCACACCGTAAATACTCTGGTAGTAGAAGCCGGAGAGATGTAGCACCGCTTCGCGAATGGTCTTGCTGGGAATGGTGCCGGTGTTGATGGCTGTCCCGCCCACCACTTCCAGCTTTTCGACCAGCGCCACCCGCTTGCCAAACTTCGCCGCTTGGATTGCCGCGCGCTGGCCAGCGGGCCCGGAGCCGATGACGATCAGATCATACTTTTCCATGGCGAGCGCGAATCGAGGCGAAAGTATATCATCCTTAAATTGCTGGCGGCGGTAGAGGCGCCGCTTCAGCCCGTTCAGCGCTTCGCGTTATGAGGAGGTTAGCTGGATTCTGGGGTGGGGGACAGGGACTTCCTCGCCATCCCGATTCGCTCTAGGATGAGCGGCGGCGGGTCGCCGTGGCGATGGAACCGGTGAGGGTGAGCGCAAACAGCGAGATGATCGCAAATGTCAGAATAAAGATGATCATGACTGCTCCCGCAATAAGTATTGGCAAGCGGGTGACCAAAGACGCCCTTTTGTTTTCATGGGATTAGAGGCGCTGTAGAACTCCCCCAGTACGCAAAAAAGAGGCAATTGGCAGAAGCAGGCGACAATTTTTCACGCTACAGTATTAAAGGTTTATTAGTTCTAGAACTAAGCGCGTTTTTCCGGCCACTTTCGGACACTTCCTCCTAGGACGACTTGCTGAGCCGGATTGATCCGTCGCCCGTGTGAATGGTCAGCGGTTGTCCGCCACCGTTCATTTTGCCGTGGATTTGCGAGTTGCTGAAGGTCCCTTCCACGGTTACCGGGATTCCCAGGCTGATGTGGCCATCATTCGTGCTGGCATCAATATTAGCTTGCAAATCCGGAGGAAGAACCAGGTCCACGCTGCCGTCGCCGGTGCGAATACTCCAGCCACCGCTTAGCTTCGATCCGGGGGCCACGCGAGCGTCAATACTGCCGTCCCCTGTCTTTACATTCAGAGCGTCCAGTCGCCCGTCGATCTTGATATGCCCATCACCGGAATTTGCGTCCACCCTGCCGTCCAGATTGCGCGCTTCAATATGCCCGTCGCCGGTGTGCAGCCGGATGTCGCCCTTGGCGCCTTCCAGCGTGATGCTGCCGTCGCCGGTGTCGATATCCGCATTTCCCTCAATTGCTTGCGCGTGAACGGAGCCGTCGCCGGTATGAATCTTCACGTGTCCACTAAGGGGCTGGGTCTCCACCGAACCATCTCCGGTATCAATCTGCAAATCGGCATCCTTGGGCATGCGCACCTCAATCCGTGGTCCGCGACGTCCACCACCCCAAGTAAAGCCCCAGTGACCGGTTACCCGCGCATTGATTTCCACGCTGTCGCCGTCCTGCTTGCTGTCAATGTGCAGGTTCTTGTTTAGCTCGTAGCCTTCATAAATGACGCGAAATTCCACCTGCTTGGAGTCTCCGGTGGCAATGCGCACGGCTCCGTCATTGGTATCCACACGAACCTGCGCGCGTCCGGAGATGGTGTACGTCTTGGTCCATTCCTCCGCCCGTGCATTGGAAGCGAGGGCGGCGGCAGCCAATAGAGTGGCGAGCGCCACACTCAGGCGAAGGGTGGTGCGGTGAGGGGCCACATTCATGTGCGAAATCCTCCGTAAATACCACATCTAGGACAAGATACGATGCCTATCGAGAAAATGTTCCGCCCTTAGCGTTTGGCTGCGGACTTCCTGGTGTCGGCGGCGCCTGGCTTGGGACGAAGCGCGGCGAGAAACTGATCTATCGGCAAGGTATTGATTACGTTGGCCTTCTCCAGCCAGCCGCGTCGCGCCATGGTCACGCCATGTCTCATGAATTGCAAATGCGGAGTGTTGTGCGAATCCGTGTCGATAACCACCTTGACCCCGCGCTCCTTGCACATGCGTAAATAAACGTCGGTGAGGTCCAGTCTGTCAGGGTAGGAGTTGCATTCCATGGCCACGCCGTGTTTTGCGGCCGCGTCCAGAATCTTGGCCATGTCGTACTCGAAGGCCTCCCGGCGGAGCAGTAGTCGGCCGGTAGGATGCCCGATAATCTGCGTATACGGATTTTCGATGGCCGCCAGCATCCGCTCGGTCATCGCCGCGCGGTCCAGGTTCATGTAGGAATGAACCGAACAGACCACCACCTCGAATTGCGCTAACAATTCGTTCGAGTAGTCCAGGTCGCCATCCTTCAGGATGTCCACTTCCGCCCCGGCCAGAATCCGTATGCCCAGGCCGCCGGCGTTGGCCGCCCGCAATTTCTTGATGTGCGCCGCCATGCGCTTCTCGTCCAAGCCATTGGCGATGGTCACCGACTTGGAATGATCGGCAATAGCGATATATTCGTGCCCGGCCTTCTTTGCCGCTTCCGCCATTTCTTCGATGGAACATTTTCCATCGCTGGCGGTGGTGTGCATGTGGAGGTCGCCCTTGATATCTTCGCGGCGCACCAGGTTCGGCAAACGATGCTGCTCGGCAGCTTCGATTTCCCCGGTGTTTTCGCGGATTTCCGGTGGGATAAAATCCAGCTTGAGCTTGCCGTAAATCTCTTCTTCGGTGCGCCCGGCCACCCGCCGCTCGCCCTTCAGCGTGGCCAGCGCGTACTCGTTCAGCGTGTAGCCCATATCGTTTGCGCGCCCGCGTAGCGTGACGTTGTGCTCGCGCGATCCGGTGAAATACAGCATGGCCGCGCCGAAGCAATCTTTATCGAGGAGACGCACGTCCACCTGGATGCCGTTGTCCAGCGTGAAGCTCACCTTATTTTCTCCGTGCGCCAGCACCTGGTCGATGCGCGGATATTTCAAAATGTGTTCGGCAATGGCGCCGATGTGTTTTTGCGCGGCGAAGCCGTCGGCCAGCGTGAGCAGCAGATCCAGGTCCCCGACCGTTTCCTTGCCGCGTCGCAGGGATCCCGTCGGAGTGATCGATGCCACGCCCTTCCCATATTTCTCGATGTGCGCGATGATCCCCGCGGCGGCCGCTTCCGCGACGTCCAGGCGAAAACGCCCAGTCGAGCGCTTGAACGCCTCCACCGCCTTCAAAATGTTTTGCTCGCTCTTTTCGCCGAACCCCGGCACATCGCGCAGTTTGCCCTCGCGGGCCAGTTTTTCCACGTCCGCGACAGTTGCGGCTTGAAAGTTCGACCACAGAAACGCCACTTTCTTAGGTCCCAGCGATTGCAGGTGCAGGATATCCAGCAGCGTCACCGGATATTTCTTCAGCAGCTTTTGCCGCAGGCTATAGTCTCCGGTCTTGAGGATCTCCTGCAGGTGCTCAGCCATGCGCTCGCCTATTCCCGGCAAATCCTCCAGCTTGTCCGGCTCCTTCGCCAGTTCCTCGATCGATTCGTGCATTCCGGAAATGAGTTCGGCGGCTTTCTCGTAACTGCGGTAGCGCCCAATGATGGCGCCGTCGATTTCGAGAAGTTGCGCCGTGTCGCGAAGGATGCGGGCAATTCTTTTGTTATCCATGCTGCCGATTATACGGCGAGACCCGCTCGCGTCGGAACACCGGGCATACACGGCGGCGGAGCGGAAGCGAAAAGAGAAACCGGCAAAGACGAGTCTTTGCCGGCCGGAAAAACCGAACGTGTGAAGGTTAGCTGCTCGGTTTTTGCACATTGGCAGCTTGCGGACCTTTTGGTCCCTGCACAATCTCAAAATCCACCGCTTCCCCCTCCTGCAAGGTACGGTAACCGTCGCCCACAATGGCCGAATAATGCACGAACACATCCGGACCATCGTCTCGTCCGATAAAGCCGTATCCTTTCGTGTTGTTGAACCATTTCACTGTGCCACGCAAGTCGTAGCCCTCCCCACACAGACGTGTTTCTTTCCAGCCGTGGCCGAACCTTTCTCCAAGCAGACCTTAACCGGAAATTGCGCGGAGTCTAGCAGAACGAAATCGCGAGTCAATAGAAGATGAGCGGCGCCACACGCACATGATAGATATATCTTTGACTATAAATCGATTTAACTAAGGCTCTTCTCGTAAGCAGCCCAGCGGGACCGTTCACCGCACGCTTTCTTGCTTGAATTTCACAGGCCGCAGAATCTGGAAAAGATTGTTGAAGTCGTCGGTCCACACGCGCAGATTTGGCGGCACGGAAATTGGCTCGATCCACACCGAAGACGCAATCGAATCCAGTAACGCCTGGTTGCGGGTGACCAGCACCCAGTCCGCGGCATCAATCAACTTTCGCGGATTACCTTCATTGATGATCAACTGCGTCTCATAGCCCGCGTCTGCGGCCAACAGCTTCACTACCGGGGCCAGGTCCAGATAGGTGTTGGAGGTATGCACCGCCAGCACACCGTTTGGTTTCAGGTGCCGAAAGTACAATTGAAACGCCTCGCGGGTTAGCAGGTGTACCGGAATTGCATCCCCGGAGAAGGCGTCCACCGCCAGCACATCGAATTGTTGCGGCGCTTCGCTTTGCAGCGAAAGCCGCGCATCTCCCGGCGTTACCTCGATCCGCGCCGGGGAATCCCGCAGATAGCTGAACGAATCCCTGGCAATGCGGATCACTTGCGGATTGATTTCGTAGAATCGGAAATAGTCGCTGGTCTTTCCGTAGGCCGCCAGCGTGCCCGCGCCTAAACCGATTGCGCCGACGCGCTTCTCGTTGGGGCAGCAGCGGCTCAGCGCCAGCCCCACGCCAGAATCTGGCCCGTAGTAGGTGGTTGGCAAAAGGCTCGAGGGCGGATTGACGTATTGCGCGCCGTGCTCGATCCTGCTGTTGTACAACGTGCGATACGGCTCCTTGAGCCAGTTGGTGAATTGCTGCACCCGCAAAGCACCGTAAAAACTGCGCACGCGCAGGATGGCGTTCTTGTCATACTCCCGCGCATTGCGCACCAGCACAAACGTCATGCACACCGCGGTGGCGATCCAGAACACCCGCACCGCCCATCCTTCTGGCCACAGTGTCGCGGCCGCCAGCAACGCTGTGAAAATGAGCGCCACCGGTAATTCATAGATGGAAGTGAACACGTGAGGCGCCACCAGGCCCACGAAAATCGCGCCCAACGCCCCTCCCAAAGAAATCATCAGATAGAACGCCGTGGCGTAACGCGGCGCCGGACGCCGCCGCGCCAGCTCGCCGTGGCAGAACCAGCAGCACAGAAACAGCGCAACGCAAAAAATCGGCACGCTGACCTGCACCGATTCGGTGTACGTCGGGTCATAAATGGCATAGCCCAGGCTGCCCAGCGCCACGGCCAGAAAGCGCACCATAACTCCCGGCCAGTACAGGGCGCGCTTGCGGAAGGCCAGCGCGAATGTCAGTAAATAGAGCGCCAGCGGCAAGACCCACAAAAACGGGACCGGCGCGACGTCCTCCAGCAATTTGTTGGTAACCGAGAGCAGCAGCATGGAGCTGCACGCCGAAAGGCCAAGCCATAGCGACTTTTCGCGCAACGTCGGCGCGGCCGCAGTTTCCTCGTCGCTCGCTGCGTCGGTGGCTTCCACGGTCCCGCCCCGCGCGAACCACGCCGCCGCCGAACACAGCGCCACGAATACCGCGAACAGCGCGGACCACAGCAACGCCTGCGTGTGCCCCGTCAGGTGCGGCTCGATCAGCAAGGGATAACTGAGCAGCGCTACCAACGAAGCCAGGTTGGACCAGGCGAAAAGATGATAGGGCTCGTGCTGCGTATTGGCGCGCGCGTACCAGATTTGCCCCAGCGGACTGGTGGCGCTCAAGAGCACGAACGGCAAACCCAACGAAGCGCTCAGCAAAATCAAGATGATCGTCGCCGGATCGCGGCCGGCGTCGTGCGATTGGGAAAGCCGCGGGCCGATGGGTAAAAACAACAGGCTCGTCAGCAGCAAGGCGATGTGTAATTGCGATTGGCGCAGCGCGCTCAGCCACCGGGAGGTGACGTCCGCATACCAATAGCCCAGCAACAGCGCGCATTGGTAAAACACCAGGCATGCCGCCCATACCGCGGCCGCTCCGCCGAAGCGCGGCAAAATCAGCTTGGCGAACAGCGGCTCAATCAGAAAAAGCAGCAAGGCGCCCAGAAAAACAGTGCAAGGAAAGACCAACGCCTGCCAACGGTGGGCCGCTAACCCGGGCACCGCAACTCTTCTCCAGGAACGCAGTGTTCCCGGCTCTCTGCCTGCGGTGTTAATTCTTTTTCCTTCTCTTCGATAAAAAGCGGAAATAGTACAGCAATCCGGCAATCGATTTGGCATCCCGCAGCACGTTCCGCCGGATCATGCGCTCCAGTTCTGCCGCCCGGAAGGCCTTCGCCGTTATTCTTTCGTCTTCTTCCGGCTCCGCTTCGCCGGCCATCAGTTTTTCCGCCAGCAAGATGTACATGCGCTCTTCCAGAAACCCGGGCGTGGGAAAAACGTCCAGAAACACGCGAAACTGTTTGGCGCGATATCCGGTTTCTTCGATCAACTCGCGCGCCGCCGCCTGCTTCACGTTTTCACCGGCGTCGATGCGCCCGGCCACCAGCTCCCACAAATATTGCCGCGTGGCGTGGCGATATTGCCGGATCAGCAGGATGCGCCCGTCGGGTAGCACCGGCAGCACCACCACCGATCCCGGATGGGTGATCACCTCGCGAACCGCGCGCACTCCACCGGGCTCCAGCACTTCATCGCGCCGCACCCCAAAAACCGGCCCTTTGTAAATCATCTTGCTCTTTAGGATTCTTGCGGCCGGGCGCCCGGCCTTGCGCGAAGGCATAGAGGGTTTGTCTCCGCTTGCATCATAGCGCACGTTCAGAAGTTCTGTAGCCGGCCCTGCTGACCGGCTCGATGCTTTTGTTTAGCACGACCGCGGTCGATGCACCGCAATAAAGCAGGGCTGCACAATTGCCTGCCTCCGCGCCCTTGCCTATACTCACAGTGCCGCTACATGCCCATCAACGTCATCATCGTCGACGACGAAAAGCCCGCGCGCGACGAGCTGGCTTACCTGCTCAAGGGATTGCAGGACGTCAACCTGATTGGCCAGGGCAAGAACGGCGTGGACGCCCTCGCGTTGATCAAGGAGCATGCACCCGATCTGGTTTTTCTCGATGTGCAGATGCCCGGCCTGGACGGCTTCGGCGTGCTGAAAAAGTTGGTCGAGCGAAAAATGAAAATGCCCCACGTGGTTTTCGCCACCGCGTTCGATCAGTACGCGGTGCAAGCCTTCGACGTAAACGCGGTCGACTACGTGCTCAAGCCCTTTGACAAATCCCGCATCGCCAAAGCCATCCAGCGCGCCCGCAAGATGATGGAGACGCAGACCACCGCCACCGACCGCCTCGAGCACCTCGTCACCCAGCTAAGCGCCGCGCGCCAGACGCCGCCGTCCCCCGCGGTGAAGGTGCTGATCACCACGCAGCAGCGCCTCTTACTGGTCGACGCCGAGGACATGATTTTCGCTTCCATCGACGGCGGCATGATCACCGTAATCGCCCGCGATCTCGAAGGTGGCTCCAATTACCGCACCCTCGAGGAAATGGAAGCGGCGCTGGCCTCCGACGTGTTCTGGCGCCCGCACCGCTCCTATCTGGTGAATATTCACCACATCAAGGAAGTTATTCCCTGGTTCAAGTCCACCTACATGCTGAAAATGGACGACAAGAAGCACACCCAGGTTCCGGTAAGCCGCTCGCAGACCAAGCGCCTCCGCGAACTCTTCAAAGTCTAACGAGGTCGATCCGCGAGTCGTCCCCGCTGGCGAATCATCAGAATGTGTTAGCATCGCGTGTACACCTCGTACACTGGACACGATGGATTTCTCGCTTAGCGACCACCAAAAATTGATTCGCGACACCGTTCGCCGGTTCATGGAGAACGAAGTGCGTCCCGGCGTGCGCCAGCGCGACCGCGAAGCGCGCTTTCCGCTGGACGAAATCAAGAAAATTGCCGCTCTCGGCTGCTGCGGCATGACCACTCCCGAAGAATGGGGCGGCGGCGGGCTGGACACCGTGTCTTTCGTGCTCATGATGGAGGAAGTGGCTCGCATCGACGCCGCTATGGCCACTTCGCTTAGCGTCACCAACTCCGCGGTCCAGCCTCCTCTCCTTCAGTTTGGCAGCGAGGCGCAGAGGCAAAAATATTTGCGCCGCATGGCCACCGGAGAAATCCTCGGCTCGTTTTGCCTGACCGAGCCGCACGCCGGCTCGGACGCCGCGGGCATTCAAACCCGCGCCGTGAAGTGCGACTGCGGGTATCGCCTAAATGGCACAAAAACCTGGGTCACCAACGGCAGCGTGGCCGGCGTTTTCATCGTGTTCGCCAAGACCAACCCGGATGCCGGCGGGAAGGGAATTACCGCGTTCCTCGTCGAGCCCGGCTTCAAGGGTTTCCGCGTTGGCCGCCACGAAGAAAAAATGGGCCAGCTCTCTTCGCCCTCCGTCGAAATTGTGTTGAACGATTGCGAAGTGCCCGCCGAAAATCGCCTCGGCGAAGAAGGGCAGGGGCTGAAGATCGCGCTTAGCGCGCTTGATGGCGGTCGCATCGGCATCGCCGCGCTGGCCGTGGGCTTGGCGCAAGGCGCGCTCGATGAATCGGTGAAATACGCCAAGCAGCGCCGCGCCTTCGGCAAAAACATCGCCGAGTTTCAGGCCATTCAGTGGATGCTGGCCGACATGCAGACGGAAATCGAAGCCGCGCGCACCTTGGCGCACTACGCCGCCTGGCTCAAAGACGCCCACCCTGCGAAAATGGGCGCGTCGGCCTCCAAAGCGAAGTTGTACGCCAGCGAAATGGTGAATCGCGTAGTCTATAAAGCGGTGCAGATTCACGGCAGCGTAGGCTATTCGCGCGAAACCGATGTCGAGCGCATGTATCGCGACGCCAGAGTGATTTCGATCTACGAAGGCACCAGCGAGATCCAGCGCATGATCATCGCCCGCGACCTGGGTTTGTAGGGGCGCAGCACTGCTGCGCCCCAGCTTGGCTAGTACGTTGCGTCTTGATGCAATGTCGTGGGGGCGCGCTTCAGCGCGTCCCAGCGCAGGCTTCACCTGCGCCGATGTAGCGGCGGCCTTCTGAGGCCGGCGGTTTTTGACGATAGATGGAACAAAGCGCCCGCCTCAGAAGTCGGGCGTTACAAGAGAAGAGGACGCATCGTTTTGACCAACGGACCGGCTGCAAAAACCAAGCGCGTAGTCAGCGGCATGCGACCCACTGGCCGCCTGCACATCGGCCACTATTTCGGCGCGCTGCAAAACTGGGTGCGCCTGCAAAACGATCCGACCTACGACTGCTTCTACTTCATCGCCGACTGGCACGCGCTGACCAGCGACTACGCCGATACCAGCGCCGTCGCTCAAAACACGCTCGAGATCATGACCGACTATCTCGCTGCCGGTCTCGACCCGGAAAAGAGCGTCATCTTTCTGCAGTCTCAAGTCCCCGAACACGCCGAACTGCACCTGCTGCTCTCCATGGTGACGCCGCTAGGCTGGCTGGAGCGTGTCCCCACCTACAAAGAAGCCCTCGAAAACGTAAAAGACAAAGACCTGCACACCTACGGCTTCCTCGGCTATCCCACCCTGCAAACCGCCGACATCGTCATCTACAGCAAGGAAGGCACGCCGCTCTTCGTCCCAGTGGGCGAAGACCAAGTCTCCCACGTCGAGTTAAGCCGCGAAATTGTG
>DATGEY010000078.1:0-3791 GCA_035309625.1 Candidatus Acidiferrum sp.
GCGCGACCCCGCCGTCGTGGTCATCGGCGAAGACGTCGGCGTCTACGGTGGCGCCTTCAAAACCAGCGAAGGCTTGCTCCAGCGCTTCGGCTGGGAGCGCGTGATCGACACTCCCATCAGCGAAAGCGCCATCATCGGCGCCGCCTGCGGCATGAGCTATCTCGGCCTGCGCCCCATCTGCGAAATGCAGTTCATCGACTTCATCGCCTGCTGCTTCAACCAGCTCACCAATTTCGTCGCCAAGGGCCACTACCTCTGGAACGCCCCGGCGCCCATTGTCGTCCGCGGTCCCTCCGGCGGCGGGGTCCACGGCGGCCCGTTCCATTCCGCCAATCCGGAAATGTATTTCGTGCACACTCCCGGCCTCAAGGTCATCTATCCCTCCACTCCCTATGACGCCAAGGGTTTACTCAAAGCCGCGGTGCGCGATAATAACCCTGTGCTCTTTTTCGAACACAAGTTCCTCTACCGCCGCATCAAGGAAGAGCTGCCCACGGAAGACTATACTGTGCCCATCGGCAAAGCCGCCGTCCGCCGCGAGGGCCGACACCTCACCATTCTTTCCTACGCCGCCATGATGCACACTTCCCTCGAAGCCGCCGAAGCCCTGGCCAACGAAGGCATCGAAGCCGAAGTCATCGATCTGCGCACCCTGCTCCCGCTCGACGAAGAAACCATCTTGAAGTCGGTCAAAAAAACCAACAAAGTCCTGGTTGTCCACGAAGACACCAAGACCGGCGGCATCGCCGGAGAAATTGCCGCTATCCTCTGCGAAAAAGCCTTCGCCGATCTCGACGGCCCGCTGATGCGCGTAGCCTCGCTCGACACGCCCGTGCCCTACGCGCCAACGCTGGAAGATTATTTTCTACCTAACGCCAAAAAGGTTTTCGCAGCAGCAAAGGAGCTAGCGCGCTATTAGCGGCCGTTATGTCAGGAATCTGCCCGGTGTGCTCGGCTCACTTAATGGTTGGTAGGCCCATCTTTCAATTTTCAAAGGGCAGATACTTCAGCCCCGCGATAACGCCAACTTACAGAAGTAAGTGGGCAGTTCTGGGAGAATGGCACGAGCAGTGTTTTCGCACGAAGCCTGTGATTAACTGGAGTGACGCTCGCGGCGAGCGAAAAATTCAGTTAAAACTCAAGCCTCAGCAGCAGCCGTACATTTGTAGTGTTGATGATTGTCGTTTGCAGATCGAGCACGGATGGGCGGTCTACTATGGCGTTTTCGGCAAAAAGCCAGCTGAGCCGTGGTTCAGGCCAGAGCAGCGCGGCTACGATTTGTGGTTCATCGCGCATGAAGACTGCTTGAGGCAGTCTGACGTTGATGCCATAACTAGAGCCGTAACACGAAGTCGCCGGTGGACCGGACGATAATCCGGTTCGATCAGCACAGGAGAACGCACATGGCCGTTGACATCGTAATGCCCCAAATGGGCGAAAGCATTTTCGAAGGCACCATCACCAAATGGCTGAAAAAACCCGGCGACAAAGTCGAGCGCGACGAGCCCCTCTTCGAGATCTCCACCGACAAGGTCGACGCCGAAATTCCCTCTCCCTCCGCCGGCGTGCTCAAAGAGATCAAAGTCGGCGAAGGCAAAACCGTTCCCATCCAGACCGTTGTAGGCGTGATCGACGCCGCCGGCGATGGCGCCGCTGCCGCTAAATCCGCCGCCCCGGCTCCCACGCCCGCGCCGAAAGCTGTTCCGCAGCCTCCCAAAGCGGCCGCGCCAACGCCCGCGCCGGCCGCCAAGCCGCAAATTGTGCCGCCTCCGCAGCCCCAGGCGATCCGGCCGGCCGCTCCGCAGCTTGCTCCCACAGCCGCTTCCGGCAACGGTCCCGCAGCGCCCGCTCGCCCCGCAGGAGAGCGCATTCACAGCTCCCCCCTCGTCCGCCGCATGGCCAAGGAACACGGCATCGACCTCTCCACCATTCCCGGCACCGGTGCCGGTGGCCGCATCAGCAAGCAGGACATCGAAGCCTACCTCGCCGGCAGCGCCTCCGGCGAAGCCGTCAAGGACACCGAACCCGCCGAGGCCGACGCTTACACCCAACCCGTCGCCACCACTTCGGCCCCCGCGCCACGCGCCGCTACGCCGCCGCCACCTCCGCCGGCAACCTCCGGCGGCCAGACTCATGTTGCCTTCGAGTCCGCCGTCCCCCGCGAAAAAATGTACTTCGGCAATTACGAAGTCCAGCCCATGAGCGTCATGCGCCAGCGCATCGCCGAGCACATGATCGCCTCCAAGCACGTTTCCCCGCACGTCTATTCCGTCGACGAAATCGACATGACCAAAGTCGCCGCCCTGCGCGCCAAGGCCAAGGACGAATTCGAGAAGCGCTACGAAACCAAGCTGACCTTCATGCCCTTCTTCGTAAAGGCCGCCGTAGCCGGCCTGCGCGCCTTCCCCACCATGAACGCTTCCCTCGACGGCACCAATGTCATCCTGCACAAGGAAATCAATATCGGCATCGCCGTGGCCCTCGACTGGGGCCTGCTCGTCCCCGTAATCAAAAACGCCGACGAGAAAAACGTCCTCGGCATCCAGCGCAACCTCAACGACCTCGCCGAGCGCGCCCGCACCAAAAAACTCAAGCCCGAAGAAGTTCAGGAAGGCACCTTCTCCATCACCAATCCCGGCGTCTTCGGTGGCCTCTTCGGCCTCCCGGTCATCAGCCAGCCCAACGTCGGCATTCTCGGCCTCGGCATGATCGAAAAGCGCCCGGTAGTCATCAACGACTCCATCGCCATCCGCTCCATGTGCTACGTCACGCTAAGCTACGACCATCGCGTGGTAGACGGCGCCATAGCCCATCAATTCCTCCACAAGGTCAAGGAAACCCTCGAAAACTGGAGCGAACCCCTCCTCTAACCCGGCCGGTCTTCAGGCCAACCATCGCCTAACCCATGTGGTGGCCGGTCTTCATACCGGTCATCGCCTAACCCGAGAACTCGGGAGAACTCGGCGGGGAGAACTCGGGGACGGGAGAACTCGGGGGAGAACTCGGGGACAGAACTCGGGGACAGACGGGACGTTCCCCATTATTTTCCCAAGGAAACCGCGGCATCAGAGTTGTCTCTCGAATGCCAGCATTTCTTGCGCACCTCGCTCCACCCTCTTGCATGGCCGGCCTCCCTCTTGGGGCTCCAAGCGGCGCAACGTGGCCTGCTCTAGCGACCCGATAAATTCGGCTGAGCCCAAAGGACGGTCGGGACGATCAGATGTATGTGATTGGAAACTCGGGGAAACTCGGGGACATGGGAAACTCGGGGACGGACGGGACGTTCCCCATTATTTTCCCAAGGAAACCGCGGCCTCAAATGCCAGCATTTCTTGCGCACCTCGCTCCACCCTCTTGCATGGCCGGCCTCCCTTTTGGGGCTCCAAGCGGCGCAACGTGGCCTGCTCTAGCGACCTGATAAATTCGGCTGAGCCCAAAGGACGGCCGGTGTGCGTGCTCCCACGAATGGCCGCGAGATCCGCTTCCGTTTCGTCAGCCCCAAGATAGTCGCGCCAGCTCGCCGCCGACCAACGCTTGCTCCATGCCTCCATTTCCAACGTAACATCCCCTTTACCGGAGCCGCAATGCGCGGCTGTACTAGACCACAACCACAAATCCGCCTTCTCCACCAATCCGGCCCGCTGCGGATTCCGTTCGGTATACCGTAGCGCCACCCATAAGTGAGCATCGTCGAGGGGACAGGAATAGAAACGCCCCTGCCAAACGTGCCCGGTGGACCTATGCGCCGCATTCCAGTATGCCGCATATCTTCCGTGCGTCTGCTTCAGAGC
>DATGEY010000079.1:0-27545 GCA_035309625.1 Candidatus Acidiferrum sp.
GTAATCGGCATGCCCCGGGCAATCCATGTGCGCGTAATGGCGATTCGGCGTCTCGTACTCCACGTGCGAAACCGCGATGGTGATGCCGCGCTCGCGCTCTTCCGGCGCGTTGTCAATGGAATCAAACGCCCGGAACTGCACCTTCGGATTGTGCTTGCTCAGCACCTTGGTGATCGCCGCCGTCAAGGTGGTCTTGCCATGATCGATGTGACCAATGGTCCCAATGTTCACGTGCGGCTTATTGCGCTCAAATTTCTCCTTGGCCATCTGTTTCTCCGCTCCTCAATCTAAAATCAAATTTCCTGTACTGCTTTCTTGCTAAATCCCTAAGCCCGAGTTACTCGTCTCCGCGTATCTTCTTCACGATCTCTTCCGCCAGCGCCGCCGGCACTTCCGCATAATGCGAAAAATGCATGGTGAAGGTAGCGCGCCCCTGCGTGCGGCTGCGCAAATCGGTGGCGTAGCCGAACATCTGCGACAACGGCACTTCCACCCGAATGACATTGCTGCCCGCCCGATTTTCGGTGCCCTGAATCGCCGAACGCCGCGCGTTCAAATCGCCGAACACCGCCGGCATATATTCTTCCGGCACCACCACCTCCACCTTCATGATGGGCTCGAGCAAAACCGGCTTGGCTTTGTGGCAAGCTTCCTTGAAAGCCATGGAGCCGGCAATTTTGAAGGCCATTTCCGAGCTGTCCACGTCGTGATAGCTGCCGTCGACCAGAACCACGGCAACATCCACCATCGGGAAGCCCGCCAGGATGCCGCCATCCAACGCTTCGCGTATGCCCGCTTCGATCGGCGCAATGAACTCGCGCGGAATCGACCCGCCCACAATTTTGTCGATAAACAGAAAACGATGATCCTTGTCAAAGCGCCACTTGCCGCCCGGACCGCCCACGATTTCCTTGGCCAATGCGTCCAGCTCGTCGGTGGACATTTCGTGCATGTTTTCGTGCGTGGCGCTGGGCAGCGGATGCAGAATGATTTCGCAATGGCCGTACTGGCCGCGCCCGCCGGTCTGCTTGATGTACTTGCCCTCCGCTTCCGCCTTCTTGCGGATGGTTTCACGGTAAGCCACTTGCGGACGGCCCACGTTGGCCTGCACGTTGTATTCGCGCAGCATGCGGTCCACGATGATTTCCAGGTGCAATTCGCCCATCCCGGAAATCAGCGTTTGCCCGGTGTCCGGTTCGGTCGAAACGCGGAACGTCGGATCTTCCTGCGCCAGCCGCTGCATGGCCACGCCCAGCTTGTCCTGGTCCGCCTTGGTTTTCGGCTCGATGGCCACCGAAATTACCGGCGCCGGGAAATCGATGGTTTCCAGAATGATTTGCTTCTGCTCGTCGCACAGCGTGTCGCCGGTGTTTACGCTCTTTAACCCCACGCAAGCGCAAATATCTCCAGCGTAGATTTCGTCGATTTCCTCGCGCTTGTTGGCGTGCATCTGCAGCAACCGGCTGATCCGCTCGCGGGTGCGCTTGGCCGGGTTGTAAACGTAGCTTCCGGATTTCAGCACCCCGGAATAAACCCGGATGTAGGTGACATGCCCAACGAAGGGATCGGACATAATCTTGAAAGCCAGCGCCGAAAATGGCTCATTATCCGCCGCGCGGCGTAATTCGGTCTCATCGTTATCCGGATTGGTGCCTTCCACCGGCGGCACATCCACCGGGGACGGCAGATAGTCCACCACCGCATCCAGCAGCGGCTGGATTCCTTTGTTCTTGAATGCCGAGCCGGCCAGCACCGGGACAATCTTCAGCGCCAGCGTCGATTTACGAATGGACCTGCGCATCTCCTCCAGGGTCAGCGCCTCACCGTTCAAATATTTGTCCACCAATTCGTCGTCGTGCTCGGCGATGTATTCCACCACTTTGTTGCGGTGTTCTTCGTAAAACTTCTTGTCGATCGCCGCGCCCTTGAGCGCCGCCGCCACATCCGGCCGCGAATCGACGAAGGCCTTGTCCCACAATTTTTCCACTTCAAAGATTTCGAATTTCGCGCCCAGCGTTTCTTCCAGCCAAACCACCACTTTCTGCTCGAGAAAATCGATGATGCCGATGAAATTATCCTCGCGGCCCAGCGGAAACTGCAGCGGCACCGGCCGCGCCCCCAGGCGCTGCTTGATGGTGCGGATCACGTGATCGAAATCCGCGCCCATGCGGTCCATCTTGTTCACAAAGCAGATGCGCGGCACCCGATACTTGTCCGCCTGGCGCCACACCGTTTCCGATTGCGGCTGCACCCCCGCCACGGAATCGAACACGCACACCGCTCCGTCCAGCACCCGCAGCGAGCGCTCCACTTCCACGGTGAAGTCCACATGTCCCGGTGTATCGATAATATTGACCCGGTATTTCTTGCCGAACCGGTCCCACGAAGCGGTGGTCGCCGCGCTGGTGATGGTGATCCCGCGCTCGCGCTCCTGCTCCATCCAGTCCATGGTGGCCGTGCCCTCATCCACCGAACCGATCTTGTACGTCACTCCGGTATAGAACAGGATGCGCTCGGTCGACGTTGTCTTGCCCGCGTCGATGTGCGCCATGATCCCGATGTTGCGGGTATCCTCCAGCTTGAAGGTCCGCCCCGACGCTCCCGCCGCCTTCTTTTCCCCGGTCCGATTTGCTACTGCTTCTGCCACGATGTCCCCTATGTCCCCGATCTCTTACCAGCGATAATGCGCGAAGGCCTTGTTGGCTTCGGCCATGCGATGCACATCTTCTTTCTTCTTGATGGCCCCGCCCCGCGCGTTAGCCGCGTCGATCAACTCATCCGCCAGCTTATCGACCATCGTCTTGCCCGCGCGTTCCCGCGAATACTGCAACAGCCAGCGAATGGCCAGCGATTGCCGCCGGAACGGGTTTACTTCCACCGGAACCTGGTAGTTCGCGCCACCTACTCGCCGCGTCTTCACTTCCAGCACCGGCTTTACGTTCTCCACCGCCTTCTTGAAAATTTTCAGCGCGTCATCGTTCGCTTTCTTCGCCACCTGGTCCATGGCCCCGTAAAACACGCGCTGCGCCGTCGATTTCTTGCCTTCCCACATCATCGAGCAGATGAACTTCTCGACCAAATCGCTGGCATAGACCGGGTCGGTGGCTGGTACGCGACGGCTGATAATTCCTTTGCGTGGCATGTTTCTCGCTCGCTCCTGAATTTCCGCTGCTTACTTCTGCGCGGCCTTTGGCCGCTTCGCTCCATACTTCGAGCGTCCCTGCTTGCGATTCTCTACCCCCGCGGCATCCAGCGTTCCGCGCACGATGTGATAGCGCACGCCCGGCAGATCCTTCACGCGGCCGCCTCGCACCAGCACGATGGAGTGCTCCTGCAGGTTGTGCCCGATGCCGGGAATGTATGTGGTGACTTCGACCGAATTGGTCAGCCGCACGCGCGCCACCTTGCGCAACGCCGAGTTCGGTTTCTTGGGCGTCTGGGTGTATACGCGAATGCACACCCCGCGCTTTTCCGGACAGCCCATCAACGCCGGCGACTTGGTCTTGACCTGGACCTTCTCGCGGCCCATGCGTACTAATTGCGAAAACGTCGGCACAGTTTCCCTCTTCTAAACGACCGCACAGCGGTCGATCCGCCGCGCGCAGAAATTTCTCTGCCCCGCCATCGCAAAATCGCGATACCCAGGGCGCGGCTCCCGCAACGCGCGCAGACAAAAATGCGCGAGAGCGCACAGCTTGGCTGAAAGGTCTACTGCGAATCCGGAGAAAAACCCCCAGCAAGAAACTCCGTACGCATTCCAGAAGGCAGAACGACCGCTTCCGGCTTCGATTCGGAGAGGCTCACTCGGCTTTGCGGGGCTGGCGCCCCATTCCGGCCGCTCTTCTGTCCCATTCCGTCTTACTCTGTTCCGGGACCGAAGATATTCCTTCCAACTACACTACAGAGCCCGACTTATCCCTGACAAACAACGAAGTATAAGGAAAACACCTTATTCTGTCAAATCAGTTCGCTACCATGCGGTAAAATATTCTGTGGAAAAGCCGCCTTTGGCACAGGCCTTGCCCTGAAAAAATGACGATACCGCAAGTTTATTGTAATCAATGACTTAGCGGCGGCGCTGCCCAGCCCGCATTCGCCTACTCGTCCTTCGGCTTCTCTCCCGCACCCAAATCCCCATAAGGCCATAGGTTAAAAGCCTTTAGAAAGTTGTATTGCCCTTGCATCCGCAACATTTTGGCGGTGCGCTCTGGGGACCATGGTGCGGCGAGCCGGTCCGGCCGGTCGGCGATCCAATACGCCGTCAATGCCATGAGCGTGGCGTTTTGCGTCAGCACCTCCGGCTTGACCGCTTCCAGCGCGTCGGCCGCGGAATGGTGTGTGTACTTGTAGTCTGGCGAGTCCTGATTCATGTTGATGCCCGGCAGCCCGGCCATCGAAAACGGCAGCGTGTCCGTTCCCGATTCCACTTTTTCGTCCACCTTGATTTCCCGAATGTTCGCCAGCGATTTAGAAAATGGCCGGAAGCTTGCGATTAAATCATCGCGCCCCCCTAACTGGAAATCGCTGACCGGCCCCTGGCCTTCATCAAGCACCAGGTCGCCAAGGTGATTAGCCAACTCCGCCTTATGCTGTTGAATGTATGCAAAAGAGCCATTCAACCCTTGCTCTTCCCCTGTAAAAAGCACGAAGCGAATGGTCCGCCGCGGCTTCATTCCCGAGCGCGCGATGGCGTCCGCCGCTGCCAGCACGCTGGCCGAGCCGGTACCGTTGTCCGTGCTGCCCTCGGAAAGATCCCAGGAATCCAGGTGCGCGCCAACCACAAATATCTGTTCGGGATTTTCGCGGCCGCGAATCTCGCCCACCACATTGGCGCTTTCCACCGGTCCATTGGTGAACGTGTTCTGAATATGGAAACGCGCCCGCGGCTTGAGCCCGGCATCCACGTAACGTTCCAGTTGCCCTTGATCTTCCGCCGTCATCGAAACCACCGGCACCGTGAAGTCGGCGTCAAAGCCCAGAATCCCAGTGTGCGTCAAATTGAGCCCGCTGGCTTTTGCCCCGCCTTGCCCACCGATCACGACCAGCGCCCCGGCCTTCCCCGCCGCCCGCAGAAAGTCTCCAAACTGCACGAACATCATGTCTCCATCTTTCTTCGGGTGCCCTTTGGCCACCACCAGCGCCACCTTGCCTCTCAGCTTCGCGACATCTTTTATTTCCTGATCGAGGTCGAACAAATTCACCGCAACGATTTCGCCTTCTACTCCGCCGGCCGCGGTCGACCCGGTCCAGCCCATGGCGTCCACGTGCAACGGGTGACGCGTTGGCGACAGCAGCTCGCCTTCGGCGCTGCCCCGCTTCCAGCCCCGCCACAGTTGCCATTTCTCCGCATGCACATTTTCCAGGCCCATGCCGCGCATCTTGGCCATGCCCCAGTCGACGGCCTTCTGTGCCTCCGGGCTGCCCGTCACTCGGCCGCCCACGGTGTCGCTCAGCTCCGTTAAATACTCGAAGGCGTGCGAGTTCATCATCCCTTCGCCGGCGATCTTGGTCAGCGCCGGCTTGGTGCCGTCCTCGTCCGGGCCCTTGAAGCGCTCGTCGCCACGCGCCGGCTCCGCGCTCGCCAGGCTCATACTCAGAACTGCAATCCCGAAACTCGCTTGCCACTTTCGCATCCCTGCATCTCCTGAGCGCTTTGCGCGCACCACAGCCTATCATGTCAGACGCACCTGCCCGTCTCCGGTTTCAGCCCGTTCTCGAAGCAACCCCGCTTCACTCTCGTCCTTCTCCGCGAGCCTCGGCGTTCTCCGCTTCTCCGCGTTAACTTTTCGCCTCTTCTGAATTTCGATCCCCACCGGCGCAACCCCGATGTTTCTCTCCAGAAAATCGCCCGCGAATCCCCGCTTTACCCGATTTTCCGTGCGCCCTACACTCCCAACGAGATGCCAGTGACCCCGCGTTCCAAATTCTTGTCTCTGCGATGGATGTGTGGCCCGATGCTCCTTGCCTCTTTCGGCGTCTCGTCAACCCACAGTCAGCAACCAACGCCCGAAGCCGCCAAGCCGGCGCAAAAGGCACCCGAAGCTTCCGTGAAACCGCCGGAACTGCCGGCGCAAATCGAACTATTGGAAACCCATGTGCGCTTCGAAGCCAACGGCGACAGCCGCAAGGAGGTTCACACCCGCGTGCGCATCCACAATGAACTCGGCGCCCGCCAGTTCGCCCGCCTCTCCTTCGATTACAACCGCTCCTTCCAGCAAATCGATTTCCCGCTCGTGCGCATCACTCATGCCGGCGGCGGCACCGTCGACATCCTGCCCAGCGCCATCTCCGACCAACCTAATCCCGCCGTGCGCAACGCCCCCGCCTACCAGGACGTCCGCGTAAAATCCCTCCGCATCCTCGGCCTGGCCCCCAGCGACCTCCTCGAATATCGCGTAGTCACCACCACCTCGCGCCACCCCCTCGCCCCCGACTTCTGGCTGGACCACACCTTCGACCGCTCCGGCATCACCGCGCAAGAAATCTTCGAGCTCGATCTGCCTTCCTCTCGAAAGGCCGATTTGCGCATCAATCCGGCAACTCCTGCGACCTCCACTGACTCCGGCAACGCCGGCCGCACGATCTACCGGTGGGAGCGCGCACTGACCAACGCGAAAGTTCAAGACTCATCCAAGGATTTATCGTCAGCCGCGCCCGACGTCGCGGTCTCCACGTACTCTTGGAACCAGCTTTCCATCCGTTTGGACGAAAGACTCACATTTGAAGAAAAAACATTGAAAGAAATTGGAACCTATGAGGAACATCACGATTTAGCTGCAACTCGCGATGCCACTCCCACGATTGCCGCGCAAGCACATCGGTTAACCTCGGGGATGCCGACGGAATCCGCAAAAGCCCGGGCCATATATGATTTCGTCTCCCAGAAGATCGCCACCATTGACCTGCCGCTCGGTGCCACAGGATTTGCAACCCGCCCTGCGGATGCAGTCCTGTCCTCCGGGTACGCCACTGCGGAAGACAAGTTTGTACTTCTCGCCGCGCTCAACTCGGCGGAGAAACTTAACGCTCAAGCCGCACTGGCCGGCTCCTGTGACGCAAAGGGACTGGCCCGGCCCTCCGTGTTTAAGCGCCTGCTCATTTCCGGGAGTGAAGGCAAGGCTAAGGTCTGGCTTGACCCCAGCTTGGAAGTGGCTCCCTTCGGCGTGATACCCCCGAATTCCGGGCCGTGCGTGTTCGTGCTAAACCGCTTCTTCTTTGTCATGGACTCCCACCCCCGTGAGTGGCTTCCCCTCCAGGTCCATCTTCCGTTCGCCTCCACCCAGCACGTCAACATCGATGCCACCATCACTAAGGATGGCGGGCTAACCGCCAAGGTCAGATACGCATTGCGCGGAGAAAACGAACTCCTGCTGAGAATCGCGTTTCATCAAGCGCCCAAAGGGAAGTGGACAGAGGTCGCGCAGTTGCTCGCGCTTTCCGACGGCTTCCGCGGCAACATCGCGAAAGTGACGGCGTCGGATCCCTACGCCACCAAACAGCCGTTTTCGGTCGAATACGAAATTACCCAGCCCAAGTTTGTTGACTGGTCGAAAAAACCGGTGCGCATTCCGGCCCTACTGCCGCAGCTTGGATTGCCTGATCCGCCAGTCAAATCCACCTCGGCAATTGATCTGGGCACACCGCTGGACGTGCAAACTCACCTGACCCTGCATCTTCCTGCCGGAACCACCGTTCGCACGCCCACCGGAACCTCCGTAGTCCGCGATTACGCCACCTTCGCCTCGCGATACCAATCCAGCGCAGCCACCGTCACCGCCTCGCGCCACCTGAATTTCCTGTCCCGAGAGATTCCCTACGATCGCGCCGCCGATTACAACGCTTTCACCCACGCCGTCCAAAGCGACGAAGCCCAGGAATTCCTCCTCGATCGCCCCGCCACCCCACCGTCGAAGCCAACCCCGCCCCCCGGAACGCCCATCTCCGCATTGGCGCTCCAGCCCCGCCTGCGGGAGCGCCACGTCGACCCCATCCAGCGCGTTGGTTGAGGCTTCCCGACAGGATGACGCCGAAAATAAATAAACCCAGCCGTAGAAAGCGCAAAACAAAGGCTTTATTTTTATCTTGACAAACGAGTTAACATTTGGTAGCATTCCCCTGTTAAGTACTGCGTTCGCTGCTTAGCGATACTCCCTTACAACTAAATCCTTCTTTTCTGGAGACTTCCATGTCGACTCTACGCTCCAAAGACCGTGCATCCCTGTGTACCTTCACCTTTGCCGATGCCCGTCGCTGCCGCACTCCTCGCTTTTCGGGCCACCCGCATCTCTGTTATTTTCATGCCCTTAAGGAGTCACAGGCCAACACTGCCCTGACCATCGGCCGCAATATTGGCCACCGCTTCTCCCGCAACTACCTTTCCGCCTGTGATCTCACCTCCGCGCTCGGCCAGGTCTTCAGCGGCGTCACCCAAGGTAGCGTCAAGCGCAAAACGGCTGCCACCCTCGCCTATCTCGGTCAGACCATGCTCAATTCCATCCAGGTCGCCCAACACGAATACATCAACACCTTCGGCGCCAATCGCTGGCGCGACACCATCTATGACTCCGTCACCTCTGCTTCCGAAAACGAGGAAGTGGAAGACGATGATCGCTCCGCCGCACAAGAATCCTCAGAACCGGCAGCCGCAACCTCCGCAAAGTAGCGCCAACTCCGCGTGCTGGAAGCGATCTGCGCCAGCGCAATCCGCCCTATAAGCGTCTCGGGATTACCTAGAATGACCAAGGCTAAGTACCTTTAGAACCAACACTTATGAAAGTGTATCAAAATAAAGGACTTTATCGGTGATTATGCATTTGACGCAGACAGCTTTTAGGCGAAAATGAGCCGCCGTGACAGGCGGTTTGTGCCTTCGCCATTCCTTCGTATACATTCGTAAACTTGTGTTATTCTGGCTGCCTTCTGGGGCCGCACCGGACAAATGCGGGCAGTATTTCAAAAAAACCTAACACAATTTTTAGTTTTTGCAGTGGACCTATGTTTGGAGCGAACGTATGACATTTCGTGAAGCGATTAATCAGATGGGTGAGGATGAATCTTTTCGTGCAACCGTCTACGCGATGAACACGCTACTCATCAAGAAAGGCGTGTACAAATCATCGGAGTTTGAACAATTGGTCTGCGAGCACGCGATCAATTTCCAACGTAGATTCCGTGGCGCTAAAGCGGAAACTTCTCGCGCAGCCGCTCAAGCCAGCCTTTAGGCATCTCTCGCAAATGAGTACATTCGCAATCTTCCGGGTCGTCGCAGTCCTCATGGTGCCCGTGTTGGCAAGAGAGGCATGCTTCGCGGCATGACACCCAAACCAAATGTATGTTTTGGTCCATTGCATTCGCCTTTCGCAATAGCCGTGCTGCAGTGCAAAGTGGAGCGGAGCGGGCGGGAGCCGAACCCGCAAATCCTGCTAGAGACCGCGAATTATAAGTTCGCTGGGCTTGCCTCGTGCCAAACCGCTCCACACACCTCTAACTTGACAATGGGGAACTGGCGTTTTATGGTGGGGTTGTTGGTGCCCGACCTAAACTAGTTCCAAAGCTCAGCCCGGTTCCCGCCGGGTTTTTGCTTTTTGGCCACTATCTAAGTCGGAAGAACGCTAGGCGGGACGACCGAAAATACCCGCCGGTGGAAGATCGTTGTTATGCGCCGAAGCGCTTAGCGTGCGTCCGACCGACTGCGAAAAAACGCTACTCGTTTTTTCTGTAAAAGGCAAGTTTGCGG
The DNA here is from genome assembly GCA_035309625.1 of Candidatus Acidiferrum sp. Taxonomy (GTDB): domain Bacteria; phylum Acidobacteriota; class Terriglobia; order Acidiferrales; family UBA7541; genus Acidiferrum. Next base: position 9,737 of record DATGEY010000079.1, read on the forward strand.
GCATTGAAAAGGCTGTGGAAATGAAGGTAGAAAAGACCCCCATAATCACAAAATAGGCTTGTGGAAAAAGACACGATTGTCGCGGTCCTCGGAGCGGTCGTTACATTAGTAGGAGTTTTGCTGGTTTTTATCGGTTCATCCCATCTATAGTCACGCCGAATCTTTTTCAAACGTCTCAACGAAAAGAAAGTATCAGATCATTTCCAAGGCGGGCGTAATCCCGTTTGCTCTTGGCGTTCTTTCGGCTTTCGTCGGAGTCAGATAGATTTCGTCAGTTTCCACGATGCCGGTCAGCAAATCGCCGCCGTCCTGCATGGTCTCGCGGATTCTGTGGCACAAGGTGCCAAGCCGTACGGTAATTAACGCCCCAGGTGTCGTTCTAGCTGCTTTCCGGACATGCCTTTCTTTGCTTCGCAGATGAGCGCAATGGCGAGAAACCATTTGGTGAGGGGAAATTGTGTATCCAAGCTAAATACCTTTAGAATCAACACTTGTGAAAGTGTATCAAAACAAAGGACTTTATCCGGCTTTAGAATCAACACTTACGAAAAACCCGGGGGAGGGGAGGGGGCGCTAGATTTCACCGATTGGCTTTCGGCGCGCAGGAGGGCGCGCCCGATTCCCACAAATCACTGCACCTGGAACCAACCACTATCGGATCGACATAATCTCTTTTTCTTTCACGGCGCTTAGATCCTCGATCTTCTTGGTCTCCGCGTGCGACACCTTTTCCAGCTCGTCCAGCCCGCGCTTCTTCTCGTCTTCGCTGATCTTCTTCTCTTTCTCCAGCTTCTCAATAGCTTCCTTCAGATCGCGCCGCACGTTGCGCACCGCCGTCCGGTGATTTTCCAGCACTTTGTGTAGTTGCTTGACGATGTCCTTGCGGCGATCCTCGGTCAGCGAAGGAATCGGCACCCGCACCACTTTGCCGTCGTTGGTCGGATTCAATCCTAAATCGGAAGTCCGGATGGCTTTGTCGATCAGCGGCACCACGCTCGGATCCCACGGCGAAATCACGATGATCGTGGCGTCCGGGGTGGTCACCGTTCCCAGCTGATTCACCGGCATGGGCGTGCCGTGATAATCGACGCGAATGCTATCCAGTAACGTGGCGTTGGCCCGGCCGGTGCGCAGTGTAGCCAGCTCCTTGCGAAAATCCTCCACCGCTTTTTCCATGCGGGTCTTGGCCGATGCCAGCGCTTCTCTTGTATTTCCAATCGTCGTCATAGCTTGGTCCTCAGAAATTGCCGCCGCTCTTCATGCCGGACTGACCGTCGAGCCCACCCGCTCGCCTAACACCACCCGCTTGATGTTGCCGTGCGTGTTCATGTTGAACACCACGATGGGCATGCCGTTGTCCATACACAGCGAAATGGCGGTGGAGTCCATCACTTTCAGCCCCTGGTGCAGCACGTCGCGATACGTGATTTTTTCGAAAAACTTCGCGTCGGCCACCTCTTCCGGGTCGGCATCGTAAATTCCGTCCACCCGGGTGGCTTTCAGGATCACGTCGGCCTTCATTTCCATGGCCCTCAGCGCCGCCGCAGTGTCGGTGGAAAAATACGGATTGCCGGTGCCCGCCGCGAAAATCACAATGCGTCCTTTTTCCAGATGCCGGGTGGCCCGCCGCCGGATAAACGGTTCGGCCACCTGTTTCATTTCGATGGCGCTCAGCACCCGCGTATAGACGCCGTCTTTCTCCAGCGCATCCTGCAGCGCCAGCGCATTGATCACCGTGGCCAGCATGCCCATGTAGTCGCCGGTGGCACGGTCGATCTCAAATCCCTTTTGGCGCGCCCCCCGAAAAATGTTTCCGCCGCCCACCATAATGGCAATCTGCACGCCAAGCGCATGTACTTCCTTCAGTTCGCGCGCAATGGCCTGAATGGTCTCGCCGTGAATGCCGAATCCCTGCGGCCCCTGAAACGATTCGCCGGACAGCTTCAGAACGATGCGGGTGTAGACCGGCTCGCCTTTTTTCACAACTTTGCCGAGGGCTCGCTTCGCGGCTGTCGTCTTGGCCATGTTTCTCCGGGATGTGCTCGAAAATCCGTCGGAATTGTAACAAACAATGCCAGCCCCCGTACAAGCCGGGCTGCAGTACAGCTACCGCATGCAAAAAAAAGAGCGCCCCCTGGTGCCAAGGCGCTCGCTTCCTGCCAAACCCTGCAAACTCAGGCGGTCGCCGTTTCACCCGCGCCCGCGGTTCCGCTCACCTCGCCCACCTTGAATCGCACAAAGCGGCGCACCGCGATGTTCTCGCCCAAATTGGCGACGGCCTGCGTAATCATTTCGCCGATGGTCACCGACTCATCCTTGATGTAATGCTGCTCGTAGAGGCAATTCTCTTCGTAGAATTTTTCCATCTTTCCGGTGACGATCTTCTCCACCACCTGTTCCGACTTTCCGGTGGCCTTGGCCTGCTCGCGATAAATGTCGCGCTCTTTCTCCAGCATTTCCGGGGTGACTTCCTCGCGCCGCAAATACCGTGGATCCAGGGCCGCAATGTGCATGGCGATGTCGTGGCACAGTTGCTGGAACGCCGGCGTGCGGGCCACGAAGTCCGATTCGCAATTCACTTCCACGATCACGCCGATTTTTCCGCCGGCGTGAATGTAGTGCCCGACCATTCCTTCGCTGGCCTCCCGCTGCGCCTTCTTGGCCGCCGCCGCCTGGCCCTTCTTGCGCAATACGTTGATCGCCTTCTCAATGTCGCCGGCCGACTCCACCAACGCCGCCCGGCAATCGCTGAAGCCCGCGCCGGTGCGCTCGCGCAGTTCTTTGACCAGATGTGCTGCGATTTGCATGACTGGTTGTTGTGTACTCATCTTTTTTTCTTTCTCGCTGTCGAATCTCTTCCACGCGCTCTTGGATGCCCTGCGTAGCGGCATTAGATGCGGTTATTTGCAAGACGGCCCGGCGCGTGGGTTGAACCGCAGCGCCGGGCCTCGGAAAAACTATGCCAGCGCGGTCTGTTTACCGGGATTCCGCGTCGGGCGGAACGGTTGTTTCCGCGGGTTCGGCGGCTTCCGGCGTTTCCGCCGGCACTTCGCCTTCGACAAAGTCGCCTTCTTGCTTTTCGTATTGCTCGTAGGCGCTGGTGTCCACGTACTCGACGCCTTCCACCAGGGCCTGGTCGGCCGCAGCTTTCTGGTCCGCCACTTGCGATTGCTGATACAGGTTATGGCCTTCCAGCACCGATTCTGAAATTTTGGAAGTGAACAAACGGATGGCGCGCAAGGCGTCATCATTCCCCGGAATAATCCAGTCCACCACGTCGGGGTCGCAGTTGGTGTCAACCACGGAAACCACCGGCACGCCCATGCGCCGCGCTTCCTTTACCGCGATTTCTTCGGCGTTGGAGTCGATCACGAACATGGCGTCCGGGAGCTGCGCCATATTCTCGATGCCTTCCAGGTTCTGGAACAGGTGCTTCATTTCGCGGTCCAGCCGGGCCTTTTCCTTCTTGGAAAGCTCCGCCATGCGGCCATCTTCATTCATGGCTTTCAGCAATTTCAGGCGCTTGATGGATTTCTGCAGCGTGGACCAATTGGTGAGCGTGCCGCCCAGCCAGCGGTGGTTCACGAAAAACGCGCCGCATTTCTTGGCTTCTTCCGCCACCGCTTCCTGCGCCTGGCGCTTGGTGCCCACAAACAAAACCGTTCTGCCGTGCGAGGAAATTTCGCTCACGAAGCGGCTGGCTTCGCGGAACATCTTCAGCGTCTTCTGCAAATCGATAATGTGAATGCCGTTGCGCTCCCCGAAAATGTATTCCTTCATCTTGGGGTTCCAGCGGCGCGTCTGGTGGCCAAAGTGAACTCCGGCCTCCAGCAGCTCCTTCATGGTAATTTCAACTGCCAAGTTTCCTCCTTTAAGGATAGCTGCTTGCGGCAGCGGATCGTTTGTCCGCGATTCGCTGCAGAGCAGCCTTCTTGCCGGCAGCTTGCCGGCCATGATCTCGCCCCGGTAAACCGGGACGGAGCCTTGCCCTGAAGCCGCGAAAGCGGCCAAAGGGTCCGCTCACCCAGCGACTAGCGCTTGGTGAACTGGAATCTCTTGCGCGCGCCCTTCTGTCCGTACTTCTTGCGCTCCTTCATACGCGAGTCGCGCGTCAAAAAACCGTTGGTGCGCAGCGAGGGGCGCAGTTCGGGATTGAACTTGGCGATGGCGCGCGACAATCCCATGCGCACCGCGCCAGCTTGTCCGCCCACGCCGCCGCCTTTGGCGGTGACCACCACATCCACCTGGTCCGCCAGGCTGGTGAATTTCAGCGGCTCGATGGCGTCGTGCTTCCACGCGAAATTCGGAAAGTACTGGTCCACCGTGCGCTGGTTCACCGTGAACTTGCCGGACCCGGCGCGCAAGAATACGCGCGCGATCGATTCTTTGCGGCGGCCGGTGCCCAAAAACCAATTTGTGCCCGCGATGGGCGTCCCCGATGTGCTCAACGATCCTCCTCAAGTACCGACAGCCCCACGCTACACGGGGCCTGCAAAACTTCACGCTTCGGTTTCCCGACTAGGCGGGTTGCTCCCTACTCGACGAAGGAAGGCACCGCAACGTGCGGAACAACTTTGGCGCTGTACACCTGGACGCTGCAAACCTGCCCAAGGCGCCAAACAGGAGACTGGAATACTGCAGGCTGCTAACCCACCAGAACAACAATCCCCGAATCTCAGTGGGACCGCCATTTCTGGCTGTCCGCATCAAAAAAGCAAACCCTACAGAGCCACCGTCTGCGGCTTCTGCCCGGCGTGCCGCGCCAACCCCGCCGCATCGCGGTAAATCCGCAACTTCTTAGCCCGCCGCGCGCGCAGCTTATTCTTGGGCAGCATGCCCAGAACCGCCTCGCGAATCATCCAATCCGATTTGGTGGGGCGCAGTCTTTTTGCCGGCACTTCCTTCAATCCGCCCGGGTATCCGCTATGCGAGTAATAAATTTTTTGCTCGACCTTGTTTCCGGTCATGCGTACCTTGTCGGCATTGATCACCACCACGTGATCCCCGGAATCCAGGTACGGCGTAAAGCTCGGATTGTCTTTGCCGATCAACATGCGCGCCACTTTAGTGGCTAGCCGGCCCAAAACCTGGTCGGTGGCATCGACCACAAACCAGTTCGCGCCTTCCTTCAGCGCCTCGGCCTCTTCCCCCTTGGCTACATACGTCCTCATCGCCCTTAGTCACACCTTTCCCTGTAGAGACAAACGTCAATCTTAGAGTACGCCCCGCCCGGTGTCAACGAACTTCCGGTCGTGCGCGCATGGCGCGTCGCAGGCGCGTCGCTCACCGGCACTATTGCCGCACGCCAAATGTTTATCGGAACTTCGATACCTCTCCGGGCGTATCTACAGCAAAGACTTGCGTCGAGAGGCATCGTCGAAGTTTCAGGTTATGAAAAGCAGGCGGCTCTGGCAGGAGGCCGGTATGAATCCATTCAAAGATCAGTTGCGGCAGGTTTTGCGGAGGCTGGGGCGCGCGCCGATGTTTACCGCGATCACGCTGATCACCCTGGCGGCCGGGGTGGGCGCAAACACGGTGGTGTTCAGCGTGCTGGAAGGCGTGCTGCTGAAGCCGCTGCCGTACCCGCACGCGCAAGAACTGGTCGGCGTATGGCATAGCGCTCCCGGCATCAATATCGCCGACCTGAACATGGCGCCATCCCATTACTTTATCTATCGCGAGCAGGGGCACTCTTTCCAGGATATCGGCCTGTATCAAGACGATTCCGTGAGCGTGACCGGCGTAGGCGAACCGGAGCAAGTGCCTGCGCTGAACGTTACCGACGGCACGCTTCCGATTTTAGGTGTGCAGCCTATGTTAGGGCGCTTGTTCCGCCACGAAGACGATGTGGCTGGCGCTCCGCAAACGGTGCTGCTGACTTACGGCTACTGGCGTGAAAAGTTTGGCGGCAACCCGGCGGCAGTCGGGCAAACGCTGGTGGTCGATGGGAAAGGGCGCCAGATTATTGGCGTTTTGCCGAAGGGATTTCATTTTTTGGACCAGGCGGATCCCGCGATCATCGCGCCCTTCCAATTTGATCGCAACAAAACCCACCTCGGAAATTACAGCTATGAGGCGTTGGCTCGACTGAAAGCCGGCGTGACGTTGCAGCAGGCCAATGCCGACGTGGCGCGCATGCTGCCGATGGTGATGAACAGTTTCGCGACGCCGCCGGGATTCAGCATCAAGCTATTTGAGGACGCGCGCATCGCGCCAAACGTGCGGCCATTGAAGCAAGACGTTGTAGGCGACGTAGGAAGCGTTCTGTGGGTGCTGATGGGCTCGATCGGCATGGTGCTGCTCATCGCCTGCGCCAACGTGGCAAACCTTTTGCTTGTTCGGATGGAAGGACGAAGGCAAGAGCTGGCATTGCGCTCGGCGTTGGGCGCCGGCTGGAGCCGGATCGCCGGCGAACTGCTGCTGGAGAGCTTGATTCTTGGATTGCTGGGAAGCGCGGCCGGACTGGGACTCGCGTACGGCGCGCTGAAAGTGCTGGTGGCGATGGCCCCGGCGGGACTGCCGCGCATCGGCCAAGTCGGCATCAATGGGCCGGTGTTGCTGTTCACGCTGCTGGTCGCGCTGTTTGCCAGTTTGCTGTTCGGCTGCGTCCCCATTCTGAAATACGCAGGCGTGCATTTGACCACCGGAATTCGCGAAGGCGGCCGCGGGCTGAGCCAAAGCAGGGAGCAACATCGCGCGCGAAACACGCTGGTGGTGGTGCAAGTCGCGCTCGCGCTGGTGCTGCTGATCTGCTCGGGGCTGATGATTCGCACCTTTCGGGCGCTGACCAGGGTGAACCCCGGCTTCACCAACCCGGCCGAGTTGCAGAGCTTCCGCATCTCGATTCCGGAAACGCATGTAAAGGAACCGGAGAGCGTGGTCCGCATGGAAGAAGAGATTTTGCATAAGCTGGAAGCCATTCCGGGCGTCAGGTCGGTCAGCATCGGCACCAAGTTGCCCATGAACGGAGACGGCTGGCACGATCCGATTCTCATCGAGGGACACACGTACGCGGACGGAGAGTTTCCACCACTGCGGCTGTTCAAGTTTATATCGCCGGGGTTTCTGAAAACATTGGGCACACCGCTGGTGGCCGGACGCGAGATCACCTGGACCGACACGTACAACCGGGCTCCGGTGGCCATGATCGCCGAAAATATCGCGCGCGAATATTGGCACGAGCCGGCTGCCGCGCTGGGCAAGCGCATACGGGTCAGCACCAAGGACGACTGGCGGGAGATTATCGGCGTGGTGGGCGACGTTCGCGATGACGGGGTGAACCAGAAGCCCTCGACCTGCGTGTATTGGCCGCTGCTGCAGGATCGCTTTGAAAGCGACGACGTTTCCGTGCGGCGCGATGTGGCGTTCGTTCTTCGTACGCCGCGCGCCGGCTCGGAAGCATTGCTCAAGGATGTGCGGGCGGCGGTGTGGGCGGCGGACGCCAATCTGCCGCTGGCGCAAGTACACACGCTGCAATATTTTTACTCCCGGTCCATGGCGCGGACTTCGTTCACGCTGATTATGCTGGGAGTGGCGGGATCGATGGCGCTGCTGCTTGGGGTGGTGGGCATCTACGGCGTGATTGCGTACTCCGTATCGCAGCGCACGCGGGAAATCCGAATCCGCATGGCCCTGGGCGCGCAGACGCCGACGGTCACCGGAATGTTCGTGCGGCATGGCCTGCAGCTGACCGGCGCAGGCGTAGCCTGCGGCTTGATCGCCGCGGTGCTGCTGATGCGGCTGATGGCTTCGCTGCTGTTCGATGTGAACCCGGTCGATCCCGTCACCTATGGCGTAGTTTCGATTGGGCTGGTGTCCACCGCCTGGCTGGCCAGCTACGTGCCGTCGCGGCGCGCGGCAACCGTCGATCCGGTGGATGCCCTGCGCGCGGAGTAGCCGCAAACTTTCGATGATGCTTTTTGACGGCGTGCGAGCCGCGCTATTTTGGTGAGCCTTCACCGCAAAGGAGAGACGGGATGGCGACCCCACAGAAAGCTCCTATGAAACTTACGCAGGAACCCGAGATTGTGAATTGGCCGGAAACGCATTACGTCTTCATCGAGAAGACGGGACCTTTTCAAGAAACCGCGCCGAAAGCCTGGCAGGATGTGCATTCGCTTGCTTCGGCCATTTCCGAACACAACAAAATTACCGGATACATGAGCTTGTACAAAGTAGGACCGGAGATCTATCGCGCCGGGCTGGCACTGGCCGCGGAACCCAAGAATCTGCCGGCCAATATGAAATACGAGAAGTTCAAAGGCGGGAAATACAGCCGTTTTGTGTTGACCGGCTCTTATGCACAACTGCCCGAAGCGTCAGGACGCGTTTTTGAAATTGCGGCCGAAAAGAAAATGCAGATGCGCGACGACTTCTGCATCGAAAATTACGCCCACGATCCGCGAACCACGCCGGAAGATCAGCTGGTCACGCAAATACTTATTCCCACCGTGTAGTTCTGCCACGCGGGACTTGATTGCCCTTACGCTTTTGCGATGGGAGTCCACACTTGCATCGGGGTTGGGACCCTGTTGGCCCAGGCGTAGTAGGGAATAAACGTCAGTTGCACCGCACGCGATTTGCGCGGCGGCGCGTTGTGCGAGAAATACAAGCCGCTGCGATTAGCCGAGTCCTGGTATAGCGCGCCTTGATGGCGAAGCACCAGCACGCCACCCAGCAATTCTTTCTCGAATTGCTCCTGGAAATGGCCGCCGCTCTTTTCATCCGCCTCCAGCGCGACGTCCTTGAGCGCCACGCCTTGGCCCTGGTCGATCTGCTCCATGCAGTACACCAGCGGGCCGCGCTGCACGGCCACGCGGCCGTTGTTCTCCACGACCTCGGCGTTGGCCTCCAGAACTTGCGGCGCCATATTGAATTGCAGCGTAACCGTGTCGCCGCCGGACCAGCGCCGCCGGATCGGCAGATACTGGCCGGGGGTTGCGCCTGCGACCGGCTTTCCGTTAACGGCCACCTTGGCGGTATCCGTCCATCCGGGGATGCGGAGAAAAAGCGTGAACTCGGCGGGCTGGGCGGGAGCCACAGTTAGCTGGACGCCGCCATCCCAGGGGTAATTGGTCTTTTGCCGGACCTTCAAGCCCGTGCCGTTTTCCAGGTGCCAGTCCAGCAACGAATTGTCGTACAGATGTACATATACTCCGCCGGCGCTGGTGCTATAGAAATATCCGGGCAGCGAAGCGAGGGTGCGCTCCAGGTTCGGCGGGCAGCAGGTGGTGTCGTACCATTCGTTGCGAATTTTGTCTCCGCCGGAGGGATCAAAAGCCAGCGGATTGCGATAACAATACAGGGTGCCATTCAGCGACATGCCGGAATTGATCCCGTTGTACAGCGCGCGCTCGATGACATCCGCGTACCTGGCTTCGCCAGTGGCCGCCAGCATGCGCCAGTTCCACATCATGTTGCCGATGGCGGCGCAACTTTCGCCATAAGCGGTCGCGTTTGGCAATTCATAATCGTCGCCGAAGGCTTCGCCATCGCTGCGCGCTCCGACCCCGCCGGTGACATACATTTGCGCGGAGACCAAATCTTTCCAGAGGACATTCAGCGTTTTCCAATACGCCTGGTCGCCGGTTTCCAGGTAATAATCCGCCGCACCGCAGCAGGCATACATCGCGCGCACTGCGTGGCCTTCCAGATGGGTCCGCGAGGTGAAAGGAATGCCGCAGAAGTGATAGACGTAGTTTTCGGGCTTGAACTGCATTCGCGAGTCACCGCGGAGCAGGTAGCCGGCCAACTCCAGATGGCGTTTGTCGCCGGTCAATCGATACAGCTCGATCAGCGCCAGCTCCATTTCCGGATGCCCGGAAAACAGCGGCTTCTTGTCCGCGACAGGACCAAAGTTCGGCCATAGGAATTCGTTCACGAAACGCAGCCCGGCATCCAGCAGAGTGCGGTCGCCGGTCGCACGGTAGTACGCGATGGCGCCCTGCAACAAATGCCCAATGCAATAGAGTTCGTGGCCGTGCTGCTGGGTCTTGGGCTCCATACGCTGGGCCGCGCGCTCCTGCACATAGTAGGTGTTCAGGTAACCGTCGGGTTGCTGCGCGGCCACCACGTCGCGAATGTCTTTATCCACCGCGGCACGCAGCTCCGGGCGCTCGCCGGACTGCAGCGCGAAGCCCGCCGCCTCGATCCACTTATAAATGTCGGAGTCCGAATACACCGGACCGCGCTGGGCGGCCGTGCTTTTTCCGGTGAGGCGCCGGAAGTTGTCCATGCGGCCATTCACTTCCAGCAGCTTCTCCATCGACGGAATGCTGCTGTCCACATTGGTGGCGCGTCGCGGCGACCAGAATCCCGTTTCAATGGTCACGGCATGCACCGGAACGCAGCGCAGCTTGGCATACCGGGACTTGGCTAGATTCAGGATGCCCTGGTCGCGCCAGGGCGGATTTTCGGTGAGCGCGACCGAATCCCGCTTAGCGTTTCCCGGATGTCCGGTGATTCCGCGCAAGAACTTTGGCGCACCGGGCAACACCGAAATCGCCGACGCCGAAATCGCGGAAGCCACAAACTTTCTGCGCGAATATCTTTGCTTTTGGTCCATTTCATCCCCCAACGCAACCGGGTGCTGCACCGCGCACATCATAGCGCAACCGCGGACCTCTCGAATCGCCGCGGGCGCGCGGCGGCCGACGAAGGCTGGTATCCAGGTACTTCTTTTCCCGGTACCCGGCTCTCAGTACTTTTCTCCTACAAAATTCCCCTATTACCCGCGAGCGCTTTCCAGTAGTATTTCGCCATCGGGTCGTCCCCCCAAGCAGGTGGTCTGCCATGGCAAACACTGAGCTGTGTAGTTCGCGCAAGCCGCACGTGCACCTGCGAGTCTCGCTGCGGAAGCCGTTGCGCTGCGGATTCGCTATTCTTATGTGCTCGTGTCTACTTGCCGGCGCCGCGCAATGCCGCGCGCGCGCGCCACAGGACGTGGTCGAAGCCGCCCGCCAGGAACGTGCGCGCAAAGAGGAGCAGAAGAAATCGAAGCATGTCTACACGGACGAGGATTTGCGACGCGCCACGATCCTGACTCCCGAGGACGAAGCGCGCGTCGAAGCCAGCCGCAAAGCGCCGCCCGCTGCTGCGGAGGCGCAGCCTGCGCTGGATGCCAACGCCGAAATCCCGCAACTTCCGCTGGGCGATATCGCGCGCCGCTATCGCGACGCCAAGCGGGCCTTGCAGAACCCAGACGCGTTTCACCTTCCCTTTGATGAACCGGTCTTCGCCGATCCGGTTATTTCGGTACCGGACGTGGCGCCGCCGCGGCCCAGCTTTGCCCCGGCACACCCCAATCTTGTACCCGCGCGCCCCCACCCCACGGTCGCTCCGGTGCTACCCAGCTCCGCGCCCACGGCGTCTCTTGATCCGACCGTTTCGTTGCCAAAGGTTGCGCGCCCAGCGACCGACTTTTCGCCAGCGCATCCTAATTTCTTGCCGGCGCACCCTGGGGCTGCGGTCGCTCCCGTTGTTCCCAATCCGGCGCCGCTGCGGCGTGTCGACCCATTCACCCGACGTCTGGCGCCAGCTCCCCCATCCGTTTCGCGAACCCTGTCCGCCACTCCGCAGCCAAAAGCGGCTCCGGCTACAACTCGCCCGAACGTAGCTGCGGCTATAGCGCCGTCCGCGCCAAACTCTAATTTGACAGCGATTGCGCCGACCGCTCAACCTCCACTTGTGGCTGCATCGGTCGCACCGTCCGCCACGATCGAAAATGTTCGCTCGCAGCGCACCATCACCGTGCAACCCGGCGACTCGCTTTGGAAATTGGCGCAACAGAATCTGGGCCACGGATCGCGCTGGCAGGAGTTGCTGGCGGCGAATCCTGGCATCGTCGACCCCAAGCGGATTGCCGCTGGGACCGAAATTGTGCTGCCCGCCAACATCACAGGTCTGAAATCGGATTTAAGAGTTACGGTTCAAGAGGGTGATTCGCTCTCGAAGATTGCCAAGGCAACGTACGGCCGCGCCGCCGCGTGGCGCTGCATTGCGAAGGCCAATCCGGAAATCACGGACGCCAATCGCATTTACGCAGGCCAGCAATTGCTACTTCCCTTCGCTTGCGGCCAGTAGCGGCATCTGCCGCCATTCCCGAGCACCCTTATATCTTGAGATCGGCGTGGGGCAGAAACTTGGGCGGTTTCCTTACTTTTGTGGCTTGTTCAAACGCATAAGCCAGACGGATCAGGACGGACTCGCTCCACGCTCGCCCGAAAAACGAAACCCCTACCGGCATGCCGAACACGAACCCGGCGGGAACGGTAATGTTGGGGTAGCCCGCCACCGCTGCCGCACCGGAACTGCCACCGCCGAAATGATCGCCATCCAGCAAATCCGTGAGCCAGGCCGGGCCGCCGGTCGGCCCCACCAACGCATCGAGATTGTGTTTATCCATGGTGGCGTCGATCCCTTCTTTACGCGCCAGCTGATGATTCTCTTCCAGCGCATCGATGTATTCCTTGCTGTCCAGGCCTCCTTTGGCTTGCGCCTTCAAGAAAAAGTCCTGGCCAAAATAGGGCATTTCTTTTTCGCGATTCTTCTCGTTGAACTCGATAATCTCCTTCAATGTTTTCACCGGCGGATGGAACCCGGGGCGAGCCAGATAGGCGTTCAGGTTGGCTTTCAATTCGTACATAAAGACGGTCATCTCGCTCTCGCCCCATTTTCCCGCGGTCTCGATCTCGACGGGATCGATCAGGGTGGCACCCTCTCTTTTCATTGCATCCAATGCAGACTCCATCACTTTGTCCACCGCGTCCATGAAGCCAAAGGTTTTGCGGAGGACGCCGATCCTCGCGCCGCGCAAGCCGTCTGGCTTCAAGAACTGCGTGTAGTCGGTATAGGCCTTGCCCTCGCTTGCGGCTGTCGCAGGGTCATCCGCGTCTACCCCGGTTAATGCGCCCAGTACGGTGGCGGCATCGCGCACCGTGCGGCACATTGGCCCCGCGCCGTCCTGGCTATGCGAGATGGGCACGATTCCGCTGCGGCTCACGAGGCCGACGGTGGGCTTGATCCCCACCAGGCCGTTGGCCGAGGACGGGCACACAATCGATCCATCGGTCTCGGTGCCAACGGCTGCGGCGCAAAAGTTTGCCGATGTCGCCGCGCCTGAACCCGAACTGGAGCCACAGGGGTTGCGGTCCAGAGCGTATGGATTCCTGGTCTGCCCGCCGCGTCCGCTCCAGCCACTGGTTGAATGCCGCGAACGAATGTTGGCCCACTCGCTTAAGTTGGTCTTACCAAGGATCACCGCGCCCGCTTCGAGCAGCTTCTGGGCAACCGCCGAATTCTTGGGCGGCTTGGAGCCAACCAACGCCAGCCGGCCGTTGTCATCATCTTGTCCGCGGTATCGATGTTGTCCTTGATCAGCACCGGGATTCCGTGCAGCGGGCCGCGCGGCCCATGGGCCTTGCGATCCATGTCGGCACCCATTGCCAAAGCCAGCGCATCCGGGTTTACCTCCATCACGCTATTCACCGCCGGCCCGCGTTTATCCAGCGCTTCGATGCGCTCCAAATATTTGGCGGCAATCTCTCGCGCCGTGTATTTCCCGGCCGCCATGCCGTCCTGCAACTGCGCAATGGTTACTTCCTCCAGCTCAAATTCGGGTGACGGCGGCAAGTCCGCGGTTCGCGCACGCGGTTCGCTAACTTCCACTCGCATCACCGGAGCTACCGCCGCCGCGAACCCGGTGGCCAGTCCGGTCTGCAAAAATGCTCTCCGCCCCGTCTTTATCTTCAAAGCTCAATCCTCCGTGTGAGTTAAACCGAGTTAACCGGACGGGATATTACCGCGATTTGAGCGGTGCACCGATGTCATTTCTGAGTCAGACGACCGCGGGGTTTGGAGGAGCGGCTCAAGATAGTCTATCGAAGGTAATAGGCAGATGGACTACGACATTTAATAAGTTCATTCAGGTTTCTGTATGGCCTACGCCTAAGTAACAGTATTTCCAATTGCCCGAGTCGCTAAGCTATTCAGACTATTGCACTTCCTGTTAGCTAGTAGGACCGCATGTCTGGCCCCAAGATTGCCATCTGATCACGTGGGAGTGGTGCGTCGGTGTGGCGGCCATTCCCCAAGATCCAAAAATAGATTGGTGGTCCAGTACCTTCGGCTGATCGGTGCGCAAGGCAGGTGTCCCCTTTGCCGCTTGCGAGACAAAAAGGAGATAACATGGAAGTCTACATCCGAGCTTTTCGCGGCAGGCGGAGAGCGTTTCAGGTGGTCTTGCTGGGTCTGCTGCTTGCCGGTTTTAACGTCGTGGCGCGCGCGCAATCCACCGCGAGCCTGAACGGCACGGTGACGGACGCGACAGGCGCGGTGGTGCCGAATACGAAAGTTGTGGCCAGGAACCAAGCCACCGGCGTTGAAAGCACGAGACAAACGGACGCTGCGGGCGCGTATTTATTCCCCGCTCTGCCGATAGGAATTTATCGCCTGGAAGTAACTGCGCCCGGATTTCAGACGTTGGTGATTGCAGACCTCCAACTGGAAGTCGCGACAGCGGTCACCAAGGACGTACGATTGCAAATCGGTGCGGTCACGCAACAGGTGGAAATTACCGCGGATTCCGCGCTGGTCGAAACGGCTACAACCGGGGTGGGCCAGGTTATCAGCGATAAGACCGTGCAGGATATTCCTCTGAACGGACGCCATTTCACCGATCTCGCGCTTTTAACTCCCGGGACGGTGACGCCACCGGCGAACGGCTTCCTGACGGCGCCGCTCCGTGGCCTTGGCTCGTTCGGCATCAACACCGCGGGGCAGCGCGAGGATACCACCAACTGGCTGGTCAACGGCATCAACCTGAACGACCCGGTGCAGAACCAGATTACGTTCCAACCGCCGATCGATACACTTGCGGAATACAAGATAGACAATTCGACCTTTCCGGCGCAATACGGACGCAATGCCGGCGCCATCGTAAACCTGGCAACCCGTTCCGGCACCAACGAATATCACGGGGAGGTGTTTGACTTTTTCCGGAACAATGCCCTCGACGCAAGAAATTTTTTCAACCCCGCGGTGGATTCCAAGGGTAACCCGCTTGTGCAAGCTCCCTTCAAGCGCAACGATTTCGGCGTGGACGCCGGAGGACCAATCAAGAAGAACAAGGCTTTCTTTTTCCTGGCCTATGAGGGTATCCGGCAGCGGCAAGCACTGTCGATTGGAAGCATAGTTCCCAGCCAGCAGCAAATCGCAGCGGTATCCTCATCCGCGGTAAAGCAGTTGCTGACTCTGGTTCCTGCGGCAAATCTGGTGGGAACGGGAAATCCCGCCGATCCCACGACCTTCAATCGATTTACCGGCTCTGCGGTGGCGAATGTCAGCCTCAATCAGGGCTCGGCGGACATTGACTATGAACTATCGGACCGGGACCGCATTCACGGCTATTACGTGGTGCAAAAGGATCTCCGCGAAGAGCCAACCGCCGGTGCGAACCTCCCCGGTTTCGGCGACACCCGGGACGGCTTCCGCCAGCTCATGACCATTAGCGAAGATCATACGTTTGGGCCGGCGCTCTACAATACCGTGCGCCTCGGGTTTAACCGCATTCACTTGACTTTCACCCCGACCGCGCTCGATGCGTCGAATTTTGATATCACCCTCCCCAGCGGTTCACCTGTGGGCGTGGGAATCCCCAGTATCTCGGTTTCTGGGGCGATGGCCTTCGGCGGACCTGCGGGTGAGCCCCAGGGTCGCGGTGATACCACTGGGGTCATAAACGACACTCTGAGTTGGCTCAAGGGACGGCACTCCTTTGCCTTCGGCGGGGAAATCAGGCGTCAGTACAGCAACAACATCGCGGAAAACGTGGGCAGTTTCGGCTTTACCAGCTTGGCGAACTTTCTCAACGACAAGGCCGTCAGCTTTAGTGTCTTGCTGGGAGCTGGAAACGATCGTCTGTTGCAGCCGTCCTATGGCGTCTTTGCCCAAGATAGCTTCAAATGGAAGCCAAATTTCACCATCAACGTCGGCCTTCGCTATGAGTGGAACTCCAGTCCCTCGGCGGCGGGCGATCGTTTCACAAACTTTGACTCAAGCACCGGCGAGCTGATTCCGGCCTCCCAGCCATACCAGACTAACAATATGAACTTCGAGCCCCGCATAGGCTTCGCCTGGGACCCCTTTAAGGACGGCAAGACCTCAATTCGCGCCGCTTACGCCATCACCACCCAAGACCCGACCATGAATATCGTCACCGGCCTGAGTGGGAACCCTCCGTTTGCATTGCCCGTCAATGCCAGCTCCGCTACGAGTGCCATTACCCTCGAGAACCCCTCCGCAGCCATTGTCGGAGTCAGTCTGGGACCCAGTGCGATCAACCCCGGCTTCGACAATATGTACGCCCAGGATTGGAACCTCACGATCGAGCGGCAGATTACCCCTAGTATGGGGGTAAGTGCGGCCTATGTGGGTCTGAAGGCCACCCACCTTCAGCTCACCCAGAATATCAACCAGCCGTTCGTGACGGGAAACGTGTACAACAGCACCCGGCCGTTCGCTGCCCTCCCACTCACCAGTCCGGTATTGCCGGCCCAGTGCGCGGCTCCCAACCCTCCCTGCCCATTTGGGAACATCAATCAAGTGAACAGCGGCGGAAACTCGAACTACAACGCGCTTTGGCTGACCCTCAACAAACATTTCTCGCAGGGCTTCGAGTTCCTGGCTTCTTATACCTACGCAAAGTCACTCGATTACAACTCGCTGTCCACGGCGGAAGGTATTCCGCTGCAGAATGCCTATGACCCGCGCGCCGATTACGGTCCCTCGGAGTTCGACGTGCGCCACCGTTTTGTGCTCAGCGGCTTCTATCAGTTGCCGTTCAAGGGCAGCCGCCTTGTTTCCGGGTGGCAATTGGGAATCATCACCCAGGCCCAGAGCGGTAATCCACTCTATCCCTTCGCAATTATCGGACCGGGTACCGGAATCTCCCTGGTCGTTCGCCCAGACATCAACGGAACCCTTCAAACCACTGGTAATCCAAATCAGTGGTTCGCGAATCCCTCGGTTCTCTCGAAACCTTGCATCGGGTCCGTTTGTCACCCAGGCGATATGAGCCGCGACTCGGTGATCGGCCCGAACTTTCTCAACACCGACTTCTCGGTTACTAAGGATACCAAGGTTACCGAGAGACTTAACTTGCAGTTCCGCGCGGAGATGTTCGACGTCTTTAATCACCCCAACTTCGGCAATCCACAGTTAAACGCGTTCAGCGGCTTTGGTCTGATCCAGAGCACGCGTTTCCCAACCGGCGACTTCGGCTCTGCCCGGCAGATTCAGTTTACGATGAAGGTTCAGTTCTAGCGGGCGGTTTCGGTTCACTCGTTCCAGGGGCGGCCAGGCTTTTGGCCGCCCTTTTTCTTCAAACGGCCACAAACCCGCCCCCTGCTTTGTGACTCAGGCGCAAAGCGGAAGTGCGCTCAGTCCAAACGTGGCGATTGGCCCGGCACCCGGAATTTCGTTAACCGTCAGGCCCGATCTCACCGGCCCGATCTCGGTTACCGGCAACCCGGCGCAATGGTTCGCCAACAAGTCGGTGCTGGTTTCTCCATGCGTGGCTGGTGTTTGCCATCCTGGCACGCTGGGCCGCGATGCCATCATCGGACCGGATTTCGTGAATACCGACTTTTGGGGCGGGACTTAGCGTGTGCAAACCTGCAGGCGGGGAGCGGGATGAACGGCGCGCTCCGGCTTTTTCTGAGTAGTTCAGCGCCGACTAATGGAGAAAGTGACGCATGCCGGTGAAGACCATGGCCAAGCCGAGGCGATCGGCGGCGGCGATGACATCCGTATC
>DATGEY010000080.1:0-9912 GCA_035309625.1 Candidatus Acidiferrum sp.
GCTTTCACGCGGTTCTTCTTGCGATGCGGATTGACTCGCTCTTCAGCAGGTTTCGGTGCAACCGGCTCCTGCGCGGTTGCCGATTGCGCTTCAATCCAAATGGACGGCGCGTCGCAGTGCGTGCAAAGCCGCGCCACGCATTTGCGTACCTCGAATGATTTTAATTGCAGCTCATTGAGATAAACGACTTCGCGGCGCTGGCAAAAGCTGCATTCCATCAGCAAGCGCGCCAGCGCGTCCTCCGCGGTGTGTGGGGCAGGGAAGTCAATGCCCCAGAAATCGTCGCGCGGCTCTAGGATCACAAAGGCGTAGAGGAAACCTTCCGGCTCGCGGTCGAATTCCGCCAGCACGCGCGCCCGCGCCGTCTTGGAAAAATCCCCAATCTGGCGGCGCAGAGTAAGCTCCTGTCCCGGCGACATCTTCTCGGCTAGGCACAAGACTCCGCCATGCTTGCTGACCAGCAGGGTTTGCGCGGTTTGCTTCATGACCACGCCGCCGGACGCAAACCACGATGCCTCGATGGGCATGCGGAGATTGACGCGATCACTTTGGCGAAGCCCTTCGGAGCGCATGGGTTCCTTAGCGCAGAAAACCTGCAATTCTCAGGCTAGCACAGCGTCATTTGGCAAGAAGGTCCCTGGCGCGCGCTTTGTCGTACCCACTAATAACGCGCCGCGCCGCAGGCCCCCGGCGGGGATTAGGGATCAGGCCATCGCCGTGTTGCCTCTTTCGCCATGCAAATTCAACAGAAGCAAACTGGAACACGGGTCTTGCGGCAAACTAAATCGACGGGATTTGTCCCTCTCGTACTGATCCGTCGGCATCTCGGCGGCTAACATCCGTGAGCAACGTCATCTCTATGGACGAGCACATCGCCAAGGGCCTCTCGCGCAAGAGTGGCGTGCGCGACCGTCGTTATGCGATTCGTTATCCGTTTGCCGCGGATGCCGAACTGATTGATCTCGAGACCGGCACGCACTCCACCGGCGTAACTTCCGACATTTCCCTGGGCGGCTGCTTCATTTGCACCAGCAAGCCGCTGGCGCTGAAAGCGCGTGGGCGAGTCATACTTTCGCGAAAGGGCCAAAAGGTAGAAGGGCTGGCGGTGGTGCGCATCGTCAAGCCGCGCATCGGCATGGGCGTCGAATTTATTGACATCGAGCCCTCCGGCCACGACCTGCTATCGCGGTGGATCGAACAACTTCGCCAAAAGTAAGCCTTATTCCGGCGTGGAAATCACGACACCTTGGGGCGGCCCACGCCAACATCGCGTCAAACGGTTTGAGATTTTCCGCTACAAGTGCCGTCGCCGGGTTGTGCCATTCCGGCGGTAGTGTCAATCTCCTGCCACGGATGTACCCAGTGCTTTACCGCCTCCAGTCCGGCGACCGGTCCCGTCCAGCCGCAATGGCAACGCGGATTGAAGTAATGCGCGTCCGCGTCTTCCAAGCTGCGTTTCGCACTGGCGCAAGCGGAGGCTAGCGGCCGGCTGCATACGGGACAAGCAAACAGCAAAACGTGCGCAAATGGTTCGGTTGTTTGTTGCAAGGGCCCTCGTTCCGAGGGCTGGGAACTCGTACAGACTAGCAGAAGCCCCCTCTAAGTACAAAACTGTATATTCCTATCGAAAAAGGAGCGACGTAAAAGAGGCGAGGTTGCGTCGCCATACCATCCAGGTGTGGGCTCCGGGCGTCTCGATATCTATATGCCGAATGCCTTTGGACGCCAACCACGCACGGAGTTTTCGATTCAAATCGATTAGCCGGTCGTCGGTGCCGCACGCAATCCACAGTAAATGCAATTGCTGATCTGCCCGCGAATCCAGAGCCGGGAAGTCCTTCTCGAATTCCTCCGGGAGCCCGCCGGAACTGAAAGCACCAATCCACGCAAACTGATTCAAGGAGTTTAGACCAGTCAATAAAGATTCCGCGCCGCCCATGGAAAGTCCCGCGATGGCGTGGTATTCGCGGCCCTTAGCCACCGTGTAGCTATTTTCCACCTGCGGAAGGACTTCGGTAAGCAAAGCTTCGCGAAATTTCGCAAAGTTGCGGTCGCGCAGTTCATTGTTGCGGAAGCCGCCAAACCCGAGCTTGAGAATTTCGGGCGCGCCATAGCCGAGCGGCATAACCACGATCATCGGCTTGGCCTTACCCTGCGCGATTGCGTTGTCGAGGATGACGTTGGCGCGTCCGACCGCGGTCCAGCCGCTGGCGTCGTCACTGAAGCCGTGCAGCAGGTACAAAACGGGATAGGTCTGCTTCGCGCGCGGATCGTATCCCGGTGGCGTGTAGACGTAAAAATCCCGTTGGTCGCCGACCACCTTGGATTTGTAGAAATGGTGGTGAATCTCGCCGTGCGGCACGTCCCCCGTTTCCCACGGCAACGAACCCGGCCCTGGCACATGCACCTGGCTTTGCGTGGAAAGGATGTTAGGTTTCATCAAGTAATTGGACGGGTCGATAAGGCGCACGCCATCGGCGACAAACGAGTAGCCGTAGAAGTCCGGCGCAAGGGGCTCCGTGGTAATGCTCCAGACGCCTTGCTCGTCCTTCTGCATCGGCTGATCTTTCGCGACGCCCTCCAATGACAGCGCTACTTCCTTGGCATTCGGCGCACGAAAGCGAAACGTCACCTGATTATTGCTGTGGACTTCCGGCGAGACCACCGGCGCTGGTGGAGTTTGCGCGAAGGAACCAGCGGCGAACAGCAGCGACGCTCCGAATAGTAGGCGTTTCATAGCGCTCCCGAATTTATAGGCGCGCTACTCCTGGAGGCATCACTGAAGGAGGCTTGCGCGCAAAGTTGGAAACTCCGAACCAGCGGTAATCCAGCTTCCCTACCGGGCTCGGCGCCAAGATGGTAGCAGAGGTGCGCTATGATTTGGCCGATGAGTACCGAAAAGCCGGAATTGGAACTGGACGAGGCGCTGCTAAGCGTATGGAAGCAAGCGCTGGTGGAACGTAAGAAGCGCGTTGTTCTTGGCGACGACAGCTACGCAGTGCAATCCACGCCGAAACGCGCGCTGCTTCAAGTCGATTTTGAATTTGCCGGGCAACGCATCCGTGGGCTGGAGCAGAATCCCGCCACCGGCTCGCGCTGGGCGCACCTGGCTCGCCAAGGCGCGAAGGTTATGCAATTCTTGATCGGCGGCCGGTACATTGCCGCGGTTCACGACGGTAAAGTGACCCACTTTGGAGGGGGAAGCAAGATGAGGTAGGGGGCCCTGCCGCCTCTCGGCAGTGCAACTCCAATTAGAGATCAGCGCCTTTTCGAGACCCAGCCGATTTGCCGTTCGTCCCGTTAGCTTTTTTCCCAGATCCGTTCTCGAAACCAATATTGGCCATCGCCCACGTAATTTCCGCGCGGAGTGCCTCCGAAATCGCTTTCGAGGTCCGCTCACCGCGGGCCACGCGGCTGACATAGGAAGGATCGCACCCCAGTTTTTGCGCCACCCGGTTATAGAGGCCACGGCAAAGAGAAGGTAAGCATTGCAGGTCCGGGGCGTTCTTGGTCTTTTCCGTTGCGTCCATAAGACGTCTCAATCCTCTGGGGTTTTCGCCCACGCCTAGGTCGTGGGTAACGGCTATGGTACATCGCGCGCGTTAGCCGGGGCAATGGCCTTTTGCACTGGTACAAAACTCCGCTGGGGCGTGCTCCCTACAAAGGACGGCAAGCTTGCGTTCAATTTTGGGGTCAAAACATCAATAGACACCGAGCCCTGCCAGGCATAGCATCTACAAGCATCACTCTCAGGCCCCGTCAGGTTCTCTTGTGGGAAAACCGCGCTGGCGGACGAGGCGCTCTACCGGCGTGATATCGCCGAGCCCGTATTCAGCAAGTCTTGGAGGACGCCTCCGTGCGCTTTCCCATGGTTTTGCGGGCGGCGTGAGGTCTACAATGATGTTTGCGAACAGCGGTGATCTCGTTGTGAAAAAACCAAGGAAAGACCGTGCGAATCGCGAATGGGCGCAACAAATCCGCGAACTACGCCAGCGCCTGCACGTCTCGCAAGGGGACTTGGCCAGATCGCTGGATTGTTCCGCGATGACCGTCTCGCGCTGGGAAAATGGCCAGTTGGCACCGACCGCTCACTACTATATCGAACTGGGTAAGCTTGCTGGAAAATCGGACTGCTGGTTTTATTGGGAGAAGGCCGGTCTGCAGAGCAGCGACGTGCTACGCGCTCTGCCGCTGCGCGAGCGCAGGCAATTGGCAGCGGATCCGATGCTGGATCTTGCGGAAGCGGGCAGCGGCGGCAAGCAGCAGCAACATAAAGCCAAGATCGTGCCCATTCCTGTGCTACAGGCGGTGGCCGGAACGCACGGCGGCCAGGGCGACCGCAAAGCAAGCCTCAGCCAGATTCCCACCAAAGAAATTATGGGCGCTCCCGCAGAGTGGTGCCCCAACCCGGGTTACACGAGCCTGCTCCGCGTGCGCGGGCATTCCATGGAGCCCTTAATTCACGATGGCGATATTGCCGCCGTCGATTCCTCTCAGACCGACCGTTCTCACCTGGACGGGAAGATCGTGATTGTGACCAGCGAGGAGCGAGGCTTGTGCGTCTCGCGCTTGCGCCGCTATCCAAAATTTGACGTTCTGGAGTCGGAAAACCGCGAGTATGAAGCCGTCGTGCTGGGCAAGACCTCCGGCTGGCATATCGTGGCCAGGGTCTTGTGGTGGATTTCCGCTGCCCCGTAATCTTGGGTGGCGCCCGAATCATTTTGTCTATAAATGCTTGGATTGACACGTCGATTATGTGCGGGCTAGTATCGCCTCACGACTGCCGTCGCTCCGATCTGGCTCCTTCTTCCGCTCCTGCCGCGGGTCCTTTCGGTGGCGTGGGGTGTTCACGTTGAAGAAGCCTTCACCTGCCAAGCCGAAGCGTCGAAGTGCTGCCCCCTCGCGCGCTGCCGGCGAGGAGAGTCGGCCTGCACGCGCGAACGCCTTCCCGGTGGTCGGCGTAGGTGCCTCGGCGGGCGGTCTAGAAGCGTTCTCCCGGCTTTTGGCCGAGTTACCCGAAACCACCCGCATGGCATTTGTATTTGTGCAGCATCTGGATCCCACGCACACCAGCGCCCTCGAGGAAATTCTCTCGCGCTCCACCAGAATTCCGGTTACCGAAGTCAAAGACGGAACCGCGGTGCAGAGCAATCATGTCTATGTCATTCCTCCCAACGCCGATTTGGCTATCCGCGACGGAGTGCTGCGCTTGTCCGCGCGGACTCTCGGCCGCGGCCAGCATCGTCCCATCGATAGCTTCTTGCACTCCCTGGCCGAAGACTGCGGGGATAGGTCCATCGCCGTAATCTTGTCGGGAACCGCTTCCGACGGCACCTCCGGGGCCCTCACCGTCAAATCCGTCGGCGGCATCACCTTTGCCCAGGATGAAGGGACCGCCAAGTACAGCAGCATGCCCAGAAGCGCCGTGGAAGCGGGCGGCATCGATTTTGTCTTGCCGCCCAAGGGTATAGCCGACGAACTCGCTCGCATCGAAAAGCATCCCTACGTTTCTCGAGTTCCCACGCGGCAAGGGGAGCTTCTGGGGCCCGCGGCGACACCCGATATCAATGGGCTTTTCACTTTGCTCCGCGAGGCCAAGGGCGTTGACTTCACGCACTACAAGCAAAGTACGCTGCAACGTCGCATCAAGCGGCGCATGGTCTTGAACCGCGCGGAAAAGCTGGCCGATTACGTGCGCTTGGTCAAGCACACCCCCACCGAACTGGATGAGCTGTACCGCGACATTTTGATCCATGTCACCGGTTTCTTCCGCGACCCCGGCGCCTTCGAGGCCCTGCGCAAGGAAGTCTTCCCGGCCCTGGTGCAAAATCGCAAGCCCTCCAGTTGGCCCATCCGCGTGTGGATTCCCGGCTGCTCCACCGGCGAAGAGGCGTACTCCATGGCCATAGCTCTGTTGGAGTATCTTGGTCCCGCCAACACGAAGTCCTCATCGGCTGCGACTTCCAGGCCCATTCAGATTTTTGCCACCGACGTCAGCGAGGAATCGCTGGATCGCGCGCGCGCGGGAATTTATTCGGAAGCCGCTGTCGGGGACCTCGCGGCTGCGCGTCTCAAACGTTTTTTTTCGCCAGTCGATAAGGGCTACCAGATTAATCAGTTCGTCCGCGAGTTGTGCATCTTCGCCAAGCAAAACATCGCCAAGGACCCGCCGTTCTCCAATCTCGATTTAATTAGCTGCCGCAACTTGCTCATCTACCTGGGGCCAGAGCTGCAAAAGCGCGTCATCCCCACCGTGCACTATGCTCTCAACCCTGGCGGTTACCTGATGCTGGGCGGCGCCGAAAGTCTGGGCGTATTCTCCGATCACTTCACGCTGCTCGACAAAAAATACAAAATCTATCAGCGCAAGGGCACCACCTCGCGGCTCGTCTCCTACTTCACAGGCGTGGATTATTCCTTGCGCCGTCCCGCCGGCGCCAAATCCGCCAAAACTCCCCCTCCCGCTCTCGGTATCGAGAAAGAAGTCGAACGCGTTTTAGCGGACCGCTTTATTCCCGCCAGCATCGTCCTCAATTCAGATATGGAAATCGTCCAGTTCCGCGGCAAGACCGGTCCCTATCTCGAACCGGCCACCGGCCATCCCACCTTTAGCCTCGCCAAAATGGCCCGCGAAGGCTTATTGATCGACCTGCGCGCCGCGTTGCACACCGCCAAGAAGGAGAATGTCTCCGTTCGTAAGGAAGGTGTCTCCATCCAGTCCAATGGTGGCACCCGCGAAATCAACTTGGAAGTCATCCCCGTTCAGGGTGAGGGCACGCGTGAGCGATTTTATGTGGTCGTGTTCCAGGATACTCCGGTCAAGCCCGCCAAAGTGCCCGCGCAGCATTCGGCGGGCGCTGCGCCCGGCAAGGAGACTCCGCTCGCACAACAGAATCAGCGCCTGACCCGCGAGATAAAGCAGCTCCATACCCAGATGCAGGGCTTAATCGAAGAGCACGAAACCACATTGGAAGAGTTCAAGACCGCAAACGAAGAGATCCTGTCCTCCAACGAGGAGCTGCAAAGCACCAACGAGGAGCTGGAAACGGCGAAAGAAGAGCTGCAATCCAGCAACGAGGAGCTCACCACCGTCAACGAAGAGTTGAACAACCGCAATGTGGAATTGAGCACCGCCAATAATGACCTGCTCAATTTATTGGGCAACGTAAATATTCCGGTAGTCATCGTCGGCAGCGATGCGCGCATCCGCCGGTTTGCGCCCGCCGCGGAAAAGCTCCTAAACCTCCTTCCCAATGACGTTGGCCGCCGCTTGGGCCAGGTTCGTCCCAACATGGAGTTGGACAATTTGGAACAAGTCGCGCGTCAAACCATCGAAACCGGCAATCCCCAGGAAGCTGAGGTGCGCGACTCCGCCGGCGCCTGGTACCTGATGCGCGCCCGCCCTTACAAAACGTCCGAAAACAAAATCGAAGGCGCGGTCATCAGTTTCCAGGATATCGATGCCCTCAAGCGCCTTCTCGAGCAGACCCGCGCCTACGCCGACACTTTGGTCGAGAGTGCGCGCGAGTCCATCTTGATTCTGGACGCCAAGCTCCGCGTCGTGGTGGCCAATCCTCCATTCTACAAATCGTTTCAAGTCGCACCGTCGGCCGTCATTCAGAAGTCCATTTTTGACCTCGGCAACCGCCAGTGGAACATTCCCGCCCTGCGCGATTTGCTCGAGAGCATCACTCACCGGAAGACACGCATCGACGATTTCGAGGTCCGCCACAACTTTGAACATCTCGGCGAGCGCATCATGATTCTCAACGCCCGTCGCCTCGAGCCTAGGCAAGGGGAGTTCTTGATTTTCTTGTCCATCGAAGACGTCACGGAAAAGCGCCGACAGACCGAGTCCCTGAGCCGGAAACTGGCCCTCCTGGACTTGGCTCACGATGCTTCCATGGTCCGCGATTTCGAAGGCCGGATTCAGTATTGGAATCATGGCGCTGAGGAATTGTATGGCTGGAAAAGGAACGAAGCGCTGGGCAAGACCACTCACAGCTTGCTGAAAACACAATTCCCTCAGCCCTTTCCAGAAATCCTCGAGGAACTCCGGCGCAATCGTCACTGGGAAGGCGAGCTCATCCACGCCGGCAGGGATGGCCGGCGCATTGTGGTGAGCAGCCGTTGGGCTTATCTCGAGCAAGGCGACGTCACGCCCGTGATTCTCGAAATCAACACCGACATCACCGCCCGCAAAGAGTCCGAAGAGAACCTACGCGAACTCACCGGCCGCCTAATGCAGATCCAGGATGAAGAGCGTCGGCGTATCGCCCGGGAATTACATGACTCGACCGGGCAGAAACTCGCTGTGGCGAAATTGCACCTCGACACCATGGCCAAATCGCCGGAAGCCAGAACCCACGCCTCCAAAATGAAGGAGAGCATCCAGCTGATCGACGATGCCTTTCGCGACGTGCGCACCATCTCGCAACTCCTGCACCCCCCGCTCCTCGATGAGACCGGCCTGGCCTCCGCAACACGCTGGCTGGTGGACGGTTTCTCTGAGCGCGCCAAGATTCCAGTCGAATTCAAAATCTCTGGAGACCTGGCGCGCCTCCCGCAAGCGGCGGAGTTAGCCCTCTTTCGCGTGATCCAGGAATCCCTCAGCAACATTCACCGCCATTCCGGCGCAAAAAAGGCTCGTATTCTTCTGGCGCAAACGCCGAAGGCGGTCACCCTCGAAATTCACGATGATGGTAAAGGTCTGCCCAAAGACTTGCTGTCGGGTTCCTCTCTTCGCATGAACCGCGTCGGCGTCGGAATTCTCGGAATGAACGAGCGCCTCTCGCAGTTGGGCGGCTCGCTGGAGATCAGCGCCGAAAAGACCGGCACCACCGTGCGCGCAACAATCCCGATTCAGCAAGCCGCGCAAACCTCCGCCTAAGTTTTGGAGTGCGGCGGTCTTGCCGCCGCTTTTACGGTCGCGCCCCGCAGCCTGCCGTTTAACACGTACCGCGGAACCCGACCTGGGGCATCCTAGGGTATTCGCACCCTCCCCGTCGTCACTCTACCCGATAGCCCGCCAGCGAAAATAAGGCTCTGCTAGGAGTATCTATGTCTGCTTCCGGCGTCCGGCCACTCGGAAGTGCGCAAGCGAGGGTTCAATGGCGGAATATCAAGTCGAAGACAAGGCAATCGCTCCGCGGCGTCCGCCCAACAATGAGCACGCGGATCGAAAATCGCAGCAGCCTCATCGCCCAACCGACGACTGCCAGGAAAGCTCAACCCCGGCGATCGATAAAGCCCGCAAACGCCATGCCCTGAACCCCAAAGCCGTTTTCGAGATGGTCAAACTGACCTGCACGGATTGGAGCAATGACAAAGCTCCTCGCATGGGTGCGGCACTCGCGTACTACACCATTTTCTCGCTGGCCCCTTTGCTGGTCATCGCCATCTCTATTGCCGGACTCGTTTTCGGTGCGCAGGCCGTGCAAGGCCAAATCATGGGCGAAATTCAGGGATTGATCGGGCCAGACAGCGCCCAGGCCGTACAGGCCATGATTCAATCCGCGCACAAGCCGGCCAACAGCGCCATTGCCAGCATCATCGGGATCATCGTGTTGTTGATCGGCGCTTCCGGAGTCTTCACCGAAATGCAGGAAGCGCTCAACACCGTCTGGGACGTGGACACCAGCGCTAAGAGCGGCTGGTGGAATTTTTTCAAGGGCCGCTTTCTGAGTTTTGGAATAGTGCTCGGCATCGGTTTCTTGCTGCTGGTCTCTCTGGTAGTCAGCGCGGCGCTGACCGCGATGACCAATTATCTGGAGAACTCTGTCACCATCCCCGCGGCGCTCTTCCATTCCGTGGATTTCTTGGCCTCGGTGCTCTTTATCACCGTGCTGTTCGCCATGATTTTTAAGCTCCTTCCGGATGTCCGGATCCCCTGGAGTGACGTCTGGGTCGGCG
>DATGEY010000081.1:0-2510 GCA_035309625.1 Candidatus Acidiferrum sp.
TCTTGACCGTGCCGTGCACCGTTTGCCCTTCGCTCAGCTTCTCCATCAACTCGGCGCGCTTCGCGTGCAGTTCCTCTTCCAACAGCGCGCGGCGGCTAACCACCACGTTGCCGCGGCGGCGATTCAGCTTGGTGATGCGCACCTGCACTTCCTGGCCCAGCAATCCGTCCAGGTTCGACGTCGGGCGCAAGTCATACTGCGAGCCGGGGAGAAACGCGCGAACGCCGATGTCCACCACCAGGCCGCCCTTGATGCGGTCCACAACTTTCGCGGTCAGCGTTTCCTTGGCTTTGAACTGTGCGTCCAGCTTTTCCCACGTGCGGCGGCGCAATACCTTCTGATAGGAGACGATGACGAAGCTGTCCTTCGTCTCGCCGGTGCGCTGCACTTCGATGGTGGAGTTGGGGTCCGGGCGGGGAACTTCCGTTTCCGTGAATTCGGACGCGGGAATCAGGCCCTCGGTCTTTCCGCCGAGGTCCACCACCACGCCATGCTCGGTGTAGGCGACCACCTTCACTTCAATAATTTCGTTTTGCGACGCTGCTTCCTGTGGCTCACCGTACTGGTCGATGAGCTTGCTCATCTCCTCCGCGCTGGCGGCCTCTTCGGCGGCAGCGGCGGCTTCGGCGTCGACCGCGGCGGTCTGAGCTTGCGCTTCGGCGTGGGCGTGGGCCTCTTCGGGCTTCACGGCCTGCACGGGCGCGGCGGTAGCGGGAGCTTCAGCTGCCGGCGTGGTTTCCGCGTTTTGGGGAGTTTCGCTTTCCTGGGCTGCTGCGGTTGCTGCGGAAGATACGGGGTTATCGTGGTCAGAAAACATGTTCAATCGCCTCCGGGATTTCTATCCCTGTTTTTTGTCGAGTCAATCCTTGCCGAATCCCAACCGGGGTAATTGCAAGGAGGGGTTACAACGGGGCAGAGAGGAAGTGCTCCTGCTCGAAGTAACTCGGTCTCTAACTACTGAGATGCTGCAAACGCCCGCCTGCCGCGGGTAGGTCGCGGGGAACGCCACAGCCTTAAAAGGATACTCGCCGCGCAAACCCCGTGTCAATCAAGCGGGGTTGCCCGCAACTGAATTTTGATTGGTGGCACTAGAAGTCGTCCCATCGATCGATGCGCCAGGGCCAGAGCAGCATTGCCACCGCAAAGCCAGCGATCAACGCGGGAAGATGCCACCAAAACTCACTTAGTTGCGGAGGATCGCGAAGGGGACGAAAGGGCCCGCCAAAACCAGCCAATTGGACCAGAAACACAATCGTGCCGAACAAAATCGCCCGAAGTGGCACCCGCCCGGCACGGGACCGAATTCTCCGCCGCATCAGGCGCCAACGCGAGGACTGACTGTTTTGCATTCTAAGCCCTTGCGCGGCCGGCTTGGCGGGCTTCGCGGCGGAAATCGGGGGCGTAAAGTTCGATCGTGCGACACATTTCGTAGAGCCGCGAACGCATCCGCACCCCAATGCGCTGCTCCAGGGAATCTTCGCGGACGGCTTGAATCCACTTACCGTCCGGCCCTTTTGTTGGCTCGCCCTTCGACGCCGGGGTGTCGATATAGTTGGTGGTGATCAGCGTGGTCAGATTCCGGTTGTATCTCGCGTTCAAGACAATCTCAATGATGTCGCGCACCCAATCCGACGGCTTGCTGGCGCCCAAGTCGTCCACTACCAGCACTTCGACATTCCGGATCGGCTCTAGAATGCTCATCTCCGTAGATTCGCTCGCCGGGTTATAGCTTGCCTGAATTTCCTTCAGCAGCTCGCGATAATCACAGAACATTCCGCGATGCCCATTTTGAATCAGTTCCTTTAGCGCCGCTACTGCCAGATGGGTCTTTCCCGATCCCGCCGTTCCCATCAACAGCAGCCCCTTTTCCGAGGAGCCCGGATAATTCTCCACGAACTTCTGGGTCAGCAATTTGGCCTGCGCGAGTGACTGCGTGTGCTGGGTCGTCCAGGTTTTGCCGTCCTCAAGATCCGTGGAAAAACTTTCGAAGTCGCAATGCTCGTAGCGCTTCGGCACCCGCGCGCGCTCCATCACTTTTTCCGCGCGTTCCTCCATCCCGCATTCGCACGCCACGGCCATCTGGCCCGCCGGCCCGTCTTTCCGCGGCACCAGCTTCCAACCTGTTCCCTTGCACAGCGCGCAATCTTCCCTGGCCATATTTTCCTTTTTGAGTGCGGCAGCAGAGCTGCCGCTTTTACGGTGTAAGCGCTAACTCCCAATGTAAGTTCTTGAGTGCGGCCGCAAACTCAAAAGCGGGAGCTTCGCTCCCGCACTCAATAAAAGCATCATACGTCCCATCGGCGCGGCTCACAATGCGTCTCCCCTGCGGAAATCTGTGCACAAAAAACAAAAGCCCCGATTCACTCGAGGCTTTCCGAAAGTTTCCTGTTCGCTGTTATCTGCTATCTGTTATCCATTCGCCCTACAATGCAAATCTCTCGTCTCGTCATTGGCCCCGGTCGCCGGCCACTGGTCACGCCTTCACTATACGCGGTCCCGTCCTCACAATC